>NZ_JAICBZ010000007.1 GCF_020179405.1 Xinfangfangia pollutisoli | reverse complement strand
GGGGGGTCCGGGGGGCGAAGCGCCCCCGGGGCCGGGACAGGCGCGCCCCTCAGGCGCGATGCGCCCCCGCGGCCAGCGCCGCCACCCGCTCCAGCACCTCGGCCACCGACTTGCCCGCCCCGATATCCTTGACGATGGCCGAGCCCACCACGCAGCCATCGGCCACCGAGGCAATCGTCTGCGCCGCCTCGGGCGTGTTGATGCCGAAGCCCACGATCACCGGCAGATCGGTCGACCGCTTGATCCGGGCCACTTCCGGTCCCACATCGCCCGCCTGCGCCGTGGCCGAGCCGGTGATGCCGGTGATCGAGACGTAATACACAAAGCCAGACGTGTTCTGCAGCACCTTGGGCAGGCGCTTGTCATCGGTGGTGGGCGTGGCCAGCCGGATGAAGTTCAGCCCGGCCTTCTGGGCGGGAATGCACAGCTCGCTGTCTTCCTCGGGCGGCAGGTCGACGACGATCAGCCCGTCGATCCCGGCCTCGACCGCGTCGGTCAGGAACCGGTCCACGCCGCGGGAATAGATCGGATTGTAATAGCCCATCAGCACGATCGGCGTTTTCTGGTCGCCGGCGCGGAAGGCGCGTACCATGGAAAGGACCTTGTCCATGGTCATCCCGGCTTCCAGCGCCCGCTGCCCCGCGGCCTGGATCGTCGGGCCATCGGCCATCGGATCGGTGAAGGGCATGCCCAGCTCGATGATGTCGACCCCCGCGCCCGGCAGGCCCTGCATCACCTGAAGCGAGGTCTCCGCATCGGGATCGCCGCCCATGATATACGAGACAAAGGCCTTTTTCCCTTCGGCCTTCAGCCGCGCGAACGTGTCGTCGATCCTGGTCATCGAAGCCCCCTGAAACATCCGCCCGGGTCTCGCACGGGCGCGCGGGGGAAATCAAGCCCGCAGGCCCGCGCCTAGCCCTGCCGCCAGGGCGCCGAGACCATCCAATGCGTGCCGAAACGGTCTTTCACCATGCCGAACCCGTCCGACCAGAAGGTCGGCGCGAACTCCATGATCACCGCCCCGCCCTGGGCCAGCCGGCCAAAGGCCTGGCGCGCCGTGTCAACCGAGGCCGCGGTGAAGCTGACCGACACCGCCTGCTGCGGATCGCCGGTCATACCGGGCGGGAAATCCGCGCCCAGAAGCATCCGCCCTTCGACCAGCAGCGTGGCATGCATGATCCGGTCCGACCCGGCGCTGTCCGGCGGCGCATCGGGCGCTTCGGCATAGGACATCATCTGCAGATTGCCGCCGAAGATCTGGTGATAGGCCTGCATCGCATCGCGGCAATTGCCCTGGAAATGCAGATAGGGGTCGAAAGTCATCGTCACACCTCCTGTCATTGCCGCAAGACTAGCGGCGCGGGCCGAGTCGGGGAACTTGAACCTTTGCCGCCCTCCGCCTAAGAGGGCGCGTCAGGCCGATGGAGGGCGCAATGGGTTTCAAGATGGGCATCGTGGGGCTGCCGAATGTCGGCAAGTCGACGCTCTTCAACGCGCTGACCCGCACCGCGGCGGCGCAGGCCGCGAATTTCCCCTTCTGCACCATCGAGCCGAACGTGGGCGAAGTGGCGGTGCCCGATGCGCGGCTGGACGTGCTGGCCGGGATTGCCGGCTCGAAGCAGATCATCCCGACGCGGATGACCTTCGTCGACATCGCGGGCCTTGTCCGTGGCGCCTCGAAGGGGGAAGGCCTGGGCAACCAGTTCCTGGCCAATATCCGCGAATGCGATGCCATCGCGCATGTGCTGCGCTGCTTTGAAGATGGCGACATCACCCATGTCGAGGGCCGGATCGACCCGGTGGCCGATGCCGAGACCATCGAGACCGAGCTGATGCTGGCCGATCTGGAATCGATCGAGCGGCGGCGGGCCAATCTGGCGCGCAAGATCAAGGGCGGCGACAAAGAGGCGGTCGAGCAGGACCGTCTGCTGACCCTGGCCGAAAAGGCGCTGGCCGAGGGCAAGCCCGCCCGCAGCGTCAAGGTTGCCGAGGACGACGCCCGCAACTGGCGCCTCTTGCAGCTTCTGACCGCCAAGCCCGTGCTTTACGTCTGCAATGTCGAGGAAGCCTCGGCGGCCAATGGCAACAGCCAGTCGGCCCGGGTGGCCCAGATGGCCGCGCAGCAAGGCGCGGGCGTGGTGGTGATTTCCGCCCGGATCGAAGAGGAACTGGCCCAGCTGCCGCCCGAGGATGCCGGGGTCTTCCTGGAAGAGATGGGCCTGCACGAGGCCGGGCTCGACCGGCTGATCCGCGCCGGCTACGAACTTCTGGGCCTGCAGACCTATTTCACCGTCGGCCCGAAAGAGGCCCGCGCCTGGACGATCCAGAAGGGCACGCTGGCGCCGCAGGCGGCGGGCGTGATCCATGGCGATTTCGAGAAGGGCTTCATCCGGGCCGAGACGGTGGCCTTCGACGACTATGTCGCCGGCAAGGGCGAGGCGGGCGCGAAGGAAGCCGGCAAGTTCCGGGTCGAGGGCAAGACCTATGAGGTCAAGGACGGCGACGTCCTGCATTTCCTGTTCAACGCCTGAGGGGCGGGGGCGGAAGGCCCCCCGGCCTCGGCCCCGGCGGCACGCCTTGCCCCGCCGGTGCCCAGCACCTGCCCGGCCTGAGCCCCGCCTCTCTGCCGCCTTCTGTTTGAACCCCCTCAGCTTTCCCCTTGCCCCCGCCGATCTTCCCCAATAAACACGCCGGCGGAGTGGTGGCCGAGTGGTCGAAGGCACACCCCTGCTAAGGGTGCAGGCGGGAAACCGTCTCGAGGGTTCGAATCCCTTCCACTCCGCCACTTGCACATCGCAAACCCTAAGGCAGGTCCGTCGCGGGGCCTTTTTCTTTATGTGTCAAAGGGGTTTGCCGGGACCATCCGCCTTTCCCGGGCTCGCCAGCCGCGCGAGATCGCTTTCCGAACGCGCGCCGTCTCTTTGCGCCCGGCTTTCGGTCTCGGCGAGACGGTTTCAATACTCCCATATATTTCAATGAACTGATGGGGTTGCGCTGCGCCCGTGTTTCACACGTTCCGGCTTGTCTCGAAGATGACGGAGACGCGACACAGGCGGCGTGGTGGTTGGTCTGTCTTGGGAGACTTGCGCGAAGTCTTTGATGACAAAGGCAGGTTCCACTCCTAGCCTGGCGCAATGTCAAGCGCGGCCTGGACAGATCAAGAAAACGACCTGATCGTCGCGGATTACTTCGCGATGCTGGCCGACGATATCGCCGGACGGCCCTACAACAAGGCCGAGCACAATCGGGACCTTCAGGCCCGCATCGACCGCAATCGCAGTTCCATCGAGTTCAAGCGCCAGAACATCAGCGCGGTGCTGAAGGGGCTCGGCGAGGACTGGATCCTTGGCTACAAGCCCGCCTTCAACTTCCAGATGACGTTGGTAGACGCCGTGGCACGTTGGCTGGCACTGAATCCGGCATGGCTCGGTCGCCAAGTTGGTTTGCGACCCGCAGGTGGTCTGCGAGAAACGGCGCAGATCTGGATCGGTCCGCCACCTACCATGTCGAACCATCCGCCGCCACAAGAGCTGGAGCAGATGCTTCACATCGCCCAGAAGTTCGACGTGGCGGGCCGGGATGAGCGCAACCGCGCTCTTGGCCGTGCGGGAGAAGAGCGCGTGCTGGCGCATGAGCGGGCGGCCTTGCGGACGGCGGGACGGGACGATCTGGCGCGCAAGGTGCGCTGGGTGTCGGAGGAGGATGGCGATGGCGCGGGCTACGACATCTCGAGTTTCGCCCCGGACGGGCTCCCGCGGCTGATCGAGGTTAAGACGACAAATGGCTTGGAGCGCACGCCCTTCCACATCACGCGAAATGAACTGGCCGTGGCCGAAGAGCGCAGGGCGGAATGGCGCTTGTTCCGGCTGTGGAACTTCTCACGCGAGCCGAAGGCGTTCGAACTGCATCCTCCGCTGGACGCGCATGTTTCGCTGACCGCGACGATGTTTCAGGCGAGTTTTCACTGAGGCACAGTCGAACACCCGGTCCGCCTGTTCCCGTCCCGGCAAGGCCGCGAGATCGGTCAGTTTCAAAAGGGTCTCGGCGGGCACCTTGGGCGTGCAGACAAGTCGCTTGAGAGCAGCCCGATACCTTCTCGGAGCAGCCCGGCGAGCCCGACATCTCTGGCGCCTGCGGTCTGCACCCGCTGTCGGCTGACCGCGCCGCTGTGCCAGCCCTGACCGATATGGGCGCAAGTTTGTTCTTCGCCACATGTGACGTATCGGCGCCGTTCCTTGCGCCGCCCCACCCCATGACGTTCCGACCGCAGGCCCGGCAGTGCGCAGGCAGTCATACCGTATTATGATCTCGTTGACAGTAATATCATAATACAATACGACGTCTCCGGGGAGGCGACCATCAGCACAGTCAGCTTGGGTGATCGGGCGGGACCGTTCTGGCGATCGGCTAATTTCGCAACGGAGGAGAGCGCGAAATGAAGAAGACCGAGTCCACCGAAGCCCGCATCGTGCGCGCGGGCAACGCGATCCACGAACCGTTCTCGCGGCGCCTGTTCATGCAGCTGGCCGCGGCGGCGGGGATCACCGGGGCGATCGGCCTGCCGGGCCCGGGCGGGGCGCAGGCGGCGACGACCGGCAAGATCATCTACCAGGTGGACGTGCTGCATTCCTATTGGGTCGAATGGGTGAAGGGCTTCGATGCCGTCACCGCCGCGCTGGGGCTGGAAGGCGTGCAGATGCTGCACGGCTCGGATCCGGCCAAGCAGATCAGCCAGGTCCGCTCGGCGCCGCAGCAGGGCGCGAAGATGTTCATCGGCCTGCCCTTCCCGGACGGCTCGGTGCCGCAGATGGCGAAGGTGCTGCAGGATGCCGAGATCTACTATTCCAACATCTGGGAACATCCCGCCTGGTTCTCGCCCGCAGATGTGGGCGATTACTATGTGCAGTATTCGACGCCCAACTCGATTCTGGCGGGCTATGAAGTGGCCAAGGTGCTGTTCGAGAAGATCGGCGGCGAGGGCAAGGTCGTGCATATCTGGGGCCTGCCGACCCCGACCGATGCCTTCCGCACCGCGGGCGTGCTGAAGGCCGCGGCCGAATTCCCCGGGATCGAACTGGTGGGCAATGTGCGCACCCAATGGGACCGCGAGACGGGCCGCGACGCGATGCTGTCAATGGTCACGGCGCATCCCGACCTGAAGGGCGTCATGGCCCAGAATGACTCGATCGCCGAAGGTGTGCTGGCGGTGCTGCACGAACGCGGCATGAAGGATACCCCGGTCGTGGGCGTCGACGGTCTGCCCGATGGGCTGCGCTCGGTGCTTGCGGGGCGGATGCTGGCCACGCATTCCTCGCTGCCGGCCTATCAGGCGGCCTTCATGGTGACCTCGGTCTTCGATGCGCTGAACGGCTGGAAGCCCTCGCTGCCCGAGCGGATGATGTACACCGAATCCGCGCTGATCACCGCCGATACCGCGCAGACCTATCTGGACAAGCTCTATGGCGAGGCCGGCGCGCAATATGACTGGACCAAGCTCAGCCGCACGCTGAACCCCGACGCCTGGGATCCGCAGGCCCGGATCGAACCCATTGATCCCGATGTGCATTTTGCCCTGTTCCCCGAGAACAAGGACCGTCTGAACCCCGCCTATGCCGAGGCGAAGGCGGCGGGCGAGTTCGACCGCGTGCGCAAGCTTTACGCCGATCAGTACAAGACCGGCCCCTTCAAGGCCTAAGGGCCAGATCGCGCACCGGAACACGACAAGCAGGGGGGAAGGCGGCATGTCCTTGACCGCAAAACCGGCGCTGGAGCTGGACGGCATCAGCAAGGCCTATAACGGCATTCCAGCGATCCAGTCCGTCAGCTTCACGCTGAAGAAGAACCAGGTTCTCGGTCTGGTGGGCGAGAATGGCGCGGGGAAATCGACGATCCTCGGCGTGATCAACGGGGTCGTCTCGCCCGACAGCGGCCATCTGCGCATCCATGGCGCAGAGGCCGCCTTCGGGCATCCCGACGAAGCGGCGCGCCATGGCGTGGCGACCGTCTTTCAGGAACAGGGGCTGATCCCGCAACTGCTTGTCTACGAGAACATGTTTCTCGGGCGCGAAGCGAAATATTCTGTCGGCGGCATCCTTCGCCGACAGTCCATGATCGCCGAGGCGCAGGCCGTTCTGGACGATCTGAACATCGACAATGTCGATCCGCGCGCGGTCACGGGCGATCTGTCCTTCGGTCAGCGCCAGCTGGTCGAGATCGCCAAGGCCTTCGCGCTGGCGCGGGTCTATCCGGTCGAGCCGATCATCCTCTTGGACGAGCCGACCTCGGCCCTGTCCGAGAAAGAGGCGGCAAAGCTGTTCGACGGCATCCAGCACTGGCGATCGAAGGCGTCGATCATCATCGTGTCGCATTCCATGGCCGATATCTTCCGCTGCTGCGACGAAATCGTGGCGCTGAAGGATGGCAATGTGGTGGCCCAGCTGGCGGCCGGCGAAACCAGCCCCGACGGGCTGCACGAGCTGATCGTGGGCCGCAAGCGCGAAGAGGAATATTACAAGGAATTCCGCCAGCGCGATCCGGGCGACCGCGTGATCCTGTCGGCCAGGGGGCTGCGCAAGGAGGGTGCGGTCGCCGAGATCTCGTTCGATCTGCGCGAGGGCGAGATCCTGGGCTTTGCCGGGGTCCTGGGCGCGGGCAAGTCGGTTGTGGCCAGCATGGTGGCCGGACTGACCCCGCGCGACGGCGGCGAGGTGCAGGTGGGCGGGCGCGCGATCGCCTCGGGGTCAAGCTATCAGGCGATTTCCGAAGGCATCGGCTATGTGCCGGCCGAACGCAACCTGGCCGGGATCATCGGCGCCCATTCGCTGGAATGGAACCTGACCCTGCCCGGTCTGTCCAGGGTGATGGACCGCAGCGGGCTCAGCATCTCGTCCCGGAAAAGCGCCGAGTTGGCGAATTTCTGGCTGAAGCGGCTGCGGGTGCGCGCACCGGGCCGCGGTGCCCTGGCGCGCAGCCTGTCGGGCGGCAACCAGCAGAAGGTGGTCTTCGCGAAATGGCTGGCGCGCGGCGTCAGGGTTCTGGTCCTGGACGAGCCGGGCCGCGGGCTGGATGTGGGGGCCAAGGAAGAAATCTACGACCTGATCCGCGACATCGCGGCCGAAGGCACGGCGGTCTTGCTGATCTCGGACAACCTGCCCGAGCTGATCGGCCTGTCGAACCGGATCCTTGTGATGCGCAAGGGGCAGGTGACGGCCGAGTTCAAGGCCGATGTCGGGGCGAAGCCGGAAGAATCCGCCATCGTCAAGCACATGATCTGAGGGAGAGAGCAATGTCGAGCACCACAACAAACGCCCGCTCGGGCCCCCGCGCCGAGACCGGGCCGCATCCGCTTCGGGCCTATTACGGGATCATTGCGCAGCTTCTGGCGGTGATCGCGCTGATCGCCTTTTTCGCGATCCAGAACCCGCTGTTCTTCACGCTGATGAACTTCCAGAACATCGGCATGCAATCTTCGGTGCTGCTGCTGGTGGCGCTGGCGGGCACGCTGGTGATCATGATCGGGTCGATCGACCTGTCGGTGGGTGCCACGGTGGTGCTGGCGACGCTGGTCACCGCGATTGCCGTCGATGCCTATGGCAGTCTGGGCGGCATCGGGCTGGCCGTGGCCACGGGGGCGGCGGTCGGTCTGGTGAATGGCGGGCTGATGGTCTACCTGAAAGTGCCGTCCTTTCTGGCGACGCTGGGGATGATGTCGGTGCTGGCGGGCATTGCCGGGCATCTGTCGGGCGGCATCGCGATCATCTACCAGAACTGGGCCTATACCGATCTGGTCAATGGCTCGGTGATCCTGGGCCTGCCCAATGTGGCGACGGTGGCGCTTGTGACCGCCGCGGTCCTGGCCTTCGTGTCGCTGCGCACCAAATTCGGCCGCTACCTGTACGCGATCGGCGGCGGCGAGGTTGTGGCCTCGAATTCCGGGGTGCCGATCAACCGCTTCAAGATCTGGGCCTTTGTCGTCTGCGGCGCGCTGTGCGGTCTGGCCGGGGCGATGCTGGCAGGCCAGGTCGGCGCGGGCACGCCCGCCGCGGGGTCGTCGATCCTGCTGAATTCGATCGCGGCCATCGTCATGGGCGGCACGGCGCTGTCGGGCGGGGTCGGCGGGCCGCATCGCACCATTCTGGGCGTGCTGCTGATCGCGATCCTGTCGAATGGCATGGATGTGACCGGGGTCGGCGGCTTCACCCAGGACATCGTCAAGGGTCTGGTCATCATCTTCGCCGTGGCCCTGACCACCGACCGCAAGAAATACCAGTTCATCAAATAGGCCCCGGCGAATTGGCCTCGGTGGCGCATCGGGGCAGGGCGCCGGGCACAAGTGGGAATTGCAAAGGGAGGAAGGCATGGCCAAAGGGCGTGTAGAGGGCAAGGTCGCGATCGTCACCGGCGGCGCGCGCGGGATCGGCAAGGCGACGGCGATCCGGCTGGCCGAAGAGGGGGCGGCGGTCGCGGTCTTCGACATTCTCGACGAAGGCGCGGCCGTCGCGGCCGAGATCACCGCCGCGGGCGGCCGGGCGGTCTTCGTCAAGCTTGACCTGACGCGCGAGGCGGCGGTGCAGGGCGCGGTGACGCAGGTGCTGGAGGCGTTCGGCGCCATCGACGTGCTGGTGAACAACGCCGCCACCCCCGGCGTCAACAAGCTGGTCCATGAGATGTCGGAAGCCGAGTGGGATTTCGTCTTCAACATCAACGTGAAGGGCACGTTCTTCATGACGAAGCACGTCCTGCCTTCGATGATGGCGCGCAAGTCCGGCTCGATCGTCAATTTCTCGTCGATCTACGGGCTGATCGGCTCGGCCGACCTGCCGGCCTATCACGCCACCAAGGGCGCCGTCCTGCTGATGAGCAAGACCGACGCGATCTGCTATGCGCCCTATGGCATCCGCGTCAACGCGGTGCATCCCGGATCGACCAAGACCGAACTGTTCCTGCAGGCGGCCGAGACCTGGCCGAAGGGCAAGGAGGACTATCTGGCCATGATGGGCGAGAAGCACCCCCTGACCCTGGGCGAGCCGGTCGATGTCGCCAATTGCGTGCTGTTTCTCGCCTCGGACGAGGCGCGCTTCGTGACCGGGACCAGCCTGGTCTGCGATGGCGGTTATACGGCTCAGTAAAGGAGAAGCCCCGATGTTCAAGGACAAGGTCATCATCGTCACCGGCGGCGCGCGCGGCATTGGCGCGGCGATCTGCGAAGCGGTCTGCGCCCAGGGCGCGACCGCGATCATCGGCGACATGTCGGGCGCGGCCGAGGCCGCAGCAGGCCTGCGCGCGCGCGGCTTCAGGGCCGAGGGGGTTGAGGTGGATGTCACCCAAAGCGCCTCGGTCGATGCGCTCGTGGCGGGCGTTCTGGCCGGCCATGGCCGGATCGACGGCTTCGTCGCCAATGCGGCCTTCGCCAATTCCAACGCCTTGCTGGACCACAGCGATGACGAATGGCGCCGGGTCATGGCGGTCAATCTGGACGGCGTGTTCTATTCGGTCCGCGCCGCGGGCCGGCCTATGGTGCAGGCCGGTGCGGGGGCGATCGTGATCCTGTCCTCGATCGCCGGCGTTCAGGCCGTCCGCCCCGAATTGCACGCGGCCTATGATGTGTCCAAAGCGGCGGTGGCGCATCTTGCCCGTGTCGTCGGGGTCGAATGGGCAAAGACGGGCGTGCGGGTGAATGCGGTCGGGCCCGGCTATACCGAAACCGAAATGCTGAAATCGGTGGGAATCAGCAATCCCGAAATCATGGCGCGCTGGCTGGACGACATGCCGACCGGCAAGCTGCTGCAGCCCGAACAGATCGCCAATGTGGTGGCCTTCCTGCTGTCGGAGGCGTCTTCGGCGATCAATGCGCAGCTGATCATGGCCGATTCAGGCTATAGTTCCTGATCGCCCCGGTTTCCGCCGGGCCACCACGCCGCGGCCCGGCGGATCTGCAGCCTGAAGCATGGCCCTTGCGACGGCCTTGCACCAAACAGGGACTCTCGCCTTGATTGCAGAGGGGGGGTAATATCGTAAGACATGGCAAGTCGCGGAGAGTCGTATGTCGAAAAGTGCAATTATTGAACGACAGGCCGCACCGCTGCGCCAGCAGGTGGTCAAGCTGATCCGCGAAGACATCGTGAACGAGGCGCTTCTGCCCGGTCAGCGTCTGGTGGAAAGCGCGCTGTGCGAAACCTATGGCGTGTCGCGCACGGTGATCCGCGAGGCGTTGCGCCAGCTGGAATCCGAACATCTGATCCGCGTCCTGCCCAATATCGGCCCGGCCGTGGTCGTGTTGACCGAACATGAAATCAAGTCGATCTATGTCGTGCGCGCCGCGCTGGAAGGCTTGGCGGGCAAGCTGTTCGCCCTGAACGCCTCGCCCCGGCAATGCGAAAAGCTGCTGCGGCTGCGCGACCGGCTGGACAAGGAATATCGCCACGGCGACATCGATTCCCGCGAGGAGATCAAGGCCGATTTCTACCGTCAGCTGATGGAGGGCGCCGGAAACGAGGTTCTGACCGAGAACCTGCGTTCGATCCACGCGCGCATTGCGGTGTTCCGCCGCTATGCCTTCATCGACCCCGAGCGGATCGAGCCGTCGATTTCCGAGCTGGAGGTGATCATCAATGCCGCCGCCCGCGATCATGACGCCGAGGCCGCCGCCGCCGCCTGCGAGCATCACATCCTGCTGGCCGGCGAACTTGCGATCATCGAATATTCCAAGCGCAACGCCGACATCCTGCGCAAGGTCTGACCAAGCCTCAGAAATGCAAAGGGCGGGCATCAGCCCGCCCGGTTCAGCCCTTTCGGCTCAACCCATGCGCGGGTTGAAGGCCTGTGCGTGGAAGCGATAGGTTCCATCCTCGGCCCTGACCACATCGCCCAGGCCGGGGAAGGGGAAGTGGTAGCCGTGAAACCGGATCCCTTCCTTCACCACCTTGGCCAGGATCGCGGCTTTCGCGCGCGCGCCCTGCTCGGGATCGGTGTCATAGTCCATGTGGAAGAACCATTCGGGGTGATACAGGTCATAGATCTGGTGGTGGCAGACATCGCCGGTGAAGACGACCTTCTCGCCCTGGCTTTCGAAGATATAGGCGCACATGCCGGCGGCATGGCCGGCCACGGAAAAGGTGGTCACGCCGGGAAACAGCGTGTCGCCCGGCTGGAACAGGCGCAGGCGGGCCCGATAGGGGGCAACCGCGGCCAGGGTGCCCTCGGTCCAGGGGCCACGGAAATCGCTGCGCGCCACCATCGCGGCATCGGTCCATTCGGCCCAGTCCGTCTCGGTGCAGTAAAGTTCGGCATTGGGGAAGGCGGCGCTGCCATCGGGGCGGATCAGCCCGAAGGAATGGTCGGGGTGAAGATGCGTCATCAGCACCGCGTCGATCTGCTCGGGTTCGATGCCGGCCGCGCGCATCGTCTCGGTCAGCCGGCCCATATAGGGCCCGAACATCTGCGAGGTCTGGCCCATGCCCGCGTCGATCAGGATCAGCCGGTCGCCCGTGTTGACCACGACCGGGTTCAGGTCCATCGGGATGTGGTCCGAGGGCAGCCGATAGGCGGCCTGCAGCCGCGCCATTTCCGCCGCCGGGGCATTCGGGAAGATGCCCTCATAGCTGTGATGGATATAGCCGTCCCACAGCGAGGTGCATTCCAGATCGCCGATCCTGAACCGATACCAACCCGAATTCTGGCTGTCCAACCTGTTTGCAGTCATTCCCTTATCCCCCCAGTATCGCAAGACTTTCCCAGTAGAACGCAGCTCCTCACTTGCGTCGTACCGTAATATGATAATATGATTTGACGGTCAATATCGTTGTCGCCCCTGCCCGTTTCGTTGCCCGTGCGGGGCACAATCAGAAGGAGGACATCCGTGACCAAACCCTGCATCATCTGTGTCGCGATCACCGGCTCGCTGCCGCGCAAAAGCGACAATCCGGCCGTGCCGGTGACGATCTCTGAACAGGTCGAAAGCACCCATGCGGCCTATGAGGCGGGGGCCACGATCTGCCACGCCCATGTGCGCGATGACGACCAGAACCCGACCTCGGACCCCGAGCGCTATCTGCGCCTGTTCGACGGCGTGCGCGCGCATTGCCCGGATATGGTGTTCCAGGTCTCGACCGGCGGGCGGGCGGCCGCGGGCAGGGATCGCGGCGGCATGCTGGCGATGCGGCCCGACATGGCGTCGCTTTCGGTGGGGTCGAACAATTTTCCGGGCCGGGTCTATGAAAACCCGCCCGATCTGGTCGACTGGCTGGCCGCCGAGATGCGCCGCCATCAGATCAAGCCCGAGATCGAGGCCTTCGATCTGTCGCATATCTTCAAGGCGGCCGAGATGAATGCCGATGGCCGCATTCCCGGCGACATCTACATCCAGTTCGTGATGGGGGTGAAGAACGCCATGCCGGTGGACCGCCCCGCCTTCGATTTCTTCGTGCAGACCACGCGCCGGCTGATGCCCGGGGCCGAATGGTGCGCCGCCGGCATCGGGCGGCACCAGCTGACGATCAATGACTGGTCGATTGCCGCCGGCGGGCATGCCCGCACCGGGCTTGAGGACAATATCCGGCTGGACCGCGACACGCTTGCGCCCTCGAACGCCGCGCTGGTGCGCCGGGTGGCCGAGCTTTGCGACCGTCACGGGCGGCCGGTGGCAACCCCGGCCCAGACAAGGGCGATCCTGGGACTTCGCCCCGCGGCGTGAGACGATCAGGGGGTGCCTTGCGGCACCCCCTTTGGCAGGTGATCGGCCCTCCGACAGGGAGGAAGGTCAGGGCCGGTCCCACCAGCTGCGATCGGCCGCGACGGCGCGGGCGAGCAGCGCCTTCACGCTGTCGGGCGTCATCGGGGCGGGGTTGTTCAGCACCAGCCGCGTGGCTTGCACGCTGGACGTGGCGATCTGGTCGAAATGCTGCGGCATGACCCCCAGCGCCGCCAGATCCAGCGGGCAGCCCACGGCGTCAAGCAGCGCCTCGACCCGCTGGATGGCGGCGCGCGCCAGGCTGGTCTGGTCGGCGCCCTCCAGCCCGAAGATCCGGCCGATCTCGGCAAATTCGGCTTCGGCATGGGGCAGGTTGAACCGCATCACATAGGGCAGCAGGGCGCCGACGCCAAAGCCATGCGGGCTGTGGGTCAGGGCTGCGATCGGCGACTGGATCGCATGGGCGGCGGCGGTGCCGGTGGTGTTGATCGCCATGCCCGCGCAATAGGCCGCGAACATCACATCGGACCGGGCCGCCAGGTCCGACGGATCGGCAATCACCCGCGCCAGCGAGCGGTTCATCAGTCGCAGCCCCTCGGCGCAGTACATGTCGGTGATGCGGTTCTTGCCGACATAGACCTGCGTCGCCAGCTGTTCGGCCGAGGGGTTCTTCGGCCGGGCGGTGAAGGCCTCGATCAGATGCGACAGTGCATCCGCGGCCGTGGCGGCCGTCAGGCCCGGCGGGCAGCTGAGCGTCAGTTCCGGGTCGATGATCGCGGCGACCGGCTCGATCGCGGGATCGGCGATGGCCATCTTCATCTGCCGCTCTTCATCCAGCACGATGGCCAGGCTGGTGACTTCGGCGCCGGTGCCGCCCGTCGTGGGCACGGTGATGATCGGCAGCGCGGGCTTCGGCACCTTGAACTCGCCGAAATAGGCGCGCACGTCGCCGCCATTGGCCAGGACGGCGGCAACCGCCTTGGCAAGGTCCATGCACGAGCCGCCGCCAATGCCCACCACGGCATCCACCCCGGCATCGCCGAAGGCGGCCACCGCCTCGACCACATTCGCGCGCGGCAGGTCGGGCAGGGCATTGCGATAGACCGACACCCTGACCCCCGCCGCCGCCACAGCTTCGGCCATGGCCTGGAATTCGGGCGTCGTCGCCATCCGCGCATCGGTGACGAACAGCGCATGCCGGGCCAGCGGCTGCACGATCTGCGGCAGCTGGCGGCGTTGTCCGGGCCCGAACAGCACCGTCTTCGGTTGCCGCACCAGCCCCAGTCCCATCCGGTTTTCAAGCGCCATCACAGGGTCTCTTTCGCTTCGCCAACGGTGATGGCCATGTATTTCTTCTCAAGGAATTCATAAATGCCCTCATGCCCGGCTTCCCGCCCGATCCCCGAGGCCTTGGTGCCGCCGAAAGGTGCGGCCGGGTCGGCCATGATGCCGCGGTTGATCCCCACCATGCCGAATTCCAGATCTTCCCCCAGCCTGACCGCGCGCGACAGGTCATTGGTGAAGACATAAGACGCCAGGCCGAAGCGCGAGTCATTGGCAAAAGACAGCGCCTCGGCCACGCCATCGACCGCGAAGATGGTGGCGATGGGCGCGAACAGCTCGTTCGAGCACATCACGCGGTTCGGCGCGTCGAAGCGGATCACCGTCGGCTCGAAGAAATAGCCCGGGCTTTGAACCGCGCGGCCGCCGGTCAGCACCTGGCCCCCGGCTTCGGTCAGGTCGCGGATCGTGTCATACAGCCGGTCACGCTGCCGGGCCGAGATCATCGGCCCCACATCCACCGGCTCCATCCCGTTGCCGACCTTCAGCTCGGCCACCTTGCCCACGAATTTGCGGGTGAAATCGGCCTCGACCCGGCGGTCGACGATGATGCGGTTCGCCGCCACGCAGGCCTGCCCGGCATTGCGGAACTTGCAGATGATCGCCTGATCCACCGCCAGGTCAAGATCGGCATCGTCCAGCACCAGGAAGGGCCCGTCGCCGCCCAACTCCATCGAGGCATTCACGATGTTCGCGGCGCCAAGCTGCATCAGATGCGCGCCAACCCGGGTCGAGCCGGTGAACGACACTTTGCGCAGCCGCGGATCGGCCAGCAGCGTGTCCGAGACCGCGGCCGAGGCCTGGGTGTGCAGCAGGTTGGCCACGCCCGGCGGGAAGCCCGCATCGTGCAGAACCTGGGTGAACAGCGCCCCGGTCAGCGGCGTTTCCTGGGCGGTCTTGGTGATGGTGGTGCAGCCCGCGGCCAGCGCGGCCCCGGCCTTGCGCACGATCATCAACAGCGGAAAGTTCCAGGGCGTGATCAGCAGGCAGGGCCCGACCGGCTGATGGCTGACCACGATGCGGAACCCGCCATTCGAGGCATCGGCATAGGTTCCGTGCAGATGGGCGACCTGTTCGGCGAACCACAGCAGGAAATCGGCCGACAGCAGGAATTCGGCGCGCGCCTCGGTCAGGGGTTTGCCGCTTTCCAGCGTCATGACGCGGACGAAGGCGTCTTCGCGCGCCAGCATCAGCCGATGGGCGGCATGCAGCAGGTTCGCCCGCTTGCGCGGGGCAAGCCGGCGCCAGGCGGGCTGGGCCCGGTCGGCGGCCGCCAGCGCGGCCAGCGCATGGTCGGCCGTGCAGGCGGCAACCTGGCTCAGTTCGGTTCCATCGGCCGGGTTGAACACCGGAAAGCTGCCGGCGCCGGACTGCCACTGGCCGTCGATGTAAAGGCCGGTGGGCGGGAAGGGCGCGGCGAGGGCAGCGTCGGCGGCTGCGGCGGCGCTTGCCGGGGAACGGTCGGTCATTTCGGTCCTCCTGGGGCTGGCGGCGCAAGGCGGCAGGCCCCGATGCTCGATTGTGGTAACACGATATTACTGTAATACCGTTTTCGCAAGGGGCGAGGCCGGGCGAGCCCGGCCCGCGGGCGATTGCAGCGTTTCTGAACAGGTGGCTTTGCTCAGCCCACGGTCACGCCGCCGCAGACAAACAACGTCTGGCCGGTGACAAAGCCGCTTTGGGCGTTGCAGAAGAAGCTGACCGCATGGGCCACATCCTCGGGCGTGCCCATGCGGCCCACCGGAATGGCGTTGACGATCGCCTCGGTTGCCGGCGCGCCGGGGGGGTTGTTCTGCCAGAACACCGATGTGCCGATCGGGCCGGGGGCGACGCAGTTGACGGTGATGCCCTGCGGGCCCAGTTCCAGCGCCCAGGTCCGGGCCATGGCCTGCATGGCGCCTTTCGAGGCGCTGTAGAGGCTGCGGGCGGGCTTGCCCAGGGTCACGCGGCTGGTGTTCATCACGATGCGCCCGCCGCCCTGGCGCCGCATCACCGGGACCAGCGCCTTGGCGGCGATCAGGCAGGTGCGCAGGTTCAGCCGCATCAGCCGGTCGAAATCGTCCAGATCCACCGCGTCGAACAGGGCCGGGCGCACGATGCCGACATTGTTGACCAGCGCCGTGACCGGCAGGGTTTCGGCGATTTCGGCAAAGGCCGCCTCGGCCGCGTCACGGTCGGACAGATCGACCCGTCGCGCATCGGCCCGCAGCGTTTCGGCCTCGGGCTCTTCGATGTCCAGCACGATGACCCGGAAGCCATCCTGTTGCAGGCGCAGGGATATCGCTTGTCCGATATTCCGGGCGCCGCCGGTTACAACCGCGCAGGGCTGCGTCACGGGCTGTTCCTTTCAAACATGGGGAAGGGGGCGCGCCCCGCGGCGGGGCGGGGCGGGATGGAGGGCGCGCCCCCCGACGGGGGCGTCGGGGGGCACGACCGGGACGGGACCCGATCAGGCGATGCGGAAGCCGCGATAGCCGGCGTCGCGGATCTGGTTCATCTCGACCATGTAATTGGCCATGCCGTTCATGTACCACATCGAGGTGCGCGGCTTGCCGGGGATGTTGGCGCCGTTGATCCAGCTGTCGGTCACCTGGAACAGCGTGCCGGCCAGACCTTCCTGGCAGATCCTGACCCAGTCTTCCTCGGCCGCGGGGTCGGTGTCGACCACCCCGCCGCTGCGCTCGGCGGCGTCGATCAGATCGGTGAAGTAATCGACCTGCCATTCATGCACCAGCGGTTGGCTGGTGAAGGGGCTGAACGGGCCGAAGACCATGAACAGGTTCGGGAAGCCCGCGATGGTCAGGCCGCCAAAGCTGCGCGGCCCCTCTTGCCAGTGATCGGCAAGCTTGGTGCCGTTGCGCCCGACCGTGTCGATCTTCAGGTAATTCCCGGTCACCGCGTCAAAGCCCGTGGCCATGATCACGATGTCCAGCGCGATCTCCTGCCCGCCGACCACCAGGCCGGTCTCGGTGAACCGCTCGATCGGCTGCGCCTTCACGTCATGCAGGGTCACGTTGGCACGGTTGTAGGTTTCGTAATAGCCGTCTGCCGCCAGGGGGCGGCGGGCGTAATAGTCCGAAGGCGTCAGCATCGCCGCGATCTTGGGGTCTTTCACCGCCGCGTCGATCTTGGACTTGATGAAATCGGTCGCGGTCTTGTTCGCCTCGGCCGAGACGGTCAGGTCGGCGAAGGTTTCCAGCAGGAAGCTGAAGCCGTTGCCCTTGTCCCAGGCCTTCTGGAAGCGGTCCTGCCGTTCTTCCTCGGACACCGACAGGGCGGGGGTGGTGCTTTCGACAAAGCCGAAGACGGTGCCGGTGTTCAGCGCCCAGTCGCGGTAGCCGACGGGATCCAGCTTGATGCGCGCCCGCGCGTCCTGCGGGAAGGGGCCGATGCCCAGCGGAACCACCCATTGCGCGGTGCGCTGCAGCACATGCAGATGGCCGACCGTCGGTGCGATCTGGGTGATGATCTGGATCCCGGTCGAGCCGGTGCCGACCACGGCCACCCGCTTGCCCGCCAGATCGGCGCCCTGTTCGGGCCATTTCGAGGCGACCAGGATCTGGCCCTTGAACTTGTCCTGATCGGGGAATTGCGGCGCATAGGACGAGGACAGAAGCCCGACCGATTCGATCAGATAGCGCGCGCGCACGGTCTGCCCGTCGGCGGTGGTCAGCACCCAGCGCTTGGCCGCATCGTCCCATTCGGCGCGGGCGATCTTGGTGTTGAAGTTGATCGACCGTTTCAGGCCGTGCTTGTCGGCGACCGCGTTCAGATAGGCCAGCACTTCGGCCTGGCGGGCATAGCGTTCGGACCAGTCCCAGTTCTGGAACATGTCGAGATCGAAGGAATAGGTGTAGACGGTCGACTCGGTATCGACGCGGCAGCCCGGGTAGCGGTTCCAGAACCAGGTCCCGCCGACGCCGCTTGCCATCTCGAAGGTCTGCGCGTTCAGGCCCAGCTTCTCGCGCATGGAATACAGCGCATAAAGCCCGCCGACGCCGGCGCCGATGATCGCAACGTCCAGCTCCAGCCCGTCCAGCGGCTTGGGTGTGTCTGCCATGTGATGTCTCCTCCTCATCCCGTTCGGTCTGCGGTCGGGCCTGTGGCCGACGGGCAAGCCGCCTCCCTCCGAAGGGCAGCCTGCGCAGACAGTATTACGATATTACGAAAAGCTGGATACAACGCCGATGGCGATCGGGCAAGAGGATTTTGCCCGCGGGTCTGGCGGCGGCGGTGCCGCACCCGGCGGGGCGCGGGGGCGCGCGAGAGGGGTTGGAAGATCGCCGGGGGGAGGGGGGGCGCTAGGGTCAGTGCCGGTCAGTGCCGGACAGGCTCGGTCAGATGCCGCAGCTTGTCGGGGTTTCGGGTGACGTAGATCGCAACCACCTTGCCGGCCTCGATCTGCAGCGCGGTGGTCTGCACGATCGCCCCCGCCTCGATCGTGACAAAGCCGGGAAGCCCGTCGATCGGCGCGTAGCGCAGCAGCAGCGACGGCGCGGCGCGGAAGGCCTGGGCCAGCTCGGCGTGACGGGCCATCACCGCCGCGATGCCGATCAGCGGGCGCATCGAGGCAGGCACCTTGCCGCCGCCATCGCTGCTTGCGGTGACATCCTGGGCAAGAAGCGCGCGCAACCCCTGCATGTCGCCGCTGCGCGAGGCGGTGTAGAAGGCGGTGGCGATTTCCAGCCCCTGTTCCCGGGTGACCGGAAAGCGCGGGCGGGCGGCGCGGATATGGTCGCGCGCCCGGCTGGCCAGCTTGCGGCAGGCCGCGGCGTCGCGGTCGATGGCCTTGGCCACCTCGTCAAAGCCCAGCCCGAAGACGTCGTGCAGCAGGAAGGCCGCCCGCTCCAGCGGCGACAGCCGCTCCAGCGCGATCATCAGCGGCAGGGTGATGTCGTCGGCCGGCTCGGGCGTATCGGCATCGACAAGCGGCTCGGGCAGCCATGGCCCGATATAGGTTTCGCGTCGGTGCCGGGCCGATTTCAGCGCGTTCAGGCAAAGCCGGGTCACGATGGTGCGCAGGAAGGCCGCCGGCTGGCGCACCGAAGCGCGGTCGGTGGCCAGCCAGCGCAGATAGGCATCCTGCACGATGTCCTCGGCATCCGCGACCGAGCCCAGCATGCGATAGGCCAGCCGGACCAGCCGGGGCCGGTTCGCGGAAAACGCGGGGTCGGGGTGCGGATCGCTCATCTGCGCGGGGTCCGGGGTCAGAGGGGATCAGACGGTGTGCACAGTATTGACCCGGTAAAGGCTGGGCGCGACCGATTTCGCAAGCCCTGCAAAGGCCCGCAGCTGCGCCTGGGTTTCGGGCCTTTGCAGGAACGCGTCCAGATCGGCCTTGCTGGCCCATTGCGCGTAATTCACCACCTTCGTCCCATCCAGGCTGCTGTGGATGCTGACCGACAGGAAGCCCGGCTGATCGCGGATGCCGGTTTCGGTCGCGCGCGCAAGCGCATCGGCCAGATCGGCCTGCCGGTCCGGGTCGACCTCGTAGACATTGATCAGCGTCAGGCAGGGCTGCTGCGCATTGATCGCGGCAGTGGCAGTGGCAGGGGCGGGCGCGGGCGCGGTGGTGGGGGTGGGGCCGGGCATGTCTGTCTCCTTCGAATGCGGGCTACGAAAGGGATGACAAGACGGGCGCGCCAAATGTGACATCGCGGCGCGAAAAAACCGGCCCGCCCGTCAGACCGGATGCTGCATCCGGGCGCTGACGGCGATGCGGTTCCAGATGTTGATCGTGCCGATGGCGATGGTCAGCCGGGCGATTTCCGCTTCCGAAAACACCTGCCGCGCCCGATCATAATCGCCATCGGGGATGCCGGTCTGGGCCAGCAACGTCACGCTTTCCGTCCAGTCCAGCGCCGCGCGGTCGCGGGTGTCGAACAGGGGCGATTCCCGCCAGACCGCGACCAGATGCAGGGTCTGCGCGTCGATCCCCTGCGCCAGCGCCTCTTTCACATGCAGATCCACGCAATAGGCGCAGCCGTTGATCTGCGAGGCGCGCAGCTTCACCAGATGCTGCAGGCGCGGCTCCAGCCCCGATTTGCCCACCGCCCCGTCCAGCGCGCGCACCGCCTTGTACAGATCGGGCGCAAGGGCGGCGATGTTCAGTCTGGCGGTCATGATCGTCTCCTGTGCCGGGGCGGCTTGCCCCGAATCGTGGATAGGATATATCCATGATTGGGCGGCGCAAGCCCCGGTTGGGTCAGGTGGAGGGCGCGATGCGCAGGATGAGCGACGGGGTCGAGGCGGCGCTGCATTGCGCGCTGGTGCTGGCGGGGCTGCCGCCGGGCCGGGTGCTGACGGGCAAAAGCCTGGCGGCGCTGCATGGCCTGTCCGACTCCTACCTGCTCAAGCATCTGCGGGCGCTGGCCGAGGCCGGGGTGATCGAGGCGGTGCCGGGCCCGCGCGGCGGCTATCGGCTGGCCCGGGCGCCGGCGGCGATCAGCCTTCTCGACATTGTCGCGGCGATTGACGGGACCGAACCCGCCTTCACCTGCCGCGAGATCCGCAGGCGGGGGCCCGGCAAGGCGAAAGAGCCCTGCGTCTACAAGACCGATTGCTTCATCAAGACCCGGATGCTGGCGGCCGAACAGGCCTGGCGCAGCGCGCTGCAGGGCCAGACGCTGCAGGATCTGGTGGCGGATGGCGACAGGCTGATCGATCCGCAGAACAAGGCGGCGGTCGCCCGTTTCGTGCAGGACGAACAGCGCTAGGGCTCCGCCGGCCTTGCCCATGGCCCGCCTGCGTGCGCGCGCCCCGAAACGGCACCAGCCGCACCCTTTCGGATGCGGCTGGCAGGGGGCAGGCGCCCCGAGGCGATAATTGCGACCGGCGGTCAGGTCGGGCTGAACTCTTTCTCAACCGCCTTGCGATGGGTCAGGAACGACGCATCCGACCGCGAGATCAGCGTGTAGAACATCGGCACCACGAACAGCGTGAAGAAGGTGCCGATCATCAGCCCGGTGAAGATCACCAGACCCATGGCCTGCCGCGCGGCGGCGCCGGCGCCTTCGGCCAGGATCAGCGGCACCACGGCCAGCGCCATGGCGGCGGTGGTCATCAGGATCGGCCGCAGCCGGGTTTTCGCCGCGGCCACGATGGCGGCCTTGCGGCCCAGCCCGTGTTCCTCGCGCTGCTGATTGGCGAATTCCACCATCAGGATGCCGTGCTTGGTGATCAGACCGATCAGGGTGATCAGACCGACCTGGGTGTAGATGTTCAGCGTCGAGGCGCCGAAATACAAGGGCAGCACGGCGCCGAAGATCGACAGCGGCACCGACATCATGATGATGAACGGGTCGCGGAAGCTTTCGAACTGCGCCGCCAGCACAAGGTAAATCACCACCAGCGCCGCCCCGAAGGCCAGAAGGATCGTGTTGCCTTCGGTCTTTTCCAGCCGCGACTGGCCGGAATAATCCAGGAAGAACCCGTCCGGCAGCACTTCGGCGGCGATCCGCTCCAGCTCGGCCAGCGCCACGCCCGAGGACAGGCCGATCATCGGCATCGCCGACAGCGTGGCCGAGTTCAGCTGGTTGAACTGCTCGACCGAGGCCGCGGTAACGCCCGGCACCATGCTGACCACCGAAGACAGCGGCACCATCTGGCCCGAAGACGACCGCACGAAGAACTGCGACAGTTTTTCGGGATTGTCGCGCCACTCTTTCGGCACCTGGGTGATGATGTCGTAGCTGTTCGAGTCGCGGTCGAACTGCGCGACCGAGCCGCCGCCGACCAGAAGGCCCAGCGTGCTGCCGATTTCCGCCACCGACACGCCCAGCTGGGCGGCGCGGTCGCGGTCGATGGTGATCTTCACCTGCGGCGCGTCGAAGGACAGGCTGTTCTGCACCACGATGAACTTGCCCGATTGCATCGCCTTCATCCGCAGCTCTTCGGCCACTTCGAAGACCCGGTCGGGCGAGTGGATCGACTGGATCACCATCGAGACCGGCAGCCCGCCGCCGGTGCCCGGCAGGGTGGGCGGCGCGAAGACATAGCCTTCCAGCCCGGGCGAGGTCGACAGCGTGCCCTGGATTTCGGCCTGGATCGCGGCCTGGCTGCGGCTGCGGTCGGCCCAGTCCTTCAGCGACCAGATGTAGAAGCCGGTATTGTCGGCCCCGCCCATCCCGGCCACCGAGAACGAGGTTTTCACTTCCTCGATATCGGCGGTGCGCTTGCCGATTTCCTGGGTGAAGGCGTCGGTGTAATCCAGCGTCGCATAGCGCGGCCCGTAGAGAATGGCGAACAGCGCGCCCTGATCCTCTTCCGGGGCCAGTTCCGACGAGGTGTTGACGAACATGAAGCCCGTGGCGCCCAGCAGCGCCACGACCATCAGCAGCGTCACCGGCCGATAGTCCAGCGAGGACGACACCCGCCGCTCGTACCAGTTGGCCAGCCCGCCCAGCGTCCGGTCGACGATCCTCTGGAACCGGCCTTCGCCGTCATGGTTCAAAAGCCGCGCCGACATGGTGGGGGTGATCGTCAGCGCCACCAGACCCGAAATCACCACCGAGCCCGCCAGCGTCAGGGCGAATTCGGTGAACAGCGATCCGGTCAGGCCGCCGGTAAAGGCCAGGGGCGCCAGCACCGCGGCCAAGGTGATGGTCATCGCGATGACCGGGCCGGTGATTTCCTGCATGCCGCGAATGGCAGCCAGGGCGGGCTTCTGGCCCTCGTCGATGTGGCGGTGGATGTTTTCGACCACCACGATGGCGTCGTCCACCACCAGGCCGATGGCCAGAACCATGGCCAGAAGCGTCAGAAGGTTGATCGAATAGCCCAGCATCAGCATCACCGCGCAGACGCCGATCAGCGACAGCGGGATCGTCACGATGGGCATCACCACCGACCGGAACGAGCCCAGGAACAGCAGGATCACCACGACCACGATGGCCACGGCCTCGCCGATGGTCTTGAACACTTCCGCAATCGAGGCCGAGATCGTCTCGGTCGAATCGTAGACCAGCTTGATCGTCATGCCCTGGGGCAGGGTCTTTTCCAGCGCCGGCAGCGCCTCAAGCACATTGGTCGCCACGTCCAGCTGATTCTCGCCCGGCGCGGGGATGATGCCGATGAAGGTGCCCGGCTCGCCGCTGAAGGTCACGATTGCATCGGACGCGCCCGAGGCCAGTTCGATCTTCGCCACGTCGCGCAGCCGCACCACGCCATTGGCGCCTTCCGCCAGCGGCAGGGCACCGAAGGCATCGGCGCTTTGCACCGTGGAATCCAGCGTCAGCCGGTACAGGAAATAGGCGTTCTCGGTCTCGCCCGGCGCCGCCAGAAAGTTCGACGCGCGGATCGCCGTCAGCACTTCCGAAGCGGTCACCCCGCGCGCCGCCATCTGCAGGGGATCCAGCCAGATCCGCATCGCATATTCGGCCCCGCCCAGGATTTCCATCTGCGCCACGCCGTCGATATTCGTCACCCGCGGCGTCACTACGCGTTCCAGATATTCGGTCAGCTGTTCGGGCGTCATATTGGGGTTCTGCACCGCCAGATACATCAGCGCGAAGGTCATGCCGGTGCCCTTGACGATCACCGGATCGTCGGCCTCCGAGGGCAGCTGCCCGCGCACCTGCTGGACCTTGGACATGACCTCGGTCAGCGCGGTGTCGGGATCGGCGCCCAGTTTCATCTGCACCGTCACCACCGAGGCGGATTGCCGCGAGGCCGAGGTGACATAGTCGATGTTCTCGGTCGTCGAGACGGCCGAGGCGATGGGCGAGGTGATGAAGCCCTGGATCAGATCGGCCGAGGCGCCGGCATAGACGGTCGTGATCGTGATCACCGATTCATCGACTTCGGGATATTGCCGCACCGGCAGGTTCACCACCGAGGCCAGACCCAGGAACAGGATCAGAGCGGCAAGAACCGTCGAAAGCACCGGCCGGCGGATGAAGATTTCGGAAAAACCCATCGTTTCGCCCTTATTCGCTGGCTTTGGGGGCGGCTTCGCCCTGAGGTGCCGGGGTTTCGCTGGCCGGAGCCTCGGTTTCGGGGGCCTCGGTTGCCGGTGCCTCGGTTGCGGGGGCCTCCGCCTTCGGCGCCTCGGTGCCGGGCTCGGCCTCGGCCGTCACCGGCACGGTATTGTCGACCTGCACCTTCGCGCCCGAGGTCAGGCGGTTCTGACCCGAAGTGACGATCAGGTCACCTTCCTTCAGCCCGTCCTTCACCTCGATCAGCCCGCCCGAGCGGCGACCCAGCGTGACGAAGACCTGCTCGACCGTCGTCGCGTCGGCTTCGCCCTTGCGGATCACATAGATGCTGTCGCCGTAAAGGGTCGAGCTGACGGCGCTTTGCGGCACCGCGATGATGCCCTCTTCCCGCGGCAGCCCGATGCGCACGCGCAGGAACTGGCCGGGATAGACCACGCCGCCGGGGTTGTCGACTTCGGCCCGGACCGAGACCAGACGCGAATTGGCGTCGATCTGCGGCTCGATGGCGATGATCCGGCCGGTGGCCGAGAAGCTGCCGACTTCCGAGGTCACCGTGACCGGCCCACCCAGGGCCAGGGTGGTGATCTGCTGTTCCGGCACCGAGAAATCGACGCGCATCCGCGACAGATCCTGCAGCGTGGCCACGACCGTGCCGGCGCCGACATATTGGCCGACTTCGATCTTGGCGATGCCGATTTCGCCGGCGAAGGGGGCGACCAGCTGTTTCTGGTCCAGCAGAACCTGCGCCTCGGTCACCTGGGCGCGGGCGCTTTCCAGCTGCGCATCGGCGCTTTCCAGCGTGTTGACCGCGCCGACGCCGCGCTCGGTCAGGGTGCGGGCACGGTTCGCTTCGGCCTGGGCCACCGACATCGCGGCCTTGGCGGCGTCCAGCGCGGCCCGCTGGCCGGCATCGTCGATCTGCACCAGCGGCTGGCCGGCGGTGACCTTGTCATTGCCCTTGAACAGCACCGCCGTCACCGTGCCGCCGCTTTCGATCGCCAGATCGACGCCCTGCGCCGACAGCGCGGTGCCGATGGCGTCGATGCCCGGCTCCCAGGCCACCGGGGCCACGGTATGGCTGGTGACCGGAACGGGGGGCGGGGTCTGGCCGGACAGGAACTGCGCGATCATCTCGTCGCGGAAGAACTTGAACCAGACGATCCCCCCCACGATCAGACCAAGAAGGATGATGGCGATGAATAGCCGCTTGAACATCTGGAGGCTCCGGGTGGGGCAGGAAGATCGGAATGGGGGGCGGCGGGGCCGCGTGTCCTTGCCTGAGGCAGGATCACGGGCCCGTCAACCTCCTGTTGCGCAGGTCCAGGCGTTTGGGCCCTGAATTTCTGCACAGAACAGTTCACTTTTTTGCCCGCGTTGCGGATTTGCCCGGAAATCCGGCCCTCGTGGTCCATCCTGCGGGGGGCCATCCTGCGGGGGCAGCCCTGCGGGGGCCGCTCCTGCGGGCGTCAGTCCTTCGGGCGCAGGTCGATGACGCGCCGCGCCTTGCCTTCGCTGCGGGGCAGGCTGCCGGGGTCGCCCACCCGCACCTCGACCGTCAGACCCAGCGTGCTTTTGATCCGATGCGCCAGGTCGCGGCCGGCCTGGCGGCGGGCCTCGGGGGTGGCATGCGCGGGCAGGGCCTCGGCCAGGATCGCCATCGCATCCATCCGCTGCGGCCGGCTGAGTTCGATCTGGAAATGCGGGGCAAGGCCCGCGCAGCCGACCAACTGGCTTTCGATCTGGGTGGGAAAGACATTGACGCCGCGCAGGATGATCATGTCATCCGACCGGCCGCGCACCTTTTCCATCCGCCGCATCGCGCTGCCCTTGCCGGGCAAAAGCCGGGTCAGGTCGCGGGTGCGGTAGCGGATCATCGGCATCGCCGTATTGGCCAGCGTGGTCAGCACCAGTTCCCCCGCCGCGCCATCGGGCAGCGGCGCGCCGGTATCGGGGTCGATGATCTCGGGATAGAACAGGTCCTCCCAGATCGTCAGCGCGCCCTGATCGCCGGCCTTTTCAATCGCCACGCCGGGGCCGATGATCTCGGACAGGCCGTAATTGTCCTGCGCGGCGATGCCGAAGCCGGATTCGATCTCGGCCCGCAGCGCCTCGGTCCAGGGCTCGCCGCCGAAAATGCCGATCTCCAGCCCGCAGCCGCGCGGATCCAGCCCGCGCCGGGCGAATTCGTCCAGGATCGACAGCATGTAGCTGGGCGTGCCGAAGATCAGCCGGGGGCGGAAATCGTGCATCAGCGTCACCTGCCGTTCGGTCATCCCGCCCGAGACCGGCACGACGGTGCAGCCCAGCCGCTCGGCCCCGTAATGGAAGCCAAGCCCGCCGGTGAACAGCCCGTAGCCGAAGGCATTCTGCGCCAGATCGCCCGGCCGGCCGCCCGCGGCGCGGATCGCGCGCGCCATGACCGCGGTCCAGACCTCAAGATCCTCGGCCGTATAGCCCACGACCGTGGGCTTGCCGGTGGTGCCGGACGAGGCATGCAGCCGCAGGATCTGCGCGCGCGGCACGGCGAACAGCCCGAACGGATAGGCGCCGCGCATGTCGGCCTTGGTGGTGAAGGGGAAGCGGCGCAGATCCTCGGGGGCGCGGAAATCGTCGGGGCTTAGGCCTGCGGCCTGCATCTTGGCGCGCTGGACCGGCGAATGGTCATAGGCATGGCGCAGCGTGGCCGAAAGCCGCGCGGTCTGCAGAAGCTGCAGGTCGCCGGCCGACAGGTCTTCGGGCGTCAGCGCCTCGGGCGCGCGGCCTCCGGCAAAGGGGGAACCGGCAAAGGGGGAAAAGGATGCAGTCATGGCACATACCGAAGCAAGGGGGCAGGCGGGGCAGGGCAGCCCGGGGGCAACCGGGGGCAACCGGGCGGGCGATGCGCTGGCGGATAGGCCGCGAATATGGCGCGAATGCGGAGCGGGCGCCGGTTCTGGGCAAAGAATCCACCGCCGCGACGGATTTGCCGATTTACAAATGCAAAAATGTGAATATATAGGCTTGGAGCCGCGGACCCCTCTGTCCGCGCCGAAGGGGGTTGACCATGCGCCGGATCCTGATGCCGCTGATCGTGCCTGTCGCGCTGGGCCTTGCCCCGCTGGCAGCCCTGGCCGAAGTGCCGCCCGCGCTGCTGCTGGCGCCGCAGGTCATGACCGACTGGAAGGCGGTCTTCGGCCGGATCGAGGCGCGCGACCGTCTGCCCGCCCGGGCGCGGCTGGGCGGCACGCTGGTCGAGCTGACGGTCAGCGAGGGCGATCAGGTCACGGCGGGGCAGGTCCTGGGCCGGATCCTGGACGAGAAGCTCAGCTTCCAGCTGTCGGCGCTGCAGGCCCAAGAGGCCGCCCTTCAGGCCCAGCTCGACAATGCCGCGACGGAACTGAAGCGCGGCGAGGAATTGCTGGCCCGCGGCGTGACCACGGCGCAGAATCTGGATGCGCTGCGCACTCAGGTCACGGTGCTGCGGGGCCAGCTGGATGCGGTGATCGCCCAGGCTCGGGTGGTCGAACAGCAGGCGGCCGAAGGCGCGGTGCTGGCCCCGGTCGCGGGCCGGGTGCTGGATGTGCCGCTTGCCCGGGGCGCGGTGATCCAGGCGGGGGAAGAAGTGGCGCTGATCGGCGGCGGCGGCCTGTATCTGCGCCTGGCCGTGCCCGAACGCCATGCGGCGGCGCTGCAGGACGGCGCGCTGATGCAGATCGAAGGCCCCGAGGGCGCGATGCAGGGCCGGCTGGAACGGATCTATCCGCTGATCGAGAATGGCCGTGTCCTGGCCGATGTCTCGGCCGAAGGCCTGTCCGACCGTTTCGTCGACGCCCGGGTGCTGGTGCGCCTGCCCTTGGCCACGCGCACGGCGCTGATGGTGCCGGAAACCGCGCTGGTTGCACGGGCTGGGCTGGATTTCGTGGCCGTGCAAACAGGCGATGCCGTCACCCTGCGCGCCGTGGTGCCGGGTGCGCCCCAGACGGTTGCAGGCGTGGCGATGGTTGAAATCCTGTCGGGTCTGCAAGCCGGCGATACCGTCCTGACCGACGGGGCCGCCGCTGCCGCCGCCGCCACGGGGGCCAGCCATGACTGACCCCTCGCCCAAACACCCGCTTGGCATCGCCGGGGGCCTGACCCGGGGCTTCATCGGCTCGGCCCTGACGCCCCTGTTCATCCTGGCCGCGCTGGCCGCCGGGCTGGTCGCGCTGATCAGCCTGCCGCGCGAGGAAGAGCCGCAGATCTCGGTGCCGATGGTCGACATCCATGTCTCGGCCCCCGGTCTGCGGGCCGAGGATGCGGTGAAGCTGGTCACCGAACCGCTGGAGGTGATCGTCAAGGCGATCAACGATGTCGAGCATGTCTACAGCCAGACTTCGGATGATGCGATCATGGTCGCGGCGCGGTTCAAGGTCGGCACCAATTCCGACGATGCCATCCTGCGTGTGCATGAAAAGCTGCGCGCCAATATCGCGCGCCTGCCGGTGGGGATCGCCGAGCCTTTGGTGATCGGCCGCGGCATCGACGATGTGGCGATCCTGGCGCTGACCCTGTCGGCCGCGCCCGGGCAAGAGGTGTCGGCCAATGACCTGACCCGGATCGCGCGCGCGGTGCAGGCCGAAATGGCCAAGACCGATGAGGTCGGGCTGACCTATCTGGTGGGCGAGGCGCAGGACGCGATCCGCATCGCCCCCGATCCCGACCGGCTGGCGCTGTATGGCGTGACGCTGCAGCAACTGGCGCAGAAGGTGCAGCAGGCCAATCGCAGCTTTGCGGCGGGCAGCCTGCGCGACGGCGGCCAGTCGGTCGCGCTGGTCGCGGGCGAAACCCTGCAGGCGCCCTCGGAGGTGGCGGGGCTTCTGGTCACCACTTTCGACGGCCGCCCGGTCTATGTGGCCGATGTCGCCGATGTGTCTTATGTCGCCGATACTTCGGACCATATCGTGTCCATGGTCACCCGCGGCGCCGATGGCGCGCCCGAACGCCATCCGGCGGTGACGCTGGCCGTGGCCAAGCGCGCCGGCGCCAATGCGGTTGTGGTGGGCGAGGCGGTGCTGCACCGGCTTGAGGCGTTGAAGGGCAGCGTCATTCCCGGCTCGGTCCAGGTCACCGTGACGCGCGACTATGGCGAGACGGCGAATGAAAAGGCCAATGAACTGCTGTTCCACCTGGGCCTGGCGACCGTGTCGATCATCGCGCTCGTGTGGCTGGCCATCGGCTGGCGCGAGGCTGTGGTGGTGGCCATCGTCATCCCCGTCACCATCCTTCTCACGCTCTTTGCCGCCTGGGTCATGGGCTATACGCTGAACCGCGTCAGCCTGTTCGCGCTGATCTTTTCCATCGGCATCCTGGTCGACGATGCGATCGTGGTGATCGAGAACATCGCTCGCCATTGGGGCATGCAAGACGGACGGACCCGCGCCCAGGCTGCCATCGACGCGGTGGCCGAGGTGGGCAATCCGACCATCGTCGCCACCCTGACCGTGGTGGCGGCGCTGTTGCCGATGCTGTTCGTCTCGGGGCTGATGGGGCCCTATATGTCGCCCATTCCGGCCAATGCCAGCGCGGCGATGATCTTTTCCTTCTTCGTCGCGGTGATCATCACCCCCTGGCTGATGCTGAAAATCGCCGGACGCGCCCAGCTGGCGGGCCATGGTCATGACGCGGCCGCAGGCGGGCCGGGCGGCGGGGCGCTGGGGGCGATCTATGCCCGCGTCGCGCGGCCGATCCTGGCCACGCGCGGCCGGGCGCTGGGCTTTCTTCTGGCGACGGTCGTCCTGTCCTTCGGCTCGCTGGCGGCGCTGTACAGCAAGGACGTCACGGTCAAGCTGCTGCCCTTCGACAATAAATCCGAGCTTTCGGTGATGATCGACCTGCCCGAAGGCGCCGCGGTCGAGGCGACCGACCGCGTGGCGCAGGATGTGGCCGCCGCCGTGCTGACCCTGCCCGAAGTCGTCTCGGTGCGCACCCATGCCGGCACGTCGGCGCCGTTCAACTTCAACGGGTTGGTGCGGCATTCCTTCCTGCGCGACCAGCCGCAACTGGGCGAGGTGGAAATCCTGCTGACCCCCAAGGCCGACCGCACCCGTACCAGCCATGCCATCGCGCTGGACATTCGCGACCGGCTGCAGGCGGTGGCGGTGCCCGCGGGCACGGTGCTGAAAACGGTCGAACCGCCGCCCGGGCCGCCGGTGATCTCGACCCTGCTGGCCGAGGTCTACGGCCCCACGCCCGAAGCGCGGCGGGCGGCGGCGGCGAAGATCCGGCAGGCCTTTGAAAGCGTGCCCTTCGTGGTCGATGTCGATGACAGCTATGGCACCCGCGCGCGGCGGCTGCGGGCCACGATTTCCGCCGACGATCTGGAGTTTTTCGGCGTCGATCAGGCCGATGTCTTCGACACGCTGTCCTATCTGAACGGCCGCACGACCGTGGGCTATTCGCATCGGGGCGAGGGGCGTTATCCGATCCCCCTGCAACTGGACCTGCCCAAGGACCGCAAGGTCCTGGACGAACGCTTCCTGACCACGCCGATCCCGGCCGATCTGGATCCGGCGGCGCGCGGGGTGGTGGAACTGGGCGATGTGGTCCGGGTGACCGAGGAACAGGCCAGTTTCCCGATCTTCCGCCACAATGGCCGTGCGGCCGAGATGGTGACGGCCGAGCTGGCCGGCCAGTTCGAGGCGCCGCTTTACGGCATGATCGCCGTGGGCCAGGCACTGGACGCGATGGATTGGGCCCCGGGCGAAAAGCCGGTGATCCGCCTGCATGGCCAGCCCGAGGATGAATCGCAGGTCACCTTGCTGTGGGATGGCGAATGGGAAGTGACCTGGGTCACCTTCCGCGACATGGGGGCGGCCTTCGGCATCGCGCTTCTGGGCATCTATATCCTGGTCGTGGCGCAATTCGGCAGCTTCCGGCTGCCCTTGGTGATCCTGACGCCGATCCCGCTGACCTTTCTGGGCATCATGGCCGGCCATTGGCTGTTCCACGCGCCCTTCAGCGCCACCTCGATGATCGGCTTCATCGCGCTGGCCGGCATCATCGTCAGGAACTCGATCCTCCTGGTCGATTTCATTCGCCACGCCACGCCCGCGGGCCAGCGCCCCAGCGTCGAGACCCTGATCGAGGCCGGCGCGATCCGCTTCAAGCCGATCCTTCTGACTGCCATCGCCGCGATGATCGGCGCGGTGGTGATCCTGGCCGACCCGATCTTCCAGGGCCTGGCCATCTCGCTTCTGTTCGGACTTCTGACCTCAACCCTGCTGACGGTGCTGGTGATCCCCGCGATCTACCGGGTGTTCCGCAGCCAGAGCCAAGCCTGAAAGGCGCCTGCCATGACCCTTGACCGTTCCGTGATGCTGTTCGCCGGCTGCATGGTGCTGCTGTCGGTGCTGCTGACCCATTACGTCTCGGCCTATTTCCTGTGGTTCACCGTCTTCATCGGCGCGAACCTGATCCAGTCGTCGCTGAGCGGCTGGTGCCCGGCGGCGATCGTGTTCCGGAAACTGGGCGTGAAGACCGGCTGCGCCTTCCGGTAGGCCGCTGGGGCGCCGGCATCTCAGCGCTTGAACAGCCCCCGGATTTCATGTGTGCGCAGCGCCTTGGCGGTGTAATTGCGCAGAAGCCGCGCCGGCGGGTCGCCATCTTCGAAATCCTCGCGCCACAGCAGCGTCAGCCCAGCCTCGGCCGCGGCTTCGAAGAAGTCGTCGGCGCCCAGCCGGTTCAGTTCAAGAAACTGCTGCCATTCCCGCGTCTTCTTCACCTCGGGCTGCGCGCTGGAAAAGACGATGTCATGGATCTCGGACAGGGCATGTTCCAGATGTCCCCAGCCCTTGGGCAGGTAGTTTCCCAGATGGCTGCCGATATACGAGTGATACAGCCCCCCAATCTGGAAATAGAACACCCCGGTCTCGGCCAGACGTTCGCGGATCAGCCGGAAGCAGGTGACGATTTCGCTTTGGGGAATGTGTTCGAACACGCTCCAGGCATAGATGGCGTCGAACTGGCCCAGATGCGCGGGCAGAGTGCTTGGCGCCAACTGCTCCAGCCGCAGGTTGCGCGGCGGTGTCATGCCGGCCTGGGCCAGGAAGGCCGCCTCCATCCGGTCGCGGTCAGGCCGCTCGATATCCGTGCCCACGACTTCGGCCCGAGGATAGCGCAGCGCGAACGAGCCCGAGGCGATCGGCAACCCGCCGCAGCCGAAATCCAGGATCCGGGCTGTTTCCAGCCGGACATGCCGGCGCAGCATCGGCACCATGACCCCGTGTTCGTGATAGGCGCGCGATCGGAACCAGCCGGTCCTGCTGTTGCGGAAGACCTCGGTCACGGCGCGTTCGTGCGACGTGGCGCCAATGGAAAGGTCACTCATGACGGTCCTTTCGCAACAAGGGAAGGCACGCCGGTCCCAAGCCGCCCGGGCCCGATGATCCTAGGCGCAAGCCTGCACGGCAGACAAGCCCGTGCTGGTGCCTGTGACCCCCGCGATCACTCCGCCGGGCCGCACAGTTTCCAGCCCTTGGCCACCTCTTTCAGATGGGTGACAAAGGCCTGTACCTTGCGGGTGCGGTGCAGGTCGACATGGGTGACGATCCACAGGGGCGAATCCCATTCGCTGCGCGGCGGCAGGATCTCGACCAGGCCCTCGCCCTCTTCGGCGCGATGGCCCGACAGAAAGCCGATGCCGATCCCCTCGCGCAGTGCCTGTTCCAGTGCCTGCGGTTCGGTCGTGCGGAAGATGCAGCGATCCGCCCCCACCCTTTCGCGCAGCCAGCGATAGAAGGGCGCGCGCGCGGCCTCGTTGTCGGGCAGGATGAAGCGGTGGCCGGCCAGATCGTCCTCGCCCGCGGGGCGGCCATGTTCGGCCACATAGCTTTCCGAGGCGTAAAGCCCGGTCTTGATCCGCACCAGGGGCTGGACCACGTTGTCGGGCTCTTCCGGGGCTGCACCGGCGCGGATCGCCACATGCGCCTCGCCGTAATCCAGCCGGAACAGCCGCATGTCGGTCAGAAAGCGCACGACGACTTCGGGATATTTCGCCTGGAAACTGGCCAGCACCGGCACCAGAAGCGAGGAGAGGCCCGAGATCGAGGTCACCACCAATTCGCCCGAGACCGACTCGCCCTGGCCCTTGATCCGATTGCCCAGCTGGACGAATTGCTCATCCGTCGCCTGGGCCACGGTCAGCAGATCGCGCCCCGCCTCGGTCGGCGTATAGCCGCGGGCATGGCGCTGGAACAGCCGCGTCCCCAGCCGCTTTTCCAGCGCGTCGATATGGCGGATCACGGTTGCATGATGCACCCCCAGCACATCGGCCGCGCCCGAAACGGTGCCCAGCCGGGCAACCTGATAGGCGGTGCGGATCTCGTCCCAATTCTCCATGCGCAGGGCTCCTGTGCGATCATGCACAGACCTTGCCGAAATATGGCGCGATTTCAAGGGGCGGCCGGCGCAATCTTCGCATCCCCGCGGTTCGGGGGATCCGGATCTTGACGCAAGCCGCGGCGCGCGGGCAGCCTGCGCCCATGGCCGTCCTGTCCATTTCCGGTCCGAGGTTTCCCGATGAAGATCCGCGAGACTTCCGCCGCGCGGCTGGTGCTGCGCGAAGAGCCGCTGTCGAAGGCCGTTCTGGTGGGCCTTCTGCTGCTGGCCGATGCGATTTTTCTGCTGTCCTTCGGTCAGGGCGGCGGCAGCCTGGCCCTTGTGGGCTGGGTTGTCCTGGTGCTGATCCTGGGCTTCGCGGCGGTCGAGCTGCGGCGGGCGCGGCTTTGGCTTGACCGCGACAGCGGCCAGGGCGAGTTGCGCATCCGCGCGCTGATCGGATCGCGGCAAGAGGGGTTCGCGCTGGCATCGATCCGCAGGGCAGAGGTCGAGGAAAGGCGTGACACCGGCAGCGATCCCGACCGGAGCGGCGCGGGGAGCAGCACCATCCGCCGCCCGATCCTACGGATGACCGACCGGCCCGACCTGCCCTTGCGCGCGGCCTGGACCTCGGGCGATGGCGGCGCGCATCTGGTGAAGGCGATCAACCGCTGGCTGGATCAGGCCCGGATCGAGACCCGCAATCCGGCCCCCGATCAGGCCCCGCCCGGCCCCCCGCCGCGCTGACAGGCCGGCCTTTCCGCGCCCAGGCCCTGGCGTTGCGGCTTTGCTTTCTTGACTCGCGCCGCCCTTCGGCGTATCGCACCGCCTGAATTCCCCGGAGGCATAGGCTTCCGGTCCCATTGGCGCATGGCCAGGGATCGACATCCGTCAGCGCGGTTGCGCCCACGGGTGCGGTTCTGCTTTGCGTCCTGCCACCGCCGCCCCATATCGGGGCAGACCGAAACGCCGAAAGGGTGACGCGATGTTCGAAAGCCTCTCAGAACGCCTTGGCGGGGTCTTTGACCGTCTGACCAAACAGGGCGCGCTGACCGAAGCCGATGTGATCACCGCGCTGCGCGAAGTGCGGGTGGCGCTGCTCGAGGCCGACGTCTCGCTGCCGGTTGCGCGCGACTTCATCAAGCGGGTGCAAGAGAAGTCGACCGGCTCGGCGGTGACGAAATCGATCACCCCCGGCCAGATGGTGGTGAAATTCGTCCATGACGAATTGGTGCGCACCCTGCAGGGCGATGGCCCGGCCGATGCGCTGAAGATCGACAATCCGCCGGCGGCGATCCTGATGGTCGGCCTGCAGGGCTCGGGCAAGACCACGACCACGGCCAAGCTGGCCAAGCGTCTGAAGGACCGCAGCGGCAAGCGCGTGCTGATGGCCAGCCTCGACACCAACCGCCCGGCCGCGATGGAGCAGCTGGCGATCCTGGGCGGGCAGATCGGCGTCGACACGCTGCCGATCGTCAAGGGCGAGACGGCGGTGCAGATCGCCAAGCGCGCCAAGACCCAGGCCTCGCTTGGCGGCTATGATGTGCTGTTCCTCGATACCGCCGGGCGTCTGCATATCGACGAAGTCCTGATGGACGAGGTGCAGTCGGTGCGCGACATCGCCCAGCCGCGGGAAACCCTGCTGGTGGTCGACGGTCTGACCGGCCAGGACGCGGTGAATGTCGCCGCCGAATTCGACGGCAAGGTCGGCATCTCGGGCGTCGTGCTGACGCGGATGGATGGCGACGGCCGCGGCGGTGCTGCCCTGTCGATGCGCGCCGTCACCGGCAAGCCGATCCGCTTTGTCGGCCTGGGCGAGAAGATGGACGCGCTGGAAACCTTCGACGCCGAACGCGTCGCGGGCCGCATCCTGGGCATGGGCGATATCGTCGCCCTGGTCGAGAGGGCGCAGGAAACCTTCGAGGCCGAGCAGGCCGAACGCATGGCCAAGCGCTTCCAGAAGGGTCTGTTCAACATGAACGACCTGCGGATGCAGCTGGAGCAGATGCTGAAGATGGGCGGCATGCAAAGCCTGATGGGCATGATGCCCGGCATGTCGGGCATGGCCAAGAAGGCCGAAGAGGCGGGCCTGAACGACAAGATGCTCAAGCGCCAGATCGCGCTGATCCAGTCGATGACCAAGAAGGAACGCGCCAATCCCGACCTGCTGGCGGCCAGCCGCAAGAAGCGCATCGCCCAGGGCGCGGGGCTGGATGTGGCCGATCTGAACCGGCTGTTGAAGCAACACAAGCAGATGGCCGACATGATGAAGAAGATGGGCAAGGGGGGGATGATGAAACAGGCCATCAAGTCCTTCCTGGGCAAGGGCGGCATGCCCGACCCGTCGAAAATGTCGCCCGAACAGATGTCGGAACTGGCCAAGGGCATTGGCCAGGGCATGGGCGGGGCCGGTGGTCTGCCGGGCCTGCCGCGCGGCATGTCGCTGCCCTCGGGCCTGTCGGGGCTGATGAAGAAGAAATGACCTCCTACCGTCTCGATCAGGATGAACAGGGCAGGCCGGTCCTCTGGACCGCGCGTCTGCGCCTGCGCCTGCCCGCGATGAAGGATCTTTCGCCCGGCTTCCGCTTCTGGTCGTCCGAGCGGTCGCATATGATGGGCGGGCCCTGGTCGCGCGACCAGACCCGCGACGCCTTTCACGATCTGCTCGACCAGTGGCACCGCCACGGCTTTTCGCTGTTCAGCGTGACGCTGCACGGCTCGGACACCGCCATTGGCGGGATCGGCCCGTTCTTCCCCTTCAAGCATCGCGAGCCCGAACTGGGCTGGAGCCTGTGGCGCCTGGCCGATGAGGGCAAGGGCCTGGCCTACGAGGCCGCCGCCGCCGCCCGCGACTGGTTCTTCGCCCATTCCGGCCACAAGACCGCGGTCAGCTATACCGATCCGGCCAATGCCCGCTCGCACCGGCTGTGCGAACGGCTGGGCGGGGTGGTCGATCCGCGGGCCTGGTGCCCGGATGCCGAGCCGACGCTGACCTATCGCCATTACGCGCCCGGCCATGCGCCGGCCGATCTGTCGCGCGGGGCGCTGGCATGATCGCGCGCCCCGACACCATCCGCTTCGCCGCGGCGCCGCTGATCGAGACCCGGCGCCTGCGGCTGCGCATGCCGGTCTTTGCCGATTTCGCCCATCGGCAGGCCTTCTATGCCGATGACCGCTCGGTCTGGGAGGGCGGGCCCTTCACTGCCGAACAGGCCTGGCGCATCTTCGCCTCGGAAGTCGGGCAATGGCCGCTGATGGGCTTCGGCCCCTTCTCGGTCGACGATCGCACGAGCGGCGCCTATCTGGGCGAGGTCGGCATCTACCAGCCCGCGGGCTATCCCGAGCCCGAGCTGGGCTGGTTCGTCACCGCCGCCGCCGAGGGGCGCGGCATCGCGGCCGAGGCGGCGCGCGCTGTCATGCTTTGGGCGCGGCAAAGCTTTGGCTGGGATCACATCGACAATTACATCGACCCCGGCAATGAACGCTCGATCGCGCTGGGCCTGCGGCTGGGCGGCTGTCGGGTCGAGGCGCCCGGCGCCGATCCGACCGATGTTGTCATCCGCCACGACCTGCGGGGGCTGGCATGAGCGTGCATCTGGCCGGCATCCCCGAACTCCAGACCGAACGGCTGCGCCTGCGCGCGCCCGGTCCGCAGGATTTCGACGCCTATGCCACCTATTTCGCCGAGCCGCGCAGCCGCTATACCGGCGGCCCGCTGGACCGCGCCACCGCCTGGCGCGGCTTCGCCGCCCAGATCGGCCATTGGCACTTGCGCGGCTACGGGCTTTGGACCCTGACCCTGCGCGACAGCGATGCGGCGATCGGCCATGTCGGCTTCTGGAACCCGGAAGGCTGGCTGGAACGCGAAATCGGCTGGGTGCTGTATCCCGGCCACGAGGGGCAGGGCCTGGCCTATGAGGCGGCCATGGCCGCGCGGGCGCATGCCTATGGGCCCTTGGGCTGGGGGGCGCTGATCTCGGTCATCGCGCCCGAGAATGCCCGCTCGATCGCGCTGGCCCGCCGGATGGGGGCGGTGTTTGAACGTGACTGGATCGCGCCCTCGGGCAAGGCTGCGGTGATCTACCGCCATCCGGCGCCGGCCGAGGGGGCAGCATGAGACACGCGATTCAGGTCTTTGTGCCGTCCTGCGTCTTCCCCGAAGGAAGACGCAAGGAAGACGCGGGCAAGACCGCTGAAAGACCGAACGGAAGGGGGGCCTGATGGACGCCGCGACGAAAGCCGCCGAGCTGTTGAAGGAGCATCGCCAGTCGATCGACCGGCTGGACGCGATCCTGGTCTATACGCTGGCCGAACGCTTCAAGCACACCCAGGGCGTGGGCCGGCTGAAGGCCGAACACGCGCTGCCGCCTTCGGACCCCGCGCGGGAGGCGCGCCAGATCGACAGGCTGCAGAAACTGGCGGTCGAGGCCGATCTCGATCCCGAATTCGCCAAGAAATTCCTGAACTTCGTCATCTCCGAAGTCATCAGGCACCACGAGAGTTTCCAGAAGTAGGGCGGGGATCCCCCGCTTATCCAAGCCATCCAAAGGAGAAACACCATGGCTATGAAAATCCGTCTCGCCCGTGGCGGCTCGAAGAAGCGCCCGTTCTACGCGATCGTCGCGACCGATTCGCGCATGCCGCGCGACGGCCGCTTCCTTGAAAAGCTGGGCACCTACAACCCGCTCTTGGCCAAGGATGACGAAAAGCGCGTCGTCATGAACATGGAACGCGTCAACCACTGGCTGGCCCAGGGCGCGCAACCCACGGATCGCGTTGCGCGTTTCCTGGAAGCCGCCGGCGCCCGCCCGAAGACCGAGCGCAGCAATCCGAAGTCGGCCGTGCCGGGCAAGGCCATGGCCGAACGCGCCGCGAAGAAGGCCGCCCGCGCCGCCGAGCCGGCTTCGGAATAAGCCAAGGCTTGGGGGGCGTGCGATGATCCCGGGCCTTGGCCTTCTGCGCCGGACGGTGACGCTGGCGCTGTGCGGGGCGGCCTTCTGGGCCGGCTTCCGCCTGGCCGAAAGCGGCCAGCCCGGCGCCTGCCGCTCGGCCGGCGGGGCCTGGGATGCGCGCGGCTTCTGCACGGGGGCCGCGCCATGAGCGGGGCCTCCGAAGACCGGATCTGCGTCGGCGCCATCGCCGGCGCCTTCGGTGTCTCGGGCGAGGTGCGGCTGAAAAGCTTCTGCACCGAAGCCACTGACATTGCCGCCTATGGGCCGCTCTGGACCAAGGACGGCAGCCGCAGCTTCACCGTCAAGCTGACCCGCCCGGTGGCGGGGGGGCTTGGCGCGCGGCTGTCGGGGGTTGGCACCAAGGAAGCCGCCGATGCCCTGAAGGGCACCGAGCTTTACGCCGATCGCGACCGGCTGCCCGCGCTGCCGGATGACGAATTCTATCATGCCGACCTGATCGGCCTGCTGGTCCGCGACCCGGGCGGGGCCGAGATCGGCCGCGTCACCGCCGTGCATGACCATGGCGCCGGGGATCTGTTGGAAATCGCCGCTCCGGGACGCAAATCCGCCCTACTTCTGCCCTTTACCCGGGCAAACGTTCCCACCGTGGACATTGCCGGCGGTTGTCTGGTGGTCGATGTGCCCGAGGGGCTTGACTGACCCTTCGTGCCTCGACCCGGCCAGACGGACGGGCCGGCCGGCAGGAGGGATGCAGGATGCGGATCGGGGCAAGGCTGCTGCAGACGGCGGGTGTTGCGCTGTATCTGGGGCCGCTGCTGGCGGGCCTGGCGGGCTTCGGCTGGGGGCTGATGCCGCCGTTTCTGGCGATCTTCACCCTGTGGCTGGCGGTGACCCGGCCGCAGCAATGGCCGCAGGCGCCGGGCGACTGGCTGCGGCGCGAAACCTGGCTGGCCGTGGCCGCGCAGGTGCTGGCCCAGGCGCTGCTGGTGGCGGTCTGCTTCGGCCTGGGGCGCGGCATCGGCGGGGTTGCGGGCACGCTGCCGGATCTGCACCCGATCCTGCCCTTGATCCTGTCCACTTCGGGGCTGGTGCTGGCGCGGCTGGTCTGGAACCCCGAACAGGCCCTGGCCGAGGGCCGCTCGATCGACGAATTGCTGTATCCCCTACCGCGCCCGCCCCGCGCCCGCCGCCTGGTGCCGGGCGATGGCGTGGCGCTGGAGGCGCTGCTGGTCCTGCCCGACGCGGCCCCCGCCGCCGAAGCGCTGGCGCTGCTTGACGATCTTCTCGACGATGCCGACAGTTTCGTCCTGCTGGGTAGTGTCTCAGTTTGAAATCTGGCGGGGTTGACAGGTATCGCCGCGCCGCTTCGCATCCTATATGCCTACCGTGAAGCATAGGAGGCAGTATGTCATTCTGGGTGTCGCACATGTCGCCGCACAAACGGGCGAGGGTTCATAAGGGAGACTGCCCTGACTGCCGAGAAGGTCAAGGGCAGCAAGGTCAGCACCGCACTGGATCGGGTGCAACTGGATGGGATGGCCCGTTTGAGACGGTTGCGGCTGCGCAAACATTTATGATGGAACGCTTCGCACACTTCAAAGACACCGCCATGTGTGGCCGGTGTAAGCCAGGAGTAGTTTGATGCCCAAAGGTCCAAACGGAGAAAAGCGCCCCGCAGAGGCGGGGCCGCGCCCCACCCCCGCCCGCCGCGCCGCCCCGCCGCGCCTGCAAAGCGCCTGAGCCGCGCCTCGGCACCGGGGCGCGCTGCGGCACCCGCTTTCCCCGCGCCGCGATTGCGGCTAAAGGGCGGACATGTCCGATCCTGCCGATCCGTCCGCGCCGCCGCCCGCCAAGCCCAGCCTCAGCCATGGCCGGCTGTCGATCCGCGCCAGCCTGACGCCCCGCGACCTGATGGAGGAACCGCGCCTGCTGCGCGGCGCCTTCGAGGCGCGGGTGGTGACCCTGTTCCCCGAGGCCTTTCCCGGCACGCTGGGCCTGTCGCTGACCGGCAAGGCGCTGGATCTGGGCCTGTGGCGGCTGCAGACCCTGGCGCTGCGCGATTTCGGCGAGGGCAAGCATCGCAATGTCGATGACACGCCGGCCGGCGGCGGGGCGGGCATGGTGCTGCGCCCCGATGTGGTCGACCGCGCGCTGCGCGCCGCCTCGGACGGCATCGCCGCGCCGCGCGCCGCCTGGCCGGTGGTCTATCTGTCGCCGCGCGGGCGGCCCTTCGATCAGGCCATGGCGCGGCGCTGGGCTTCGGGCGCGGGGCTGACGATGCTTTGCGGCCGGTTCGAGGGTGTCGACCAGCGGGTGCTGGACCATTGGCAGGCCGAAGAGGTCAGCCTGGGCGATTTCGTCCTGACCGGCGGCGAGATCGCGGCCCAGGCGATGCTGGATGCGGTGGTGCGGCTTCTGCCCGGCGTCTTGGGCAATGCCGCCTCGACCGAAGAGGAAAGCTTCTCGGACGGGCTTTTGGAACATCCGCAATACACCCGTCCGGCGGTCTGGGAAGGGCGCGAGATTCCGGCGGTGCTGACCGGCGGCAATCACGGCGAAGTGGCGAAATGGCGCCGGGCCGAGGCCGAGAAACTGACGGCCGAACGCCGCCCCGACCTGTGGGCCCGCCACCTGGCGCGCAAGGGCTGAACCGGGCGCCCGGGCTTGCGCCTTTTGCCGCGATCCCTGCGCCGCCGCCTGACCGCCGCCTGACCGCGGGCCGCTCTTGACCGGCGCCCCCTGCGCGCCTATACGCGCCCGGTCCGGGGCGTCAGCCCGCCGGACCCGATTCCCTATGCCGTGACCCGGGGGCTTCGCCCGGACCGCCGGCAGGGGGCGGCGACGAAAGCACAGCAGGCCCCATCTCTGGCGGGCTTTCCCGGGCAACCGGGAAGGGACCCGGGCGAAGACCGAGAGCTCTGGCGCGGCATCACCTCTGCGGCATACCGCAGGCAGTCATGGAGAACCTGGCGCATGAACCTCATCGCCCAGATCGAAGCCGAGCAGATCGCGGCGCTCGGCAAGACCATTCCGGATTTCAAGGCCGGCGACACGATCCGCGTCGGCTATCGCGTCAAGGAAGGCAACCGCACCCGCGTGCAGGCCTATGAAGGCGTCTGCATCGGCCGCAAGGGCGGCGCCACGCTGGCCGCCTCCTTCACCGTGCGCAAGATCTCGTTCGGCGAAGGCGTCGAGCGCGTCTTCCCGCTGTACTCGACCAATATCGAGACGATCGACGTCGTCCGCCGCGGCAAGGTTCGCCGCGCGAAGCTGTACTACCTGCGCGCGCGCCGCGGCAAGTCGGCCCGGATCGCGGAAGACAGCAATTACAAAGCCAAAGCCGAATAAGGAGCAGCCGAGATGAAAGAAGGGATCCACCCCGAATATCACTTCATCGAAGTGAAGATGACCGACGGCAGCACCTATCGCACCAAGTCGACCTGGGGCAAGGAAGGCGACACGCTGTCTCTCGACATCGACCCGCTGTCGCATCCGGCCTGGACCGGCCAATCGGCCAAGCTGATGGATACCGGCGGCCGGGTGTCGAAGTTCAAGAACAAATATGCCGGCCTGGGCTTCTGATCCGGCGGCAGGAAAAGCGGGGCGCATCTTCGGATGCGCCCTTTTTCGTTGCGTCCTGCCTTTGGCACTGACCCTTGCCGCGGCACTGCCCGCGCGGGCCGATCTGTTCGAGGATCTGGCCGGCAGTTACGGCGCCGCCTTCCGCAAGGATCTGTCCTGCGCTGTCGCCCCGCATCGGCTCAGCTTCTCGGCCGATCGGCGCCGGGCGCATTTCCAGCTGTCGGCGCCCACGCGCGACTATCAGGGCGCGCTGCGCAGCCAGGCCGATTACACGGTGCTGGGCTGGGACGAGACCGGCATCCGCATGCAGCTGGACGGAGAGACCCGGCTGACCGAGGGCGGCGTGCCGGTGGTGTGGATCCTGCGCAAGGCCGCCGGGCTGGACGGCTATTGCTGGGGCCGCACCGACTGGCCGCAGGGGCGCTGTCAGCATCTGATGCTGCGCTGCGCCGAGGATCTGCCGCTGGGCTAGGGCGGCTTGTCGCCGAAAGGGTCTTCCCCTTTCGGCACGGGATTGCCAATAGAGGGGCGGATCACAAGGGGGGCAGGGCCCATGGCGCATATCATCGTCGTCGGCAACGAGAAGGGCGGATCGGGCAAATCCACCACCTGCATGCATGTCGCCACCGCGCTGGCGCGGATGGGCCATCGTGTCGGGGCGCTGGATCTTGACCTGCGTCAGCGCTCGTTCGGCCGCTACGTCGAAAACCGCCGCGCCTGGCTGGCGAAATCGGGGCTGGACCTGCCGACGCCGGATTACCGCGAGCTGCCCGAGGTCGATCCTGCAACGCTGGCCCCGGGCGAGAATGCCTTTGACCAGCGCCTGACCGCCGTTGTGGCCGATCTGGATCCGGTGAAGGATTTCATCCTGATCGACTGTCCCGGCAGCCATACCCGGCTGAGCCAGGTTGCGCATTCGCTGGCCGATACGCTGATCACGCCGCTGAACGACAGTTTCGTCGATTTCGACCTGCTGGCGCGCATCGACCCCGACAGCGGCAAGGTGAAGGGCCCGTCGATCTATTCGGAAATGGTCTGGGGCGCGCGGCAGCTGCGGGCGCAGGCGGGGCTGAAGCCGATCGACTGGATCGTGCTGCGCAACCGGCTGGGCGCCCAGCAGATGCACAACAAGAAGAAGGTTGGCGCCGCGCTGGAAGACCTGTCGCGCCGGATCGGCTTTCGCGTGGCGCCCGGCTTTTCCGAACGGGTGATCTTCCGCGAACTGTTCCCGCGCGGGCTGACGCTTTTGGACCTGAAGGATACCGGGGTCGAGCAGCTGAACCTGTCGAACCTGGCCGCGCGGCAGGAATTGCGCGACCTGATCGCGGCGCTCAAGCTTCCCGGGGTTCAGGTCGCGTTCTGAACAGGACCGCCCGCGCCACCGAAACCCGGCGCACGCCGCCCAGCTTCTGCAGCCGCTGGTCGAAGATCGCATCCGGCCGCGGCGTCTGGCTCCGCTTGCGGCACAGGATCTGCAGCATGTCGAGAAATCTGGCCATCCGCCCGTCCTCCATCGTCTTGCATTTTATCTAGCCTCCGAAGCGGGGCGGGTTTGTGGCGGGGCGCGGGGGAAATCGCGGCGGCGCGGGGCGGGCCGGCGACAGACTGTTTCCCGGGCTTGAGCGGCCGGCCGCGCCATGGCAGGACGGCGGCAGGACGGCGGCAGAGGCGGAGGATGCCATGACCAATATGCTGTATGACGCGCTGTTCGCGCCGCTGGCCGGGCGGGACAGGGGTTTTCTGCTGCTGGACGACGGGCGCGAGATCAGCGGCGCCGCCTTCCTGGCCATGGTGGCCCGGGCCGGCCATGCGCTGCAGGCGGCGGGGCTGCGCGCGGGCGACCGGGTGGCGGTGCAAGTGGCGAAATCGCCCGAGGCGCTGGCGATCTATGGCGCCAGCGTCGCGCTGGGGGCGGTGTTCCTGCCGCTGAACACCGCCTATACGCCGGTCGAACTGGACTATTTCCTGGGCGATGCGACCCCGGCGGTCTTCCTTTGCGATCCGGCGGCCGAGGCGGCCCTGGCGCCGCTGGCCGCCCGCCACGGCGCGCGGCTCTTCACGCTGGACGCGGCCGGGGCGGGCAGCTTTGCCGCCGCGATGGCAGACCAGCCCGGCACGCTGACCCCCGCGCCGCGCGGCGAGGCCGATCTGGCGGCCATCCTTTACACCTCGGGCACCACCGGACGGTCGAAAGGCGCGATGCTGACCCAGGGCAATCTTCTGTCCAATGCCCGGGTTCTGGCCGATCTGTGGCGCTTCACCGCCGAGGACGTGCTGCTGCATGCCCTGCCGATCTTCCACACCCACGGGCTGTTCGTCGCCTCGAACATCAGCCTGTTGACCGGCGGGCAGATGATCTTCCTGCCGGGCTTCGATCTGGAGGCGGTGCTGCGCGCCCTGCCGCGGGCGACGGCGATGATGGGGGTGCCGACCTTCTACACCAGGCTTCTCGACACGCAGCGCTTCACCCGCGACCTTTGCGCAGGCATGCGGCTGTTCATCTCGGGCTCGGCGCCGCTTTTGGCCGAAACCCATCGCGCCTTCGCGGAACGGACCGGCCACCGCATCCTGGAACGCTACGGCATGACCGAGACCAACATGAACACCTCGAACCCCTATGACGGCGACCGCCGCCCCGGCACGGTGGGGTTTCCCCTGCCGGGGGTCGCGTTGCGGATCATGGCCGAGGGCGCCGAGGTGACCGGCCCCGGTGAGGCGGGCGTGATCGAGGTGCGGGGGCCGAATGTCTTTGCCGGCTATTGGCAGATGCCCGAGAAGACGGCCGAAGAGCTGCGCCCCGATGGCTGGTTCATCACCGGCGATATCGGGCGGCGCGATGAAGACGGCTATGTCCAGATCGTCGGCCGGGCCAAGGATCTGGTGATCTCGGGCGGGTTCAACATCTATCCGGTCGAGGTCGAGGCCGAGCTGGACGCCCAGCCGGGGGTTCTGGAAAGCGCGGTCGTGGGCCTGCCGCACCCGGATTTCGGCGAGGCGGTCTTCGCCGTTCTGGTGGCGCAGAAGGGCGTGGCGCTGGAGGCGCAGACGGTGCTGGACGGGATCCGCGACCGGCTGGCGCGGTTCAAGCAGCCGAAAGCGGCGGTGGTGGTCGCGGCGCTGCCGCGCAACACCATGGGCAAGGTGCAGAAGGCCGAATTGCGCAAGACCTATGCGGGCTGGTTCGCGACGCCCCAGGCCTAGGGGCGGGGCGGCCGGCCCCGGGGCTCTGCCCCGGACCCCGGGATATTTTTGCAGAGAGGAAGGCGGCAGGGGCAGGGCTTTTTGCGGCCTTCCTCTCTGTCTAAATATCCCCGCCGGAGGCGCTGACCGCGTCGCTTGTGCTGTCTTCGGGGGAAAGTTCCTGTTCAAGGAAGCGCTCGAACGCGTCAAGATCGACCGGATCGAACTGGCCGAAGCCCTGCATCCAGACCGAGGCGGCGCGCAGCGCGTCGGGTTCCAGCTTGCACCAGATCACCCGTCCGCGGCGTTCTCGGCTGATCAGCCCGGCCTCGGCCAGCGCGGCCAGATGTTTCGAGATCGCGGCCAGGCTCATCGCGAAGGGTTCGGCCACATCGGTCACCGCCATGTCGTCTTCCAGAAGCATCGACAGGATCGCCCGCCGGGTCGGATCGGCCAGGGCGGCGAAGACCTGGGTCAGCCGGTCGGGCGGGGGGGCAGGGCTGGACATGGGCCATGCTTCGGGGCGGGGCGGGGAATTGTCAACCGCGGGGTTGAATATGCGCCCGGGGCGAAATCGGCGCCCGCGCCCCGGCGCGCATTCTGTCGCGCTGCAGGGGATTTCTTTCAGATCAAGGGCTTGTGCCGGTCTGGTCGCGCCATATGCCCGGTTGACTCGACAGGCCCCGCCCCCTAGAGATGCGGCAACTGCCAAAGGGGGCCAGATGGCTTCGGAACCCGATCCCGATCGCCTGCGCGCGCTGGAAGACCGGCTCGCCAAGCTGCGGGGAAAGCCGAAGCCTGAACGCAGCCAGACGGCAAAGGGTTTCTCGCAGGGCGAGGTGGCCTGGAGGATGGTGATCGAGCTGGCGACCGGCATCGTGTTCGGGGTTGGCATCGGTTACGGGCTGGACGTGCTGATCGGCACGCTGCCGCTCTTCCTGGCGATCTTCTCGCTTGTGGGCTTCGCCGCGGGGGTGCGCACCATGCTGGGCACCGCGCGCGAGGTGCAGGCGCGCGAGATGCAGGACAAGACGCCGCCCAAGGGCGGGCAGGATCAAGGGGGCTGAACGTGGCGACTGGCACCGAAGAGCATGTGGTCGAGGGCGCGGAGCATGCCGGCGGGCTGGCGATCCATCCGATGGACCAGTTCATCGTCAAGCCGCTGTTCGGCGACGGTCCGGTGGAATGGTACACGGTCACCAATGTGACGCTGTGGATGGCGATTTCCGTCGTCGTGCTGCTGGGGCTGTTCGTGCTGGCCACCAGCCGCCGCGGCATCATCCCGTCGCGTCTGCAATCGGTGGCCGAACTGTTCTACGGCTTCATCTACAACATGGTCGAGGATGTGACCGGCCATGAAGGGGCGAAGTTCTTCCCCTATGTCATGACCCTGTTCATGTTCATCTTCCTGGCAAATATCCTTGGCCTGATCCCGATGAGCTTCACCACCACCAGCCATGTCGCGGTGACCGCGGTTCTGGCGCTGGCGGTCTTCCTGACGGTCACGCTGGTCGGCTTCTACCGCAAGGGCCTGGGCTTCCTGTCGATGTTCTGGGTCTCGTCGGCGCCGCTGATCCTGCGCCCGGTTCTGGCGCTGATCGAAGTGATTTCCTACTTCGTCCGCCCGCTGTCGCATTCCATTCGTCTTGGCGGCAACCTGATGGCCGGTCACGCCGTGATCAAGGTCTTCGCGGGCTTCGCCGGCGCCATGGGCATCGCCTCGGTCGTGCCGATCGCCGCCATCGCTGCGATCTACGGGCTGGAACTGCTCGTCGCCGCCGTGCAGGCCTATGTCTTCACCATTCTGACCTGCGTCTATCTGCGTGACGCGGTGGGCGAAGCCCACCACTAAGGTCCGAACCTCAACCTCAGCCAATTCCAGAAACAGGAGTACTCATCATGGAAGGCGAACTCGCGCAAATGGGCAAGTTCATCGGCGCCGGTCTGGCGACGATGGGTCTGGGCGGCGCCGGCATCGGCGTGGGCCATATCGCTGGCAACTTCCTTGCCGGCGCCCTGCGCAACCCCTCGGCGGCCCCGTCGCAGATGGCCAACCTCTTCGTCGGCATCGCCTTCGCGGAAGCTCTGGGCATCTTCTCGTTCCTGGTCGCCCTGCTGCTGATGTTCGCCGTCTGATCCGGCATCTGACGCTTTAACAGGGCGGGCGCCGGGAGACCGGCGCCTGCCCGCGTCCGAAGGGTCCGATGGGGGACGAAGATGGCAACAGAACCAATCCTTGAAGAAGCCGCTGGCCAATGCGTGAACGCGCATGGCGGCGCCATCGGCATGCCGCAGCTTTGCGCCGAATGGATCCCGAACCAGGTGTTCTGGCTGGTCGTCACGCTGGTCGTGATGTTCCTGATCCTGTCGCGCATCGCCCTGCCGCGGATCGGCGCGATCCTGGCGGAACGCAAGGGCACGATCACCAATGACCTGGCGGCGGCGGAAGAGCTGAAGCACAAGGCGGTGGCGGCCGAGAAGGCCTTCAACGACGCGCTGGCGACGGCGCGGACCGAGGCAGGCAAGATCGTTGCCGCGGCCAAGGCCGACATCCAGAAGGATCTGGACGCGGCGACGGCGCGGGCCGATGCCGAGATCGCGGTGAAAACCGCGGAATCGGAAAAGCGCCTGGCCGAGATCCGGGCCGGCACGATGGACGCGGTCGAAGCGGTGGCGCGCGACACGGCGGGCGCGCTGGTCGCGGCGCTGGGCGGGTCGGCGGATCAGGCGGTGGTCGATGCCGCGGTCGCAAACCGGCTGAAAGGATAAGGCGATGAAGAAGCTTTCCGTTCTCTTCGCCCTGATCGCCAGCGCCAGCCCGGCTCTGGCGGCCTCGGGCCCGTTCTTCAGCCTGCACAACACCAACTTCGTGGTGCTGGTGGCCTTCCTGATCTTCATCGGCGTGCTGGTCTATATGGGCGTGCCGAAGAAGCTGACCGGGCTTCTGGATGCGCGCGCCGCGCAGATCAAGGCCGAGCTGGAAGAAGCCCGCGCGCTGCGGGAAGAAGCCAAGTCGGTGCTGGCCTCGTATGAGCGCAAGCAGAAGGACGTGGCCGAGCAGACCGACCGCATCATCTCGACCGCGAAGGAAGAGGCGATGGCGGCGGCCGAACAGGCCAAGGCCGAGCTGCAGCGGTCGATCGCCCGCAGGCTTCAGGCCGCGGAAGAGCAGATCGCGGCGGCCGAAGGCGCGGCGCTGCGTCACGTGCGGGAACGCGCTGTGGCGGTGGCCGTTGCTGCGGCGGGCGAGATCCTGGCCAAGCAGATGACGACCGAGGCCGCCAATGCCTCGATCGACGAAGCGATCGAGACGGTCGGCGCCAAGCTGCACTGACCCTGCCCGCAAGATCGGAAAACGCCCCGTGCCGCAAGGCCGGGGCGTTTTTCATTGTGATTTCTCGAAGAAAGATCGGCCTGCCTGGGGTCTTGGCGCCGGGCTGCCCTAGCGGCTTTGTTCGTGTTCGAAGCGTTGCCGCGCGATGGCCTCGTTGCGCTCGGCGCGCAGCTGATCCTGCAGCGACTGCACCACATAATCCATATGCGCCTCGACCGCCGCCCGCGAACCCGCCGGATCGCGGGCCTGAATGGCGGTGTTCATCGCCCGGTGGTGGTCCAGCAGGCAATCCCGGGTCAGCCGGTTCTTGAACAGCATCTGCCGGTTGTAGAACACGCCCTGCCGCAGCAGATCGAACATCGACCGCATCATGTGCAGCATGATCACGTTATGGCTGGCCTCGATGATCGCCATATGGAACTGGGCGTCCAGCTCGGCCTCGTCGGTCGGATCGCGCTTCTGATGGGCGGCCTCCATCTTGCGGTAGATCGCATCGACCACTTTCAGATCGGTGTCCGAGGCCAGGCGGGCGGCGCGTTCGGCCGTCAGCCCCTCCATGTCGCGGCGGAAGGCGATATAGTCGAAGACCGCCTCGTCATGGGCCGAGAACAGCTGGATCAGCGCCGGCGAGAAGGCCGAGCCCAGAACCTCGGCCACGAAGACGCCCGATCCGGCGCGGCTGGTCAGCAGACCGCGCTCGGACAGATCGGCGATGGCATCGCGCAGGCTGGGGCGGGACACGCCCAGCCGTTCGGCCAGATCGCGTTCGGGCGGCAGACGCTCGCCGGGGCGCAAGATGCCGCGCAGGATCAGCTGCTCGATCTGGCGCACGACCGAGGAGGACAGTTTTTCGGGTTGGACCTTGAGAAACGGCATTGCATGTCTTCGCCCCGACTGTGGGGATTGGTTTGAATTTATGACCAATACTAAGCCGATCTCAACAAAAAACCAAAGCCCGCGGCGGCGGGCTTTGGCGATACATGCGGGCGCCTTGCGGCGCGATGTCAGTTGGTCGGGCGGATGATGATCTCGACCCGGCGGTTCTGCGCGCGGCCTTCGGCGGTCAGGTTCGACGCGACGGGCTGGTCTTCGCCGCGGCCATAGGCCGACAGACGCCCGGCCGGCACGCCGGCATTGCGCAGGATCGTCGCGACCGAGCTGGCGCGGCGCTGCGACAGGTCCATGTTGTAGGAGGCAGCGCCCGTGCTGTCGGTATGGCCGATGACTTCGATCCGGCTTTGCGGATAGCGCAGCAGCGACGAGGCGACGGTGCGCAGATCGCCGGTCAGATCGGGGCGGACCGAGGCGCTGTCGGTGGCGAACAGCAGATCCTGCGGCATGTTGACGACCAGATAGTCGCCGTAATTCGTCACAGAGATGCCCGGCGACAGCTGGCTGCGCAGTTCGGCGGCCTGCTGGTCCAGGCTTTGGCCGATCACCGCGCCGGTGCCGGCGCCCAGGGCGGCGCCCAGCAGCGCGCCCTTCAGCTTGTCGTCCCCGTCCGAGACCGCAACGCCCGCCGCCGCGCCCAGGATGCCGCCCATGATGGCGCCGTTCTTGGTGCGGGCGTTCGGATCGTCGGGATAGGCGTTCGGATCGACGCAGGCCGTGGTCACCAGAACGCTGGCCGAGGCCAGAAGGAGGGGAAGTCTTGTCATTGCTCGCTGCCCTTATTCGCTACGCATCTGCGATATGTGCCGGCCCGTGCCGGTCTGGCGCCAGACTATAGCATGCATGGGCATGCGAAAAGCTTTGCCATGCCTTGGGCGGCGATCCGCCAATGCCCTGGCGGTCACAAGCCCGTGCGCGCGGATTCCCAGGCCAGGATCGCGCGCTTGCGCGGCAGGCCCCAGTGATAGCCGCCCAGGCCCCCGTCGCGGCGGATGGCGCGGTGGCAGGGGATCAGGAAGGAAATCGGGTTGCGCCCGACGGCGGTGCCCACGGCGCGATGCGCGGTCGGATGGCCGATGGCGCCGGCGATTTCGGCATAGGTCGTCACATGTCCGGTTGGAATGGCCATCAGCGCCTCCCAGACCTTGATCTGGAACGGCGCGCCGATCAGGTACAAGGGCGTCGTGCCAGAGGTGCCGGCGCCAAAGGCGCTTTGCGCCCAGGACCGCAGCATGGCCGGATCTTCGACATAGCGCGCCTTGGGCCAGCGCGCGGTCAGATCCAGCAGCGCCGCCTCGGCGCCCATCGTATCGGCAAATCCGATGCCGCAGATGCCCTTCTCGGTGCCCATGACCAAAGCCGGGCCGAAGGGGCTGTCGAACCAGCCCCAATAGATCACCAGCCCCTCGCCGCCGCGGGCATAGTCGCCGGGCGACATCGCCTCCCAGGTCAGGAACAGATCATGCAGCCGCCCGGTGCCCGACAGGCCCAGCTCATGCGCGGTGGAAAGCAGCGTGTGCCGTTCGGCCAGCAGCCGGCGGGCGTGGCCGATGGTCAGATATTGCTGGTAGCGCTTGGGCGAGACGCCGACCCATTGGCTGAAGGTGCGCTGGAAATGCGCGGGCGACATGTTCATGCGCTGCGCCAGCCCCTCCAGCGACAGGCCGGGGTCTGCGTCGATGATGTCAAGCGCGCGGCCGATGACGGCGTAATGATAGCTGGGCGACTGGTCGGTCATGGCGGCCTCCTTCTGCCCTTCAGATAGCGCCCCGCAGGCCCCGTCGCGACCCGATTCCTGCGGCTTTCCCGCTTGTCGTGCGGGGGGGCGCCATGGCAGATGGGGCCATGGTTCGACAGCTTGATTATGCCGCCATGCAGGCGATCTTCGCCCGGTTCCACGCGCTGGAGCCGGAACCCAAGGGCGAATTGGAGCATCTGAACGCCTTCACCCTGCTGGTCGCGGTGGCCCTGTCGGCCCAGGCGACCGACAAGGGGGTGAACAGGGCCACGCGGGCGCTGTTTCCCATTGCCGATACGCCGCAGAAGATGCTGGCCCTGGGCGAAGAGGGGCTGATCGCGCATATCAAGACCATTGGCCTTTACCGCAACAAGGCGAAGAACGTCATCAAGCTGTGCCAGCGGCTGATCGATGTCTATGGCGGCGAGGTGCCCTCCAGCCGGGCCGCGCTGATGACGCTGCCGGGGGTGGGGCGCAAGACCGCCAATGTCGTCTTGAACATGTGGTTCGGCCAGCCGGCGCAGGCGGTGGATACGCATATCTTCCGGCTGGGCAACCGCTCAGGTCTGGCGCCGGGCAAGGATGAAAGCGCCGTCGAGCGCGCGATCGAAGACAATGTGCCGGCCGAATATCAGCGCCATGCGCATCACTGGATGATCCTGCATGGCCGCTATATCTGCACCGCACGTAAACCCCGCTGTGGCATCTGTCCGATCAACGACCTGTGCCTGTATGAGGAAAAGACATGAAGAATTATCAGGTGATCGGCATCGGCAATGCGATTGTCGATGTGCTTTCGACGGCGGATGACTCGTTTCTGGATCTGATGGGGATCGAGAAGGGCATCATGCAGCTGGTCGAACGCGAGCGCGGCGAGATGCTGTATGCCGCGATGAAGGACCGCCGCCAGGCGCCGGGCGGGTCGGTCGCGAATACCGTGGCCGGGATCGGCGCCCTGGGCCTGTCGACCGCCTTCATCGGCCGGGTGCATGACGATGCGCTGGGGCGGTTCTATGCGCGGTCGATGGCCGAAGAGGGGACGGATTTCGTCAACCCGCCGGTGCCGGGCGGCGAATTGCCCACCTCGCGCAGCATGATCTTCGTCTCGCCCGATGGCGAGCGGTCGATGAACACCTATCTGGGGATTTCCTCGGAACTGGGGCCCGAGGATGTGTCGGATACGGTCGCGGGCCGGGCGCAGATCCTCTTCCTGGAAGGCTATCTTTACGACAAGGACAAGGGCAAGGCGGCCTTCGAACGCGCGGCAAAGCTGACCCGCGCCTCGGGCGGCAAGGCCGGGATCGCGCTGTCCGACCCGTTCTGCGTCGACCGGCATCGCGACAGTTTCCGCCGGCTGGTCAAGGATCTGGATTACGTGATCGGCAATGAACACGAATGGATGAGCCTGTATCAGACCGATCTGTCGGCGGCGCTGGAACAGGCGGCGGCCGATGCGGGCACCGTGGTCTGCACACGTTCGGGCCATGATGTGGTGATCGTGCGCGGCTCGGAACAGGCGGTGGTGCCCGTTCACCGTGTCACCCCCGTCGATGCGACCGGCGCGGGCGACCAGTTCGCCGCGGGCTTCATCTACGGGCTGGCCACCGGCGCGCCTCTGGCAGTGGCGGGCCGCATGGGCTGTGTTGCCGCGGCCGAGGTGATCGGCCATTTCGGCGCCCGGCCCGAGGCCGATGTGAAGGCGCTGTTCCGCGCCGAGGGTCTGATCTGACCGCATCCCGCCCGGGCCCGCGCCGGCGCGCGGGCGCCTTAGCAATACCGCTCGACCGTGCCGGCCATGCCGTCATCGTAGCGGTCGCCCCAGGCCCAGCCCACCGGCAGAAGCTGGTCGATCCGGGCCCGCTCGGCCTCGGTCAGGGTGATCGAGGCCGCGCCCGCCCAGGCGCGCAGGTGATCGGCGCTGCGGGTGCCGGGAATCGGGATCAGGTGGTCGCCGCGATCCAGCAGCCAGGCCAGCGCAAGGGCGGCGGGCGTATGGCCCAGATCGCGGGCATAGGCGTGGAAGGCCTGCAGCCGGGCCAGATTGTGCGGCCAGTTTTCCGGCGCGAAGCGCGGGATGCGGCGGCGCAGATCGCCGGGGGGCAGCCCGGCCGGATCGGGCATCGGCGTGCCGAAGGCGCCGCGCGCCAGGGGCGAGAAGGGCACGAAGGCCACGCCCAGCCGCGCACAAAGCTGGATCAGCCCCAGTTCGGGCTGGCGCGTCCACAGCGAATATTCGTTCTGCACCGCCATGACCGGATGCACCGCATGCGCGCGTTCGACCGTATAGGGCGCCACTTCCGACAGGCCATAGCCCAGGATCTTGCCCTCTTCGACCAGCCTTTGCATCGTTCCGGCCAGATCCTCGGGCGGCACATCCGGCGCATGGCGATGGGCGTAGAACAGGGTGACGTGGTCGACCCCCATCCGCTTCAACGAGCCTTCCAGTTCGGCCCGCAGATGTTCGGGCGAATTGTCGATCCGCTGCGGGCCGTTGCCGCGGGCGAAAGCGGCCTTGGTGGCGATATGCGGCCGGTGCGGGCGGGTGGCCAGCCAGCGGCCGATCACCGTTTCGGCGACCCCCATGCCATAGATGTTCGCCGTGTCGAACAGGGTGATCCCCGCCTCCCAGGCGGCATCCAGCGTGGCCAGGCTTTCGGCTTCGGTGGTCGGGCCGAAAATGCCGCCAAAGGACAGGCAGCCGAAGCCCAGGGCAGAGACAAAGGGGCCCTGGGCCCCGAGACGGCGTTCTTGCATCAGACAGTCATGTAATGAAGCCCCTGGAAGCGGGCGCGCAGCGCGGCCGTGCGGGGGGCAAGGGTTTCCGGTGCGTTGGACCGTAACCCCTCGGCGATCAGCGATGCAAGGGCGGGCGCGTCGGCAGGCGTGACGCCGCGGCGCACCAGTTCCGGCGTGCCGATGCGCAACCCGTTCAGGTCTCCGGCGACTTCAGCGATGGGCAGGCCGATGCCGCAGGCCAGGAAGCCCGCCTTGCGCAGGGTCTTTGACGCGGCCTGACCGCCGCCGAACGCCGCGGCCTGGATGGCGAATTGATGTGATTGCGTGCCGCCCCGGCCGGCGGCGAACAGCGGCAGGCCCTCGGCCTGCAGGGCGGCGGCCAGGGCGCGCGACAGGTCGATCATCGCCGCCGCATAGGCCGCGCCGTGATCGCGCCAGTCCAGCAGGCTCAGCGCCAGGGCGGCGGATTTGGCGGCGTCGAAATTGGCGGTCATGCCGGGGAAGGCGATATGGTCCAGCGCCTGGGCGATTTCGGCGTCATTCGTCACGATCAGCCCGCCGGCCGGGCCGCCCAGCGACTTGTAGGTCGACATGGTCATCAGATGCGCGCCCTCGGCCAAGGGGTTGGCCCAGGCGCCGCCCGCGATGATGCCGCATTGATGCGCCGCGTCGAACAGCACCTTCGCCCCCACCGCATCGGCAATCTCGCGCACCGCGCGCACCGGATGGGGGAACAGGTTCAGGCTGCCGCCGACGGTGATGATCTTCGGCCGCACCCGCTGCGCCAGATCGGCCAGACCGTCCAGATCCAGCGTATAGCCGTCGGCATCGACCGGGGCGGCATGGGTGACCAGCCCGTAAAGCCCCGCGCAGCCCGCCTTGTGATGGGTGACATGGCCGCCAATCGTGCCGGGCGGCGCGATGATCGCATCGCCGGGCCGGGCCAGCGCCATGAAGCCGTACAGGTTCGCCAAGGCGCCCGAGCCGACGCGGATCTCGGCATGGGTCGCCCCGAAGACCTCGGCCGCCAGTTCCGCGGCGATCACCTCGATTTCCTCGATCGCCTCCAGCCCCATTTCGTATTTGTCGCCCGGATAGCCCAGCGAGGGGCGCGAGCCCAGGCCGCGGGCCAGCGCCGCCTCGGCGCGCGGGTTCATGATGTTGGTGGCCGGGTTCAGGTTGAAACAGTCCTGATCGTGGATCTGAGTGTTGCGGGCGATCAGCGCCTCGATCCGGTCGGCCACGGCGGCCGAAGGGGCGGCGGCATCGGCGGCAAGGCGCTGGATATGCGCCTCGCAGGCGGCGGGAACCCAGGGGCGGGGGGCAAGATGGGGCATGGCGGTCTCCTTCGCCGGGCAGGCTAGGGCGGGGCGGGGCTTGCGCGCAAATCAGTTCTTCGGAAAACTAGGGTCAGAAAATCTAAACCAGGATGCGCCCATGCCCGTTGCCCCGCCGCCGCCCCGATCCCTGCCGCTGACCGCGCTGCGCGCGTTTGAGGCCGCGGCGCGGCTGGGCGGCTTTGCCGCGGCGGCGGCCGAGTTGGGGGTGACGCCGGGGGCGGTGACGGCGCAGGTCAAGGCGCTGGAGGAAACGCTGGGGGCGGCGCTTTTCGAGCGCCAGTCCAAGGGCGTGCGGCTGACCGCGCTGGGCGCGGCCGCGGCGGGCGGCATGACCGAGGCTTTCGATGCGCTGGCCCGCGCCGAGGCGGTGTTGCGCGGCCGCGCCGCGCCGCAAGTGGTGCATGTGGCGACGCTGCCCGCCGTGGCGCAGCTGTGGCTGTCACCGCGCCTGCCGGCCCTGCGCGCGGCCGCGCCCGAGATTTCCGTCTCGATCACCGCGCTGGAGGCGCCGCCCAACCTGAAACGCGCGCCCTATGACCTGAGCCTGTTCCCGGCCGAGACGGGCGGGCAGCTGGTGGCGGCGGATGCGATCCTGCCGGTCTGCGCGCCGGCCCTGGCCGCGCGGCTAAAACGCCCGCAGGATCTGGCGGATCTGCCCTGCCTGTCGGATGCCAGCTGGGCCGAGGATTGGCCGCGCTGGCTGGCGGCGGCGGGGGTGGCGATGCAGGCCCGCGGCCCGGTCTTTTCGCTTTACGCGCTGGCAGTGGAAGAGGCGGTGAATGGCGCGGGCGTGCTGATGGGCCATGCGCCGCTGGTCGCGGGCCATCTGGCCGATGGCCGGCTGGTCGCGCCCTTCGCGCTGGCCCTGCCGCTTGCGGCCGGGCTCAGGCTGTGGTCGGCCCGCCCGCTGGCCAAAGGCAGCGCGGCCGCGCGGGTGGCGGCCTTCCTTGCGGCCCGCCCGGGCGCGGCGGTCTGACGGGCGGGCGCCGAGACCCGGGCGCTTGCGCCCGCGGGTCAGCCGAAGGCGGCCCCCAGCGCGATTTCCACCATATCGGCGAAGCTTGACTCGCGATCCGCGGCCGGCAGCGCCTCGCCGGTCAGGATATGGTCGGAAATCGTCAGCACCGACAGCGCCTTCGCGCCATGGCGGGCGGCCAGGATATACAATTCGGCCGTCTCCATCTCGACCGCCAGACAGCCATGGCGGCGCAACTGGTCGGACAGGTCGGGGCGTTCGTCATAGAACGTGTCCGAGGAATAGATCATCCCGACCCGGGTCGGCGCCTTGCCCGCGGCGGCGGCCTTGGCCCGCGCCAGCAGGTCGAAATCGGCGCTGGGGGCGAAGTTCAGCTCGCGGAAGATCGTGGCCGAGGGCGTGTGGACGGTCGAGGCGGTCATCGCCAGAACCACATCGCGCAGGCCCAGATCGGGCTGCAGGGCGCCCGCGCTGCCGATGCGGATCAGCGTCTTGGCGCCGTGGTCGCGGATCAGCTCATTGGCATAGATCGACATCGAGGGCATGCCCATGCCGGTGCCGTGGATCGTCACGCGCTGGCCGCGCCAGGTGCCGGTATAGCCCAGCATGCCACGCACTTCGTTGACCAGAACCGGATTTTCCAGAAAGCGCTGCGCCGCCCAGCGGGCCCGGTAGGGATCGCCGGGCAGAAGCACCGTCTCGGCGATCTCGCCCGGTTTCGCGCCGATATGAAACGTCATCTGATCCCCCTCGCTTTGCGGGCGCCATTAACGGCAGGCACATGCACCAGCACAAGGGGGATAAAAGGCCGAGCATGGCCGAGGCCGGGCACTTAAGGGCGCCCGGTCAGTGGGTTGAGCGGCCAGGTGGTCCGGTCAGGCGGCGCGCGGCAGCGCCGGTTCGGCCATTGTCCGCTGGGCCAGGGCGCGGAATTCCGCCGCATTCGGGCAGAATTCGCGCGCGGCGCGGGCCTCTGCCCCGCCCTGTGCCAGCGCCTTGGCGCAGCGGCCGCGTTGGGCGCAATGGCCGCAGGTCGACAGAAGCTCGACCCAGGTAGGCGCGTCGCGCTGCAGCGCCAAGGGGGTCAGCCCGTGCTGCGCGCCCATCGCCTCGACCCGGTCCGGCAGATCCTGCGGCAGCCGGACAAGCGAGATCAGCTGGTCGCGGCTCATCCCCAGATCGGCCAGATCGCGTTCAGCAAGCGACTCGATCTCGGCAATCTGGGACCAGCGTTGGATGACGGTCTTGAAACGGTCGAACATGGCAGGGCTCCGGGCGTGATCTGCAAGATTGGATCTTGCCCGCAACCTTGCCGCGCTGCGCCGGCCTGTGCCTTGATCTGGCGCAAACCGGCGGCAGGATTTCCGCCCGATGCCCCGGGGTCAGGCCGCCGCCGCCGCCGGATCGACCAGGGCGACGATGTCCATCATGATCCGGTTCAGTTCAAAATCCTTGGGCGTGTAGACGGCGGCCACGCCCATGGCGCGCAACTGCACCGCATCCTCTTCGGGGATGATCCCGCCCACCACGACCGGCACATGCGTCAGCCCGGCGCTGCGCATCCGCTCCATCACATCGGCGATCAAGGGCAGATGGCTGCCCGACAGGATCGACAGGCCCAGCACATGCGCCTCTTGGTCGGCGGCGGCGGTGACGATCTCCTCGGGCGTCAGGCGGATGCCTTCGTAATGAATGTCCATGCCGCAATCGCGGGCCCGCGCGGCGATCTGCTCGGCGCCGTTCGAATGGCCGTCAAGCCCGGGCTTGCCGACCAGGAATTTCAGCCGCCGCCCCAGCCGGGTGGACACCAGATCGACGGCTTCGCGGATCGGCTCCAGCCCCTCGGTGCGGTTCGAGGGGTTCTTCGACACGCCCGTCGGCGCGCGGTATTCGCCGAAGGCCGCGCGGATCACCGAGGCCCATTCGCCGGTGGTGGCGCCGGCCTTCGCGGCGGCGATCGAGGCGGGCATGATGTTTTCCCCCGCATCGGCGGCGCGGCGCAATTCGGCCAGGGCGGCACTCACGGCGGCGGCATCGCGGGCGGCGCGCCAGGCGCGCAGGCGGCCGATCTGATCGGCCTCGGCCGCCGGATCGACGGTCATGATCGCGCCTTCGCCGGTGGTCAGCGGCGAGGGTTCGGTGGTGGTGAAGCGATTCACCCCGACGACGGTGATTTCTTTGGCCTCGATCCGCGCCAGGCGTTCGGAATTCGCCTCGACCAGGCGGGATTTCATATGCTCGATCGCGGCCACCGCGCCGCCCATCGCGTCGATCTGCGCCAGTTCCGCCCGCGCACCCTCTTTCAGCGCCGCCACCTTGCGCTCGATCGCGGGATTGCCGTCGAACAGGTCGTCATATTCCAGAAGATCGGTCTCATAGGCCAGGATCTGCTGCATGCGCAGCGACCATTGCTGATCCCAGGGCCGCGGCAGACCCAGGGCCTCGTTCCAGGCCGGCAGCTGCACGGCGCGGGCGCGGGCGTTCTTCGACAGCGTCACGGCCAGCATTTCCAAAAGGATGCGGTAGACGTTGTTTTCGGGCTGCTGTTCGGTCAGGCCCAGCGAGTTGACCTGCACCCCATAGCGGAAGCGGCGGAATTTCTCGTCTTCGATGCCGTAGCGGGTGGCAAGGATTTCGTCCCACAGATCGGTGAAGGCGCGCATCTTGCACATCTCGGTCACGAAGCGGATGCCCGCATTCACGAAGAACGAGATCCGGCCGCACATGGCGGGAAAGTCGTCGGCGGGCACTTTGGCGCGCAGATCGTCCAGCACGGCCACGCCCGTCGCCAGGGCAAAGGCCAGTTCCTGCTCCGGCGTGGCGCCCGCTTCCTGCAGGTGGTAGCTGCAGACATTCATCGGGTTCCATTTCGGCAGGTGGCGGCCGGTATAGGCCGCGACATCGGTGATCAGCCGCAGGCTGGGCTTGGGCGGGCAGATATAGGTCCCGCGCGAGAGATATTCCTTGATGATATCGTTCTGGACGGTGCCCTGAAGCTTGGTGACATCGGCGCCCTGTTCCTCGGCCACGGCGATATACAGCGCCAAAAGCCAGGGGGCGGTGGCGTTGATCGTCATCGAGGTGTTCATCTGTTCCAGCGGAATCTGATCGAACAGCGCGCGCATGTCGCCCAGATGGCCGACCGGCACGCCGACCTTGCCGACCTCGCCCTTCGACCGCGGATCGTCGCTGTCATAGCCGGTCTGGGTGGGCAGGTCGAAGGCCACCGACAGGCCGGTCTGCCCCTTGGACAGGTTGTTGCGATAAAGCGCATTCGAGGCGGCGGCGGTGGAATGGCCGGCATAGGTGCGGAAGAGCCAGGGCTTGTCGGTCATCTTGGATCCTCGGGTCGCGGGGTGAATCGCCTGCGCGCAATATTGTTTCGTCATGGTCGAGATAGGCGAAAGAATCGCTTAATGTCAATCGCTGCGCTGCGGCAATCGCCGGGGGTTTCACACCCCCGGACCCCCGTGGGATATTTTTGCAGAGAGGAAGAAGGATTGCCCGTTTCCCGGGATGGGCTAGTCTGGCGGGATGTTCGGCAAAGTCGAGGTTCCGGTCTGGCTTCTGACACTGATCCTGGGCTTTGCCGCGATCAGCTTTGCCACGCATTTCCTGTTCCCCTCGGTGCGCTGGTTCTTCCGGCGCCGGGCCGAGCGGGCGCTGATGCGGCTGAATGCGCGGCTGGACCGCAAGATCGACCTGTTCAAGCTGGCCCAGCGGTCCGACATGGTGGCGCGGCTGGCCTATGACGCGCGGGTGATGGAGGCGGCGGCCGAGCATGCGGCCGCAACCGGGGTTCCGGGCGAAGTGGCCTTCGAAGAGGCGCGGCGCTATGCGGGCGAGATCGTGCCCGGCTTTTCCGCGACGGTCTATTTCGGTTTCGGCACCAGGGCGGCCAAGGCGCTGGCGCGGCTTTTGTACCGGGTGCGGGTGGGCAAGGTCGATGCGGCCCTGGCGCGGATCGACCCGCGCGCGACCGTGGTCTTCGTGATGAACCACCGCTCGAACATGGATTATGTGCTGGTGACCTGGCTGGTCGCCGACCGCTCGGCCGTGTCTTATGCGGTGGGCGAATGGGCGCGGGTCTGGCCGCTGTCGGCGCTGGTGCGGTCGATGGGCGGCTATTTCATCCGGCGCAAAAGCCGCAATGCGCTCTATCGCAAGGTTCTGGCGCGCTATGTGCAGATGGCGGCCGAAGAGGGCACGACCCAGGCGATGTTCCCCGAGGGCGGGTTGTCGCTGGACGGGCGGATGGGCGCGCCGAAGCTGGGCCTGCTGAGCTATATCGTCGAAGGCTTCCGGCCCGAGGGGCGCGATGTCGTCTTCGTGCCGGTCGGGCTGGCCTATGACCGGGTGCTTGAGGACCGGGTTCTGGTCGAGGCGGCGCAATCGGGGACGGGGCGGTTCCGCAACCGGCCGCTTTGGGTGGCCTGGTGTGCGCTGGCCTATCTGTGGAAGCGCTGGCGCGGCCGGCTGCGCGATTTCGGCACGGCCGCGGTGGGCTTTGGCGCGCCGATCTCGTTGCGCGACTTTCTGGCCGAGGCGCCCGCCGATCCGGTCGAGGCACTGGGCGCGCGGCTGATGCAGCGGATCGGCGCGGTGATCCCGGTTCTGCCAGTGCCTTTGGTGGCGGCGGCGCTGGGGGCTGGGGCTTCAAGCCGGGCCGAGCTGGCGCAGCGCGTGGCGGCACTGGCCGGCGATCTGGCCGCGGCGGGGGCGGTGGTGAAACTTCCGCCGCAGGGGATCGAGCGGGTGCTGGAGGAAGGGCTGCGGCCCTTGATCGCGCGCGGCCTGGTGACGGCCGATCTGCAGCCGGTGCCGGGGCAGGCGCCGCTTCTGGCCTTCTATGCCAATGCCGTGCCGCAGCGAACCGACCCGAATGCTGCAGCGCCGCGGACATAAAATTACAAAAATACAGTTTATGACTATTGCAAAGTTGCGCGACCAATTCTAACTCTGGGCCCATCGGCGCCGTGATTCTGCGGCGCGGCAACGCAGGGAGCCGGCAATGGCTTTGGACAAGGCGATCGGGGGCGCGGGTGAGATCATGGCCTATGACGCTCCGGTGAAGGATCTGTACGAGATCGGCGAGATGCCGCCTTTGGGGCATGTGCCGGCCAAGATGTATGCCTGGGCGATCCGCCGCGACCGCCATGGCCCGCCGGAACAGGCGATGCAGCTGGAAGTGGTGCCGACCTGGAAGCTGGACAGCCACGAGGTCCTGGTTCTGGTCATGGCCGCGGGGGTCAATTACAACGGCGTCTGGGCCGGTCTGGGCGTGCCGATCAGCCCCTTCGACGGCCACAAGCAGGAATACCACATCGCCGGATCGGATGCCGCGGGCATCGTCTGGGCGGTGGGCGACAAGGTCAAGCGCTGGAAGGTGGGCGACGAGGTCGTCATCCATTGCAACCAGGACGATGGCGATGACGAGGAATGCAACGGGGGCGACCCGATGTTCTCGCCCAGCCAGCGGATCTGGGGCTATGAGACCAATGACGGCTCGTTCAGCCAGTTCACCCGCGTGCAGGCCCAGCAGCTGATGCCGCGGCCGAAGCATCTGACCTGGGAGGAATCTGCCTGCTACACGCTGACGCTGGCCACCGCCTACCGGATGCTGTTCGGCCATGCGCCGCATGACCTGAAGCCCGGGCAGAACGTGCTGATCTGGGGCGCCTCGGGGGGCCTTGGATCCTATGCGGTGCAGCTGGCGGTCACCGCCGGGGCGAATGCGATCGGCGTGATCAGCGACGAGACCAAGCGCGATTTCGTGCTGTCTCTGGGCGCCAAGGGCGTGATCAACCGCAATGACTTCAAATGCTGGGGCCAGCTGCCCAAGGTGAATTCCGAGGAATACAACACCTGGCTGAAGGAAGCGCGCAAGTTCGGCAAGGCGATCTGGGACATCACCGGCAAGAATGTGAATGTCGACATGGTCTTCGAACATCCCGGCGAGCAGACCTTCCCGGTCTCGTCGCTGGTCTGCAAGAAGGGCGGCATGGTCGTGATCTGCGCCGGTACCTCGGGCTTCAACTGCACCTTCGACGTGCGCTACATGTGGATGCATCAGAAGCGCCTGCAGGGCAGCCATTTCGCCCATCTGAAACAGGCGGCGGCGGCGAACAAGCTGATGTGCGAACGCCGGCTTGATCCCTGCATGTCCGAGGTCTTCCCCTGGGCGGAAATCCCGGCGGCGCATACGCTGATGTGGAAGAACAAGCACAAGCCCGGGAATATGGCGGTGCTGGTTCAGGCCCCGCGCACCGGCCTGCGCACCTTCGAAGACACGCTGGAAGCCAGCCGCGGCCGCTAGGCCCCTGCTACACGGCATCAGACCCGCCGGCTGCCCTGCCGGCGGGTTTTGTCATCGGCTGCGCTGGCCCTTGCCGGCGCCCGCGGCTAGGGTGGCGCCATGTCCGATGCCCTGACCCTGTCCGAAGACCAGGCCGAAGCCTGGGATCGCCTTGCCGCCGGTCTCCTGGATCAGGGGATCGATCTTGCCGATGGCGATCTGTCGCCCGCCGCCGAAGGCCCCAGCATGGTGATGGCGGTGATGGGCAAGGCCGGCTCGGGCAAGACCATGCTGCTTGCCGGTCTGTACAAGGCGATGAAAGAGGCCGGGGTCGAGGTGATCTCGGCCGATTGGGAAGGCCGGCGCCGGAAAGAGCGGCGCACGCTGGCCATTCTGGCGCCGACCAACAAGGCCGCCAGCGTGCTGCGGCTGCGCGGCGTGCCGGCGACCACGATCCACCGGATCCTCTATACCCCCGTCTACGACCCGCAATATGAGAAGATCGCCGAATGGCTGGCCGGCCAGGCGCCGCGGCCCAGCGTCGACGGGCTGGGGGTCGAGGGGATCACCGATCAGGCGCTGGACCGCGCGCAGGCCTTCTATGCCCAGGTGCCCTCGATTCCGGGCGCGCTGGCGGCGGCGGGCTTGCGGGGGTCGGATTTCATCACCGGCTGGAAGCGGCGCGACGAGCCGCTGGATGTGGGCTTTGTCGATGAGGCCTCGATGCTGGACGAACGCCAGTTCAACGACCTGCGCGAGATCTTTCCGCGGCTGGTGCTGTTCGGCGATCCGGCGCAGCTGGCGCCGGTGGGCCAATCGGGCGAGATGGTCTTCGACCGGCTGGGCGACAGCCGCAAGCTGGTGCTGCACCGGATCCACCGCCAGACCCAGGACAATCCGATCCTGGATCTGGCCCATGCCCTGGCCGATGACCGGCTGGGATTCGAGGCGTTCGAGGCGCTGATCCGCGACCGCGCCGCCCGCGACGACCGGGTGGTCTGGGCCGAACGGGTGGATGCCGACCTGATGGCGCGCAGCCCGGTTCTGGTCTGGCGCAATGTGACGCGGATCAAGCTGATCACCGCCTTCCGCAGCGCCCAGGGCGCGCCGGATGACGATCTGATCCCGGGCGAGCCGCTGATCTGCGACGGGATCGAACTGCCCCTGAAGCACCGCAAGAAGCGCATCGACCTTGAGGCGCGGGGGCTGATCAAGGGCGCGCAGGTGATCTATCTCGGCCCCGGCTCGAAACCCGGCTTCGCCAAGCTGCATGTGATCGGCGCCGAAGACCCGCGGCTTTCGGCCGCCTCGATCATCAAGATCGAACGGCCCGAGGAAGAGGAACCCTTCATCCCGCATGCCGCCACCATGGGCGCGGCCTTCCTGCATGGCGCGGCGGTGACGATCCACAAGGCGCAAGGCAGCCAATGGCCCGAGGTTCAGGTCTTTGCCCCCGATCTCTGGGCCGCGGCCCAGGCCGGCCGGTCCGAGGCGGGCGTGCCCTTGTGGAAGCGCCTGGCCTATGTGGCGATCACCCGCGCCGAACACCGGCTGCATTGGGTGGTGCGCAACCGGCTTGCCCTGCCCAAGCGCCCGCTTGGGGTCGAGGATCTGCGCCAGGCCCCGGCGGCCCCTCTGGCGCTGGAGCCCGAGCAGGGCTAGGCTCGCCCAGGCAAAGAGGAGGCCGAAATGGCGCTGGTATTCGTGCAAATCCGCTGCACCCCGGGCAAGACCTATGAGGTGGCGGATGAGATCTGGGACCGCGAAGTGGTCAGCGAACTCTACTCCACCTCGGGCGAATATGACCTGATCGCCAAGGTCTATATCCCCGATGGCGAGGATGTGGGCCATTACCTGGCCTCGCGCCTGTTCGACCTGCCCGGCATCCAGCGCACGCTGACCACGATGACCTTCAAGGCCTTCTAGCCCCGCGCGGGCCGGCGGCTTTCATCTGTCCAGAAATATCCCGGGGGTCCGGGGGCCGGCCCCCGGCGGGTTACAGCCAGCGCGCCCGGTCGGTGCCGATCGCGGCGCCGATCGTGGCATAGCCGTCGCGCAGCAGCAGCGCGTCCAGGCCTTTCGCGATCGTCGGCGCCAGGCTCAGCCCCTGATAGACCATCGCGGTATAAAGCTGCACCGCCGAAGCGCCGGCGCGGATCTTGGCATAGGCCTCTTCGGCCGAGGAGATCCCGCCCACGCCCACCAGCGGCAGCCGGCCCTCGGTCAATTGGCTCAGCCGCGCCAGCACCCGGGTCGACCGCTCGAACAGCGGCGCGCCCGACAATCCGCCCTGCTGGCCCCGATGCGGGCTTTGCAGCCCGTCGCGCGACAGGGTGGTGTTGGTGGCGATGATGCCCGAGACGCCCGATGTCAGCGCCACCTCGGCGATCTGCGCCAAGTCGTCGCCGGTCAGATCGGGCGCGATCTTCAGAAAAACCGGGATCGGGCGGGGCAGGGCGGCGCGTGCCTCCATCACGCCCTGCAACAGCGCGGCCAGCGCCGCCGGACCCTGCAGGTCGCGCAGTTTTTCGGTATTCGGCGACGAGACATTGACCGTGGCGAAATCCACATGCGGGCCGCAGCGCGTCAGCACGCGGGCGAAATCGGCGGCGCGGTTCTCGGATGTCTTGTTCGCGCCCAGATTCAGCCCGACCGGCACGGGGCCGGGCTTGCGCGCCGCAAGCCGCGCGGCGATCGGCTCCATCCCCTCATTGTTGAAGCCAAAGCGGTTGATCGCCGCCCGATCCTCGACCAGCCGCCACAGGCGTGGCCGGGGATTGCCCTCTTGCGGCAGGGGCGTCGCGGCGCCGACCTCGATGAAGCCAAAGCCCGCGCGGGTCAGCTGCGCCAAAGCGGTGGCGTTCTTGTCGAAGCCCGCGGCCAGCCCGACCGGGTTCAGAAGCGCCATCCCGGCCAGATCGCATTCCAGCCGGGCCGAGGTGACCGGCCCCGGCAGCGGCGCCAGCCCGCTGCGCAAGGCCTTCAGCGCCAGGCCATGCGCGGTTTCCGCGTCGATCCGGCGCAGCGCGGCCAGGCCTAGGCTTTCGATCAGGCTCATGCCCTTATCCTTTCAGATGTCCTTGCGGACCACGTCAGACCACGCCTTCGGGAAAGATGTGCCCGGTCGCGCCCAAAGGCAGCGACTTGTCCCAGACCACTTCCGACAGGCGGAGCCGGCGGTAAAGATGCGGAAACAGCGCCCCTCCGCGCGAGGCTTCCCATTTCAGCGCCGGGCCCAGATCCTCGGCCCGGAAGGCCACCAGCACCAGATCGCTTTCGGTCGCGAACCATTTCGCCGCCGTTTCCGCGACCTGGGTCGCGGTCGAGAAATGGATGAAGCCATCGGCCAGATCGACCGGCGCGCCGGCGGTTTCGCCCGCGGCACGGAACGCATCCCATTCGGGGCGGCGGAAGATCTTGAAGATCAGCATGCCCGACCCATGCACCGGAACGGCGCGCCGGTCAATGGCGGGCCCCGCGATGGCCGCACCCTGTCATGCGGGTTTCATGCCTTGCAGGCAGGCAGGGCGCATCGGGCTTTGACTCGGGCCGGTTCGTAACAGCAATGTAACGCAGTCGATCAACAAGGAGGTCCCCATGTATCGCAGATTTCTGGCCACGGCCGCCGTTCTGGCGCTTGGCGCCGGCGCCGCCTCGGCCGAGTTCAAGCTGACGATCCTGCACACCAACGATTTCCATGACCGGTATGAGCCGATCTCGAAATACGATGGTCCCTGCGCGCCCGAGGACAATACGGCGGGCGACTGTTTCGGTGGCTCGGCCCGGCTGGTGACCGCCCTGGCCGAGGCGCGGGCGCGGGCCGAGAATTCGATCCTTGTCGATGGCGGCGACCAGTTCCAGGGCACGCTGTTCTACACCTATTACAAGGGCAAGATGACGGCCGAGTTCATGACCAAGCTTGGCTATGACGCGATGACCGTGGGCAATCACGAATTCGACGACGGGCCCGAGGTTCTGGCGGGCTTCATCGACGCCGTGGGCTTTCCGGTGCTGATGTCGAATGCCGATGTCAGCATGGAGCCGGCGCTGAAGGACAAGATCGCCAAGTCGACGGTGATCGAGAAGGGCGGCGAGAAGATCGGCCTGATCGGGCTGACGCCGCTGGACACGCCGGAAATCGCCAGCCCCGGCAAGAATGTCATCTTCACCGATCCCGCCCAGGCCGTGCAGGGCGAGGTGGACAAGCTGACCGCCGAAGGCGTGACCAAGATCATCGTCCTGTCGCATTCGGGCTATGTGGTCGACAAGAAGGTCGCGGCCGAGACCACGGGCGTCGATGTGATCGTGGGCGGCCATGACAACACCTATCTGTCGAATGTCTCGGAAGACGCGGTCGGCCCCTATCCGACCATGGTCGGCGATACCGCCATCGTGCAGGCCTATGCCTATGGCAAGTTCCTGGGCGAGTTGAACGTGGTCTTCGACGATGCGGGCAAGATCACCAGCGCCTCGGGCGAGCCCTTGATCATGGACAAGGCCGTTGCCGAAGACAGCGACACGCTGGCGCGGATCGCCGAACTGGCCAAGCCCCTGGACGAGATCCGCAACAAGGTGGTGGCCGATACTTCGGCCGAGATCGACGGCAATCGCGATGTCTGCCGCCAGGTCGAATGCACCATGGGCAATCTGGTCGCCGATGCGCAGCTGGCGCGGGTCAAGGATCAGGGCGTGACGATCAGCCTGGCGAATTCGGGCGGGCTTCGCGCCTCGATCGACGCGGGCGAGGTGACGATGGGCGAGGTGCTGACGGTTCTGCCGTTCCAGAACACGCTCGCCACGTTCGAAACCACCGGCCAGACCCTGATCGACGCGCTGGAAAACGGCGTCAGCCAGTATGAGGAAAAGGCCGGCCGCTTCCTGCAGGTGGCCGGGATGAAATACACATTCGACATCAGCCAGCCCGCCGGCAGCCGCGTGTCGGATGTGCTGGTGGCCGAGGGCGATCAATGGGTGCCGATCGACCCGGCGAAGACCTATCTCGTGGTGACGAACAACTATGTCCGCAATGGCGGCGACGGGTTCAAGATGTTCGTCGACGCGCCGAAGGCCTATGATTTCGGCCCCGATCTGGCCGATGTCGTGGCCGAATTCCTGGCCGCCTCGGGCAGCTATGCGCCCTATACCGACGGGCGCATCACCAAGAAGTAAGACCTGACGACCGCAGGTCGCGAAGGCGGAGGCGCGATGCCTCCGCCTTTTTTCATGACCCGATCAAAGGGCCGCAAGACCGGCGCCAGGCTGCGGGCCGCGGCGCGGCGGAAGGCCGGGGGCGGGGGCCGCCGGCAAATCTTCCAGCGCCGCGGTCTCGGCCGGGGTGGCGATATAGATATAATGGAAGGCATCGGCCCGCCCGCCGGGCAGCAGCACATCCTCGCGCCGCCAGTCCCACCCCTGTTCGTCAAGCCGCGCCTCGAACGGGTCCGAGATCTTGGCCGACCAGAAGGCCGCGATCCCGCCCGGGCGCAGCGCGCGGCGGACCGCGTTCAGGCCGGACTCGGCGTAAAGCTGGCCATTGTCCTGGCGCACCAGCAGATCCGGCCCATTGTCCGTGTCCATCAGGATCGCGTCAAAACGCGGCGCGCCCGGGGCGAACAGGTCCATCACATCCGTGACCTGCAGGTCCACCCGCGGATCCTGCAGCGCATGCCCCGCCAGGGGCGCCAGGATGCCGCGGTTCCAGGCGGCGATCGCCGGGATCAGCTCGCAGACCGTGATCCGCGCATCGGGGCCCAGCAGATCCAGCGCGGCGCGCAGGGTAAAGCCCATGCCCAGCCCGCCGATCAGGATGCGCGGCCGCGGCGCCCAGGCCAGCGGCCGCAGCGTGCGCTGGGCCAGCACCGCTTCCGAGCGCCACATCAGGTTGGACATCAGCTCGATGCCGTTGAAGGTGATTTCGTAGATCTCGCCGCGTCGGCGCAAAAGAATGTCGTCGCCCGCCTCGGTCGAGGCGCGGGCCAGGTCGGTCCAGAGTGTCATGGCCTATCCCTCGGCGCCCCTCAGGGTGCCGGTTCTGTGAATGGAACGGGAATGGTCTGGGGTTGCCCGGCGGTCAGCGCACGGACAACCCGGACACATGGCGTGCCCTGGTTCCGATCAGCAGCGGGAACAGGGCCGCGCTGCAGGCTATGGCGAAATGACCGCGCATGCCGCCCTTGTGCCCGATTGGGGCGGGGCGGGCAATGGGCGCGGGCGGTGCCAGGGGTTCGACGCGCCGGTCAGCGCGTCAGAAGGCCCAGCGCCTGGACGAAATCGGGCCGGGCCATCAGCGCCTTGCAGCGGGCAAAGCGGGTGTCGGCATAGGCGCGGAAATCGTCGGCGGGGTTGTCATTCGCCAGCTGGATCAGCCCCCACAGCGTCCACAGAAGATCGCACATCGCCTTGTAGATCACCATCCGCGCCCGGTCTTCCGCCGGGGCCGGACCGCCGAAATAGGCCTGCAGCATCTCGTCTTCCTGGCCGGCGTCGAATTCGCCTTCCACCGACAGATCGCCCAGATCCCACATCGGGTCGTTCATCCCGCAATATTCCCAGTCGACGATCCACATCCGGTCGCCGGCATCGAGGAAATTCTCGCATAAAGGGTCGCAATGGCAGGGCGCCAGCGGCGCGGGGGCGGCGGCCAGCGCGCGGCGCACCGCCTCGGCCTCGGCCAGGACGGCGTGATAGCCTTCGGGCAGGGCCACATCCGTGCCGGCCAGCAGCCCCAGATAGTCGTCGATCATCGCAAACAGCTCGAACCGGGCCGGGAAGACCGCGCCCGAGCGGTGCAGACGGGCAAAGGCCTGGCCCGCGCGGGCGGCACTGCCGGGGCGGGCGCGGAAGGCCTGGGGCGACATGGTCGCGGCCCCGTCGATATAACGCGTCACCAGGATGCCCGTGGCCGGGTCGACATGCAGCACCTCGGGGCTGACCCCGGCTTCGGCGGCGGCACGGGCCGCCACCGCCTCATCCGCGCGGTTGATATAGGTCTCGGTCCCGGCGCCGGGCAGACGCAGCACCAGCCGGCCGATCCGGTAGACCCGGTTCGTCAGCCCGCCCATCCGTTCCGCCGGCCCCTGTTCGGCCGCCAGCACCGCAAGATCCTGCCGCAGCCCGGCGATGAGGGTGTCGTCTGTCATTCTGGCCTCCAGCTTTCGACGGAAGGTTCCACATAGCTGCGCATTTGGCTACGGTGAAGCCGCGACGCATAGGGAGAGCGATGATGGCGCAGCATGACGGGCATCTTGGGGCGGTCTACGGGGCCTCGGCGCCCGAACAGGTGGCAGCAGCCTATGACGCCTGGGCCGAGACCTATGACGCGGAAATGGCCCGCAACGGCTATCGCCATCCGGCCATTGGGCTGGCGCTGATGGCGCGGCATCTGCCGCGCGGCGCGGCGCCGATCCTGGATGCCGGGGTGGGCACCGGGCTGACCGGCAGCTGGTTCGGCCTTCTGGGCTGGCCCGAGGTCGAGGGGATCGACATTTCCGAAGGCATGCTGGCCATGGCCGCGCGCAAGGGCGCCTATGCCCGCCTGACCCGGGCCGTCCTGGGCGAGACCCTGCCCTTCGCCGACGGGCAGTTCGCCGCGGTGATCTCGACCGGGGTCTTCACCACCGGCCATGTCGGCGCCGAGGCGCTGCCCGAACTGATGCGCATCACCCGCCCCGGTGGGGTTCTGGTGCTGACGGTCAAGGAAACGCTGTGGCAGGGCGGCTTTGCCCAGGCCTTGGCGGCAGAGCCGGCCGATCTGCTGGAACAGACGGTCCCCTATGTCTCGATGCCCGGGGATCCTGCGACCACGCCCAGCCTGGCCCTGGCGCTGCGCCGGCGCTAGCGCCAGCGCCGTCCCGCCGCGCAGGGCGGCCCGATTCCGCCGCTTCGCGCCCTGATCGCGACCAGATCGTCCCCCTGACGCCCGGACCGACTTTCCGCCTGTGCATGCAAATGCAGCAGGCGGCAGGCCGCTGCCCGGCTTTTGGGCGGATTGGCCCGGCCGGGTCGGGCGCCCCCGGCCCCCGATCCCGCCATGCTTGTCGCAAGGACCCGCTGCCCGCCTGATCACCCTTGGAGAGCCCGGGCTCTCTGCACCCGCGCCCTGGACCCGGCCCTGTGGCCCTGGGCCAGACCGGACGGGCCGCGCAACAAGACACCGACAGATCCGGCCAAGGCGCGGTGACAGCGCCAGCCCGGGACGGGCGGACAACAAGGGGGAAATTGCATGAATCTGACCAGACGCAAACTGCTTGCTTCCAGTGCCGCGGCTTTTGCCGCCCCGCTTCTGGCGCCGCGGATCGCCGCCGCGCAATCGGACACGATCAAGATCGGGATCCTGCATTCGCTGTCGGGCACGATGGCGATTTCGGAAACCACGCTGAAAGACACGATGCTGATGCTGATCGAGGCGCAGAACGCCAAGGGCGGGGTTCTGGGCAAGCAGCTGGAAGCGGTCGTGGTCGATCCGGCCTCGGACTGGCCCTTGTTCGCCGAAAAGGCGCGCGAATTGCTGACGGTGCAGAAAGTGGCCTGCATGTTCGGCTGCTGGACCTCGGTCAGCCGCAAGTCGGTGCTGCCGGTGATCGAAGAGCTGAACGGGCTTCTGTTCTATCCGGTGCAATATGAGGGCGAAGAAAGCTCGAAGAACGTGATCTACACCGGCGCCGCGCCGAACCAGCAGGCGATCCCGGCCACCGATTACTTCCTGGAAGAGCTGGGCATCCAGAAATTCGCGCTTCTGGGCACCGATTACGTCTATCCGCGCACCACGAACAACATCCTTGAGGCCTACCTCAAGTCCAAGGGCATCGCGGCCGAAGACATCTTCGTCAACTATACCCCCTTCGGCCATTCGGACTGGTCGAAGATCGTGGCCGACGTGGTGGCACTGGGCGCCGATGGCAAGAAGGTCGGCGTGATCTCGACCATCAACGGCGATGCGAATATCGGCTTTTACAAGGAATTGGCGGCGGCGGGCGTCACGGCCGACAAGCTGCCGGTCGTGGCCTTTTCGGTCGGGGAAGAGGAATTGTCGGGCCTTGATACCTCGAACCTGGTCGGCCATCTGGCGGCCTGGAACTATTTCGAAAGTGCCGATACGCCTGAAAACAAGACCTTCATCGCCGAGTGGCACAAATATATCGGCAATGACAAGCGCGTCACCAATGACCCGATGGAGGCGCATTACATCGGCTTCAACATGTGGGTGAATGCGGTCACCGCGGCGGGCACGGTCGAGGTGGATCCGGTGCTGGATGCGCTGATCGGGCAGAAGTTCCCCAATCTGACCGGCGGTGTGGCGGAACTTCTGCCGAACCACCATCTGACCAAGCCCGTGCTGATCGGCGAGATCCGCGCCGACGGGCAGTTCGACATCATCAGCCAGACCGAGCCGGTGCCGGGCGATGCCTGGACCGATTTCCTGCCCGAATCCGCGGTGCTGGAGTCGGACTGGAAGGATCTGAAATGCGGCATGTACAACACGCAGACCAAGACCTGCGTGCAGCTGACCTCGAACTACTAGGCTGATACCGGCCGCAGGCCCCGCGCCTGCGGCCGCCCCCCTTTCCCCAAGCCGGATCAGCGATGCGCCTGACCCTTCTGTCGCTTTGTGCGGCCCTTTGCCTCTGCCTTGCGCTGGCCCCCGCCCGTGCCGAGTCGCTGGCCCAGATCGCCGCCGCCCATGCCGCCGCGATCGAAAAGCCCTCGCGCACCACGATCGGCCCGGTGATCGACGCGCTGGCCGCCAGCGGCGACCCGATGGCCGCGCCTTTCTTGCAGGCCTGGGGCAGCAAGGGGTTGGGCCGGCGCAAATCCGATGGCGCCTTCTTCCTGCTGGCGCCCGATCCGGCCGGCTATGCGCTGACCGATCTGACCGGCGCCCCCGCGGGCACCTCCGCGACATCCGAGATCACCGAATTGAAACCCAATGCCGGGGTGCGCGGGCTGATCGCTTCGGCCCTGGTCGCCTTCACCCTGTCCGATCCCGACCCGGCCCGCCGCGCCGCCGCGCTGGAATCGATCGCCGCCGATCCCAAGGCCGAAAGCCTGGATCCGCTGCGCGCCGCGGTCGAGACCGAGCCCGACCCGGTGCTGAAGGCCCGGAAACTTCGGCTTGAACGGCTTCTGACCCTGCGCTTCGATCCCGACAGCGCGGCGCGCGTGGCCGCGATTGAAGGCTTCGGCGCCGATGCGGGCCTGGACCTGCGCGCCGCGCTGTCGCCTCTGGTCGCCACCAAACGCGCCGCCGGGCCGATCCCGCCCGAAGGCGCCAATGTCGCCCGCACGCTGACCCCGGGCGGCGACATTTCCGAAGCCGAGGCCTATGCCGTGCTGGTCGATGCGGGGCTTGCGCCGGCGCGGCTGCGCCCCGAGGACCAGAAGACCGCGCTGGCCGCCCATATCGCCGAGGGCAAGGTCGGCGGCGTGCCGGTGGCCGATCTGTCCAGCCAGGCCGCCCGCGACCGTGCCTATACCGCGCTGGAACAGGCCGGAACCGTGCCCACCGCCGCGACCGATGACGAGGTGACCGCCGCCCTGGCCGCCAACCCGGTCTATGAGATCTATGCCGAGCCCGACCCCGCCGTGACCGCGGCCGCCACCCGCGCCCTGCATGAGATCGGGCTGAAGGTCGGGGCGATGCAGGCGGTCGATCTGGGGCTGGACGCGCTGTCCTTGGCCTCGATCTACTTCCTGGCCGCCATCGGCCTGGCCATCACCTTTGGCGTGATGGGGGTGATCAACATGGCGCATGGCGAGTTCATCACCATGGGCGCCTATACCGGCTATGTCGTGCAATTGTGGGTGCCCGACCTGACCCTGTCGATCTTGATCGCGCTGCCTTTGGCCTTCGCGCTGACCTTCGGCGCCGGCGTCGCGATCGAGCGGCTGGTGATCCGCCACCTGTACAAGCGCCCGCTGGAGACGCTGCTGGCGACCTTCGGCATCTCGATCGCGCTGCAGCAGATCTTCAAGAACATCTTCGGCACCCAGGCCCGCCCGCTGACGGCGCCCGCCTGGCTGGACGGGGCCTGGGTGGTCAATGACGTGATCGGCATCAGCTATATCCGCATCGCGATCTTCGTGCTGGCGCTGCTGTTCCTGGGCTTCTTCCTGTGGCTGATGAAACGCACCCGCCTGGGGCTGGAGGTGCGGGCGGTCACCCAGAACCCGGCCATGGCGGCGTCCATGGGCATCAACCCCGACCGGATCAACATGCTGACCTTCGGCATCGGATCCGGTATCGCGGGCATTGCCGGCGTCGCCATCGGCCTTTTCGCCAAGGTCACTTCGGAACTGGGCTCCGACTATATCGTGCAAAGCTTCATGACCGTGGTGGTCGGCGGCGTCGGCAATATCTGGGGCACGCTGGCGGGCGCCACGATGATCGGCACGCTGCAGAAGCTGATCGAATTCCTGAACCCCTCGAACACGCTGGCCGCCCAGACCTACATGATCCTGTTCATCATCCTGTTCATCCAGGTCCGGCCCAGGGGCATCATCGCCCTAAAAGGCCGCGCGGCAGGAGACTGATCCCATGACCGCCCTTTCATCTGTCGATAAATATCCCGGGGGCGAGCCATCCGGTCCGCCACCGGTTCGAGGATCCGGTGGCGAGGGGGCAGAGCCCCCGGGATCGGCCGCCCTCGCGCCGCGCTCCTTCCTCGCCCGCAACCCTTCGGTCTTCTGGTTCCTCGCGATCCTGATCGGGTTCACCGCGCTGGTGACGGTCCTGTCGCCGGCACTGGGGGCCGAGGTGATTTCGACCTCGTTCATCAAGACCCTGGGCAAGACCCTGTGCCTGTGCCTGGTCGCCTTGGCGATGGATGTGGTCTGGGGCTATACCGGCATCCTGTCCTTGGGCCACATGGCCTTCTTCGCGCTGGGCGGCTACATGATCGGCCAATGGCTGATGTATGCGCGGACCGAGGAAATCGTCCTCACCTCGCTGGCCGGCACGCCGATCCCGCCCACCGCGGCCGAAGTCGCGCAGGGCGTGGCCACGCAGATCTTCGGCGTGGTCGGGTCGTCCGAGATGCCGGCGATCTGGTCTTTCGCCCATTCCCTGCCTGCGCAGCTGGCGCTGGTGGTGCTGGTGCCCGGCCTTCTGGCCTTCCTGTTCGGCTGGCTGGCGTTCCGCTCGCGCGTGACCGGGGTTTACCTGTCGATCCTGACCCAGGCGATGACGCTGGCCCTGTCGCTGTACCTGTTCCAGAATGACAGCGGGTTGCGCGGCAACAACGGGCTGTCGGGCCTGCAGAACCTGCCCGGCGCCGCCCAGATCGGCCAGGACCGCCTGTCGCTGTGGTTCTTCTGGGCCTCGGCCGCGGCCCTGGCGCTGACCTACCTTCTGCTCGCCTGGGCGCTTTCGGGCAAGTTCGGCTCGGTCCTGCGGGCGATCCGCGATGACGAGGCGCGGGTGCGCTTTCTGGGCTACCCGGTCGAGGCCTACAAGATCTTCGTCTTCACCGGCACGGCGGTTCTCTGCGGGCTGGCCGGCGCGCTGTATTACCCGCAGGCCGGCATCATCAACCCCGCAGAGCTGGCGCCCATCGCCTCGATCTACCTTGCCGTCTGGGTCGCCATCGGCGGGCGGGGGCGGCTCTATGGCGCCGTCCTGGGGGCGGTCTTCGTCTCGCTTCTGTCGTCGTGGTTCACCGGCGGCCGGGCGCCCTCGATCCCCTTAGGCTTCTATACCGTCAACTGGGTCGACTGGTGGCAGGTGCTTCTGGGCCTGGCCTTCGTGCTGGTCACGCTGTTCGCGCCCAAGGGTCTGGGCGGGCTGGTCGACATGGCGCAGAAGATCCGCACCCCCGACCGCAAGGGCGCCCCCCTTGGCCCCGATGACGGGGCGCTGCAGGAACGCGAGGCGCAGGAATGAGCGCGCTTCTGGAAGTGTCCGGCGTCTCTGTCACCTTCGACGGGTTCCGCGCCATCAACAACCTGTCCTTCACCATCGGCCCGGCCGAGATGCGCGCGGTGATCGGGCCGAATGGCGCGGGCAAAACCACCTTCATGGATATCGTCACCGGCAAGACCAAGCCCGACACGGGCAAGGTCCTGTGGGGCGAGAAATCCGTCTCGCTTCTGTCCCTGTCCGAGGCGCAGATCGCCCGCGCCGGCATCGGCCGCAAGTTCCAGCGCCCGACCGTCTTCGAAGACCAGAGCGTGGCCGAAAACCTGGTTCTGGCGCTGAAATCGCCGCGCGGGCCGCTGGCCGCCCTGCGCTTTGCGCTGTCGGGGCCGGGCCGCGACCGGGTGCTGGATCTGGCGCGGGAAGTGGGGCTGAGCGATCATCTGGCGCGCAAGGCGGGCGAGCTGTCGCATGGCCAGAAGCAATGGCTGGAAATCGCAATGCTTCTGGCACAAGAGCCGCGGCTTCTGCTGGTTGACGAGCCGGCGGCCGGCATGACCGGGGTCGAGCGTGAACATACGACCGCGATGCTGGTGGAAATGGCCAGGACCCGCGCCGTGGTGGTGGTGGAACACGATATGGATTTCGTGCGCCGGCTGAACTGCAAGGTCACCGTGCTGCATGAGGGATCGGTCCTGGCCGAAGGCTCGCTGGACCATGTGACCAGCGATCCGACCGTGATCGACGTCTATCTGGGGCGGGGCTGATGATCGAAACCAAGGGGCTGACGCTACACTATGGCGGCTCGCAGATCCTGCACGGGATCGATTTCCTGGCCAAGGCGGGCGAGGTGACCTGCATCATGGGCACCAACGGGGTGGGCAAGACCAGTTTCCTGAAGGCGCTGGCGGGCACGCATCCGCGCTCGGGCGGGCAGGTGCTGCTTGAGGGGGCCGATCTGCCGCGCCTGCGCGCGCAGGACATGGCCCGGCGCGGCTTGTCGGTGGTGCCGCAGGGGCGGATGATCTTTCCCCTGCTGACGGTCGAGGAAAACCTTGAAACCGCCTTCGCCGTGCTGCCTCGGGCCGAGCGGCGGGTCAGCGAGGACATCTACCAGCTGTTCCCGGTGCTGAAGCAGATGCTGCGGCGGCGGGGCGGCGATCTGTCGGGCGGGCAGCAGCAGCAATTGGCCATCGCGCGGGCGATGCTGATGCGGCCGAAGGTGCTGCTTCTGGACGAGCCGACCGAGGGCATTCAGCCGAACATCATTCAGCAGATCGGCCATGTCATCACCCATCTGAAGAACCGGGGCGGCATGGCGATCGTGCTGGTCGAGCAGTATTTCGATTTCGCATGGGGCCTGGCCGACAGGCTTTATGTCTTTGACCGCGGCTCGGTGGCGATTTCGGGCGCCAAGGCCGATCTGTCGGCCGGGCAGGTGCGGGCGCGGTTCTCGCTTTAGGGGGCGGGGCAGCCCGTCACTTCCATCGCGCCCTTGTCCGAGATCACCGTGACCGTCACGCCCGAGCGGTCCAGCGCGAAGGGGGCGGCATGGGGCGGGACCAGTTCGGCCACCGCCTTCAGCGTGCCGCCCTTGCGCAGCGCCTCGGCCTCGGACACCCAGACCCGGCGGTCGGCGGTCTCGATCGCCACCGTCTCGACCCCGCCCTGCTGCGGCAGCGTCAGCGTCGCGGTCAGGCGCAGCCCGTCGGCAATCGGCTCGACCCCGCAAGAGATCGCCGCCAGCCCCGCCTCGCGCCCGGTTTTCGGCCGCGCCGCCAGGGCCGCGCGAATGGACGCATCGGGCGCGCCGGGCGGGTCGATCCGCGCGGTCAGATGCAACGAGGCCGGCAGGCAGATGTCGCGGCAGATGCCCAGATCGACCGTCACCTCAAGATCGACGGGCCGGGACGGGTCGCGCGGCCGGATCTCGACCGGCAGCACCAATTCGTCATGATAGCCGATGGTGGTGAAGCCGGCGGTGTGAAAGACCGAAGGCGCCGGCCAGTGGATCTGCACCGCTTTCAGATTGCGCGAGCCGCTCCAGTCGAATTCCGGCGGGATGCCGGCATCGCCGGGGCTGCGCCAATAGGTTTTCCAGCCCGGCGCCAGCCGCAGCCGCAGCGCCGTCATCTGCGTGCCGTCAGGCGTTTGCCAGCCGGTCAGGACCGCGGCTTCCAGCACATCGTCCTGGGTGGTGGCGGCGGCGGGCCCGGGCAGGGCGGCGAGGCAAAGCGGCAGGCAAAGCGAAAGGGCAAGGCGGTTCAGCATGACGGCAAGATAGGGGGCGCCGCCCCAAACGGAAATCACTTCCCGGCGAGAGCGCGCGTGATGTGGCCGCATGGCCGCAGCGGCGCTTGTGATCTGCGAGCCGCGACCCCATCCTGAAAGGGCAGGAGGGCCCGACTCGTGGAATTGGCTGGAAAGATCCTGATCGCGATGCCTGGCATGGGCGATCCGCGTTTTGCGCGCAGCGTCATCCTGATGTGCGCGCATGATTCCGAAAGCGCGATGGGGCTGATCGTGAACAAGCCGGCGCCCGATCTGAACTTCGGCGGCTTGCTGGATCATCTGGGAATCAGCCGCGGCGACCGTGGGCGCGAGATCCGGGTGCATTATGGTGGCCCGGTCGACAAGGGCCGGGGCTTCGTGCTGCACACGCCCGATTGGGGCGGCGAGGCGGCGACGATGCGGGTGCCGGGCGGGTTCCGGGTGACCGCGACGCTGGATGTGCTGGAAGATCTGGCCCGCGGCGCCGGGCCCGATCAGGCGCTGCTGGCGCTGGGCTATGCCGGCTGGGGGCCGGGCCAGCTGGAGGGTGAGATCCTGCGCAATGACTGGCTGGTCGCCGAGGCGCTGCCCGAGATCGTCTTTGCCGCCAGCGATGCCGAGAAATGGACCCTGGCGCTGAAGGCGCTGGGGGTGGATCCGCTGACCCTGTCGCCCAGCGCCGGGCGGGCCTGACCGCGCGGCTTCGGCCGCGCGGCCCTTGCCTCTGCCGGCTTTCCGCCCGAAATGCGCCGCAGTCGGCGGGCAGATCTGGGCCCGGACGGGCCGGGCAAGGGGGCGGGGGCGCGATGATCATCAGGGCTTTGGCGGTGGCGGCCGCGCTTTTGGCTGCCGGGACGGGCGGGCCGGCCCTGGCCGAGCCGATGCAGCTTTTGGGCTGGGGCCGGATCTTTTCCAATGACGGGCTGGGCGACGGGCAGGACCGTTGGCGCACCGGCGCCTATACGGTCAGCCTGTTGCGCGGCCGTGGCTGGTCGGGCGATCTGCCGCCGGCGCTGGGCGAGCTGCTGGAATTTCGCGCCCGGGCCGAGATCATCGCTCCGGCCAATCTGTCGCGTCCCGCCGCCGGCGACCGGCGTTATGCGGGTGTCTTGTCCTTCGGGCTGCACAGCCACGCCCGGCTGGCCGGTTTCGACACCAGCCTTGGCATGGATCTGGCCTTTACCGGCCCGCAGACCGGGCTGGATGATTTCCAGCGCGCCATGCACGATCTGCTGGGGGCCGCAGCGCCGCAGGCGGCCTCGGGCCAGATCGGCGATGCGGTCCATCCCACGCTGCTGGCCGAGATCGGCCGCAGCCTGCCCCTGGGCACGGCTGCCGAACTGCGCCCCTTCGTCGAGGCGCAGGCCGGGCTTGAAACCTATGTCCGGCTGGGCGCCGATCTGACGCTGGGCCGCTATGGCCAAGGCGCGCTGATGCTGCGCGAGGCCACGACCGGCCAGCGCTACCGCGCCCTGGCCGATGACCCTTCGCCCGGTTTCACCCTGGTTCTGGGCGGCGACATCGCCCATGTCTGGGACAGCGCGCTGCTGCCCGGTGGCGAAGCGGCGGTGCTGAAGGACAGCCGCAGCCGGCTGCGGGCCGGGCTGGCCTGGCAGGGCAGGGGCGGCGCCTCGGGTTTTTACGGGCTCAGCTGGCTGTCCGAGGAATTCGAAGGCCAGGCCGAGGGGCAACTGGTCGGCTCGCTGTCGCTGGCGTTGATTTTCTGACGACAGTCCGGCGGTTTCGGCGGCACTGTTGCATCAAGACCCTAGCGGGCCTGCGGCACGCCTGTTAACCTCGGCGTCAATAAAAACAAACGAGCAGGCATACAGGCATGGGAACGGGCTTGAGGGCCACGTTCGTCATCTCCTGGTCACAGACGGAAGTGGATGGGTTTCAGGCCCTGTCCCCCGACGCCCTTACCGTTGGCGCCGCCTGGCGCTGGACGGGGGCTGCGGTGCGCATCGACGCGCCGGGGGATGTTCTGCTTCTGGAAGGGGCCGAGGGCGGGGCGGATATCCGGCGACGCGCGGCGCGGATGGTGCAACGGCTGATCGGCGTTGCCGTCGGCTCGGCCGAAGACGCGCGGCCAGAGATGGCGCCGCTTGCCGCGGAAGAGCCGCCCGAGCAAAGCTTTGTCGTCACCGACGGGCTGAAATCGCATATCGTCACCATTCTGCCGGTGCCCGACAGCGGCGCGCGGCTGCTGATGTTTATGGGCGAGGTGCCGCCCGAGGGGCGCGATCTGTGGATCGTGCGCACCCAGATCGACCGATCCGGCGGGGCGGCGGGCAGCCGCGCCTCGGGCGGGGTGATCTGTTTCGCGCCGGGCACGCGGATCCTGACGCCTTCGGGCCTGTGCGCGGTGGAAAGCCTGCGCGAGGGCGATCTGGTGCAGACCCGCGACAATGGCCCGCAACAGATCCTCTGGACCGGCAGCCGCCGGATGACCGGCGCGCGGCTTTACGCCATGCCGCATCTGCGGCCGATCCGCTTCCGCGAGGGCGCTTTCGGCACCGGGCGGCCGGATGCCGATCTGCTGGTTTCGCCACAGCACCGGCTGCTGGTGCGCGGTGCCACGGCGCGGGCCCTGTTCAACACCGACGAAGTGCTGGTCGCGGCCGAGGATCTGGTGAACGACACCACGGTGCTGGTCGACAAGATGCTGCGCGAGGTGACCTATCACCATCTGCTGCTTGACCGGCATGACATCGTCTTTGCCAATGGGGTTGAAACCGAAAGCTTCCACCCCTCGGCCACCGCGCTGGAGACGGTCGACGTCAAGGACCGCGCCCGGCTGCTGGCGATCCTGCCGGGGATCGAGGTCAATCCGATGAGCTATGGCGACTTCGCCCGCCGCAGCCTGTCGGCCTCGGAAGCGGCGATCCTGCGGCACGAGGCGGGGCCCCGCGCCGCCTAGGCGCGTGCGAAAAGCATCTCGCCGCGTCGGCGACGCAAAACCGGACAGGCAAGTAAAAAGGGCGGGGAAATCCCCGCCCTTTTGCGATTCCGAAGGTCACAGCGCGGCTCAGACCGCCTTTTTCAGCGCCTCGGCCAGATCGGTCCGCTCCCACGAGAAGCCGCCGTCTTCGGTCGGCGCGCGGCCGAAATGGCCATAGGCAGCGGTGCGGGCGTAGATCGGCTTGTTCAGCTGCAGATGGGTGCGGATGCCGCGCGGCGTCAGGTCCATGCAGTCCATCACCGCTTTTTCGATCAGCGCGGCCTCGACCTGGCCGGTGCCATGCGTGTCGACATAGATCGACAGGGGCTTGGCCACACCGATCGCATAGCTGACCTGCAGCGTGCAGCGGTCGGCCAGACCGGCCGCGACCACGTTCTTGGCCAGATAGCGCGCGGCGTAAGCCGCCGAGCGGTCAACCTTGGTCGGGTCCTTGCCCGAGAAGGCGCCGCCGCCATGCGGGGCCGCCCCGCCATAGGTGTCAACGATGATCTTGCGGCCGGTCAGGCCCGCGTCGCCATCGGGGCCGCCGATCACGAACGTGCCGGTCGGGTTCACCCACCATTCGGTCTTCTCGGTCAGCCAGCCCTGGGGCAGCACTTCGCGGATATAGGGCTCCACGATGGCGCGGATGTCGTCAGAGGTCTGGTCTTCGCTGGCGTGCTGGGTCGACAGCACGATCGAGGTCACCTCAACCGGCTTGCCGTCTTCATAGCGCAGCGACAGCTGGGATTTGGCATCGGGCCGCAGCGTCGGCTCCTGCCCGGATTTGCGCACCTCGGCCAGACGGCGCAGGATGGCATGGGAATACTGGATCGGCGCCGGCATCAGCTCGTCCGTCTCGCGGCAGGCGTAGCCGAACATGATGCCCTGATCGCCCGCACCGTCCTTGTCGACGCCCTGCGCGATATGGGCCGATTGCTTGTGCAGATAGTTCTGCACTTTCAGGGTGTTCCAGTGGAACTCGTCCTGTTCGTAGCCGATGTCCTTGACGCAATGGCGGACGATGTCCTCGACCCGGTCCATCATCGCCTTGAGGGCTTTCTTGTCGGACAGGCCCACTTCGCCGCCGACGACCACCCGGCCGGTCGTCGCGAAGGTTTCGCAGGCGACGCGGGCATTCGCCTCTTCGGTCAGGAAAGCATCCAGAATGGCGTCGGACACGCGGTCGCACAGCTTGTCGGGATGCCCCTCCGAGACGGACTCGGAAGTGAAAACGTAGTTCTTGCGGCTCATGGGGATGGTGCTCCGTTGATGAAACCCCGCCACGCCAGGAAGCCGTTGTGGCGGTTATGCCCCGGGCTTACGCGGGCCGGGGGCGAGAATCAAGCGATAAGCCCGTTCAATGCCGCGGACCGCGGCGCAGGGCCATGAGGCCGAGACCGGACAGCAACAGAAGCCAAAGCGGCAGATCGCCGATCTGGGCATAGGGCGGGGCGGGCAGGGTGCCGGGCAGGGCGGCGTCCAGCGTGGCCTCAACGCCCAGCGGCAGCAGCAGCGGGCGGCCTGCGGCATCCTGCGCGATGCGGCCGCGCGCATCGACCACGGCCGAGATCCCGGTATTGGCGACGCGCACCAGCGGCATGCCCTGCTCGACCGCCCGAAGCCGGGTCAGGGCGAAATGCTGATAGGGGCCGGTCAAAGTGCCGAACCAGGCGTCATTGGTGATCTGCAACAGCCAGTCGGGCCGCGGCCCGTCGAGGCCGATCTCGTCGGGAAAGATCGCCTCGTAGCAGATCAGCACGCGGCCCGGGCCCAGGCGGGGGCCGAAATCGACCGGATCGGCGGGGGGCGCGCCTGCGCTGTAGGTCGCACCCGTGCGGGCCGAGAAGGCACCCAGATCGAACAGATCGAAAGCGGCCTCGCCCAGGGGCACATATTCGCCGAAGGGCACGAGATGGACCTTGTCATAGGTCGCCTCGATCTGGCCCTGGGCGCCGATCAGCAGCAGCGAATTCCAGCCCAGCGGCCCCTCGGCGCGCTGCGCGCCCACCGCGGCGGGGCGGCCCAGCGTCTGGGCGATGATCCCGGGCAGATCGCTGCCCGGCTCAACCAGATAGGGCAGGGCGGTTTCGGGCCAGATCACCAGATCGACCGGCGCGGGCCCGTCACCGTCGCGGCTGAGCCGCAGCAGCGTGGCGAAATTCTCGCGCGCAAGCTCGGGGTCCCATTTCAGCGCCTGGGGAATGGCGGGCTGCACCAGCCGGACGGTGCCGCCCGGCGCGGCCGGGACGGGCAG
>NZ_JAICBZ010000069.1:14989-21594 GCF_020179405.1 Xinfangfangia pollutisoli | reverse complement strand
ACAGCCCGCGCAGCGAGGCTTCGCGCTTGGCATGGCGGGCTTCCAGCTCGGTCAGGAAGACCCGCGTCAGCTCGCCCCCGCGGGCACCGATGCCAGATCCGGCGCCAAATCCGCCGCCAGACCGGGCAGCAGAGCCGGCGCCCAGCCGGGCCCCAAGCCCGCAGCCAAACCGGGACCCAAGCCGCCGGCGCGCGGACCGTCATCCGGAGCGCCCCGAAGTGGCGGCCCGGGCCGGCGCAAATAGCCACTGGAAAGATCCCGCCGCCGCGCGGGGGGAACTTTCCCGCGCATTCCCCCGCCTGGGCGCTGGCATGGTCGAAAGCTCTCGGCTAGGATCAGCTTGCGCGTGCAGCATCCTGTCCCGCCCCGCCCTGCCTGATCAGGAACCGGAAATGTCTGAGACCGGCCTTCGCCTTCTCTCTCTCGCGCTTCTGGTGGCGCTGATCCTGTATGTCGCCGGATCGGGGGGCATGTGATGGCCAAGCGCTTTGGCGGAAAATACAGCCCCGGCCAGGACGGCCGCGCGGGAATCGCCCCCGAAACGCTGGCGCCCGCGCCGATGCGCTGGGGCGACGTTCCCGTCGCCCGGCCCGAGGGCAAGGCGCGCGGCGAATGGAAGGCCTCGCTGCTGTTCCTGCTGGCCTTCGCCTTTCTGTTTCCCGCCTTCGGCGATGCGCCGGACGCGATGCTGCTGGGCCTTCTGGCCGGCGGCGCGCTGATCCTGGCGGCCTGGCTGACCCGCGAAGGGCTGCGCGCCCGCGCGGCCTTTGCCGCCCGCAAGATCGCCCGCCGCCCCGCCTTCCCGCGCCTGATCGCGGGCGCGCTGGCCACCGGCGCCGCGCTGGCGCTGGGCGGGGTCATCGCCCATGGCCTGTCGCTGTTCGCAGCATTTTACGCCCTGGCCGGGGCCGCGCTGCATCTGGGCGCCTTCGGGCTGGACCCGCTGGCCGACAAGGGGATGGAAGGCATCGACCGCTTCCAGACCGACCGCGTCGCCCGCGCCGTGTCGGAAGCCGAAAAGACCCTGGCCCAGATGAAGGACGCGATCCTGCGCACCGGCGATGCCGGGCTGCAGACCCGGGTCGAGACCTTCGCCCAATCCGCCCGCGCGCTGTTCCGCCGGATCGAGGAAGATCCCGGCGATCTGACCGCGGCGCGGAAATATCTGTCGGTCTATCTGCAGGGCGCGCGCGACGCGACGGTGAAATTCGCCGATCTCTGGGCGCGCCGCCCCGACTCCCAGGCCCGCGCCGATTACGAAGCGCTGCTGACCGATCTGGAAACCACCTTTGCCAAACGCTCGACCGCGCTTTTGGAAAACGACCACAACGATCTTGATATCGAGATTTCGGTGCTGCGCGACCGGCTGAAATACGAAACCCGCTAGCGGCCCTGCCGACCCGATACCCCTGTACGCCCCTGCCAGAAGGACCAGGCCATGACCAGTGAAGCCACCCGTGCCAATGCCGAAACCCTGCTGGGCGAGGTCGAGCAAGTCTCGGCCATGCTGCTGCCGGAACCCGCGGGCGAGATCGTGCCGCTGGACACCGCCAGCCCCGACCAGGCGGCCGCGATCCGCAAGCGGATGGACGAGCTGGACCTGTCGAACACCCAGTCGATCATTTCCTTCGGCTCGGGCGCGCAGGCGGAATTGCAGGTGATCAGCCAGGAGATGCTGCAGGACGTCAAGAACAAGGATGTCGGCCCCGCCGGCGACAGTCTGCGCAAGATCGTGACCACGATCCGCGGCTTTTCGGCCGAGGAACTGGACCTGCGCCGCGAGTCCAGCTGGTGGGAGCGTCTTCTGGGCAAGGCCGCGCCCTTCGCCGAATTCGTGGCGAAATACGAAGACGTGCAGGGCCAGATCGACAAGATCACCGACGAACTGCTGGGCCACGAGACCCGGCTTCTGAAGGATGTCAAAAGCCTGGACCTGCTTTATGCCAAGACGCTGACCTTCTACAACGAGCTGGGCCTGTATATCGCCGCGGGCGAAGCCAAGCTGGCCGAGGTGGACGCCACCGTGATTCCGGCCAAACAGGCCGAGATCGACGCCGCGCCCGAAGCCAGCAAGATGCTGAAAAGCCAGGAGATGCGCGATCTGCGCGCCGCGCGCGACGATCTGGAACGCCGGGTGCATGACCTGAAGCTGACCCGCCAGGTCACCATGCAGTCGCTGCCCTCGATCCGCTTGGTGCAGGAAAACGACAAGAGCCTGATCACCAAGATCAACTCGACGCTGGTCAATACCGTGCCCCTGTGGGAAACCCAGCTGGCCCAGGCGGTGACGATCCAGCGCTCGAAAGAGGCGGCGGAATCGGTGCGCGCGGCGACCGATCTGACCAATGAACTGCTGGAAGCCAACGCCAAGAACCTGAACGAGGCCAACCGGATCGTGCGCGAGGAAATGGAACGCGGCATCTTCGACATCGAAACGGTGAAGAAGGCGAATGAAACGCTGATCGCCACGATCGAGGACAGTCTGCGCATCGCCGACGAAGGCAAGGCGCGCCGGGCCGCGGCCGAGGTGGAACTGACCAAGATGGAGGTCGAGCTGCGCGAAACGCTGGCTTCGGCTTCGGCGCGCAAGGCTGCGGTGCCCGGCGGCACCGGCGCTTCGGCCTGAGGCCTGCCTTGTCCCGCAGCCTGCCTTCGCGTTCCGGGCCGCTTGGCCTTGCCGCAAGTGCCCTTCTGGCGCTTGCCGCCTGCGTCGAGCCGGCAGCGATGCCGCGCTCGCCCAGCCCGGCGGCGCGTCCGCCGGTTGCGCCTTCGGCAGCGCCCCTGCCCGACACTGCCAAATCCGCCGCCGCCCGGGCCTATTTCGCCCAGGTTCAGGCGGCGCTTCTGTCGCAGGGGCTGATGCGCACCGATGGCGGCGGGCCCGACACGCCCTTCGATTCCCGCATCCTGGCCGAGAATTTCCTGCGCGTGGCGCTGTTTGACGAATATTCCCGCACGGGCGGCGCCTTCGTGCGGGGCGAGACCGCCTCGATCCTGCGGCGCTGGGATGTGCCGGTGCGGGTCGGGCTGCGCTTCGGCGCTTCGGTCCCCGAGGAGCGCCGCGCTGCCGACCGGGCGCGGATCGGATCCTATCTGGCGCGGCTGGCCAAGCTGACCGGCCATTCGATCGCGCTGGCCGACAGCAATGTGAACTTCACCATCCACATCGTCTCGGAGGATGAGCGCGAATTGCTGGGCCCGCAGCTTGCGGCCGAGATGCCGGGCCTGTCGGCGCGCGACATTGCCGATGTCACCGGCATGCCGCGCACCACCTATTGCCTGGTCTATGCGCTGTCGCCCGGCAATACCGGCGCCTATAACCGCGCGGTGGCGGTGGTGCGGGCCGAACATCCCGATCTGTTGCGGCAATCCTGCTTCCACGAGGAGATCGCCCAAGGGTTGGGGCTGGCGAATGACAGCCCGCTCGCCCGGCCGTCGATCTTCAACGATGACGAGGAATTCGCGCTGCTGACGCGGCAGGACGAGCTGATGCTGCGCATGCTTTACGACCCGGCGCTGCGGCCGGGGATGCGCCTGGCCGAGGCGCGGCCGATCGTGGAATCGCTTGCGCGGCGCCTGATGGGCGGGGAAACTTGACGCCGCATTTTCAGCGGCATTGCGACTTGGAAAGGGTTGGCCATGGTCTTCGGCTTCATCAAGGGCGAATTCATCGACGTCATTTCCTGGCTTGATGACACGCGCGACACGATGGTCTGGCGCTTCGACCGGCGCGGACAGGCGATCAAGATGGGCGCCAAGCTGACCGTGCGCGAAGGACAGGCGGCGGTCTTCATCCATGAAGGCCAGCTGGCCGACACGTTCGGCCCGGGCCTGTATGAATTGCAGACCAACAACCTGCCGATCCTGACCACGCTGCAGCACTGGGACCACGGCTTCCAGTCGCCCTTCAAGTCCGAGGTCTATTTCGTCTCGACCACGCGCTTCAACGACCAGAAATGGGGCACGAAGAACCCGATCATGGCGCGCGACCCGGAATTCGGCCCGGTGCGCATCCGCGCCTTCGGCACCTATTCGATGCGCGTGACCGATCCGGGCAAGTTCATGACCGAGATCGTCGGCACCGATGGCGAATTCACCACCGACGAAATCTCGATGCAGATCCGCAACATGATCGTGCAGGCGGCCAGTCAGGTTCTGGCCGGCTCGGGCATTCCGGTTCTGGACATGGCGGCCAATCTGGAAGACCTGGGCAAGATCATCGCAAAGGCGATCGCGCCCAAGGTCGCGGAATACGGGCTGACCATCCCGGAATTCTATGTCGAGAATATCAGCCTGCCCGAAGAGGTGGAAAAGGTGCTGGACAAGCGCACCTCGATGGGCGTGGCGGGCGATCTGAACAAATACATGCAGTTCAACGCGGCCGAGGCGCTGGCCAATCCGGCCTCGGGCGCGGGCGGCATGATGGGCGCGGGCATGGCGGCCGGCATGGGCCTGGGCATGGCGCAGAATGTCGGCCCCTGGGGGGCAGCACCCGGGGCCGCCCCGGCCGCCGCTCCGCCGCCGCCTCCGCCCGGGGCCGCGAAAGCCTGGCATCTGGCCGAGAACGGCGCGACCAAGGGCCCCTTCGCCGAAACCGATCTGGCCGCGATGGTCTCGTCAGGCGCGCTGACCCGTGCGACCATGGTCTGGTCGGCCGGGATGGAGGGCTGGAAGCCCGCTGGTGATACCGAGTTGTCGAAGCTGTTCTCCCAGGTCCCTCCGCCGCCGCCCGCCCCCTGAATCATGGCCGATCCCCAGGAATACCGCTGGCCCTGCGACGCCTGCGGCGCCCAGCTGCGCTTTGCGCCGGGCCAGACCGAGCTGGTCTGCGACCATTGCGGCCATGTGCAGAAACTGCCCGGCCCCGATGCCCGCAGTCTGGCCGAGGCGCGCACCGAACATGATCTGATGCGCGCCCTGCGCGACGATCTGCCCGGCGCCGCGATGCAAGAGGTGCGCACCGTCACCTGCACCAATTGCGGCGCCCAGATCGAATTTCAGGGCGCCGACCATGCCACGGAATGCCCGTTCTGCGCCTCGCCCGTGGTGGTGGATACCGGCTCGCATCGCCAGATCAAGCCGCAGGCCGTGGTGCCCTTCCAGCTGAACGAACGCGCCGCGCGCGAGGCGATGGTGCGTTGGATGGGCAATCTGTGGTTCGCGCCGAACAGCCTGATGGAATATGCCCGCAAGGGCCGGGCGATGAACGGCGTCTATGTGCCCTACTGGACCTTCGATGCCGAAACCGACAGCCGCTATAGCGGCCAGCGCGGCGACTATTATTACGAGACCCGCACCGTCACCGTGCGCGAGAATGGCCGCTCGGTGCAGCGTCAGGAACGGGTGCGCAAGACCCGCTGGCATTCGGTCTCGGGCCGGGTGTCGCGCGATTTCGACGATGTGCTGATCCTGGGCTCGACCGGGGTGCCGCAGGCCATGGCCGACCGGCTGGACCCCTGGGATCTGGGCGCGCTGGTGCCCTATGCGCCCGATTACCTGGCCGGCTTCTCGGCCGAGGGCTATACGGTTCCGCTGGCCCAGGCGCATGACACGGCGCGCGACCGCATGTCAGGGGTGATCGTGCAAGATGTGCGCCGCGACATTGGCGGCGACGAGCAGCGGGTGGACGGCGTCGATACCGATTGGCGGGCCGAGACCTTCAAGCACATCCTGCTGCCGGTCTGGCTCGCGGCCTATAAATACAACGGCAAGAGCTATCGTTTTCTGGTCAATGGCCAGACCGGCGAGGTTCAGGGCGAAAGGCCCTGGTCGGCCTGGAAGATCGCTTTCGCCCTTGTCCTTGCCGCCCTTGTCGCCGGGATCGGCGCCTGGCTTTACCAGAAGTACAAATGATGACCCAAGACCTGACGACCGAACCGGAGGCCTTTCTCCGCGCCCTGTTCCTGCGCGCCGTCGCTGCGGCCGATCCGATGCGCTTCGTGGCCCGGCACCTGCCGCCCAAGCCGGCGGGCCGGGTCTTGGTGATCGGCGCTGGCAAGGCCAGCGCCCGGATGGCCGAAGCGGTCGAGGCGCATTGGGGCCCCTGCGAGGGGCTGGTGATCGCCCGCTACGGCTATGGCCGGCCCAGCCAGGGGATCGAGATCGTCGAGGCCGCCCATCCGGTGCCCGATGCCGCCGGAGCCGAGGCCACGGCGCGGATGCTGGCGCTGCTGCAGGGCCTTGGCCCCGATGATTTCGTGCTGGCGCTGATCTCGGGCGGCGCCTCGGCCCTGCTGGTGGCGCCGGTCGACGGCGTCAGCCTGGCCGAGAAACAGGCAGTGAATGCCGCCCTTCTGGCCTCGGGCGCGCCGATTTCGGCGATGAACACCGTGCGCAAGCATCTGAGCCGGGTGAAGGGTGGCCAATTGGCCGCCGCCGTGCATCCGGCGCGGATGCTGGCCCTGATGATCTCGGACGTGCCGGGCGACGATCCGGCGCTGATCGGCTCGGGCCCGACGGTGGGCGATGCGACGACCGCCGCCCAGGCGCAGGCCTTGCTGACGCAATGGAATGTCGCGGTGCCGGCCTCGGTCACCGCCGCGCTGGCGGCAGGCTCGGGCGTGGTGCCGCCGGGCGATCCGCGGCTGGCTTGTGTGGAAAACCGC
>NZ_JAICBZ010000069.1:0-14940 GCF_020179405.1 Xinfangfangia pollutisoli | reverse complement strand
AACCGCGTCGGGGCGGCGCCCGCGCAAAGCCTTGACGCCGCAGCCGACCAGGCGCGGGCTGCGGGCGTGACGGTCGAGATCCTGGGCGACCGGGTCGAGGGCGAAGCCCGCGACGTGGCGGCCGATCAGGCGGCGCTGGCGCGGACCCGCGCGGCGGCGCTGCGCCCGGGCGATGCGCCGCATCTGATCCTGTCGGGCGGCGAGCTGACCGTGACCCGCCGCGGCAAGGGCGTGGGCGGGCCGAATGCCGAGTTCATCCTGGCGCTGGGCCTGGCGCTGCAGGGCGCGCCCCGCATCCATGCGCTGTCCTGCGACACCGATGGGGTCGATGGCGCCGCCGAAGTGGCGGGCGCGGTGATCGGGCCCGCGACGCTGGCGGGCCATGAGGCCGCGGCCCGGACCGCGCTGGCCGAAAACGATGCGCATGGCTTTTTCGGCCGCATCGGCGCCCAGGTCGTGACCGGCCCGACCCTGACCAATGTCAACGATTTTCGCGCGATCCTGATCCTGCCCCCGACGGCCTGAGCGCGCGCTTGACTCCGCCCCCCGCCCGCCCGACAAGCGGGCGCAACGGCACCCTCAACCGGAGGCGCGGATGGCGCTTGACATGACCCGCGTGCTGCCCGAGGCGCGCATCCCGGAACTGCCCTCGCCCTATTTCGGCAAGGTGCGCGACTGCTACGATCTGCCCCCTTCGGCCGATTATCCGATGGGCCGGCGCATTCTGGTGTCGTCCGACCGGATCTCGGCCTTCGACCGGATCCTGGCGGCGATCCCGTGGAAGGGCCAGGTCCTGACCCAGACGGCGCGCTACTGGTTCGAACACACCGCCGATCTTTGCCCCAATCATGTGATCTCCTACCCCGACCCGAATGTGGTGATCGGCCGCCGGGTCGAGATCCTGCCGGTCGAGATCGTGGTGCGCGGCTATCTGGCCGGCACCACCTCGACCTCGGTCCTGACCCAGTACAAGGCCGGCGCGCGCGAGATGTACGGCCACCGCCTGCCCGACGGGATGCGCGACAATCAGGCCCTGCCGGCCGCGATCATCACCCCCACGTCGAAAGCCTTCGATGGCGGCCATGACGAGCCGTTGACGCCGGCGCAGATCGTCGATCAGGGGCTTTTGACCCGCGCGCAATGGGACGAGGTATCGGCCAAGGCGCTGGCGCTGTTCGAACGCGGCCAGAAGATGGCGGCCGAACGCGGGCTGATCCTGGTCGATACGAAATACGAATTCGGCTGCGACGAGACCGGCCGGATCCTGCTGGCCGATGAAATCCACACCCCCGATTCCAGCCGCTACTGGCTGGCCGAGGGCTATCCGCAGGCGTTTGAAACCGGCGCCCGCCCGCCCAGCTTTGACAAGGACGTGATCCGGGCCTGGGTCGTGGCGCGCTGTGACCCCTACAAGGATCCGGTGCCCGAGATTCCGGCCGAGATGATCGCCAGGACCGCGCAGGTCTATGTCGAGGCCTATGAGGCGATCACCGGCCAGGCCTTCATCCCCGACATGTCGGGCGAGACGCCGCTGGCGCGGGTGCGCGCGAATCTTGAGCAATATTTCACGGCCTGAGCAGATATTTGCACCTCGCGCAGCGACAGGGTTAGACTGCGGCCGATCAAAGGGGGGAGAAGCCGATGATTCTCAGCTGCGGCGAGGCGCTGATCGACATGCTGCCCAGGGTCTCGACTGCGGGCGAGCCCTGTTTTGCGCCCTATGCCGGGGGTGCGGTGTTCAACACCGCGATCGCCCTGGGCCGGCTGGGCGCGCCCTCGGGTTTTTTCTCGGGCGTGTCGACCGACATGCTGGGCGAGATCCTGGCCGAAACGCTGACCGCAAGCCGGGTGGACCTGCGCCATCTGGCCCGGTCGGGCCGGCCCACGACGGTGGCTTTCGTCAAGCTGGTGAACGGCCAGGCGACCTATGCCTTCTATGACGAGGGCACGGCGGGGCGGATGCTGGCCGAGGCCGATCTGCCGATCCTGGACGAGACAATCGAGGCGCTGTTCTTCGGCGGGATCTCCCTGGTGAACGACCCGGCGGCCGGCACCTATGAGGAATTGCAGATCCGCGAATGCGGGCGGCGGGTGACGATGATCGACCCGAACATCCGTCCGGGCTTCATCGCCGGCCGCGAAGATGCCTATCGCGGACGGATCAACCGGATGATCGGCCGGGCCGATCTGGTGAAACTGTCGGACGAGGATCTGCACTGGCTGGAAGGCCCGGGCGATCTGGTGGCACTGGCGCGCGGCATCCTGGCGCGCGGGCCGAAGGCGGTGTTCCTGACCGAAGGCGCCAAAGGCGCCAGGGCCGTGACGGCCGAGGCCGATCGCTTCTGCGCCGCAACGCCGGTCGAGGTGGCCGATACGGTCGGCGCGGGCGACACGTTCAACGCGGGCGTGCTGGCGGCGCTGCATGCGGCGGGTGTCCTGTCCAAGCCGGGCGTCGCCACTTTGTCGGCCGAGGTGCTGGACCGGGCCCTGGCGTTGGGCACCCGTGCGGCCGCCGTGACGGTCAGCCGCGCCGGCGCCAACCCGCCCTGGGCAACCGAGTTGTGAGGGCGGTGCGGTGAGGGCGGTTCTGCAGCGCGTCACCCGGGCCCAGGTTTCCGTTGACGGAAAGGTGGTCGGGCGCTGCGGCCCGGGGCTGATGATCCTGGTCTGCGCCATGGCGGGCGATGCCGAGGCCGAGGCCGCGCGGCTGGCGGCGAAGATCGCCAAGATGCGGATTTTCAAGGACGATCAGGGCAAGATGAACCTGTCGATCCGCGATGTGGGCGGCGCCGCGTTGGTGATCAGCCAGTTCACCCTGGCCGCCGATCTGCGCGGCAACCGTCCGGGCTTTTCCACCGCCGCCCCGCCCGAGACCGGCAAGCGCCTGTACGAGTCCTTCGCCGCCGCCCTGGCGGCCGAGGGGATCCCGGTCGAGACCGGGATCTTCGGCGCCGATATGGCGGTTGAACTGGTCAATGACGGGCCGGTGACGATCTGGATCGACACCGCCACCCTGTGACCCGCGCCCGATTTTTCGTCGAAAAATCGCAGCCCCCCTGCCCGGCCGACCCGCTTACTTGAACGGATTGCCCGAGGTCTTCTGGGTGATCACATTGCCGCATTCGATCAGCGCGTCGATCGAGGCCTTGGAGCCGGACAGCGAATAATCCTGCACTTCGGCGCCATCGGCGCTGCGCAGGAACAGCCGGTTGCCCCGGGCGATCTCCATGATGAATTCCACGCCCGCATCGCTGTTGGGCAGGTTGAACAGCACCGAATTCTGATACAGCTCGGCCGCGTTCAGGTTCCAGGACGGCTTGCGGTCGACCTGCACCACCAGGTCGGCCGTCTGGCCTTCGCCGAAATTCCAGGCGGTGGAATAGAATTGCAGCTGCACGCTTTCATCCTGGAAGGTCCAGATCGACAGGCTTTCGCCCGGCGCCTCGACCTGGGCCATGCAGCCCACCACCCCATCGTCCCAGGCGACCAGTTCCACCTTCCAGTGCTTGTGCTGGAACAGCACTTCCGATTGCGGCCCCGCCAGCGCCGGCAGGGTCGAGGCGGCAAGCGTGGCGGCGGCAATGATGGCGGAGACGATTTTCATCGGACAATCCCTCGGTCAATCTGTGATTTGCAGCCATATTTGGGCCGCAAATCACGATTGATCAAATGAAAATTCCCGTCATGTGCGCCGCGGCTTAGCCCGCCCATTCCCAGGGCCGGGTAAAGCGGCCCAGAACCTGATCGGTGCGCGCATCGTCGCAGGGGCCGGATTTCGCCAGCCGCGCCACCAGGCCGCGCTTCTTGTCCTCGATCACCTCCTCGACCTTGGCGGGCAGACCCGCCTCGGCCAAGGCCGCGTCATAGATGCGGGTGATCGCCAGGCGGCGCAGATCGGGCTTGAACACCTTGCCCACCGCGGTCTTCGGCAGTTCGGGCAGGATCTGGATGTATTTCGGCATGGCGGCGCGTTCGGCGATATGCCTTTCGGCATGGGCCATCAGCTCGGCCACGGTGACTTCGGCGCCCTTGACCAATTCGACATAGGCCGCCGGCAATTCGCCCGAATGCGCATCGGGCTGGCCGATCGCGCCCACGAAAGCCACCGCCGGATGGCCCATCAGCGCCTCTTCGATGATCGCCGGGTCGATGTTGTGGCCGCCGCGGATGATCAGATCCTTCGCCCGCCCGGTGATGAACAGATAGCCGTCCGCATCAAGCCGGCCCAGATCGCCGGTGCGCAGGAAGCGGCCCTCGGCGAACAATTCGCGGTTCTTGTCGGCCTCGGTATAGGTCGAGCCCTCGAAGACGCCGGGATTGGCCACGCAGATCTCGCCCACCTCGTCGACGGCGCATTCACGATAGCCGATGGCGCCGTCGCGGGTCAGGATCCGCACATGGGTATAGGGGAACGGCAGCCCGACCGAGCCGATCTTCTTCTGCCCGGCCGGCGGGTTGCAGGCGACAAGGCAGGTGCATTCGGTCAGGCCGTAGCCTTCGATGATCTGGACGCCCGTGGCCTTTTCGAAGCGGTTGAACAGTTCCAGCGGCAAGGGGGCCGAGCCCGAGAAGGCGCCGCGCAGCGCGGAAATATCGGCGTCGATCTTGCGCTGCATCAGCGCCGAAAGCGCCGTGGGCACGGTGATCAGATAGGTCACGCCATAGCGCTGGCACAGTTTCCACAGATTGTCGAACACGCCCTCGCCGCGATAGCCGGCCGGGGTCGGGAAGACGACATGCGCCCCCGCGCCGATCACCGACATCAGGATCGGATAGGCGGCGAAGACGTGGAACAAGGGCAAGGGGCACATCAGCACATCCGATTCCCGGAACAGGATCGTCGAGCCGAGCCAGCCGTTATAGACCATGCCCGAGACCTTGTGCTGGGCGACCTTGGGCATGCCGGTGGTGCCGCCGGTATGGAAATAGGCGGCGACGCGGTCTTCGGGCGGATCGTCGAAGGTCAGGTGATCGGCGGGTTGACGCGCCATCTGCGCGGCGAAGCCATGCACATCGGCATGGTGGCGCACGGTCTGTTTCGGCCGGATCAGGGGCACGATCAGCTTCTTCAACCCGGTCAGATAGGTCAGCAGATCGACCTCCAGCACCGTGCGGACATTCGGGGCGTATTTCACCGCCTCGGCGACCTTCTGGGCCAGATCGGTCTTCGGGAAGGGGCGCAGCGTCACCACGACCTTGGCCCCGGTCTCGCGCAGGATGGCGCTGATCTGTTCGGGTTCCAGAAGCGGGTTGATCGGGTTCACGATCCCGGCGACCGCGCCGCCCAGCAGCGTGACCGCGGTTTCCATCGTGTTCGGCAGCACATAGGCCACCACATCCTTAGGGCCGATCCCCAGCGACCGGAACATGTTGGCGGCGCGGGTCACCTCGCGGTGCAACTCGGTCCAGGTCAGGGTCAGGCTGGGCGCGGCCGGATCGGACAGCAGCTGATAGCTGATCGCCGGACGCAGCCCATGGGCGGATTTGGCGCGGCTGAGAAAGTCATACATGGTGCGGGCGACATCGCGGTCGGCCCAGTTGGCGACTTCGGCTTCCAGCGCCTTCACATCCGCCAGAGTGGCGAAATTGGTCATGTCGTCCTCCCCTTCCTCGCCGTGTTCTTTGCCCGGCGCTCCCGTCTGGAAATGTGCGGTGTGATCAGGGATTTGCCAACCGCAAAACCGCGTCAGGGACGCAACGTCGCCCAAAGCGGTTTTGCCAGGGAAGGTTTTCGCCGCGCCCGATTTTTCGTCGAAAAATCGCGCGCCGGAATTCGGACGAATTCCGGCGCGCGGGTTCAGACCGCGCCCTCGGTGAATTGCAGCCGCGCCAGCCGGGCGTAAAGCCCGCCCTCGGCGACCAGCTGGTCATGCGTGCCGATGGCCGCGATCCGGCCCTGATCGAAAACCACGATCCGGTCGGCCCGCTTCACCGTGGCCAGCCTGTGCGCCACGACCAGCGTCGTGCGCCCTTCGGCCAGCCGTTCCACCGCGGCCTGCACCGCGCGTTCGCTTTCGGCATCCAGCGCACTTGTCGCCTCGTCCAGCAGCAGCACCGGCGCATCGCGCAGGATCGCGCGGGCAATCGCCACGCGCTGCTTCTGCCCGCCCGACAGCATCACCCCCCGCTCGCCCAGGAAAGTGTCATAGCCCTGGGGCAGCCCGGTCAGGAAGTCATGCGCCGCGGCGGCCCGCGCCGCCGCCTCGACCTCGGCATCCGAGGCATCGGGCCGGCCGAAGCGGATATTGTCGCGCGCCGAGGCGGCGAAGATCACCGGATCCTGCGGCACCAGCGCGATCGCCTGACGGAAATCCACCCGCGCCATGTCGCGCAGGTCGATCCCGTCCAGCGTCACCTGGCCTTCCTGCGGATCGTAGAAGCGCTGCAGCAGCTGCAGCATCGTGGTCTTGCCCGCGCCCGAAGGCCCGACCAGCGCCACCGTCTCGCCCGGGCGCACATGCAGGCTGACCCCGTTCAGGGCCGAGGCCTCGGGTCGGGCCGGGTAGCGGAAGCCCACATCCTCGAAGGCGATCTCGCCCCGCACCGGGCGCGGCAGCGCCACCGGCCGGGCCGGATCCTGCACCGTGTCCTCGACCGACAGCAGTTCGACCAGCCGCTCGGTCGCGCCCGCGGCACGCTGCAATTCGCCCCAGATTTCCGACAGCGCGCCGACCGAGCCCGCCACCATCACCGCATAGATGACGAACTGGATCAGCTCGCCCACCGACATCGCGCCCATCCGCACATCGCGCGCGCCGATCCACAACACCCCCACCACGCCGGAAAACACCAGGAAGATCACGATCACCGTCATCACCGCCCGGGTGCCGATGCGCTTTTTCGCCGAGGCAAAGCTTTTCTCGGTCTGGTCGGCAAAGACCGCCCGGGTCGGCGCCTCATGGGTGTAGCTTTGCACCGTCTGCACCGACAGCAGCGCTTCCGAGGCCGAGCCCGAGGAGGTGGCGATCCAATCCTGGTTCTCGCGGCTCAGCGCGCGCAGGCGCCGGCCCAGAACCACGATCGGCACCACCACCGCGGGCACGATCAGCAGCACCAGCCCCGTCAGCTTGGCCGAGGTCAGCATCAGCATGACCAGCCCGCCCAGCAACATCAACAGGTTGCGCAGCGCGACCGAAACCGAGGATCCGATGACCGACAGGATCAGCGTCGTGTCCGTCGTGATGCGGCTCAACACCTCGCCGGTCAGCACTTTCTCGAAAAAGGCCGGCGACAGGCCCATGACCTTGTCGAAGACCGCGCGGCGGATATCGGCCACCACCCGCTCGCCCAGAAGGGTGACGATGTAATAGCGCAGGCCGGTGCCCAGCGCCAAAAGCCCGGCAATCGCCAGGAAGGCCAGGAAATACTTGTCCAGCAGCCCGACCGCGGCGCCGGAGAACCCGTCGACCACCCGGCGCACCGCCAAAGGCAGCACCAGGCTGACCGTCGCGGTCAGGATCAGCGCGCCCAGCGCACCCAGCGCCATGCCGCGATAGGGACGGATGAAGGGGCCAAGCCCCGACAGGGCCGAGACCCGGCGCGAGGTCGGGCGGTCTTCGTCGGGGGCGCTTGTCGGTCTGCGGGCCATCTTGCCTGCCTTCTGCCATTCCTGCCCGGGCGGGTTTAAGCGGCCCGCCCCTGGGGGGCAAGCGCCGCATTGCCGCGCGTGCCCTTTCGCCCGGCCGCCGCCCGTGCCACTCTGCCCCCGCCCCGCCAGGAGATGCCGATGGCCTTCTTCACCGCCCCCGATGGCGCCCGCCTTGCCTATGACGATCAGGGCCAGGGCCCGGTCGTGCTGTGCCTGGCCGGGCTGACGCGCGAAAGGCATGATTTCGACGATGCGCTGCCGGCGCTGGCCGGGGCGCGGGTGATCCGCATGGATTATCGCGGCCGCGGCGAAAGCGACTGGACCGGGGCCGCGACCTATACCGTCGCCCAGGAAGGCGCCGATGCGCTGGCGCTACTGGACCATCTGGGCCTGGCCCGGGCGGCGGTGCTGGGCACCTCGCGCGGGGGGCTGATCGGGCTGCATCTGGCCAAGGCGGCGCCTCACCGGCTGTCGGGCCTGTGCCTGGTCGATATCGGGCCCGAGATCCCGACGGCGGGCCTTGACCGGATCCTCCTCTATGTCGGCCGCAACCCCGCGCCCAAGACGCTGGACGAGATGGCCGCCCGCATGCCCGCCGCGATGACCGGCTTTAAAGGCGTGCCGGTCGCCCGCTGGCGGGCCGAGGTGGCGCGCTTTTACCGCGAGACGCCGACCGGCCTGCAAATCACCTATGACCCGGCGCTGCGCGAGGGGTTTCTGGCCGAATATGCCCCGCCCCATCGCGCGGACTGGACGACATGGCAGGCGACGCAGGGCCTGCCCGTGGCGCTGATCCGCGGCGCGGGCAGCGACCTGCTGACGCCGGCCACCGTGGCGCAGATGCAGGCGATCCGCCCCGATCTGATCCTGGCCGAAGTGCCCGACCGCGGCCATGTGCCCTTCCTGGACGAACCCGAAGCGGTCACTGCCCTGAAAACCTGGCTGGAGGCCCTGTCATGACATCGCTTGCCCTGATCGAAGCCGCCGCCGCGCGTCTGGAGGGCCACACCCGCCGCACGCCGCTGCTGGAGGCGCCGCTTCTGAACCGGCTGGCCGGGCGGCGGGTGCTGGTCAAGGCGGAATGCCTGCAGGTGACTGGATCCTTCAAGGCGCGCGGTGGCTGGTCGGCGGTGTCTTCGCTGCCCGCAGGCGCGCGGGGCGTTCTGGCCATGTCTTCGGGCAACCATGCCCAGGGCGTCGCCTGGGCGGCGGCGGCGCATGGGCTGGCGGCGGTGATCGTCATGCCCTCGGATGCGCCGGCGGTGAAGATCGCCAATACAAGGGCTTACGGCGCCGAGGTGGTCACCTATGACCGGCTTTGCGATGATCGCGACGCGCTGGCGGCGGGCCTTGCCGCCGATCGCGGCCTGGTGCTGATCCCGCCTTTCGACCATGCCCAGGTGATCGCGGGCCAGGGCACGACCGGGCTTGAGATCGCCGAACAGGCGGCCGAGGCCGGGGTGACCCGAGCCGCGGTGCTGGTGCCCTGCGGGGGCGGCGGGCTGGCCGCGGGCATCGCCCTGGCGCTCGAGGCCCGCGCCCCGGGCCTGCGCCTGCAGACGGTCGAGCCTGTGGGTTTCGACGACATGGCGCGCTCGCTGGCCAGCGGCCAGCCGCAGCGCAATGCCACGGCCGGCGGCTCGGTCTGCGATGCGATCCTGACGCCCACGCCCGGGAAACTGACCCTGCCGGTCCTGCAACGGCTGGCCGGCCCCGGCCTGACCGTGACCGATGCCCAGGCGCTGCAGGCCGTGGCGCTGGCCTTCACCCATCTGCGCCTGGTGGCCGAGCCGGGCGGCGCCGTCGCGCTGGCTGCGGCCCTGGCCACCCCCGACCTGCCCGATGCGGTGATCTGCGTCGTCTCGGGCGGCAATGTCGACCCCAGCCTTTTCGCCCAAACCCTTGCCGCCTGACGCCGATGCCCCAGATCTTCCTGCCCGACCTGCGCCTGAACGCCACGCTTGAAGGCCCCGAAACCGGCCCCGCCCTGGTCCTGCTGCATGCCCTTGGCACCAGCCTGGCGATCTGGGACGATCTTGCCGTCGCCCTGCCCCGCCAGCGCATCCTGCGCATCGACATGCGCGGCCATGGCGGCAGCGACGTGCCCGCGCCGCCCTATGCGATGGGCGCCTTGATCCGCGATGTGGAACGGGTGATCGACCATTTCGGCCTGCGCGATACGGTGGTCGCGGGCGTCTCGATCGGCGGGGTGATCGCCCAGGGCCTGGCGGTCAAGCGGCTGGATCTGGTGCGCGGGCTGGTCCTGTCGAACACCGCCCCGCGGATCGGCATCGCCGCCCAATGGCAGGACCGGATCGAGACGGTGCGGCAGGGTGGCATGGAGGCGATCCTTGAGCCCACGCTGGAACGCTGGCTGGGCCGGCGCTGGCGCGACAATCCGGCCGAACCGCGGCTGCGCGCGCTGCTGGCGGCGACCGATCCGCAGGGCTGGATCGGCTGCGCCGCGGCCCTTTCGGGCACGGATTTCTACGAAACCACCGCCACGCTGCGCCTGCCGGCGCTGATCATCGCCGGGGCGAATGACGGCTCCACCCCGCCCGATCTGGTGCGCGAGACCGCCGATCTGATCCCGGGCAGCCGCTTCGCGCTGATCCAGGGCGCGGGCCATCTGCCGATGGTGGAAAAGCCGGCAGAATATGCCGCCTTGCTGGATACGTTCCTGACCAGCATCGGCCATGGCTGAGATCCTGCTGATCCACGGCTCCTGCCATGGCGCCTGGTGCTGGCACCGGCTGATCCCCGAACTTGCCGCCCGGGGCCTGACCGCGCGCGCGATCGACCTGCCCGGCCGCGACGGCGCGCCCACCACGCTTGCAGCCCAGGCCCAGGCGATCCGCGCCGCGATCACCGGCCCGACGCTCCTGCTGGCCCATTCCGCCGGCGGCTTCCCGATGACCGTGGCGGCCGAACTTTCCACCGACAAGATCACGGCGCTGATCTATCTCTGCGCCTATCTGCCCCGGCCCGGCCAGTCGCTGGCCCAGATGCGCCGCGCCTCGGGCCCCGATCAGCCGCTGGTCCCGGCCTATCGGCTGACCCCGGATCGCAGCGCCTTCTACTTCGCCGAGGATCAGATCGACGCGCTGTTCTACCACGATTGCCGCCCCGAGGACCGCGCGCTTGCCCGCGCCCGGCTGTGCCCCGAGCCGCGCCTGCCGCAGGAAACCCCCTTCCCGCAAACCGACCGCGCCGCCCGCCTGCCGCGCTATTACATCGCCTGCCGCGACGACCGCGCCATCCCGCCCGCCTTCCAGGCCGACATGGCCGGCGCCCTGCCGCCACAGCACCGCTTCGCGCTGGATGCCTCGCATTCGCCCTTCTTCTCGATGCCCGCGGAAATCGCCCGGATCGCGGCGCAGATCGCTGCATCCATCGCCTGAACACGTCACATCCTGTCGCAAACGGCACCTCATCTGCCCATAACCCGGCCTAGCTTCCTCTCTGTCGAAATATCCCACGGGGGTCCGGGGGTGTGAAACCCCCGGCGGCCCCGCGCCCCGCACAGAGGTGGCCCATGAAGCTCAAGGATCTGGAACTGTTCATCGTCGCGCCGCCGGCCCCGGGCTGGGGCGGGCGCTACTGGATCTTCCCGAAACTCACCACCGAATGCGGCATCACCGGCTATGGCGAATGCTATGCCTCGACGGTGGGGCCAAAGGCGATGCAGGCGGTGATCGAAGACGTGTTCGACCGCCACATGCTGGGCGAGAACCCGGAAAACCTGGAGCTGATGTTCCGCCGGGTCTATTCGTCAGGCTTCACCCAGCGCCCCGATCCTACAGTGATGGGCGCCTTTGCCGGGCTGGAAATCGCCTGCTGGGACATCCTGGGCAAGGCGCGCAACCGGCCGGTCTGGGCGCTGCTGGGCGGCAAGATGAATGACCGCATCCGGTCCTACACCTATCTTTACCCCGAGCCGGGCCAGGACCAGACCGAATTCTGGGTCAACCCGGATTGGCAGGCCGAAGCCGCCGCCAAGGCCGTCGCCCAGGGTTTTACCGCTGTCAAGTTCGACCCGGCCGGCCCCTATACGATCCGCGGCGGGCATGAGCCGGCCATGTCCGACATCTCGCGCTCGGTCGCCTTCTGCAAGGCGATCCGGGCCGCGGTGGGCGACCGGGCCGATCTGCTGTTCGGCACGCATGGCCAGTTCTCCACCCCCGGCGCGATCCGGCTGGGCCGCGAATTGGAGCCGTTCAACCCGCTTTGGTATGAAGAGCCGATCCCGCCCGACAACCTTCTGGAATTCGCCGAAGTGGCGCGGCAGGTCCGCATTCCTCTGGCCACGGGCGAAAGGCTGACCACCAAGACCGAATTCGGCCTGCTGTTGCGCGCAGGGGGCGTCAAGATCCTGCAGCCGGCGCTGGGCCGGCTGGGCGGCATTCTGGAAGGCAAGAAGCTGGCCGCCATCGCCGAGATCTTCAATGCCGAGATCGCCCCGCATCTTTACGCGGGGCCGGTGGAATGGGCGGCGAACATCCATCTGTCCACCGCCATTCCGAACTTGCTGATCGCCGAGACGATCCAGACCGGCGGCGCCTTCCATCTGGCGCTGATCCGCAATTCGATCAGCTGGGAAGACGGCTATATCCTGCCGCCGGAAGGCCCGGGCCTGGGGATCGATTTCGATGAAGACCTGGCCCGCGCCCATCCCTATACCGGCGCCGCGCTGCATCTGCAGATGCAGGAGGCGCCCTGCGACTATCGCCACGGCAACCGCTTCGAAGGCGGCGCGCCGCGGCCAAAGGCCTAGGCGCCAGAAAAGGCGCCAGAAATTCCGGGAAAAAGCCGGGGCTCAGAGCCCCAGCTTGCGCATCACCAGATCGCTGACGGCAGCCGGATTGGCCTTGCCGCCGGTGGCCTTCATCACCTGGCCCACGAACCAGCCCGCCAGTTTCGCATTGGCCTTGGCCTTTTCGACCTGGGCAGGGTTCGCGGCGATGATCTCATCCACCGCGGCCTCGATCGCGCCGGTATCGGTGACCTGCTTCATGCCGCGGGCTTCCACGATCTCGGCCGGATCGCCGCCTTCGGTCCACAGGATCTCGAACAGGTCCTTGGCGATCTTGCCGGAAATCACTTCCGCACCGATCAGATCCACGATCCCGCCCAGCTGGGCCGCCGAAACCGGGCTTTCGCCGATTTCCAGCCCTTCCTTCTTCAGCCGGCCGAACAGCTCGTTGATGACCCAGTTCGCGGCCATCTTGCCGTCGCGCCCGCGCGCCACCGCATCGAAGAATTCCGCCGAATCCAGTTCGGCCGTCAGCACCGAGGCGTCGTAATCGGTCAGCCCGTAATCGCCCATGAACCGCGCCTTCTTGGCATCGGGCAGTTCCGGCATGGTCGCGGCGATATGGTCGACCCAATCCTGCTCGATCTCCAGGGGCAGCAGGTCGGGATCGGGGAAGTAGCGGTAATCATGCGCCTCTTCCTTGGACCGCATGCTGCGCGTCTCGTTCTTGTCGGGGTCGTAGAGCCGGGTTTCCTGAACCACGGACCCGCCCTCTTCCAGAATGGCGATCTGGCGACGGGCCTCGTAATCGATGGCCGCCTGGATGAAGCGCATCGAGTTCATGTTCTTGATCTCGCAGCGCGTGCCCAGATGGCTGAAATCCTGGGTTTCCTGATAGCGCTCATAGGCGCCCGGCCGGCAGACCGAGACGTTCACGTCGGCCCGCAGGTTGCCGTTCTGCATATTGCCGTCGCAAGTGCCCAGATAGCGCAGGATCTGGCGCAGCTTGCCCACATAGGCCGCGGCCTCTTCGGGCCCGCGCAGATCGGGGCGGCTGACGATTTCCATCAGCGCAACGCCCGTGCGGTTGAAATCGACGAAGGACAGGTTCGGGTCGATGTCATGGATCGACTTGCCGGCATCCTGTTCCAGATGGATCCGCTCGATCCGCACCAGACGGGCGACCCCGGGGGACAGTTCCACCAGCACCTCGCCCTCGCCCACGATCGGGTGGTAAAGCTGGCTGATCTGATAGCCCTGCGGCAGGTCGGGGTAGAAGTAATTCTTCCGGTCGAAGGCCGAGACCAGGTTGATCGCGGCCTTCAGGCCCAGCCCGGTGCGCACCGCCTGCTCGACGCAGAACTCGTTGATCACCGGCAGCATGCCCGGCATGGCGCAATCGACGAAGGACACGTTGGTGTTCGGTTCCGCCCCGAAGCCGGTCGAGGCGCCCGAGAACAGCTTGGCGTTCGAGGCGACCTGGGCATGGATCTCCATCCCGATCACCAGTTCCCAGTCGTGCTTCGCCCCGGCGATGACCTTGGGCTTGGGCGGGGTGAAGGACAGGTCGAGCATGGCACTTCCTCGCGGCGCTGCGGCGGCATTTCCCTGCGTTTAGGCCGCGGGGCCGCGCGGGGCAAGAGGGCGCAGCGCCCGCGGGCGCCGCGGCGCGCGGCCTTAGCCCGGTCGCGCCTCCAGCCCTTCGGGGCCCAGATGGATATGCGCGCCCTGCGCCAGCGGCCCGGCAAAGACCTGCCCCAGCGCCCAATGGATCGCGGTTTCGCCCTGATCCCAGGCCGGCAGGTGAAACTCGCGCAGCGTGCCGGTCAGATGGTCTTCCAGCAGATCCAGCACCGCGCGCAGCCGCAGGGCGCCCGGCGCCGCCGCTTCGGTCAGCTGAACCGCCCGCTCGGTCAGCGCGGCGGCGACGACATTCGCCCGGTACTGGCAGCCGGTGACATGGTGATAATCCATCAGCCCGCGCAGGAAGAGCCCCAGATCCATTCCCTCGGGCGGATCGCCCAGGGCTTCGATCGCCGAAAGGTAGAAGACCGCATAGGCCTGGGCGCCGGTCACATCGCCGGTGCGGCGGGCGGCGGCGCGGGCGGCGGCGTCGAATGTGTCAAGCCGGCCATACCAGTTCGGCAGAAGATGCACGGCATGGGCGGCATGCGGTTCGGCGCAGGTCGGGTCCAGATCGCACCAATCCTCGTACCAGTCGCGGAACAGGCTTTCGCCCTCTTCCAGCCCGCGCACCAGATGATAGCGCGTGGCGGCGATCAGCGGCGAATTCTCGGCGATCGGGTCGAACGGGTCGAGAATGCGCTCGGCCTCGGCGGTGTGGCTGAGAAAGCCCTGCCAGGCGCCGCGCGCGTCGGGCGCATCGGCCGCGGCCGAGCGGCGGGCCCAGCCCAGATCAAGATGGCCCTGCGCATGGATCTGCGCGGCGGCATAGCTTTCGGCATGACAGGCGGCAACGGCGGCCAGCCGGTCAAGCGCTTCCTCGGCGCGGGGCAGATCGCCGGCGGCAATCGCGCCGGTCAGCGCGGCGCGGGCGCCCTGGCTGACCAGCGCGGCCAGCCTTTGCCCGCCCGGGGCC
>NZ_JAICBZ010000068.1 GCF_020179405.1 Xinfangfangia pollutisoli | reverse complement strand
GATCTGTCGGCGGTGCTGCGGCGCTTCGGCTGGTCGGTGAATGGGCGCCACCACGACGCCCTGCGCGGCGCCCTGGCGGCGGCCTTGGACCGGATGCAGGGCTATGCGCAGAACGGCCCTTGACGGTAGTGTCTCAGTTTGAAATTGGGCGGGGTTGACGCGGGTATCGCACCTGCCCGCACTTCCTATATGCTAGACGGTAAGCATAGGAGGCCGAGCATGGCAAAGTGGAAAATCACAAGCTACGATAGTCTGCAAGAACGAGAGGTGTGGACCCTTCCGGGTACCATGTCGGAAAGCCAAGTTGAGGCTGTGCTGCAAAGACTTGTTTGCTCGACGCTTACCGAACAAGAAATCATCGCAGCATCAATGCCGGTTGGCGAGCCGGGTCGGGCGCCGCATTTGGACCGCGTTGGCGGCGGCATCCCGATTTCCTTTGGCGGCAATCGTCACTTTACAGGCGAGAGGAAGTAACAATGCCTAAAGGCCCTAACGGAGAGAAGCGCCCTGCCGACGCGGTGGGTTTGGCCGTCCTGATCGGCAAGATCGCCACGGGCGAAGTCGAGGATGCGGCGCCCGACGATGGCAAGGACAAGGCCGCGCAGGCCATGGGCAAGAAGGGTGGAGCGGCCCGCGCTGCCAGCATGACCCCAGAGCGCCGGGCCGAGATCGCTAAGCAGGCGGCGGCGAAGCGGTGGGCCAAGTAGCAAGCATTCGGCCAAACGGTGACTGAAAATGCTTGCAATGTCTTTTTTGCAAGCATATATTCTCCTCACGCGAGCAAGCATGGGGGGCGAATGATGGCAAAGACTCCGCAGAGCAAAGGCGGAAACGCGCGCGCCAGGAATCTGACCCCTGAACAGCGCCGGGAAATTGCCCTCAAGGCCGCTCAAGCCAGATGGTCAAAGCTCAGCGACCCAAACAGTGTACCTAGTGCAAGCCATCAAGGGCTTATGCCGATTGGCGATGTCCAGATCGAGGTCTACCGCCTGCAGGACGGAAGGCGGCTGATTGCCAAGGCCGCGATGGCAAAGGCGCTCACCTTGAAATCGGAGGGAGGGAACGCTTTCTTGAGGACCGTCACTCGCAAGGGGGTACGATCCGCAATCAGCGATGAACTATGGGAAAAGATTGAAAATCCCATTATTTTTAAGTACTTGGATACCGATTCAGCGGTCAATCAGGGCGGGACGGCTGACGGCTATGAAGCAACGACGCTCATTGAGGTCTGTGACGCGCTGATCCAGGCTAGGAATGATGATCTTTTGGCGCCATCACAGAAGTTCTTAGCGGTCCAGGCTGAGATCATCGTTCGATCCGCTGCAAAGCTCGGCATCGTCGCACTTGTCGATGCCGCTACCGGATATGTCGAGGACGTCCGGAAGGAAGAGTACCTCAAGCTCTGGCAGGATTTTGTGGCCAGAGAGTTTCGGCAGTGGGAACGAGCCGAGTTTCCCAACCAGTTTGCCGACATGATTTACAAGCTGTACGGGATCAAACGGAAGGACCCCCGGTCTTTCCGGCACCCGCAGTTCTTCGGATGGTTTACTCGCAAGTACATCTATCACCCACTTGCGAACAGCCGGGGCGCCATCTTGGATTTGTTGGATGAAGCGAACCCGGTGGTATATGCGGGTGGCACGAGAAAGTACAAGCTTCACCAGTTTCTTAGCGACCATGTGGGGCTTCCCGCCCTGCGACAGCACCTGTGGCAGACCATCGGGATAGGCAACGCATCAAAGGACCGAACCGACTTTGAACGGAACTTCTACAGAGCGTTTCCAGAAGCGATTCCAAAGGCGAATCCAGATCAATTTGAGCTGAACTTTGATGCTTGACGGTATGCAAAAAAAAGTTCATAGGCTTTGAGTATGAACAGGCTAGACATCAAAACCCGCGTCACCATCCTCAACATGCTGGTTGAGGGGGCGCCCATGCGTTCGATAAGCCGCATCACGGGGGTGTCGATCAACACCGTGACCAAGCTGCTTGAGGATGCGGGTAAGGCTTGTGCGGCCTATCACGATACGACGGTTGTAAACGTCGCCGCCAAGCATGTTGAGTGCGACGAAATCTGGTCATTCTGCTACAGCAAGGAGAAGAACGTCGCGGCCGCAAAGGCTGTGCCAGAAGGTGCTGGCGATGTGTGGACGTGGACAGCGATTGACCGCGATAGCAAGATGATCCTGGCGTTCGAGGTTGGCGACCGTTCGAGCGCAACCGCAATCGAGTTCATGAACGATCTGCGCGCCCGCCTCTCCAACCGCGTTCAACTGACCACGGACGGTCGCAAGGCATATCTGGAAGCCGTTGAGGGCGCGTTCGGTGGCGACGTTGATTATGCCATGCTGGTGAAGCTGTATGGCGATACGACGGGCCAGAAGGGCCATGAGAAGAAGTATAGCCCCGCCGAATGCACTGGCGCGCGCAAGGAGCTGATCAGCGGCTACCCCGTCAAGGAAATGGTCAGCACGTCGCATGTGGAGCGGCAGAACATGACGATGCGCATGGGTATGCGCCGCTTCACCCGCCTGACCAACGGCTTCAGCAAGAAGCTGGAAAATCATCTGCACATGCTGTCGCTCTACTTCGTGCATTACAACTTCGTGCGGAGGCACAAGAGCCTGCGCATGACGCCCGCGATGGCGGCTGGCGTGGCGAAGGAACTGCATGACATGGATTGGCTGGTGGCCCTGATCGATGCGGCTGCGCCGAAGCCGGGGCCGCGCGGACCTTACAAGAAGCGAGGGCTCTGAAAATGCGAAACCCCGCGAGGACCTTGCGGCTGTCGCGGGGCTCTATAAGTCCGGTGCAGTATGCTAGCAGTGACCGCAGTCGGCGCACATGAGTTAGATAGGGTTATGAACGAGCAGGGTCAACCAGAGATTCAAGAAGCGCACCCTATCCATGCGCTCTCAGAGATAATTTCGCCACTCAGACTTGGAACTTACCTAAACGCGGCAGGGCATGACCCTGACCGCGCGCTCGCGCTATACTTATGGAACGCGCGAGTCGGGGAAGCGTTCCATCTGCCCATCCAGTCTGCGGAGGTAGGGTTACGAAATCGTGTCAGTGACGGGTTGTCGCTTGCATATGGCCAAGACTGGTGGAAGGAGCCTCCATTTCTCGATGATGTGGAGGTGGCGCAGCGCGAGGCGATAGGCCTAACCCTCCGCAGGCTTACTAGTCGCAAGAAGCCTCATGAAACTGGGCAAGTGGTTGCAGGGCTCTCGTTCGGCTTCTGGGTCGCCATGATGCACGGTCGATACGGGCCGAAGATATGGAGCAAACATCTACGGACAGCGTTTCCCCACCTACCAGAAGCAGTTGATCGCTTTCTGATCCATAAGGAGGTGACTGATATCGCAGAGCTTCGTAACAGGTTATGGCATCACGAGCCGATCTTCCGCCGCAATCTTAGCGGGGACTATGCGAGATGCTTGCGAGTTGTGCAGTGGCTGTGCCCCACAAAGGCCGCCTGGATCAAGCCGCATTGCCGTGTCCCAGCCATCCTGCGCGGGAAACCATAATTCAAACTGAGACACTACCCTCTTGACGCTTAAGTCAGCCGGCGGCATGTTCCTTGCCATCATCTACAGCTGCGCCCGGAGGGAAACCTGCCGGGCGTTTTGTTTTGCCGGGCGGTTTGTCTTTGCCAGCCGGCGGGCGGGCCCCCGATCTGGAGGGCGCGCCTGATGGAGGTTCGGATCACGGCCAATCTCGACCAGCTGCTGCGCGGGCTGGATGCTTTTGCGCAGCGGCAGCTGCCCTTTGCCGCGGCCCATGCGCTGAACGATCTGGCGGGTGAGGTGCAGGGCGCGGAGGAGGCGGCGCTCCGGGCCGGTCTGGACCGGCCGACCGGCTTCACCCAGCGGGCGATCTATCGGCGCGCGGCGCGCAAGACGCAGTTGGAGGCCGAGATCGGCATAAGGCCGATCCAGGCGGGCTATCTGGTCTGGCAGATCGAGGGCGGGCGGCGGCGGCCGAAGCGGCGGGCGATCCCGGTTCCGGTGGGGGTGGTGCGCAATGCGCATGGCAACATGCCGAAGCGGGCGCTGGCGCGGATGCTGGCGCGGCCGGATGTGTTCATCGCCTCGGCCGGCTCGGCCCGGGCCGGGCATCTGCCGCCGGGGATCTACAAGCGCGGCAAGTCCAAGCGGGGGCGTGGAACGACGCAGCCACCGCTTGAGCTTCTGGTCGCGTTCGAGACCAGCGCCACCTATGCGGCGAAGCCTTTGGACTTCTTCGGGCTGGCCGATCGCACGGTGCGGGCGCGGTACCGCGCGCATCTGGAGCGGCGCCTGGCCGAGGCGATCCGCACGGCGCGCTGAGGGCGTGCGCAGATCGGGCGGGTCCTTCCGGGTGGCCCTGGCACGCGGGTAATTCGCACCCCGGGGGTCGCGGCCCGCTTAACGAAACCAAAAGCCTTAACCAGCTTAACGTTCAGATCGGAAGGGCGGATGGAGGGGCTGACCACGACGCAGCTTGCCGAACGGCTGGCGGTCTCGAAGGCGCGGATCAGCCAATATGTGGCGGAAGGCAAGCTGGCGGGGTGCTTCACCGGCGCGGGCCGGGCGCGGCGCTTCGATCTGGCGCGTGTGGCCGCGGCGCTGGGGCGGCGGCTGGATCTGGGGCAGATGGCCGGCAATGGGCTGGCCACGCGGCGGGCGCTCCGCGATCTGGCCGAGGGCGGCCCGGCGGCCATGCCCGCACCGATGCCCGCGCCGATGCGCGAGGGCGGGGTCTTGCCGTTGCGCGATCCGGATCGGCTGGAGCTGGCAACGATCCAGATCAAGGAGGAAGAGGCGCGGCGGCGGCGGCGGGACAATGAGCGGGACGAGGGGCGCTGGGTGCTGGCCGATGAGGCGCAGCGCCAGGCGGCGCGGGCGCTGGCCCGCGAGATTGGCCAGTTCGAGGCGGTGATCCGCGAGGGCGCCCGGGCGGTGGCCGATCGCTTCGGGGTGGAGGTCCGGGAGGTGCGGCAGGTGATGCTGGAAGAGTGGCGGCGCCATCGCGCCCGGCGGCGGGATCAGCTGCGGGCCGAGGCGGGGGCGGCGGATCTGTCGGCATCCGAACGCGCGGCGACGGTCTGAGTCATGGGGTTCCTGACGTCGGCCGAGGCGGCGGTTCTGGCGGGGATCGCCGAGGCGATGGATCCGCCGCCGCCGCCCGACATCACCCGCTGGTGCCGCGACAACATCGTCTTTGACGACCGCTCGCCCTTTCCGGGCGCCTTCGACATCGACCGCTTCCCGTTCCTGCGCGAGATCCACGCGGTTCTGAGCCCCGAACATCCGGCGCGCGAGGTGACGGTGCGGGGCAGCGCGCAATGGGGCAAGACGGTGTCGGTTCTGAACCCGACGCTGGCGGCCTGGCATGCGCATGGGCCCCTGGACAGCCTGGTCGTGCATCCGACCGCCTCGGCCGCGACCGAATGGGTGCGCACGAAATGGATGCCGATGCGGCGCCAGGCGCCGAGCCTGCGCGAGATCTTCGGCGAGGGTCGGGGCGAGCAGACCGACACGCTGCACAATCAGGAAACCCTGCGCCGCGATGGCAGCCTGAAGGTGGTCAGCGCGGGCTCGCCCGACGATCTGGCGGGCACGACGCGGCGGCTGGTGTTGATGGACGATGTGGCGAAGTTCGAGATGACGCCGAAGGGCGACCCCGAGAAACTGGCGGAAAGCCGGGCCTCGGGCTTTGAAGAGGCGAAGATCGTGCGGATCTCGACGCCGCAGATCGCCGGGACCTGCCGGGTCAGCCGGGCCTTCGGGCGCTCGGACCAGCGCTTCTTCCATCTGCCCTGTCCGCATTGCGGCCACTATGCGCCGCTGACCTGGGAGAACTTCCGCAAGAACCTGGACCCCGAGCGGCTGCAGGCGGCGGGGTTCAGCTGCGAGACCTGCGGCGGGGCGATCGGCCATGGCCACAAGGTCGCGATGGTGGCGGCGGGGCGCTGGGTGGCGCAGAACCCGCGCGGCGACCATCCGGGCTTCCATCTGTGGCGGGCCTATGTGCCGCAGCGCGACTGGGCCTCGATCGCGGTCGACTATGCGCAGGTGATGGGCTGGACGGTGCTGCGCGCCAATGCGCAGACCGAAGAGGAGGCGAAGGGGCAGATCGAGGCCGAGACCGAGCAGACCTTCTTCAACGATGTGCTGGGCCTGCCCTATGTGCAGGCCTCGAAGGGCCCCGATTGGGAGAAGCTGCGCGACCGGGTCGAGAAGGCCGAGCCGGGGCAGGCCTTGGCGCGCGGCGTGGTGCCGGGCTCGGGGGTGTTGCTGACGGCGGGGGTGGACCTGCAGGGCGACCGGATCGAGGTGACGATCTGCGCCTATGGGCGGAATTACCGGCGCTGGGTGGTGGATCATCTGGTGATCCCGCACTTCATCGGCGATGCCGAGGGGCGGGCGGCGTTGGATGCGCTGTTGAAGGCGACATGGCGGACGGAACTGGGGCTGCGGCTGCCCTTGGACATGATGGCGGTCGATGAGGGGACGTTCACCGCCGATGTGAAGGATTGGGCGCGCCGGCATCCCTGGACGCGGGTGATCCTGGTCAAGGGCGGGTCTTCGGCCAATGGGCCGGTCCTGCGCCCGCAACAGGATCGCAAGGACAGCGGCCGGGCGCTGCGGGTGCAGCGGCGGCGCTGGATCGTGAATGTCAGCCAGGTGAAGGCGGATTTTTACGGCTGGCTGGCCAAGGAGGATCCGCAGGATCGCGGCTTCGTGGCCTTCGCGCTGGGTCTGGGCGATGAGTATTACCGCCAGGTGACGGCCGAGGTGCGGGTGCTGAAGCGGGCGGCCTCGGGCGCGATCCTGTCGAGCTGGCAGCTCGTCGAAAGCAGCCGGCGCAACGAATGCCTGGATACGATGAACTATTCCGAGGCGGCGGCGCGCAAGAAGGGCTGGGCGGCGATGACCGAAGAGCAATGGGGCCAGCTGGAGGCCGAGCGCGGGATCGCGCCGCCCGAGGCGCAGCCCGACCTGTTCGATGCGGCCCTGCCGGCGGTGGCGCCAGTAGGGGCGCCAGTAGGGGCGCCTGTGCTGCGGCTTTCCGAACAGGCGGCGCCGAGCGGGCCGCGGCCTGGGCCGGGGGAAGTGCCGGGGGAAGCGGCGGGGGACGCGCCGGCTGGGCCGCAGGTTGGGGGGCAGGCTGGGGCCAAAAGAACATGGATCGGACGCCGGGGGAAATGGCTGTGAGCGCCTATACGCTTGAGGATTATCAACGGCTTTGCGCGATGATCGCGAAGGGCGTGACCGCGCTTGAGGTGAATGGCGAGAAGGTGACCTTCCGCAGCCTGGCCGAGATGACGGCGATCCGGACCGAGATGGAAGGGGCGCTGGGGCTCGCGCGCCGGGCCCGGGTCAGCCATCCCGCCTATCGCAAGGGGTGAGGGCGATGTCCTTCCTCGAGCGGGCGATCCGGGCGGTGGCGCCGGGCTGGGCGGTGCGGCGGGCGCGCAACCGGGCGGTGCTGGCGCATTTTGACGGGGCAAGCCTGGGCGGGCGCATGTCGTCCTTGCGTGCCAGCCGCAGCGATGCCGACGGGGCGGCGCGGCAGCGCCAGCGCCTGGCGTTCTTTGCCCGCGACATGGTGCGCAACACGCCCTTTGCCGCGCGCGCCCGGGCGGTGATCGCGGGCAATGTGGTGGGCGATGGCATCCTGCCCAAGGTGGCGGTCAGCCATCCGGGGCTGACTGCGGCGGCGCAGAAGCGGCTGCGGGCCCGGGGATTGAAGCGGATCGAAGAGCATCTCGACACGGTGCGGATCGACCGGGCGGGGCGGCTGAACCTTTACGGGTTGCAGGCGCTGATCTGGGGCACGGTGGTGTCGGATGGCGAATGCCTGGTGCGGATCCATGCCGATGCGCTGGTCGAGGGCGCCTTGCCCTTGCAGCTGGAAGTGCTGGAGCCGGATTATCTGGACGCGGGCAAGGTGGGCTTTCTGGCTGGCGGCGGCGATATCCGCCAGGGGATCGAATATGACGCGGCGGGGCGGCGGGTGGCCTATTGGCTGTTCCCGGCCCATCCCGGCTCGGACTGGCCGGCGGAACGCGGGGCCGGGGTGTCGCTGCGCGTGCCGGCCGATGAGGTCTTGCACATCTACCGGGTCGACCGGCCGGGGCAGGAGCGGGGGGTGACCTGGCTTGCCCCGGTGATGCTGCGCCTGCAGGATCTGGCCGATCACGAGGATGCGCAGCTGATGCGGCAGAAGATCGCCGCCTGTTTTGCGGCCTTCCGCATCGGCGGCGACAAGCAGGTCGCGCTGCCCGACGAGATCGCGCCGGGGATGGTCTATGATCTGGGCGATGCCGAGGATGTGCGCTTCCCGGTGCCGCCCGGGGTCGAGGCCTATGACGAGTTCACCCGCTCGGTCCTGCGCTCGATCGCGGCGGGGCTGGGGGTCAGCTACGAGGCGCTGACCGGCGATCTGGCGCAGGTGAACTTCTCCTCGGCGCGGATGGGCCGGCTGGAGATGGATCAGAATGTCAGCGCCTGGCAGCATCTGACGCTGATCCCGCAGCTTCTGCTGCCGCTGTCGCGGCTGTTTGTCGAGGCCTGGCAGGCGGTCGATGCCGAGGCCTTGCTGGAGGCGGGCCTGCCGGCCGGGATCTGGGATCATGTGACGCTGACCTGGGTGGCGCCGCGCAAGATCATCGTCGATCCGGCGCGCGAATTTGCCGCGCTGCGCGAGGCGGTGCGGTCGGGCTTCGCCTCGCGCCAGCAGGTGGTGCGGCAGCTCGGCATCGACCCCGAGCGGCTGTTGGAAGAGCAGGCGCAGGACCGCGACGAGGCCGACCGGCTGGGCCTGCCCTTCGACAGCGACCCGCGCGCCGATGTCTCGCGCCAGGCGAAGGCGGAGGATCCCGGCGACGGCACGGTGGCGGCCGAAGCTGCGGCCGAGGCTGCGACCCAGGCTGCGGCCCAGGCGCTTGGGGTCGGGATCGAGGATCTGCGCGGCCTCGTCCGCGACATGCGGCGCCAATAGGCGACCCCTAGAAAGGAGAGATGAATGACCGAATTGCTGCTGTACGGCACGATCGGCGCGTCCTGGTGGGAGGAAGAGTTCTTCACCGCCCGGATGGTGCGCGATTGGCTGGCGGGCCTGTCGGGGCCTTTGACGGTGCGGCTGAATTCCGGCGGCGGCATCGCGACCGAGGGGCAGGCGATCTACGCCGCGCTGCGCAGCCATCCGGGCCCGGTCGAGATCATTGTCGAGGGGGTGGCCGCCTCGGCCGCCAGCCTGATCGCGATGGCGGGCGACACGATCACCATGTCGCCCGGCGCGCTGATGATGATCCACGATCCGGCGCAGGATGTCCTGGGCGAGCGGGGCACGTCCGAGGCGCATCGCAAGGCGGCCGAGGCGCTGGAGGTGATCGCCAATGCCTATGCCGGGATCTATGCCCGCCGCGCGGGCCTGACGGTCGAGGCCGCGCGCGCGGTGATGCGGGCCGAGACCTATTATGACGGGCCCGCGGCACTGGCGGCGGGTTTTGCCACGTCCCTGGCCGAGGACGGCGTTGCGGCCGATCCGGTGGCCTTCGATTACCGCATCTATCAGCACCCGCCCGCCCGGCTTCTGTCGGCCGCGGGGGCCCTGGCGCGGCCGCGGCCGCGCGCATCGGTTCTGGCCATGATGGCCGGTTTTGCACCACCCGACGCCAAAGGAGGAACGACCATGGCGAAGACCCCCAAACCGGGCCTGAAGGGCCGGATCACGGCCCGGACCCGGGCCGAGGTCGAAGAGGACCCCGCGCTGGAAGACGAGGATGTCCGCGCCGAAGAGGCGGAAGATCCCGAAGCGGAAGGCGAAGAGATCGAAGAGGACGCGGCGGAAGACGGGGATCCCGGGGCGGAAGAGGGCGATCCCGAGGCGGAGGAGGAAGACCTGGCCGAGGCCTCGGCGGCGCGGGCGGTGGCGATCGTGAACATCTGCGCCCGCCATGGTGTCAGCGCGGCCATGGCGGCGGATTACATCGGCCGGGGCTTGGGCACGCGGGCGGTCTATGCCGCGATCAAGGGCAAGGGGGGGCGCAAGGTGAAGATCGACGGCCGCGGGCCGCGGGCGCAGCTGCGCCGCGACGAGACGGAAACCCGGCTCGAGGGGATGATCGGGGCGCTGATGGGCAAGACCGAGGGGCCGGCCTCGGCCTATCGCGGCTTGCGGCTGAAGCGGCTGGCGATGGAACTGGGCGCGAGGGCGGGGGCCGGGCGCGGCTTCAACGAGACCGAGGCGGTGCGGCGCGGCATGCGCGCGATGACGATGATGGGCGGCGGCGCGGTGGGCGTCAGCGACTTTGCCTATATCACCACCGAGGTGATGAACCGCGCGCTTCTGGCCGAATATGGCCGCCGGGCGCCGCAATGGCCTTTGGTCTGCGGCCCGGCGCTGACCGCGGCCGACTTCCGCGAGATCTACGCGGTGCGCTTTGGCGGCGACTTCCAGCTGAAGACGGTGCGGGAGAATGGCGAATATGAGACCGCGACGCTGGCCGATGAGGCCGAGGGGCTGCGGGTGCAGCGCCGGGGCCGCACGATCACCCTGTCGTTTGAATCGGTGATCAATGACGACATGGGCGCCTTTGCCCGCATCCCGCGCGAATTTGCCCAAGCGGCGCGGCAGATGGAAAACAGCATGGTCTGGTCGTTGATCCGCGGCAATCTGCCCCTGAAATCCGACGGCAAGCCGATCTTCCATGCCGATCATGGCAATCTGGCCGGGGCGGCGGCGGCGATCTCGGTCACCAGCATCGCGGCGGGGCGCAAGGCCATGGCCGAGATGCGGGCCTTCGGCTCGAAGGATCCCGACGACTTCATCGCGCCCGAGGCGGAATTGTTGATCGTGCCGCCGGCGCTGGAACTGGCGGCGCTGCAGTTCACCGCCGATATCGTGCCGACCAGGGCGGGCGATGCGAACCCCTATCGGTCGCGGTTCTCGGTCGAGACGGTGGCCAATCTGGGCGCGATCGCGGGCGGGTCGGACACGGCCTGGTATCTGGTCGATCCCGATCTGCCGCCGGTGCAGCATGCCTATCTCGACGGCTATGAGGCGCCGACGGTCGAGACGATCGAGGGGATGAACCCCGACGCGGTGAAGATGAACGCGCGGCATATCTTCGGCGCGGCGGCGGTGGAGTTCCGCGGCGCCTACAAGAATGCCGGCGCCTGAGCGGCGTCTGATCTTCTGACCAGAACCTGACCTGACGAAAGGGCGCCTGCGGGCGCCCTTCGTCATTCCGCAGCCTTCAATCTCGGGAGAGAGACATGCGCAATTACATCATGCCCGGCGAACATGTGACGATCACCGCCGCTTCTGCCATCATGTCGGGGCAGCCCGTCCTGATCGGCGATCTCTTCGGCGTGGCCCAAGGCGATGCCGAGATCGGCGAAGAGGTCGTGATCGTCCGTCGCGGGATCTTCGAACTGCCGAAGGCCGGCGCCCAGGCATGGACGGTCGGGGCAAAGATCTACTGGGACGCAGGCAACGGCGTTTGCAGCGCCACGGCCGCCAGCAACAAGCTGATCGGTGTGGCCGTCGCCGGTGCGACCAACCCTTCCGCAGTCGGTCGGGTGCTTCTCGACGGCACGATCCGGTGAGCGGGATGTTTGACGGCCTGGCCTCGGTTCTGAACGCGGTCTTCGGCGCGCCGGTGACGCTGCGCCGGGCGGGCCGGGCCGATCTGGTGCTGCAGGGCCTGTTGCGGGCGCCGCCGGTCGCGGTGCTGGACGAGGACGGGCATGCGGTCCTGGACCAGGCGCCGATCCTGCGGGTGCCGGGGCCGACGGCGGCGCAGATTGCGCCGGGCGATCTGGTCCTGCCGGGCGAGGGCCCGACTTACCGCGTTCTCAGCCGCCAGCCCGGCGGCAGCCCGGCCGCCGATGCCTTCGTGGCCTTCGAACTGGAGGCGGTGTCCTGACCCATTACCGGCAGCAGTATCGCGATGCGGTCTTTGCGGCGCTTGCGGTGGCGCTTCCCGATCACCGGCCGATCCGGGCCTGGGCGCAGAAGATCGACCCGGGGTTTTTGCCCTGCTTCGGGGTGGCGACGCCGGCCGAGACCAGCACGCGCGAGGCGCAGGATTGCGTGCAGCGCCGCACCACGCTGCAGGTCGCGGTCAAGGCCTTTGGCGCCGATGACGGGCTGGAAGCGGCGATGGACGGGCTGAGCCTGGCGGTCGAGGCGGCGGTTCTGGCGGCGCTGGAGCCTTTGGCGCTGATGGTCTGGCTTGAGCGGACCGGCAGCACGATCGAGGCGGGGGGCATGCAGAAGCTGGCCACCCTGATCATGGAATTTGCCGTTGTCCGCTTCACGGACCCCGGCGCCTGCAGCTGAAAAGGAGCATGAGATGGCGAAACAGGCGGGCCGGCTGGCCACTTTGAAACTGGGGGCGGCGACGATTGCCGGGGTGCGGGTGCTGGGCCTGACCTGGAACGGCGGCGCGATCGAGGTGACCGACCAGAATGACAGCGGCATCCAGACCTTCCTGTCGGGGGTTCTGGCCAGTGACACGCTGGAGTTGACGGTCGAGGGGCTGGAAGAGGACGGGGTGCTGCGCAAGGCCGCGCTGAAGGCGGGGCCCGCGGGCAAGTTCCTGGAGGGCGCGGTCTTCGCCTTCCCGAATGGCGACCGGATCGCGGGCGACTTCGTGATGACCGCCTATACCGAGGGCGCGCCCTATGACAACGCCCAGACCTTCAACGCAACCTTCGTGCGCAACGGCGCGCACAGCTTCACGGATGCCGCAGGATGAGCGGGTTCCAGGATGTGGTCTTTGCCTGGCAGGGCCAGGAGTACACGCTGCCTGCGACGCGGGTTTTGCCGCTGGTGGCGCGGATGGAGACGGACGCCGATCTGGTCGGGCCCGACCGGACCTTGATCGAGGTGATCCTGGGCAGCCGGCACCCGGCCGCGGTGGCGCTGGCCTTCGAGCATCTTCTGCGCGCCGTGCAGGCGCCCTTCGCGCCGGGCGAGGTGTATCTGGCGATCATCGCCGAGATGGCGGGGGGCAAGGCGGGGGCGGCGCGGCGGGTGCAGGAGGCGGTGCTGCAGCTTCTGGCGGTGATCGCGCCGCCTCTGCATCACCGGTTGACCGCAGGCGAAGCCCAGGAGCCCCCCCCGGGAAAAAAGCCGCTGGCGGGCTGATCCGCCAGTTGCATGCGCTGGTCGTGGGGCAGGGCTGGATCGGTGCCGCCGAATTCTGGACCCTGCCGCCCGGCCAGATCTGGTGGGTGATCGACGACCGGCTGCCGCAGGGCGCGGCGGGGGCGCTGTCGGACCGGGCCGAGATGCTGACCCTGTTGCGAAAGGCCAAGCGCGATGAACGATCTGCCTAAGCTGGTGGTGAAGATCTCGGCCGATGGCCGGGCGGTGGTGTCCGAGATCGGCAAGGCGCGCAAGAGCCTGAAGGACATGGACAAGGGCATGTCCGACCTGGCGCGCACTTCGGCCAGATCGGGGGCGGCGGTGGCGGCGGCCTTCACGGCGGCCGGCGGCTCGATGCTTCTTGCCGCGAGATCCGCCGCGCGGGTGGTGACCGAGATCGGCACGCTGTCGAAGCTTGCCAATACCAACACGACCACCTTCCAGCGCTGGACGGCGGCGGCGCGCAGCCTGGGCGTCGAGCAGGACAAGGTGGCCGACATCCTGAAGGATGTGACCGAGAAGGTCGGCGAATTCCTGTCGACCGGCGGCGGGCCGATGGCCGACTTCTTCGAACATATCGCGCCGAAGGTCGGGGTGACGGCGGAACAGTTCGCGCGGCTGTCGGGCCCCGAGGCGCTGCAGCTTTATGTCGACAGCCTGGAACAGGCGGGCCTGTCGCAAGAGCAGATGACCTTCTATCTCGAGGCGCTGTCGGGCGATCTGACCCGGCTTCTGCCCTTGTTGCGCAATGGGGGCGCGCAGATGAAGGCGCTGGGGGACGCGGCCGAGGCGGCGGGCGGGATCTTCTCGCAGGCCGAGATCGAGGCCGGCCGCGAATTGCAGGAGTTGTTCGACGATCTGGGCCGCACGCTCAGCACCAGCACGACCAAGGCGGTGCTGGAATGGAAGGACGAATTGATCGCGCTGGCGCGCTGGATTGCCGAGACCGGCATTCCGGCCCTGTCGGACCTGATGGCCGAGATCGGCAAGATGGGCGCGGCCCTGGCGCCGGCGATCGCGGGCTGGAAGCTTCTGGGCAATACGATCGCGGCGGCCTTGGGGCGGGATTCGCCCTATGATGCCGTCGCCCGCGCGGGCACCGCGGCCGAGGCGCAGCTTGAGGCCGGGGATGAAGCCTTCAGCCGCGAGCAGAGCGACCCTTCCAGCACCGGAACCTGGCCCCTTGATGAAAACGGCAATGTCATAATGGACGATGGCGGGCCGCCGCTGCAGACCCGGATCCCGGTGGTGATCCCGCCATCGGGCAGCAAGAAGACCAAGGGCGGCGGGGGCGGGGGTGCGAGCCGCACCGAGCGCGATCTCGACCGGCTGCGCAAGGCCTTCCTGTCGGAACAGGAGCTGCTGCAAGAGCAGTTCGAGGCGCGGCTCGAACAGCTGGAAAAGGCGCGCGCGGCGGAATTGCTGACCGAAGAGGAATACAACGCCCTGAAGCTGCAGGCGCAGGCGAAATATATCGAGGCCTCGGCGGCGCTGGACCGTCAGGCGATCCAGTCCAAGCTGCAGGCCTGGGGCGGGGCGCTTGGCGATCTGGCCGGGCTGATGTCCAGTAAAAGCAAGGGCCTGTTCCAGGTCGGCAAGATGGCGGCGATCGCGCAAGGCATCGTGGACGGGATCTCGTCGGCGCTGACCGCCTGGGACAAGGGGATGAAGATCGGCGGGCCCGCCACGGCCGCGACCTTCGCCGCCTTCTCGGTCGCGCGCACCGGCGCGATGCTGGCCAGCCTGAAGGCCACCTCCTTTGACGGCGGCGGCGGCGGCACGGCCAGCGCCGGCGCAGGCGCCACCGCCGCCCCCGCCGCATCCCCCGCCAAGGTCGCGCAATACCAGATCTCCGGCGATGTCCTGGGCAAATCCAGCACCGAAGCCCTGTTCCGACAGATCAACGAAGGCATCAAGGACGGCTATACAATCTATAATGTGGAGTGGGTCTGATGGCCGCCCAGGGGCGCTCCGGGGCGGCGCGCCGGTCAGACCCCGACCAGCTTGCGCAGCGCCGCGTCGATGCGGCTTTGCCAGCCGGGCCCGCCCGCCTTGAAATGGGCGATCACCTCGGGCGAGAGCCGGATCGTGGTGCTGATCTTCGGCGCCTCGGCCTTCGGCCGCCCGCGCCGGATCTTGGCCTCGGGCAGACGCTCCAGCCAATAGGGTGCCGACAGATCGGGGAGATCGTCATCCGGCGCGTCACCCAAGTAACGGACCGTAGGTTCTTTGTTCTCGGTCATTGGCCTTCCTCATACTGATGATGCGGCGGGTCGGGCCGCGCGGCGTCCAGGCGATCAGCACCATTCGCTCCACCATAAACCCGACCGTGATGAAGCGGGTTTCGCCATAGTCGAAACGGTCATCCTCAAAGGTCACAGTCGGCCCGGCGAAGACTTCGCCCGCATGGTCCATGTCGAGCCCACGTTCTGCCAGGGTCTTGGCGCGTTTGGCGGGATCGCTGGTGCATTTCATGTAGTAACAATAATGCTCTGATCTGGGCGCGTCAATATCTGTTGTAACAGAAAATCGGGGGAAGGCGGATGGCCGTCTACTACACGCCCGGCTATGCGCAGGCGAGCGATCAGCCGATGACGCATGCGCGGATCCTGTGGCGCAACCTGGCCGGCACGATCTCGGCCAGCAGCGCGGCCGAGGGGCGCGCGGCGGGGCGGGCGGGGCAGGTCGATACCGCCAGCTGGTGGCAGCCGCAGACCGCGCCGGCCTGGTGGCGGATCGACTATGCCGCGCCGCAGATCGTCGATGCGGTGGGGGTTGCCGCCCATCAGCTGGACGGGGTGACGGTGCGGGTCGAGGCGCTGGTCGCGGGCGCCTGGGTCCAGGTCGCCGAGGGCACGCCGCCCGACCGCTCGGCGATCCTGCTGCTGTTCCCGGCCGTAGCGGCGGCGGCGCTGCGGCTGCGGATCGACCGGGTGGCGCCGATCGGGGTGATCTATACCGGCCAGGCGCTGGCCATGCCGCGGGCGGGCTATGCCGCCCTGGGCATGCTGGACCTGCGCCGCACCACCACGCTGACCAGCTATGTCAGCGAGGGCGGGCAATTGCTGAAGCGCTATATCCAGCGCGGCGGCCTGTCGGGCCCCTGCGAATGGCGCAACCTGCCCGAAGACTGGTATCGCGCCAGCTTCGATCCCTTCGCCCGCGCCGCCCGGACCGAGCCCTTCTTCCTGGCCAGCCGCCCGAAGACCTATGCCGAGGATTGCGTCTATGGCTGGGTCGATGCCTCGATCGTGCCGCAGCGCCAGGGCATGGGCAACCTGGTCTCGGTCGGCTTCGAAGTTCAGGCGGTGGGCCATGAATGAGCCTTTCGAGCTGGTCGAGCTGACCCAGCCGCGCTGCATCCACCGCTTCGGCATCGCGCCCTGCACCGCCACCCCGGCCGATGGCCCGCGCTGCTACAATTGCCCCGGCACCTGCCTGGACCGGCGCCATTACAACGGCGCGGGCACGATCACCTGGCGCTTCGTCAAGCCCGGGCAAAGCCTGCCGGCGCTGTATGAGCGGGTGGGCGAGCATCTCAAGACCGATCCGCTGCCTTTGCTGGCCGATGTCTCGCTGCGGTCATCGAAGATCAATGTCGGCGCCCTGCGCGATGGCGAGCGGCCGCTTGGCATCACCGGCGGCGCCACGGTCACCCTGCAGGATGCGCCCTTCGACGATCCGGTCGGCGATTGGTATCGCGACCAGCGCCCCAGCCTGCAGGGCAGCTTCTGGACCAAATGGGCGGCGCGCAACCCGTTCTACGGCAATATGACCCTGACGCTTTACGAGGGCCTGGTCGGGCAAAGCCTGGATCAGATGGAGCGGCGCCTGTACCTGGTCGACACGCTGACCGGGCCCGACAGCCAGGGCAGGGTGACGCTGACCGGCCTCGATCCGCTGCGCCTGACCGATGAGAAGAAGGCGCAGTTCCCGCCCGAGACCGAGATCCAGCTGCAGGCCGATATCGACGCCGCGACCACCACGGTCCGGGTGATCCCGACCGATCCGCGCGACATCAGCCGCCGCGATCTGGGCAACACCGCCACGCTGTACCTGACCATCGGCTCCGAGATCCTGGGCTATACCGGCGCCCTGGCCGAGGCCGACGGGCGCTTCCTTCTGCAGGGCGTCAGCCGCGGCCAGCTGGGCACCACCGCGGCCAGCCATGCCGCCGAAGATGCCTGCCAGCGCTGCGGCTATCTCGAGGAGATGGACGCCTGGGCGATCCAGGACTTCCTGCTGCGCGGCTTCACCCGCATTCCGCCCGCCTATATCAACACCGCCGGCCAATGGGATGCCGAGGCCGGCACCTATCTGCAGGGCTACCGCTTCACCCGCGCCGTGCCCAAGCCCACGGGCGTCAACCTGCTGTCGGGCGAGTTGATGCGCGACGCCACCTTCTCGATCTGGTGGGACGAGAAGGCGCAGCGCATCCCGCTGAAGGCGGTGCGGCCCGAGATCTCGACCCGCACGCTGACCGATGCGGGGGATTTCGTGGCAGGCTCGCTGGAGATCCGCCGCGAACCCGAGGAACGCATCAGCCGCGCCACGGTGTATTACGGGGTGATCGACCCGACCGCCGCCGATGCCGCCACCAACTTCCGCCAGTCGCGCACCCGCATCGCCGCCGATGCCGAAGATGCCGATATGGGCGCCGAGGTGATCTCGAAGGCGATCTTCTCGCGCTGGATCGTGTCGGAGACCCATGCGCGCGAGATGCTGCAGCGGCTTCTGGCGCGGTTCTCGCGCACGCCGCGCTACTTCTCGGCGGTGCTGGTCGATGACAGTCTGAAGATCGGCGATGTGGTCAGCATCCGCAGCCGGGTCGATGTGACGACCGAAGGCGCGCCCCGGGCGATGCGCTGGCAGGTCATCGCAGCACAGCGCGTCCGCCCGGCCGAGACCACCCGCTACAGCTTGCAGGAATTCCTCTACCAGGCCGATCGCTACGGCGTCTGGATGGCAGGGGATGCGCCGGATTTTGCCGAAGCCCCCGAGGCGCTGCGCGCGCTGGGGGGCCTGTGGTGGGGCGGCGAAGAGGGAACCCTGCCGGACGCATCCCCCGGCTATCTGTGGCAGTAGAACATGGCCTATACCTATACCTATCCCCCGAATGCGGTGCTTGAGACCGGCAAACCCGCCCGCGCGGTCGACATCCGCGCCATCCGCGACATCGGCCCCGCCATCGCCGAAGGCGCCGCCGGCGCGCCGCGGATCGCGCGGCTGGCGATGAGCGGCAAGGACGGCTTCCTTGGCCTTCTGAAGACCCAATACGGAAACTATGTCGCGCTTGTGGGCCTGGAGGCGGTGGCGCGGATCGAGGGGCTGATCTGCGGCCTGACCGGCATCACGAATTTGCGCGTCTCCTTCACCGTTGATGGCGGAGAAAGCTGGAGCGCCTATCAGCAGATCAGCGTTGTCGCGGCCTCGGAGGCGGGCATCGGCTGGGCCTTCTTCGATCTCGACAGCGGCGACTGGCTCATCGGCCGCGACACGGGCAGCTTTGCCCTGCCGGCCGGGCGGGTGAACGGCATCCGCATCGCGTCCTGGAGCAACACCTCGGCGCCGACGTTCTACATGCAGATCGCGGGGGGCCGGGCATGAAGATGATCGTGATCCAGGCCGGGACGGGCGCGGTCACCGAGGTCGAGATCGAGGACGAGGCCCCGCCGCCGCCCAGCCTGGAGGATCTGCGCCAGGCGGTGCAGGCCCATATCGACGCCACCGCCCGGGCGCGGCTTTATGACAGCGGCGTCACCCTGGCCAGCTATGGCGCCAGCGGCAACCCGCTCTGGGCCGCCGAGGCGCAGGCCTTCGTGGCCTGGCGCGATGCGGTCTGGGCGCAGCTGCACGCGCTCTGGGCCGATCCGCCCGAGGCCCTGCCCAGGCCCGAAGCCCTGATCGCCGACCTGCCGGTGATCGCCTGGCCGTGACCGTCTGGCGCTGAGCGCATTCTCCCAAAAAACCTGCCGGAGGCCCCATGCCCGACGATTATTTCCGCTATCACGCCGCGGGGCTCGACAGCCCGCTGACCGCCGCCGTCGCGGTGACGCCCTCGGATGCCGAGGATCTTGAGGTGGTGCCGCGCTGCCTGTTCTGCACCGCGGGCGGGGTGGTGCGGGTGACGATGCGCGACCGGCCGGATCCGGTGGTGATCCCGATCTTCGCCGGCATCGCGCTGCCGCTGCGGGTGGTGCGGGTCTGGGCCACCGGCACCACCGCCGCGGGCCTGGTGGCGGCCTGGTGATGCTGGGCCTTTTCCCCTGGCCGGCGGCGCATCCGCTGGCCCTGCTGGATCTGGCCGCCTGGCTCGACCCGGCCGATCTGCCAAACCTGTCCCAGAACGGCGCAGGGACGGTGCCGGCCCAGGCCCCGGGCGATCCCGTGGGCCTGGTTCGGCCCCGCGCCGGAACCGCGGTGGCGCGCCAGGACATTGCCCTGTCGCGGCCGAGCCTGGCGCGCTGGCCCCGCGGCGGGCGCCGCAACCTTCTGCGCCGCAATCGGTTTGACCATCTGCCGATCGGCCCGCTGGCGGCGGGGGTGGATCTGAACGGGCTCAGCCTGTCGGGCCCCGCCGCCGGCATCGCGGTGACCGTCGAGGCGCGGGGCGAGGAAGACGGCATCCCCTTCGCGCAGCTGCGCTATCAGGGCACGGCCGCTGCCACGGCCTTCTTCAACTTCGCCGCAGCGGCCTCGCTGGGCGTGGCCCCGGGTGCGGTGATCGCCCGCAGCTATCACCTGGGCATCACCGACCGGCTGGGCACGCTGGGGCCGTTGAACCGGGTCACCTTCGGCATCGGCGCCACGGTCGATGGCGTGACCGGGCCCGGCGATCTGCAATCCTACACCGCGCCGCGGGCCTATGAGCGGATCGCAAAACCCTTCGCGATTCCGGCCGGCGCGACGCTCAACGCCCTGACCCTGCTGGCCTATCTGCGCGTCGAGGCCGGGCAGGCGGTGGACGTGTCGGTGAAGATCGGCGGCTATCAGATCGAGCCCGGCGCCGCCGCAACCCCGGTGCAGAGCGTGGCGAGCGTCTATGACGTAGTCGAACCCGCCTGTCCCGCGCTCTGGCATCTGAGCGATGACGGCGGCGACAGCCTGCCTTTGGACCTGCCGCCCGGACTCTATGGCCTGGCCTTCGTCGACCCGCTCGGCGCCGTCACCGTGACCACCGCCACCGATCCGGCCAATGCCCTGGTCGCCGATCGGCTGGCCGGCCTCATGCTGCGGCGCGGGGCGTTCACGGCCGCCGAAGAGGCCCTGATCCGCGCCTTCTGGTCGGAGTATACAGAATGATCCGCATCACCCTGGCCTGTCCCGAGGCCCTGATCGGCGACGCGAACCAGCTGGCCCGCTGCCTCGGCTCTTCCGCGGCCGACGCCCAGACCTATGGCGCCCCGCGCTACCGTGATGCCACAGGCGCCCGCTATGCCGTGGCCTCGGGCCTGGTGCCGGCGGGCTTCCTGGCCGATGCCCGGGCGCCGCTGACCCCGCCGCCCTGGGGCGCCGACATGGACGCCGCCGCCCGGGCGCAGGCCTGCATCGCCCTGTGGCAGCCGCCCGAAGACCCCGCCGAACCGCCCGAGCCCTGGGCCCGCCCCGACCGCCTCGCCGCCCTGGTCAGCGATGATCCGCAAGCCGCCCTGGCGATCCTGGGCCTGACCCTCGCCGCGCCATGATCAAGGAAGCGCCATGCCTGCCGACCAAGCCCCGGGTCTGATCGAGACCCTGCAAAGCCTGATCGGCGGCGCGGCAACCGCCCTGATCGCCGGCTTCACCGGCCGGCTGATGTATCACGCGGGCGAGGTGCGCGCCCGGCGCCGGCCGATCCTGTCCTGGGATCTGGCCTGGGAAGCGCCGCTTGCCATCGGCATGGCGCTGATCGGCGACGGCCTGGGCAGCTACCTGGACCTGTCGCGCGAGATGACCGTCGGGCTGATCGCGCTTCTCTCCTATCTCGGCCCGCGCGGGGCAGGGGCCCTGCTGGAACGCTGGCTCGCCCTGCGCAGGCCCTGACCGCGCGCCCCTTCAACCGCCCCTTCACCCTCGGCCCGCCATCCTGCGGGCCGTTTTGTCATGGAGACCCCCGATGAAACTGATCGCCGACTGGCGGCGCGTGGTCGCGCTGTCGCTGTCCTTCTGGGCCCAGGTCCTGGGCCTGCTGGCGCTGATCCTGCCCGAACTGGCCTATGCGCTTTGGGGCGTCGAGACCGACCCCTATATCCTGTGGTGGCTGGGCGTCTTCCTCTTGCTGTTCGGCTTGGCCGGGCGGATCGTGCAACAGACCGGCTCGGTCCTGCGCAATCAGGCGCGGATCTGGGCGGTGGCGCTGCTGATCCTGCTGGTCTCGGCGCTGGCCGCGCGCGCCCAGCCCGCGACCGAGGCCGAGACCCTGGCGATCGCCGTGCCCTTCATCGCCGCCAAGGAAGGCATCCGGCTCGAGGCCTATCTCGATCTCGTGGGCGTGCCGACGATCTGCGCCGGCTCGACCCGCGGCGTGCAGCTGGG
>NZ_JAICBZ010000067.1 GCF_020179405.1 Xinfangfangia pollutisoli | reverse complement strand
GCCGCCGCAGGCGCGGCAGGGGCCGGAGTCGCCGCAGGCACGGCAGGGGCCGGAGTCGCGGGTGCCGTCGCGGTCGGGGTCGAGGGCCGGGCCGCATTCTTCAGCGGATCCCATTTCTCGAACTTATCGGCGGCGGATTTCACCGCATCCAGCCCCATCGCCTTGGGATTGGCGACCTTCTTCAGATCGTCGGCCACATCCTGAACGCCGGTTTCCTTTGCCGCCTGCTCCATCGCCCGGCTGAATTCGCGCCCCATGGCACGGATCTTCGCCGTGAAGCGACCCAGCTCGCGGAACATGCCGGGCAAGTCCTTCGGACCGATCACGACAAGCGCGACGATGCCGACGACCATCAATTCGGACCAGCTCAAGTCCATGATGTCCCTCCCGTCCGGGACCGGCCGGTCAGGCCTTGTCCTTCTCGGGGGTCACGTCCTTGGCCGCGTCGGCCTTGGCATCTTCCAGCTCTTTCGTGCCGTCATTCACGCCCTTCTTAAAGGCGGTGATGCCCTTGCCGACTTCGCCCATCAGCGAGGACACTTTGCCCTTGCCGAAAAGCACCAGAACGACGACCGCGATCAGCAGCAGGCCGGGAAGACCGATATTGTTCAGCATTGAACCTCTCCATGTCCGGCCCATGGCGGGCCAAATCCTTGACTGTCCCCGTTCTAGGGCCAGCCCGGCCCCGGTTCCAAGACCCCTGCCCCTTGCCTGCCCCGTTCAACTGACAGTATTTTGTCAGTAGGTCGGGCGCCGCCCCGCCGCCCCTTGCCCCGCAACAGGCCCCCATGTCCCGCGACACCCGCCTTTACGACCTGGTCCAGATCCTGCGCGACGGGCGGCTGCACACGGCGGCCGAACTGGCCGGGCGGCTGGGCGTGTCGCCGCGCACGATCTGGCGCGACATGGCGATGATGGCCGCGACCGGCCTGCCCGTCTCGGGCGAACGGGGTCTGGGCTACATCCTGCGCTCGCCGCTTCTGCTGCCGCCGACCATGCTGACCCCGGACGAGCTGGAGGCGCTGAATGCCGGGCTGCGCCATGTCGAGGCGACCGATCCCGCCCGCGCCCGCGCCGCGAAAAGCCTGCTGACCAAGATCGCGACGCTGCTGCCGCAGGCCAGTCTGGACGGCACGGACTAGGCTCTTTTCATCGGGCGGCGAAGGCGCCAGTCTTGCCCGGCAAAGGAGAGCGCCATGACCGCCTGGGAAGACTATCTGACCAAGAATCAGGACCGTTTCATCGCCGAGCTGATCGAATTCACTGCGATTCCCTCGGTCTCGGCCAAGCCCGAAAACATCGCCGATGTCCGCGCGGCGGCCGATTGGGTTGCCGCCCGGCTGACCGCGGCGGGGGCGGAACATGCGCAGGTCTACCCGACCGCGGGCCATCCGGTGGTCTGTGCCGACTGGCTGCATGCCGGGCCCGACGCGCCCACGATCCTGATCTATGGTCATTTCGACGTGCAGCCGGCCGAGCCTTTCGATCTGTGGACCTCGCCGCCGTTCCAGCCGGAAATCCGCGACGGCAAGCTGTGGGGGCGCGGGGCTTCGGATGACAAGGGCGGGATGCTGATCCCGATCCTGACCTTCGAGTCGTTTCTGAAGACAGAAGGAAAACTGCCGGTAAACGTTCGATTTTTCTTCGAAGGCCAGGAAGAGATCGGCTCGCCCGACCTTCTGCCCTTCGTGGCGGCCCATGCCGATCTTCTGCAGGCCGACATGATCTTTTCCGCCGATGGGCTGCAATGGGCGCCGGGCCAGCCGCAGATCGTCGAGGCGTTGAAAGGGCTGGTCTCGCTGGAGATCACCGTTCAGGGCCCGCGTGGCGACCAGCATTCGGGCATGGTGGGCGGCGGCATCGCCAACCCGGCGCTGGCGCTGGCCCATATTCTGGCGGGCCTGCGCAACGAACAGGGGCTGATCACCGTCGAGGGCTTCTATGACGACGTGATCCCGCTGGACGCCGACAGCCGCGCCGCGCTGGCCCGGGTGCCCTACCCGGACGATCAGCTTCTGGCCGAAACCGGCGCGCCCGCGCCCTGGGGCGAGCCGGGCTATAGCACGCAGGAACGGATCTTCGCCCGGCCGACCTTGGATATCAACGGCTTGACCTCGGGCTGGCAGGGCGCCGGCACCAAGACGGTGCTGCCCGCCCTTGCCAGTGCCAAGATCACCTGCCGGCTGGTCTCCGCGCAATCGCCCGAGAAGATCTTTGAGGCGATCCGCGCCCATGTCGAGAAACACTGCCCGCCCGGCGTGACCGCCACGGTTACCCGCAATCCGGGCCGCGCCGATCCGTTCCAGGTTCCCGCCGGCCACAATGCCAGCAGCGCCGCGGCCGAGGTGCTGACCGAACTCTACGGCATCGCGCCGCTGCGCACCCGGGTTGGCGGCTCGATCCCGGTGATGACCACGCTTCTGGACACGCTGGGCGTCCATGCGGTGATGTTCGGCTTCAGCCATGGCGACGAGAATCTGCATGCGCCGAACGAATTCTTCCGTTTGGACGAATTCCGGCGCGGGCAAACGGCTTACGGGAAATTGTTCGAGCGGCTTGCGAAGTAGGCCGGGGCCTGTCCCCGGCTATTTCACCCCGAAGACAAAGCACCTGTCGCGGCGGATCATCAGCCACAGCGCCATGCCCGGCCGCGGCAGGAACACCCCGGGCACCGAGGCGACCAGGCGCGATCCGTCGAAATCCATCCGGAATTCGACCAGCGATTCGCGGCCCAGATAGCGCGCCCGCAGCACCGTGCCCCGCGCCGGCGTGCCGTCCTGCGGCGTTGGGTTCGGGCCGCGCCCGCCGCGGTCGAAGTCGATCTTCAGATGCTGCGGCCGGATCACGATATCGACCGGCGCCCCGTCGGCATGGCCCGGCGTCAGGAAATCGCCAAAGGGTGTCTCGGTCAGCGCCCCCCGCGATGTGCCGCGGATCACGTTGATATCGCTGAAGAACGCCGCCGCCGCCTTGTCGACCGGGGCATTGTAGACATTATAGGGCGCGCCCTTCTGCACGATCCGCCCGCCGCGCATCAGCGCGATCTCGTCGGCCATGCGCATCGCTTCGTCCGGCTCATGCGTGACCAGAACGACCGCCGCGCCCTCTTCCTTCAGGATGTCCAGCGTCACGTCGCGAATCCCGTCGCGCAGCCGGTTGTCGAGCCCCGAGAACGGCTCGTCCATCAGCATCACCCGCGGCCGCGGGGCAAGCGCGCGCGCCAGCGCCACGCGCTGCTGCTCGCCGCCCGACAATTGATGCGGATGCTTGGGCCCGAAGCCGGTCAGGTTCACCCGTTCCAGCAATTCCTCGACCCGGAACTGCCGCGCGGCCTTGTCGCCGCTGAGCCCGAAAGCCACGTTCTGCGCCACGGTCAGATGCGGAAACAGCGCGAAATCCTGGAACATCAGCCCGACGCCGCGCGATTCGGGCGGCAGATGCAGGCCCGGCCCCGCCATGGGGCGGCCATCGATGGTGACGGTGCCCGCATCGGCGCGTTCAACCCCGGCGATCATCCGCAGCGTGGTGGACTTGCCGCAGCCCGACGGGCCGAGAAGGCAGGTCACCTGCCCCGCCGCCACGGAAAGCGACACCCCGTCCACGACCGGGCGCCCGCCAAAGGCGCGCACCAAGCCGTTGATTTCAAGACGCGGCGCCAGCTCGGTCATGGGAGATCCATGCAATCCCGTGTGAAACAGTCAGGGATTGCCCTAGCAGCCGGGACGCCGGGCTTCAACCCCGGCCCGGATCCCGGCCGCCCGGCGCCCCTACATGGTCGAGTTCGTCGCCCCGCCATCCAGCAGGATGTTCTGCCCCACCATGAACCCCGCATGCTGCGAGCACAGGAAGGCGCAGGTCGCGCCGAATTCGGCCGAGGTGCCATAGCGCCCGGCCGGGATCTGCGCCCAGCGTTGCGCCCGCGCCTCGTCTTCCGAGATGTTCTGCGCCCGCGCCGCGCCCTGATCCAGCGACACTGCGCGGTCGGTAGCATGCATGCCCGGCTGCAGATTGTTGATCGTCACGCCCTTGCCCGCCACCTGCCGCGCCGTGCCGGCAACAAAGCCGGTCAGCCCCGCGCGGGCCGAGTTCGACAGGCCCAGCACCGCGACCGGCGCCTTGACCGAGACCGAGGTGATGTTCACCACCCGCCCCCAGCCGCGCGCCATCATCCCCGGCAGAACCGCCTGCATCAGCGCGATCGGCGTCAGCATGTTGGCGTCCAGCGCCTTGATGAAATCGTCGCGCGACCAGTCGGTCCACTGGCCCGGAGGCGGGCCGCCGGCATTGGTCACCAGGATGTCCACCTCGGGCCCGGCCGCCGCAAGCACCGCCGCGCGCCCTTCGGGCGTGGTGATGTCGCAGGCCACCGCGGTGACCTTCACGCCATGCGCCGCCCGGATCGCCGCCGCCGTCGCTTCCAGCGCCTCGGCGCCGCGGGCACAGATCACCAGATCGACCCCCGCCTCGGCCAGCGCCTCGGCGCAGCCGCGGCCAAGCCCCTTCGACGCCGCACAGACGATTCCCTTTTTCCCGCGCAGTCCCAGATCCATGTTTGTCTCCCGAAATGTTTACGTCACCCTAACGGCCGCCCTGCCGCAGCGAAAGGCCCCGGAACGTAGACAATCCACCCCCGATCCGCCGGGTGTTTCCAGACGGACGCCTGTCGGGCAGAAAATTCCCATGGGGTTTGACCCCGGCCTTTACGGTTTGTTACCCTTCACTGACCGAAGGTGGGGGCCGACGGTTCGATTCTGCCGGAGTTCTTTTGCTCATGTCTGCTGCCGCAGCCGCTGTGTCGCCTGGTCATGCCGCCCAGGTCTTTTCCGCTCATGACATCTATGTCGCCTTTGGCGTGAATGCCGGCGAGGGCCTGGGTCTGCCCGAGGCGGTGGAAATCGGCGATGTCTACGAGCTGGACGAACGTGGCGGGCCGCTGCGCCTGATGCTGACCCATGCCGCCCCCGGCGCCGACACGCGGGTTGCCGCCGGCTCGGCCCTGGGCCTGCCGGGCGACCGGGTGCGTGTCGCCGCGCGCTATACGCTGATGTCGCCCGATGGCGACGGGGTGGAACTGCTGCTGCTGGAAGTGGCGGGCAAGCTTTGCGCCCTGCCGCTGTCGCCGATGAGCCTGCGCACCGAATACACGCTGCTGCGCGTCGATGCCGCGCCCGAGGAAAGCCGGCTGTCCGATCTGATGTGCGTGTCCTTCGCGCGCGGCACGATGATCACCCTGGCCAATGGCCGGCAGGTCGCGATCGAAACGCTGCGCCCGGGCGATCTGGTTCTGACGCGCGACCATGGCGCCCAGCCGCTGCGGATGATCGGCAATGCCACGCTGCGCGGCCGCGGTGCCTTTGCGCCGGTGGTGATTCCGGCCGGCACGCTGGGCAATTCCGGCGATCTGATCGTCAGCCAGCATCACCGGATGTTCCTGTATCAGCGCCGGCGGATGCAGGGCCTGGCCACGGCCGAAGTGCTGGTGCAGGCCAAGCATCTGGTCGATCAGGAAACGGTCTTCATCCGCGAAGGCGGCATGGTCGACTGGTTCAGCCTGGTCTTCGACCGGCACGAGATCATCTATGCCGAAGGCATTCCCGCCGAAAGCCTGATGGTCAATGATGCGACCGTCAACCGACTGCCGCCGGACCTGGCCGCCGATGTGAAGGCGCGCTTTCCGGGCCTGGCGCAGGTTCAGCATTTCGGCACCGAAGCGGGGCGGAAATTCCTGGAAGAGATCAGCCCCTCGGCGCTGTATCGCGTCCTGTCGCGCCCGCCGGTGATGCGCGACCATCGCCGCGCCCGCTAAGCCGCCCGACCCGCCAGGCTGACGGCGCCTGCCGCCCCAGCGCCCCCGTGGACGCAGCGGCGCCTTTCGGCTAAGAGGCCGGCATGCTGGACAACACCGCCCCCCTTCCGCCCGAAATCGCCCGCCGCCGGACCTTTGCGATCATCTCGCACCCGGACGCCGGCAAGACCACGCTGACCGAAAAATTCCTGCTGTTCGGCGGCGCGATCCAGATGGCGGGCCAGGTGCGCGCCAAGGGCGACGCGCGGCGCACGCGGTCGGACTTCATGAAGATGGAGCAGGAGCGCGGGATTTCCGTCTCGGCTTCCGCCATGTCCTTCGACTTCCGCAATTATCGCTTCAACCTGGTCGACACGCCTGGCCATAGCGACTTTTCCGAAGACACCTATCGCACGCTGACCGCCGTGGACGCCGCGATCATGGTGATCGACGGCGCGAAGGGCGTGGAAAGCCAGACGCGGAAACTGTTCGAGGTCTGCCGGCTGCGCGACCTGCCGATCCTGACCTTCTGCAACAAGATGGACCGCGAAAGCCGCGACACGTTCGAGATCATCGACGAGATCCAGGAAAACCTGGCGATCGACGTGACCCCGGCCTCCTGGCCGATCGGGGTTGGCCGCGAATTCATCGGCGCCTATGACCTTCTGCATGACCGGCTTGAGATCATGGATCGCGCCGACCGCAACAAAGTGGCGGAATCGGTCAAGATCACCGGGCTGGACGACCCGAAACTGGCCGATCACGTGCCGGCCGAGCTGTTGAAGAAGCTGCGCGAAGAAGTTGAAATGGCGCGGGAATTGCTGCCGGCCTTTGACCGCGCGCAATTCCTGCATGGCGCGATGACCCCGATCTGGTTCGGCTCGGCGATCAATTCCTTCGGGGTGAAGGAACTGATGGACGGGATCGGCGAATTCGGGCCGCAGCCGCAGCCGCAAAAGGCCGCCGAACGCCAGATCGAGGCTGGCGAAAGCCCGGTCACCGGCTTTGTCTTCAAGGTCCAGGCCAATATGGACCCCAAGCATCGCGACCGCGTGGCTTTCGTGCGGCTGGCCTCGGGGCATTTCGAACGCGGCATGAAGATGTTCCATGTGCGCACGAAAAAACCGATGGCGGTGACCAATCCAGTGCTGTTCCTGGCCGCCGACCGCGAATTGGCCGACGAGGCCTGGGCGGGCGACATCATCGGCATTCCGAACCACGGCCAATTGCGCATCGGCGACGCGCTGACCGAGGGCGAGGTGCTGCGCTTTACCGGCATCCCGTCCTTCGCGCCGGAATTGCTGCAATCGATCCGCGCCACCGACCCGATGAAGGCCAAGCACCTGGAAAAGGCGCTGTCCCAATTCGCCGAGGAAGGCGCCGCCAAAGTGTTCAAGCCGATGATCGGCTCGGGCTATATCGTCGGCGTCGTGGGGGCGCTGCAATTCGAAGTGCTGGCCAGCCGGATCGAGCAGGAATATTCCCTGCCGGTGCGGTTCGAAGGCTCGAACTTTACCTCGGCCCGCTGGATTTCCGGCGACAAGGCCGAGATCGAGAAGCTGGTGAACGTCAACAAGCAGCACATCGCCACCGACAGCGACGGCGATCTGGTCTTCCTGACCCGGCTGCAATGGGACATCGACCGGGTGACCCGCGACTATCCGGGCGTCAAGCTGACGGCGACCAAGGAAATGATGGTGTAACCCCTTCGCCTTCGGCGCCTTCCGGGACGATCCGTCCAGGAAGGGCCGAAGGGATCGGGGCCGGTTACTTCGCCGCCAGGAACGCGGGCACTTCCAGCAGGATCGCCTCGTTGTCGGCGGCCTTGTCCAGCTGCCGGCCCGAGCTGTAGGGCAGGTTGTTGTCATTGCCGACCATGATATGGGTCTCGTCCACCCGCATCACGTCTTCGATGGTGAAGAAGGGGAAGGTGAACTTGCCCGCCAGATCGCGCGTCGCCAGCGTCTCAAGCCGCGCCTTGCCATCGGGATCCTGGATATCCATCAGGTCGATATGGCCGATCCGGCGCACGAAGCCTTCGGCATCGACCGAAGCCGTGTCGATCATGACGATGCGCTTGACCAGCGCCGGCGCGGGGAAGCAATCGGGCGCGGGATCGGCCGCACATTTCAGGCTGGGATCGCCCTCGCCATTGTCGCGCTCGATGATCATCGCGCGGGTCTCGTCGACGAAGTTGAAATCGCCAATCGCCGTGGCGCCCTCGGCCAGCTGGAACTTGAACGACTGGCCGGTCCATTCGCCCTTGGCCGGATCGAAAGCCAGCGACCACAGGAAATTGGCGCCGGGCTTGCCGTCTTCGCCCAGCAGCGGCTTTTCGAACAGAACCCACAACAGCCCCGTCCCGGGCTGCAGCGCCATACCCTCGTATCCACCAGACCGCTGTACGGTCCAGTCTTTTCCGGGCACCGAGGTGGCCGAGATGCCGGGCGTGTCGGGCCCCTTCAGTTCGACCCCGTCCTTCAGCGTCGGATAGACCGCCAGGATCCGGCCATCCAGCGCCACGCGCAAGAGATAGGGCCCGAATTCGTCGCCGATCCACAATTCGCCATTCAGATACTGGATCGATTCCAGATCGAAATCGGCGCCGGTCAGATAGCGGCTGTCGCTGCCCTCATAGGCGATGCGGAACGGCACCTTGAAATCGGGGTCATGCAGGAAGGTGGTCTGGGTCAGCTCCATCACGCCCGTATCCCACTGCGGCATCATCTTGTGGAACATCAGCAGCGCATCGGGGCTGTTGGCCTTGGTGCCATAGCCATTGTCGGTCAGCATGAACACGCCGCCATCGTCGGCCGTGTTCATCGCATAGCCAGAGAAGCCCTGCACCGGCTGGCCCTTGAACGGCAGCGAGATGCCGGTGGCGCGCTTGCCATGGCTGGCGCCGGTATCGCCCATCACCGTCTCGGGCGCCATCACCCGGGCGGCGGCGGTGAACTTGCCCGAGATCTTCGCATCTTCCGGCGCATCTTCCGGGGCCGGGGTCAGGGTCAGGGCCGGCAGAACGGCATGGCCGGCCAGCTTGGCCGGAAAGACCGGCTCATCGGCCAGGGCCGGTGCGGCGCAAAGCGCGGTGGTGGTCAGGAACGGGGCCAGGAAACGGGAAAGGCGCATTGCGGGATCTCCTTTGTTGCGGCGGTCACCGGGGCCTAAGCCCCTCGAAAGACAAAGGAACGACGGCAAGGCAACGGATTGGAAACGCCGGGATGAAGCTTTGCCCACCCCCGCGCGTCCGGCCTTGGCTTGACCCTGCCCCGCGCCGCTTCTAGCTTGCGCCCAACCGACCCGGCCCCGCGCCGCAGGACCAGGATCATGAGCCGTCCGCCACTGCCAGACCCCGCGATTCCCACCTATGACGACGCGCCCGAGGCGCTGATCGGGCTTTGGAACCAGCGCCGCCGCGCCCTGTCCCTGGCCGAGGGCGAGGCCCTGCCCGCTTTGGATGTGGATCTGAAATCCCTGCTGGCCACGCGCGTGCCCGAGGGCGAGGTCCTGGGGCCCCGCGCCTCGGCCCATGCGGTCAAGCGCCATGAGATCCGCCAGGAACTGGTCGGCTTCACCGAATTGGCGGCGCTGAACGGGCTGCTGATCGCGCATCTCAGGAAGAAGCGCGCCCCCCGCCCCGCCGCGCGGCTGTTCCGCCGGATCTGGGCGGAAGAGGCCGATGCGCTTCTGGCCGAATTGCCGCCGCGCTGGCTGATCTCATCCGCCATCACCTTTGGCGACCATGGTGGCACGGAAGACCAGCGCCGGATCGGCCTGGCGGTGAATGTGCTGTTCTCGCTGATGAAGCTTTACGAATTCGAGCGGCTTTATTCGGGCACCGCCCCCGATGCGGCCTTCCCGCTGCGCAGACGCAGGCGCAAGGACATGGTGCTTGACCTGCCGGGCTTCTCGCTTCTGTCGGGGGGCTTGGATGTCAACTTGCTTGCGCAGATCTGGGACATGGCCCGGGACGAGCCGGTTGTGGGCCGCATCGCCTGCCATCTTCTCGACCAGTTGAACCGCGATCCGCGCAGCCTGTTCCGCCGGCTTGGCCTGATGCGTACCGATCTTGTCGCGATCCGCGCGGAAAAAACCACGAATTTGGCCTCAGACTAGCGGAATCGGGGCAGCAAACTTGACCTTCGCCGCGCCTTCCTGTAACGGCGCAACAGGCCCCTTAGGGCTCCCGACGCCGGGACGCCCGGAGATCTTGCGTCCCATAGACATCCGCATGGCCCGATGCCATGCCTGACAGGACGCTGATGACCAAGTTTTCCGATCTCGCGCTGGACCCGCGCGTGTTGCAAGCGATCACCGAGGCCGGCTATGAAAGCCCGACCCCGATCCAGGCCCAGGCCATTCCCGAGGCGCTGAAAGGCCGTGACGTGCTGGGCATCGCCCAGACCGGCACCGGCAAGACCGCCTCTTTCACCTTGCCGATGATCACGCTTCTCGGCCAGGGCCGCGCCCGCGCCCGCATGCCGCGCAGCCTGGTGCTGGCGCCGACGCGCGAATTGGCCGCCCAGGTGGCCGAGAATTTCGACATCTATGCCAAGCATACCCGCCTGACCAAGGCGCTGTTGATCGGCGGCGTGTCCTTCGGCGAACAGGACAAGCTGATCGACCGCGGCGTCGATGTGCTGATCGCCACGCCCGGCCGGCTTCTGGACCATTTCGAACGCGGCAAACTGCTGTTGACCGGCGTGCAGATCATGGTGGTCGATGAGGCCGACCGGATGCTTGACATGGGCTTCATCCCGGATATCGAGCGGATCTTCCAGTTGACCCCCTTCACCCGGCAGACGCTGTTCTTCAGCGCCACGATGGCGCCGGAAATCGAGCGGATCACCAACACCTTCCTGACCAACCCGGCCAAGATCGAAGTCGCGCGCCAGGCCACCGCCTCGGCCACGATCGAGCAGCGGCTTTACGATTTCGCGCCGACCCGCAAGGATCGCAGCTTCACCGAGAAGCGCGCCGTCCTGCGCGCGCTGATCCGCGGCGAGGGCGAGACCTGCACCAATGCCATCGTGTTCTGCAACCGCAAGATGGATGTGGATGTGGTGGCGAAATCGCTGAAATCGCACGGGTTCAACGCCGCGCCGATTCATGGCGACCTGGACCAGTCGCAGCGGATGAAGACGCTGGATTCCTTCCGCGACGGCTCGCTTCACATCCTGGTCGCCTCTGACGTGGCGGCGCGCGGGCTTGATATTCCGGCCGTGAGCCATGTCTTCAACTTCGACGTGCCCTCCCATCCGGAAGACTATGTCCACCGCATCGGCCGCACCGGCCGCGCCGGCCGTCAGGGCCGCGCCTTCACCATTTCGGTGCCGTCGGATGTGAAATATCTGGCGGCGATCGAAAGCCTGGTGAAGCAGGAAATCCCGCGCGCGCCGCTGCCCGAAGGGCTGGATCTGGCGGGTGAGGGCAGCGACCGCCCGCAGCGCGAACGCAGCAGCAAAAGCCGCGATCGCGACCGTGACCGCGGACCGCGCGGACGCGACAAGAATCGCGATGACAAGCCGCGCGACATGGTGCCCTTCGTGCCGGTGGCCGTGGTGGCCGAACCCGTCGAGGCCGCGCCGCCCGAAGCCGCCCCCCGGCGCGAGGATGACCGCCGCGACGAGCGGCGCGAAGACCGCCGCGACGACCGCCGCTCGGGCCGCGATCGGCGCGAGGAACGTCACGAGGATCGGCCCGCCGGCCGCGATGAACGGCGCGCCCCGCGCGACCGTCGCGATGACGGGCCCGCCGTGGTGGGCATGGGCGACCATGTGCCGGATTTCATCCTGCGCAGCTTCAAGGTTTCCGCCCCCACCGTCTCGGATGAGGACGAAGCGCCCGCGACCGCGCCGGAACACGCCGACGAAGGCTGATCCCGCGCTGGCGGCCCCCGCGCAGTGCGCGATCTTTCGACGAAAGATCGCCACCCCCAAAGCAAAACGCCTCCCCATCGGGGAGGCGTTCTTGCATCGGGCCCTGGCCTATTCGGCGACCAGCCGGCTGACCACCACAGTGACTTCCGGCTTCTTGCCGATCTCCTCCATGGCGACCTGGCGCACCAGCTTGCGCAGTTCTTCATCCATCCGGTCGTCGTCGCGCAGCACCTTGCGCCCTGCCCGCTCCATCCAGTCGGCCAGATCGGCTTCCATCGTCTCGGTCAGATCCCGCCCGCCGCGGCCGGTTTCGGTCAGACCCATCAGCTCGACCCAGGGCTCGCCCATCGGCTCGTCCTGTTCGTCCAGGATCACCGTCACCAGCACATGGCCATTCAGCGCCATGCGGATCCGGTCGCGGATCACCCCGTCCATGGCGCCGATCAGCATCGTGCCGTCCAGATAGATCCGTCCGGTCTGGATCTGATCCACCGCCACCGGCGCCTCGCCGGTCAGATCCAGCATCGTGCCATTGACCGCAACCATGCCCGGAATCCCGGCTTCGGTCGCCAGGCGCACATGTTCCTTCAGATGGCGATGTTCGCCATGCATCGGCACCAGCATGTCGGGCAGCAACAGCCGGTGGACATGTTCCAGATCGGGTCGGTTGGCATGGCCCGAGACATGGTACAGCCCGCCCGCATCGTCATGCACGGTCACGCCCATTTCCGAAAAGGCGTTCCAGATCCGGATCACGTCCTTTTCGTTGCCCGGAATGGTGCGCGACGAGAACAGGAAGCTGTCGCCCTCGCGCATCTCGAAGCCCAGATATTTCCCGCGCGACAGCGCGGCGGCGGCAGCGCGCCTCTCGCCCTGGCTGCCGGTGACCAGCAGCATCAGGTTGCGCCGCGGCACCTCTTGCGCCTCGTCCGGGGTCAGCGTGCCGGGAAAACCTTCCAGCACCCCGGTTTCCGTGGCGGCCGAGAGCATCCGCTTCATCGACCGGCCCATCACGCAGACCTGCCGCCCGGCCGCCTTGGCGGCTTCGGCCAGCGTCTTCAGCCGCGCCACGTTCGAGCCGAAGGTGGTGGCCACGAACATGCCCGGCGCCTTGGCGATCAGCTCGGCCAAGTGGCCCGCCAGCGTGGCCTCGCTGCGGCCCGGGGCCGGCGAGAAGACATTGGTGGAATCGCACATCAGCGCCTTGACCGGCGCCTCGGCGGCCAGCGCCTCCCAGGCGGCGTCATCCCAGGGCTCGCCCACAACCGGGCTGCGGTCGATCTTGAAATCGCCCGTATGGACAATACGCCCGGCCGGCGTGTCGATGATCAGCGCGGCACTTTCCGGGATGGAATGCGCCAGCGGCATGAACTGCACCTTGAAGGGCCCGGCCTCGATCACCATCGGCCGCGGCTCGACCACGCGCAGCGCATCGCTGGCCAGCCCTGCCTCTTCCAGCTTGCCCCGCCCCAGATTGGCGGTGAACTTGCGCGCATAGACCGGCTTGCCGCCCAGGCGCGGCATCAGATGGCCAAGCGCGCCGATATGGTCCTCATGGCCATGGGTGATGAAAATCGCCTCCAGCCGGTCGACCCGTTCGGCCAGCCACTGGATGTCGGGCATGATCACCTCGACCCCGGGCGCGCCGTCCATGTCGGGGAAGGTCACGCCCAGATCCACCAGGATCAACCGCTCTTTGCCCGGGGCGCCATAGCCGTAGACATAGCAGTTCATCCCGATCTCGCCAGCGCCGCCGAGGGGAAGATAGATCAGGCGGTCCTTGTTCATGTCATGTCCTTGTTGAAGCGATGGATCACGGTCAGCCCGTGCATCGTCAGATCGTCCTCGATCGTGTCGAACAGAACGTCCGTGGCGCCGAACAGCACCGCCAGCCCGCCCGTTCCGATGATCTTCATCTCGCGCCCGCGCTCGGCCTTGATCCGGGCGCAGATTTCCTTGACCAGGCCAATATAGCCAAACCAGATCCCGGCCTGCATGCAGGCGACGGTATTGCTGCCGACCACGCCCTGCGGGCGCGACACATCGACATGCGGCAGGGCGGCGGCCGCGCTGTGCAGCCCCTCAAGCGAGGTGTTCACCCCGGGCGCGATCACGCCCCCCACATAGGCGCCGTCATCCTCGACCACGTCAAAGGTCGTCGCCGTGCCGAAATCGACCACGATCAGATTGCCGCCGTGCCGGTCGAAGGCCCCGGCCGTATTGACCAGACGGTCCGGCCCCACGGCCGTTCCGGCATCCACCCGCGGCGGCACCGGCAGAAGGCAGTCGGGTTTGCCTACCACCAGTGGCCGGCAGTTGAAATAGCGATCGGCCAGGACCCGCAGGTTGAACACCACCCGCGGCACGGTCGAGGAGATGATCACCGCATTGATCCGCGCCGCGATGCCCTGGTGTTCCATCAGCGTGGTCAGCCAGACGAAATACTGGTCCGCCGTGCGCTGCCAGTCGGTCGCGGTGCGCCATGTGCCCAGAAACGCCCTTCCGTCCCAGACCGAGAACACCGTATTCGTATTGCCGCAATCGATGGCAAGCAGCATGTGACCTCCCCCAGGCCGCATCAGAAGAACACCTCGGCCGCCGGGATGGCAACCGGCCCGGCCGCCATGCGCAGCACCAGATTGCCCTCGGCATCCACCGTCTCGAAAATCCCCTCGCGGGTCTGGGTGCCGGTGCGCGCGGTGATCCTTTCGCCCAGCCGCGCCGCATCGGCCAGCCAGTCCCCCCGCAGCGCCGGGAAGCCGCCGGCACGAAACGCCGCCTCGCGCGCGGCAAAGGCCGGGGCCAACGCATCGAGAAACCGCTCGGGCGTGATCCGCAGGCCGGTCTCGCCCAGGATCGACACCGGCGGCACGGCGCCCGGCTCGACCGCCTCGGGCGGCGGCGCGCCGACCAGGTTCACCCCGATGCCGATGCACAGCACATCGCCCGAGGCTTCCAGCAGGATCCCCGACAGTTTGCCGCCATTCAGCAGCACGTCATTCGGCCATTTCAGCGCAAGGGCCTGCGGCAGGCCGGTCAGCGCCACCAGCGCGTCGCGCAGGGCAAGCGCGGTCACGAAGCTGCGCAGCGCCACCTGGGCCGGCGGCTCGGCAAGGCGCATCACCAGCGAGCCGTAAAAGTTGCCCGGCGGCGAAGCCCAGGGCCGCGCGCGGCGGCCGCGGCCGGCGGTCTGCTCGGCCGCCAGGATCCACAAGGGAAGCGCCGCACCCGTGGCGGCGCGGCGCAGGCCTTCGGCATTGGTGGAATCGACGGCTGGCAGCAGGGCCCGCCCCGCTGCCCCCCCGGCGGCTGCCGGATCAGCGGACAAGGGCGTCGGCCGCGACCTTTGCCACGGGCTCGATCCCGAACAGGTTCACCACCCCCAGCACCATCACCGCGGCCACCGCCACCATCAGCGCCCATTGCACCGGCGCCATCCGGCTTTCCACCGGCTCGGTCGGCTGGCCGAAATACATCAGATAGACGATGCGCAGGTAGTAGAACGCCCCGATGACCGAGGCCACCGCACCCGCCACCGCCAGCCAGACCATATCGGCATCGACCGCGGCCTTCAGCACGTAGAACTTCCCGAAGAAGCCCACCATCGGCGGCACGCCGGCCAGGCTGAACATCAGGACCAGCAGGGCCAGCGCCTTCAGCGGCTCGGTCTTCGAGAACATGTTCAGGCCGGCAATATCGGTGACCGGCCGCCCGTCACGCTCCATCGACAGGATGAAGGCGAAGGTGCCCACGTTCATCGTCACATAGATCGCCATGTAGATCAGCATGGCCTGCACACCTTCCGGCGTGGCCACGGCCAGGCCGATCAGCGCATAGCCCATATGGGCGATCGAGGAATAGGCCATCAGCCGCTTGATGTCCTTCTGGCCGATCGCCGCGATCGAGCCCAGATACATCGACACAACCGCCAGCGCCGCCAGAACCTGGCCCCAGTCATTCGGCAGCGTGCCGAACGCGTCCTGCACCAGCCGCGCGATCAGCGCCATGGCGGCCACCTTGGGCGCGGTGGCGAAGAAGGCGGTCACCGGCGTGGGCGAGCCTTCATAGACATCGGGCGTCCACATGTGGAAAGGAGCGGCCGAGATCTTGAACGCCAGGCCCGCGATCATGAACACCAGGCCGAACAGCAGGCCCAGCGGCACATGTTCGCCATTCAGGGTCGACAGGATGCCCGCGAACTGCGTCGTGCCGGCGAACCCGTAGGTCAGCGAGGCGCCGTAAAGCAGAAGGCCCGAAGACAGCGCGCCGAGGACGAAGTATTTCAGGCCGGCTTCCGTCGACTTCACGCTGTCGCGGCGCAGGGCGGCCACGACGTAAAGCGCCAGCGATTGCAGCTCCAGCCCCATATACAGCGCCATCAGGTCGCCGGCCGACACCATCATGCACATGCCCAGCACGGCCAGCGTGACCAGCACCGGGAATTCGAAGCGCAGGATGCCGCGGCGGGCCATATAGGCCTCGGACATCACCAGGACGGCGGCGGCCGACAGCAGGATCGTGACCTTGGTAAAGCGCGCGAAGGGATCGTCCAGGAACATGCCGCCGAAGGCCGCGCGTTCGCCGGTGATGGCAAGGCCGATCCACAGCGCCAGCGCGATGAACAGCCCCGCCGTGGCCCAGACCAGCATCGAAGCCAGCTTGTCCTTGCCGGTATAGACCGCGCCCAGAAGCGCGCCCATCGCGAAAAGGGCCAGGATGACCTCGGGCAGGACGGTGTTGAAATCTGCGGATGTCATGGTCCGGTCCTCAGTGCATGGCCGTTTCGGCTTCCCCGACGGGAAGCGCGGCGTGGTAATCGGTGACCAGCTGGGCGACCGAGGGTCCGATGATGTCGGTCACGGCCTTCGGGTAGACGCCCAGGATCAGCGTCATCGCGATCAGCGGCGCGAAGATCGCCTTTTCGCGGGCGGTCATGTCGGTGATCGACTTCAGCGCTTCCTTGATCAGCTCGCCAAAGACGACGCGGCGATACAGCCACAGCGCATAGGCGGCCGACAGGATCACCCCGGTGGCGGCGACGGCGGCCACCCAGGTATTGACCTGGAAGATCCCCATCAGCGTCAGGAATTCGCCGATGAAGCCCGAGGTGCCCGGCAGGCCGACATTGGCCATGGTGAAGAACATGAAGACCAGCGCATAGGCGGGCATCCGGTTCACCAGGCCGCCATAGGCGTCGATCTCGCGCGTGTGCATCCGGTCGTAGATCACGCCCACGCACAGGAACAGCGCGCCCGAGATGAAGCCGTGCGACAGCATCTGGAAGATCGCGCCATCGACGCCCTGCTGGTTCGCGGCAAAGATCCCCATCGTCACATAGCCCATATGGGCGACCGAGGAATAGGCGATCAGCTTCTTCATGTCCGACTGCGCCAGCGCCACCAGCGAGGTGTAGACGATCGCGATCGCCGACATCCAGAACACCAGCGGGCTCAACAGATCCGAGGCGACCGGGAACATCGGCAGCGAGAAGCGAAGGAAGCCGTAGCCGCCCATCTTCAGCAAGATCGCCGCCAGCACGACCGAGCCTGCGGTCGGCGCCTGAACGTGCGCATCGGGCAGCCAGGTATGCACCGGCCACATCGGCATCTTCACCGCGAAGCTGGCGAAGAAGGCCAGGAACAACAGCGTCTGCATGCCGCCCACGATATGCACGCCCGCAATCGCCAGCGTGTCATGCGAGAAGTCATGCGCCATCAGCTTGACGATATCGGTGGTGCCCGCGTCGTAATACATGGCGATCATCGCCACCAGCATCAGCACCGAGCCGAGGAAGGTGTAGAGGAAGAACTTGAACGCCGCGTAGATGCGCTCCTTGCCACCCCAGATGCCGATGATCAGGAACATCGGGATCAGGCCTGCTTCGAAGAACAGGTAGAAAAGCACCAGATCCAGCGCGCAGAACACGCCCAGCATCAGGGTTTCCAGGACCAGGAAGGCGATCATGTATTCCTTCACCCGGGTCTCGACGCTCCAGGCCGACCAGATGACCAGAGGCATCAGGAAGGTCGTCAGCATCACGAACAGGATCGAGATCCCGTCGACGCCCATTTTATAGGTGAAGCCCAGGATCCAGGGCCGTTCGATGACGAACTGGAAGCCGGTGTCTTGCGGATCGAACCCGGCCAGCAGGAAAAGCGACGCCAGGAAGGTGACCACGGTGGCGAACATCGCCAGCCATTTCGCATTGGCCTGGGCCGCCGCATCATTGCCGCGCAGGAAAAGCGCCAGGATGGCGGCCGCGACCAGCGGCAGGAAGGTGATGATCGAGAGAAGTTGCTGTTCCATATGCCCCGCGCCCCTTACCTGGCGCCGCCGAAGAGGGTCATCCAGGTGACGAGGACAACGATCCCCAGCACCATGGCGAAGGCGTAGTGGAAGAGATAGCCCGACTGCATCCGGCCCGCGAGCCGGGTGAAGAACGGGATGATCCCCAGCGCCACGCCGTTGATCGTGCCGTCGATGACAGCGCCGTCGCCCTTTTTCCAAAGCGTGCGGCCCAGCCATTTCGCCGGCCTGACGAAGAGCCAGTCATACAGCTCGTCGAAATACCACTTGTTCAGCAGGAACAGGTAGAGCGGCCGTTGTGTCGCGGCCAGACGGCCCGGCAGATCGGGACGCTTGATGTAGAAGATCCAGGCGGTGACGAAGCCGATCAGCATCGCGACGAAGGGCGCGACCTTGACCCATTTCGGCGCTTCATGCGCTTCGTGGATCACGTGATTGTCGGCCCCGATATAGATCGCGCCTTTCGGTGCGGCGGCGGCGACATGCGCTGCGGCCGGGGCTTCGGCCACGCTGGCGGTGGCCGGTTCGGCCGTGGTGGCGGCGGGCGCTTCGGCCGGGGCCTCGGTGCCATGCTCGGCGCCCGCGACGGTCGCGTGTTCGGTGCCGGCTTCGGCGCCATGTTCGGCGACCGCCTCCATGCCGAACCAGCTCCGCAGCTTGGTCTCGTCTCCGAAGAAGACATTGTACCACAGCATGCCCGAGAACATCGCCCCCAGCGCCAGCACCCCCAGCGGCACCAGCATGACCAGCGGGCTTTCATGCGGCTCATGGCCGTGCCCATGCGCGTCATGGCCGTGCCCATGCGCAGCGTGACCATGGCCGTGGCCGTGATCATGCCCCTGCGCGCGGCTTTCGCCGTAGAAGGTCAGGAACATCAGGCGCCAGGAATAGAAGCTGGTGAAGCAGGCCGCGATGACCAGCAGCCAGAAGGCATATTGGCTGCCGCCCGCCCAGGCGCTTTCGATGACCGCATCCTTCGACAGGAAGCCGGCAAAGCCGTAATGGGTCAGCGGAATGCCGACGCCGGTGATCGCCAGCGTGCCGATCATCATCGCCCAGAAGGTCAGCGGAATCTTCTTCCGCAGGCCGCCGTAATTGCGCATGTCCTGCTCGTGATGGGTGGCCATGATGACCGAGCCCGCGCCCAGGAACAGCATCGCCTTGAAGAAGGCGTGGGTGAAGAGGTGGAACATCGCCACCGAATAGACGCCCGAGCCGGCGGCCACGAACATGTAGCCCAGCTGCGAACAGGTCGAATAGGCGATCACGCGCTTGATGTCGTTCTGCACCAGACCGACGGTCGCGGCGAAGAAGGCGGTGGTGGCGCCCAGGATGGTGATGAAGGCTGTGGCCGAGGGCGCGAATTCATACAAGGGCGACATCCGGCAGACCAGGAACACGCCCGCGGTCACCATGGTCGCGGCGTGGATCAGCGCGGAAACCGGCGTCGGGCCTTCCATCGCGTCGGGCAGCCAGGTGTGCAGGAACAGCTGCGCCGATTTCCCCATCGCCCCGATGAACAGCAGGACCCCGATCAGGTTCGCCGCGTTCCAATCGGCCCAGAGGAAGCGCAGATTGGTTTCGGCAAGCGCCGGCGCCGCCGCAAAGACGGTGTCGAAATTGATCGAGTCGGTCAGGTAGAACAGCGCGAAGATGCCAAGGGCAAAGCCGAAATCGCCGACGCGGTTGACGATGAAGGCCTTCATCGCCGCCGCATTGGCCGAGGGCTTGCGATAGTAGAAGCCGATCAGCAGATACGAGGCCACGCCCACGCCTTCCCAGCCGAAGAACATCTGGATCAGGTTGTCGCTGGTGACCAGCGTCAGCATCGCGAAGGTGAAGAAGGACAGATAGGCGAAGAAGCGGGCCTTGTAATGCTCGCCCTCATGCCAGTTCTCGTCATGCGACATGTAGCCGAAGCTGTAGAGGTGAACCAGCGCCGAGACCGAGTTCACGACGACCAGCATGATCGCGGTCAGCCGGTCCAGCCGGATCGACCAGGCGGTGTCCAGCGCGCCGGACTGCACCCAGTCCAGCAGGTGGATGTGCTGGGTTTCGCCGTCGAAGGTCAGGAAGATGACCCAGCTCAAGGCCGCGGCCAGGAAGACGAGGCCCGTGGTCAGCACCTGCCCGGCGCGTTCGCCGATGATGCGCCAGCCGAAGCCGCAGATCAGGGCCCCGATCAGAGGCGCAAGAAGGATGATCGTCGCCATGTCCCTTAGCCTTTCATCACATTCACGTCCTCGACGTCGATCGTTCCGCGGTTGCGGAAGAAGACGACAAGGATCGCCAGGCCGATCGCCGCCTCGGCCGCGGCCACCGTCAGCACGAAGAGCGTGAAGACCTGGCCCACCAGATCGCCCGAGAAGGACGAGAAGGCGACAAGGTTCAGGTTCACGGCCAGAAGCATCAATTCGATCGACATCAGGATGACGATCACGTTCTTCCGGTTCAGGAAGATCCCGAAGATGCCGATGACGAACAGCACTGCTGCCACCGTCAGGTAATGTTCAAGTCCCACCATCGCTTCGTCCCTTCGGGTCTTTGCCCGTTCATCCTTCAGTGTGCCCCGGATTCGATCCGGGTTCTTATCCGTCGAACCGGTTCCGTTCGATGACCTCGGCTTTGCAGACGCAGGTCGCCTTCGGAAGGGTCGTCCTTTTCGACGGCAGCTTGTTCCGATCAATCTCCGCCTGGACAGCCTCAAGACTCAGCGGCCTTACGGTCTTGGCGGTCGCGAACATGATGGCCGCGACGACCGGTCTGGCTTTCCTGTCGTCTGCCGCAATCGCCTTCAACGACTTGCAATCGGCGAACATCGCAACCTCGGTCTTTTTGCCCGCGGTCGCCGGAGAATAGGTGTAGCTCACGTACCGCCCTTCGAAGCTGTCGACATAGCTGGCCGATCCGCCATCGGCGTCCTTGCAGTCCGGCAACGAGCCGGCGACCGCCGAAACGGGCAGTACGAGAAAAAGCGCCGGGACGAAACCGCCGAAACGCATTGTTACAGCCCCTGCCCCGGTTTCACGTCCTTCAGCTCCATCGCCTTGGCCGGGTCGCGCCACATCTGGGCCAGCACGTTCTGGCGCTTGATGTCCTTGCGGTGGCGCAGCGTCAGCAGGATCGCCCCGATCATCGCGACCAGCAGGATCAGGCCGGCGGCCTGGAACAGGTAGATGTACTTGTCATAAAGCAGCAGCCCCAGCGCGCGGGCATTGTCCACGCCTTCCGGCGCCGGCGCGCCATGCAGGGCGCTGGCGCCCTCGGCCGTGGTCCAGGCGCCCAGCCCGATCGACAGCTGCATGATCAGCACCAGCCCGATCAGCAGGCCCAGCGGCATGGCACGCGCCATCTCGCCCTTCAGCGCGGCGAAGTCGATGTCCAGCATCATGACGACGAACAGGAACAGCACCGCCACGGCGCCGACATAGACGATCATCAAGAGCATCGCGACGAATTCGGCGCCCAAAAGCACCATCAGTCCGGTGGCGGACAGGAAGGTCAGGATCAGCCACAGGACCGAATGCACCGGGTTGCGGGCGATCGTGACCATCAGCCCCGCCACGACCGCGATCGCGGCAAAAAGGTAAAAGGCGAAATCGGCGACCGTCATGGGGTTCCATCCTTCTTTTCGTCGAAGACGGCCTGGGCTGCCTCAAGCGCCTTCTGCATGGCGGGCAGGCCGCCGAACATGCTCATCTGCCAGATCACCTCGGCGATCTCGCGTTCCGTGGCGCCGGCTTCCATCGCATGGCGCACCGTCAGTTTCAGTTGCGGCTCGGCCTGGGCGCCCAGCACGGTCAGCGCCGCGATGGTCACCAGAAGCCGTGTCTTCGCATCCAGACCTTCGCGGTTGAAGGTCTTGCCGAACCACATTTCCATCATGTTGGCCGGCATGGTCGGGAACATCTTGTCGAAGCCGCCGACCTTGAAATTCTCAAGCGCCGGATTGAAGGCGCGCAGCATTTCCTGGCTGCTTTCCAGCATCTGCTGGATCATCTTGGCATAGGCTTCGGTCATTCGCTTTCCCCCTTCCGGCAGAGGAAGAAATTCACATTCGCCCAATCCATGGTCGACGAGGTCATCACGCCCGGATTGGTCGGGGTCTGTTCGCCGCCCATGATGTAATCGGGCGAGGTCAGGATCCGCACCTGCCCCGTGGCCGCCCAGCCCACCGGGCAATCGGCGCTGCCCTGGACCAGGATCACCGCATTGGCACCCAGATCGCCCGGACCGGCCGCGCCCTGCGGACCCGGCTCGCCCTGCGGGCCTGCGGGGCCCAGGGCGCCTTGCGGCCCCGGCTCGCC
>NZ_JAICBZ010000066.1 GCF_020179405.1 Xinfangfangia pollutisoli | reverse complement strand
GACGTGGGCATCAACCGCATCGAGCGCGACGGCAAGGCGAAGCTCGTCGGCGACGTGCATTACGCCAGCGCGGCCGAAGTGGCCGGCGCGATCACGCCTGTGCCGGGCGGGGTGGGCCCGATGACCATCGCCTGCCTGCTGGCCAACACCCTGACCGCCTGCTGCCGGGCGCATGGCTTGCCCGAGCCGGAGGGGCTGACGGCCTAAGCCGCCCAGAAGGGCGGCGCCTGAGCCTGGCTCAGCCGCCCTGCCGCGCCGGGATCGCCAGCAGCCGCGGCCCGGTCAGCACGGCCAGCGCCTCGGGCCGCATCAGCCCGGCCAGCGCGGGATCGGTGCAGGACATGCCGCCGGTGTAGGCGCCATAGGCCGGCATCACGATCCGGTCGCGATCGGTCAGGAAACAGGGTTTCCGCGTGCCGGCCAGCCGGGCTTTGGGGTGGTAATGGCCGGAAATCTCATGCCGGGCGCCGGGCTGCGCGATATGGCGGAAGGTCAGCGCGCCGATCCGCGCCTCGGCCCGATGGCTGCCGCCCAGCGCCAGCGGGCCGGGGTCGTGATTGCCCTCGATCCAGATCCAGTCCCGGCCCGCCATCAGCCGGGCAAGCCACAGCGCCTCGGCTTCGGGCAGCTCTTCGGCGGCGGCGAGGTCGTCGAACGTGTCGCCGAGACAGAGGACGGTCGCCGGCGCCAGCGCCTCGATATCGGCATCCAGTTTTGCCAGCGTGGCCTGGCCCTCATAGGGCGGCAGCAATGCGCCGCCGCGCCGGGCGAGGCGGCCCGAGCGGCCGAGATGCAGATCGGAGACGGCCAGAAGCCGCTGCGCGGGCCAGTAGAGCCCGCCCGAGGGCAGGGCCTGCAGCGTCTCGGGGCCAAGGGTCAGGGGATGAGCCATGGCGCGATTTGCCCCGGACCGCCACCGATCGGCAAGGGGGGCTGCGCAAAGGACGGCTTCGCCGCAGTCTTTTGTCTCGCCTCTGGCCTGCGGCCAACCGGCTCGGGTCTGCGCGCCGCGCGGGGATATTTACCGACAGATGAAAGCTGTATCTGCTTCTTCCTGGCTGCCTTCCTCTCTGTACAAATATCCCGGGGTCCGGGGCAGAGCCCCGGGGCGTCAGGCCAGACCTGCGGCCTCCATCAAGGCGCGGGCAGCGCTTTCGGCCAGCCTTTCGCGCCCGGCGCCCTGGATCGGCACTTTGCCGGGTTCGAGAAACAGCGGCGCGGCGAGCGGCGAGACGCGGGGAAGGCGGACAAGGTCGATGCGGCCATCGGTGCGGGCCAAGAGTTGCTCGATCCGGGAAAAGTCGATCAACCCGCGCATCGCCTCGTCACGGGTGATCTGCAAGAGCAGATGCCCGGGATCGTAGCGGCGCAGCGTGTCATAGAGGATGTCGGACGAGAAGGTGGCCTGCCGGCCGGTCTTGCGGGCGCCCTGATGGCTGCGCTCGATCAGCCCGGCGATGATCGCGACATTGCGGAAGCTGCGTTTCATCAGCGCGCTGTCCTGCAGCCAGGTTTCCAGCCCGCGGCGCAGGGCTTCGGGGGCGAAAAGCGGCACGGGGTCGGTGACCGCTTCCAGTCCCCAGATCAGCGTGGCGTAATCGGTGGCGACGAAGCCCAGGGGGGCCAGGCCCTGCGCCTCCATTTCCTTGGTGACCAGCAGGCCCAGCGTCTGCTGGCCGTTGCGGCCGGCGAAGCCGTAGATGCACAGGTGTTCGCGGCCTTCATAGGGAAAGCTTTCCAGCAGAAGCCGCCCGGGTTCGGGCAGGCGCGAGACCCGGGCCTGCAGCGCCAGCCAGTCGGCCGTGGCGGCGGGCAGGCCGGGCCAGCCGGGGGTGTGGAACAGCCGCAGGATCCGTTCGGACAATTGCGTCGAGGTCGAGAATTTCGAGCCGTTGAAGACGGCGATCTTCGGGTCGCGGCCGGGCGCGCGGCTGACCTCGACGGTCAATTCGTCCAGGCCTTCGTAGCGCACCACCTCGCCGCCGATCAGGAACGTGTCGCCGGGCGTGAGGGTCGAGGCGAAATATTCCTCGACCTCACCCAAGGGGGTGCCGCCGCGGCCGCGCAGGCGGACCTTCAGGGTTTCGGTGTCGACGATGGTGCCCAGGTTCTGGCGGATCAGCGCGGCGGCGCGCGGGTCGCGCAGGTGCCAGAGGCCTTCGGTCTGTTTCAGCCGCTGCCAGCGGTCATAGGCGCGCAGCGCATAGCCGCCGGTCGCCACGAAATCGAGCGTGGCGTCGAAATCCGCGCGGGTCAGCGCGTGATAGGGGCCGGCGCGGGTGACCTCGGCATAAAGGTCGTCGGCGGCGAAGGGGGCGGCGCAGGCGGCGATCAGGATATGCTGGCACAGGACGTCGCGCGGGCCCGGCGGGCGGGGGTCGCCGTCCAGGTCGTGGTCGCGCACGGCTTGCAGCGCGGCCTGGCATTCCACCACTTCAAAGCGGTTCGCGGGCAGGATCAGCGCCTTCGAGGGCGCGTTGTAGCGGTGATTGGCGCGGCCGATCCTTTGCACCAGACGCTTGACGTTCTTGGGCGCGCCGACCTGGATCACCAGATCGACATCGCCCCAGTCAAGGCCCAGATCCAGCGTGCCGGTGCAGACGACGGCGCGCAAGCTTCCCGCGGTCATCGCCGCCTCGACCTTCTGGCGCTGTTCGCGCGCGAGCGAGCCGTGATGGATGGCGATGGGCAGGTTTTCGGTATTCGCCAGCCACAGGTCGCGGAAGAACAGCTCGGCCTGGGCGCGGGTGTTGTGGAAGATCAGCGTGGTGCGATGGGCGCGGACCTGATCGAGGATCGCCGGAATGGCGTAGCGCCCGCCGCCGCCGGCCCAGGGCGGGGGCGTGTCGGTTTCCAGCATCGCGATATCGGGCCCGGGGCCGGGATCGGCCAGAAGAAGGCCGGTCTCGGGGGAAAGAAGCCGGGCCAGCGCGGGCGGGTCTTCGACCGTGGCCGACAGCGCCACGCGGCGCAGGCCGGGGGAAAGGCTTTGCAGGCGCGACAGCAGCAGCAGCAGCTGGTCGCCGCGCTTCGATTCGGCCAGCGCGTGGAATTCGTCCAGGATCACCCGCTGCAGGCCGGCGAAGACCCGCGGCGCATCGGGATAGCTGAGCAGCAGCGCCAGGCTTTCGGGCGTGGTCAGCAGGATATGCGGCGGGTCGGCGCGCTGGCGTTTGCGCTGGGTTGCGGGCGTGTCGCCGGTGCGGTCCTCGACCCGGATCTGCAGGCCCGCGCCCTCGATCGGGCGGGTCAGGTTGCGGCGGATATCGGCGGCCAGCGCCTTCAGGGGCGAGATATACAACGTGTGCAGGCCGGGCGGCGGGGTGGTGCCCAGTTCGGCCAATGTGGGCAGGAAGCCTGCAAGCGTCTTGCCGGTGCCGGTGGGCGCGATCAGGAGCGTCGCCGGAAGGGCGGCGCGGTCGAGCATCGCCTGCTGATGGGGGTGCAGCGCCCAGCCCTGAGTGGCGAGCCAGTCGGCGAGGGGGGCGGGCAGGGCGGTCATGTGCAGAAGGTAGGCGCGGGCGGCGGCGCGTCAACCGGCTGCGACGGTTTCCCGGGCGGCGGTGTCGGCCGCGGGCTTGCGGCGCGGGCCCTGCGGGCCTAAGGCGGAAGGGCCTGTGGCAGAGCCCGGGGGGTTTTGCACCCCCCGGACCCCCCGCAGGATATTTAGAGACAGATGAAGGCAGGGGTGCCGGACGCGGGGCCCTTTGGGGATGCGATGCGGCTGTTGTTTCTGGGCGATGTGATGGGACGGACGGGCCGGGCGGCGATCGCCGAGCGGCTGCCGAAGCTGCGCGAGGCGTGGCGGCTGGATTTCGTCGTGGTCAATGGCGAGAATGCCACGGGCGGCATGGGGCTGTCGGCCGATCATGCCCGCGGCATTCTGGCGGCGGGCGCCGATGTGGTGACGCTGGGCGACCATGCCTTCGACCAGAAGGACATCGTGCCGCTGCTGGAGCAGGAGCCGCGGATCCTGCGGCCGATCAATTACTCGAAACTGGCGCCGGGGCGCGGGGCGCGGGTCTATGACGCGCCGGGCGGGCGCAAGGTTCTGGTGGCGCAGGTTCTGGGCCGGGTGTTCATGAAACAGCCCTTCGACGATCCGTTCTCGGCGATCGAGCCGGTGTTGAAGGCGCATCCTTTGGGTGGCGCGGTGCAGGCGGTGGTGGTCGACATCCATGCCGAAGCCACCAGCGAGAAGATGGGCATGGGCCATTGGTGCGACGGGCAGGCAAGCCTGGTCGTGGGCACGCATACCCATGTGCCCACCGGCGACGCGCAGATCCTGCCGGGCGGCACTGCCTATCTGAGCGATGCCGGGATGTGCGGCGATTACAACTCGGTCATCGGGATGGAGAAGCTGGAGCCGATGCGCCGCTTTGTCACCGGCATGTCGAAGGCGCGGTTCGAGCCGGCGGCGGGCGAGGCCACGCTGTCGGGCGTGTTCGTCGAGACCGATGACCGGACGGGGCGGGCGCTGCGCGTGGCGATGGTGCGCCAGGGCGGGCGGCTGCAGGACGCCGCGCCGTGACAGGCGCGCGGGCCTGGGCCCTGCCGGCGGTGCTGCTTGCGGTGGGCGTGGGCTGGGGCGCCACGCAGCCTTTGGGCAAGATCGCGACATCGGGCGGGGCGGGGCCCTTTGGGCTGATCTTCTGGCAGCTGGTGGTCTGCGTGCTGGTGCTGGGCGGCCTCACGCTGGCGCGCGGCAAGGGTCTGCCGCTGACCTGGGCGACGCTGCGCTTTTATCTGATCGTGGCGGTGCTGGGCACGCTGGTGCCGAATGCGACCTTCTATATCTCGGTCAGCCGCCTGCCTTCGGGGATCATGTCGATCCTGATTTCCACCGTGCCGATGCTGGCCTTTCCGATCGCGCTGTTGTTGCGGACCGAGCGATTCTCGGTCCGGCGGCTGGGCGGGTTGGCGCTGGGGCTGGCGGGGGTGGCGCTGATCGCCCTGCCCGGAACAAGCCTTTCGGGGCCCAGCCTGCCCGATCCGGCGATGGCGGCCTTCCTGCCGCTGGCGCTGGTGGGGCCGCTGTTCTATGCGCTGGAGGGCACCTATGTCGCCCGGTTCGGCACGGCCGGCATGGATGCGGTGCAGGCGATGTTCGGCGCCTCGGTCGCGGGGCTGGTGCTGTGCCTGCCGATGGCGCTGGCGTTGGGACAGTTCTACCTGCCCTTTCCGGCCGGGCGGGCCGAGGCGGCGCTGGTGCTGTCTTCGGCGCTGCACGGGCTGCTTTATGCCAGCTATGTCTGGCTGGCGGCCCGGGCCGGTGCGGTTTTCGCGGCGCAGACAAGCTATATCGTCACCGGGTCGGGCGTTCTTTGGGCGATGCTGCTGCTGGGGGAAAGAATTTCTCCGCTGGTGGGGCTTGCGCTTGTGATCATGCTCTGCGGTGTGGCATTGGTGCGGCCAAGCGGCCGGAAAACCGTGAGCGACACAAGGCAAGGATTGGAATGTTCGGCCTGACACTGCCTGCCGAAGCGATGCCCTGGATGGCGCTTCTGATCCTTGCCGTCATGTTCACCCTTTTCGTGCTTGAAGCCCTGCCGGTCGAGGTGACCGCGATCGGGGGGGCGGCGACAATGATGGTGCTGGGCATCCTGCCGGTGAAGGAGGCGGGGGCCGTGCTGGCCAATCCTGCCCCCTGGACGATCGCGCTGATGTTCCTGGTGATGGGGGGGCTGGTGCGCACGGGGGCGGTCGAGATGATCATCCGGGCGGCCGAGCGCCATGTCGAGGGCCGCCCGACCGCCACCATCGTGGTGCTGTTCCTGTTCGTCGGCGTTGCCTCGGCTTTCATGAACAACACTCCGCTGGTGGCGGTGATGATCCCGGTCGTGATCCAGATCGCGGTCGGCCTGGGCAAGTCGCCGTCGAAATTCCTGATCCCGCTGAGTTACATGACCGTTCTGGGCGGCATGATCACGCTGATCGGCACCTCGACCAATCTGCTGGTTGACGGGGTGGCTGCGGGCGCGGGCCTGGCGCATTTCGGCCTGTTCGAAGTCGCGCCCCTTGGCATCGCCGTGACGCTGGTGGGCGGGCTGTATCTGCTGATCTTCAGCACGCGGCTTCTGCCGGACCGCCAGTCGATGGGGGTCCTGCTGAGCGACCGCCGCAAGATGAAGTATTTCACCGAAGTCGCCATTCCCGAGGACAGCCCGCTGATCGGCCAGCACCCGCGCGAGATCGACATCTTCCGGCGCGACGGGGTGCGGCTGATCGACGTGCTGCGCGGCGATGCCTCGCTGCGGCGCGATCTGGATCCGGTGCGGCTTGAAGCCGGCGACCGGGTGGTGCTGCGCACCGAGATGACCGAACTGCTGGACCTGCAGCGCCGCACGGACGTGCATCTGGTGGACAAGCTGTCCTCGGTGAAGACCGAGACGGTCGAGGTGCTGATCGGCCCGGGCTGCCGGATGGAAGGCCAGAAGCTGGGCGATCTGCGGCTGCGGCGGCGCTATGGCGTCTATGTCCTGGCCGCGCATCGCCGCAACCAGAACATCGGCCGGCAACTGGACGATCTGGTGGTGCGCATCGGCGACACGCTGCTTCTGGAAGGGGCGATCGAGGATATCCAGAAACTGGCGGCGGACATGGATCTGGTCGATGTCTCGCGCCCCTCGATCAAGCCCTTCCGCCGTGCCAAGGCGCCGATCGCCATTGCGGCGCTGGCCTTCATCGTCTTTCTGTCGGCCTTCGATCTGGCGCCGATCCAGGCGCTGGCCTTCGTGGCGGTGGCGGTGATCCTGGTCACGCATTGCGTCGACAGCGACGAGGCCTTCGGCTTCATCGACGGCCGGCTTCTGGCGATGATCTTTGCCATGCTTGCGGTGGGCCAGGGGTTGGACGAATCCGGCGCGGTCGGGATGATCGTCGCGGCCGTGTCGCCCTGGCTGGCCGATCTGTCGCCCTTCCTGCTGATCCTGGCGGTCTATTTCATCGGGCTGGTGCTGACGGAGTTCCTGTCGAACAATGCGGTCGCGGTGATCTACACCCCCGTCGCGATCGAGCTGGCGCGCAGCCTGGGCTATGATCCGCGCCCCTTCGTGGTGGCGGTGATGTTCTCGGCGACGCTGGCCTTCGCCACGCCGGTGGGCTATCAGACCAATATGATGGTCTACGGTCCCGGCGGCTACCGCTTTACCGATTACGTCCGCATCGGCCTGCCGCTGAACCTTCTGATCATGCTGGTCGTCTCTGCCCTGATCCCGCTGTTCTGGCCCCTGCACGGACCCTTGTGATGCGCTTTGCCCTGGCTTTCCCGCTTCTGCTTTGCACCGCCTGCGCCGCGATGGAAGCGCGCCAGGTTCAGCCCGAAAGCCTGCGGCTGGACACGACCACGCTGCATCTGCGGCTGACCGACGGGACGCTGTGCGAGGTGAACTGGCAGGCCGCGCCCGCGGGCCGGCTGGACGGATGCGGGCCGGGTTACGGCTATGCGGTCGAGGTCGAGCAAAGCCCCAATCTGGCGCGGCAGCTGGTCGAGGGCCTGTTCCTGGCGCTGGGCGCCGAGAAGGCGCTGGCGCCGATGGCCGAGGTGGTGATCACCGATCCGGCCGGGGGCGACTGGGTCTTCACCTCGCCCGGACCGCTCGAGCGCTAGGGGCGCGTCCGCCAAGGCGCCTGGCGGGGTTGCCAGCCGCGGCATTGCCGGTGTAGACGGGCCCACCACCGAAAAATCACCGGAGTAAGGCCATGGCTGGCCATTCGAAATGGGCGAACATCCAGCACCGCAAGGGCAAGCAGGATAAGGCGCGCTCGGCAGCGTTTTCGAAACTGTCGAAGGAAATCACCGTCGCCGCGAAGATGGGGATGCCCGACCCCGACATGAACCCGCGGCTGCGTCTGGCGATCAAGGCCGCCAAGGCGCAATCCATGCCGAAGGACGTGATCGACCGCGCGATCAAGAAGTCGCAGATGGGCGATGCGGCGGATTACAGCGAGATCCGCTATGAAGGCTATGGCGCGGGCGGCATTGCGATCATCGTCGAGGCGCTGACCGACAACATGAACCGCACCGCCTCGAATGTGCGCAGCTATTTCGCCAAGGCGGGCGGCAATCTGGGGCAGACCGGCTCGGTCAGCCATGGTTTCGACCGGCTGGGCGAGATCACCTATCCCGCCAGCGCCGGGTCGGCCGACGATGTGATGATGGCCGCGATCGAGGCCGGGGCCGATGACGTCGAAAGCGACGAGGACGGCCACTGGATCTATTGCAAGGTCGAGGATCTGTCGGCGGTTTCCGATGCGCTGGAAAAGACGCTGGGCGAATCGACCGAGGCCAAGCTGGTCTGGCGGCCGCAAAGCCGCACCGAGGTGGATCTGGACACCGCGCAAAAGCTGATGCGGCTGATCGACCTGCTGGAAGAGGATGACGACGTGCAGACCGTCACCCATAATTTCGACGTCCCCGAAGAGATCGCGGCGCAGCTGTAAGCCTGCCGCCGCCTGGCTGCGACGGGCCTTTGCCTGTCGCGGCTCCGACGCGGCCCGATACCTTCGCGTCATCGCCCTGTGATCCTGCGCTGGCAGGATGCCAACCACTCCGCCCGCAATGCGGAGATGAGTCGCAAGAGGTGGCAGATGACCGATATGGCGCGGGTCCAGACCCTGGGGGCGGTTGCGGCCGATGCGGCCCCGGCGGCGCCTGTCGCCGCTGCGCCGCCGCCGCCCGCCTTGTCGGATGTGGTCTTCACCTATTCGCATGACGGCCAGTCGCGGTTTCGCCGCCGGCTGATCCGGCTGATCGAGGCGGCCTCGGGGCGCAACAAGCTGGAGCGGCTATATCGCGCCTGGCGGCAGCGGCCGCAGGTCGTGCCCGAACAGATCTTCACCGCGGCGATGCGCGAATTGGGGCTTTGGCCCGAATTCACCGAAGGGTCCTATGCGCGGGTCCCGAAAGAGGGGCCGCTTCTGGTGGTGGCGAACCATCCGTTCGGCATCGTCGACGGGCTGACCATCGGCCATCTGATCGCGACGGTGCGGCCGGATGTGAAGCTGATGGTGCATTCGCTGCTGTGCCAGCCGCCCGAGGCGAAGGATGCGCTGCTGCCGGTGGATTTCGGCCCGGGCCCCGAGGCGCGGCGCACCAGTGCCGAGACGCGGCGGCTGGCGGTCGATTGGCTGGATCGCGGCCATGTTCTGGTGATCTTTCCCGCCGGCGGCGTGGCCACGGCGCGCAGGCCCTTTGCGAAACGGGCCGCCGATGCGGCCTGGCATCCGTTCATCTCGCGCCTGGCGGGGCGGCCGGGGGTGCGGGTGCTGCCGGTCTTCATCCATGGCCAGAATTCGCGGCTGTTCCAGGTGGTCAGCCATTATTCCTATCCGCTGCGCGTGGCGCTGATCTTCCGCGAGACGACGCGGCGGATGGGCCGTGCGGTGCGCATCGCGGTGGGCGAGCCGCTGGAGATGGACGGCGCGGCGAAGGAGGGGATCGTGGCGCGGCTGCGGGCGGCGACCTTTGCCCTGGCCGGCGGGCAGGGGCCGGCGGCGAATGACGAATTCGTCTTCCCCCGGCGCATCCGCTGGTAACCGGCGCGGGGCGCGATTTTTCGTCGAAAAATCGGATCGGCGCGCCGATCAGATCAGGGTGCGTGCGGCCGCGTCGCGCAGGGCTGCCGTCAAGCCGCGCAGCGCGGGCGCGGCCAGCCGGGTGAATTGCCAGAACAGCGGCACGTCCAGGGGCTGATCGCCCGCGATCTCGACCAGATCGCCGCGTTGCAGCGCGCCCGCCACCAGGCAGTCGGGGTTCAAGGCCCAGCCCAGGCCCAGCCGGCAGGCCTCGACAAAGCCCTGTGACGAGGCGATGCGGTGGCAGGGCAGGGCCGCGCGCAGCAGGGCAGGGTCCACCGCCTGCGCGGCCCAGCGGTGCTGCAGCCGGTCCTTTTCGGAAAAGGTCAGGGCCGGGGCGTGGATCAGGGTTTCCGCCGTGACACCTTGGGCGAACCAGCGGGCGGCGAAGCCGGGGCTGGCCGTCGCGCGATAGCGCAGCGCCCCCAGCGCCAGCGTGTCGCAACCGGCCAGCGGCCCGGGCTGGTTGGTGATCGCCGCCGCCACCTCGCCCCGGCGCAGCCAGTCCTGGCTGACATCCTCGTCATCAATCACCAGATCGAACAGAAACCCCTCGACCTGCGCCAAAGCGGGCATGACCCAGGTCGCCAGACTGTCGGCATTGACCGCGATGCGCAGCCGCGCCGGGCCGGCGGCCAGGCCCGGCAGGTCGCGCGCCAGATCGCGTTCCAAGAGCGCCACCTCGTCATGATGGCGGATCAGCCGCAACCCGGCCTCGGTGGCGCGGCAGGGCGGGCCGCGGCGGATCAGCAGGGCGCCGGCCAGATCCTCCAGCGCCTTCAGCCGCTGCGAGATGGCCGAGGGCGTGACATGCAGTTCCGCCGCGGCGGCTTCGAATGAGCCCTGGCGGTGGATGGCGGCAAGGGCGGCAAGCTGGGCGGGGGCAAGCATGGGCGGGGCTTTCGCTTGGGTGGCCTTGGGGCCGGATTAGCCAGACTTAATCCGATGCAGAATGATTAAATTGCACTGATGCGGCGGCAGGTCTAGGGCAGGCGCGACACCCGGAGGATATCGTGACAGGCCTGACCCGACTGCCCGCCCGCGAAAGTGCCCCGCGATGATCGAGGCCGCTCTTGCGGGATATCTGACCGCGCTGAGCCTGATCCTGGCGATCGGGGCGCAGAATGCCTTTGTGCTGCGCCAGGGGCTGCGGCGGGAACATATCGGCTGGGTGGTGGCGATCTGTGCCGGCTCGGATGCGGTGCTGATCGCAGTGGGCGTGGCGGGGTTCGGCACGCTGTCGCGCCTGGCGCCCTGGCTGGGCGAGGCGATGCGCTGGGCCGGCGTGGCCTTTCTGCTGGTCTATGGCGCGCTGCGCCTTGCCGCGGCGCGGCGCGGGGGCGAGGCGCTGATGCCGGCCTCGGCCAGGCCCGCGCCGCTGGGCCGGGTTCTGGCCACCTGTCTGGTGCTGACCTGGGCCAATCCGCATGTCTGGCTGGATACGGTCGGGCTTCTGGGCGCGATCTCGGCGCAATATGCCCCGCATGGCCTGGCCTTCGGGATCGCGGCGGCGCTGGGCTCGGCCAGTTTCTTCAGCGCGCTGGGCTTTGGCGCGCGGGCGCTGGCGCCGGTTTTCGCCCGCCCGCAAGCCTGGGTGCGGCTGGAGATCGGGGTCGGGCTGACGATGTGGGCCCTTGCCGCAGGGCTTGCCTTTTCCTGAACCGCGGGCTCATGGTCGCCCGCATGACGAGCATCAGCAGCGCACAGGCCCGCAACAGCGATCTGGGACGTCCGATCGAGGGAGCGGCCTGGATGCTGTTGTCCGGCCTGGCCTTCGTGGGCGTGAACGGGGTGGTCAAGTCGCTGGGCACCGACCTGCCGGCGGCGCAATCGGCCTTCATCCGCTTTGCCTTCGGGCTGGTCTTCTTCCTGCCGGTGCTGCCGCGGCTGCTGCGGTCGGACTATCCGCCGCGGGTCTGGTGGCTGTTCGGCTGGCGCGGGGCGCTGCATGTGACGGCGGTGATCTTCTGGTTCTACGCCATGGCGCGGGTGCCGGTGGCCGAGATGTCGGCGATCGGCTTCCTGAACCCGATCATCGTGCTGGTCATTGCCGGCCTGTGGCTGGGCGAGCGGCTGACGGCCCAGCGTCTGAGCGTGGTGGCGCTGGCGCTTCTGGGTGCGCTGGTGGTGCTGCGGCCGGGCTTTCGCGAGATCACGCCCGGCCATCTGGCGCAGATTGCCGCCACACTGGCTTTCGCGGCCAGCTACACCCTTGCCAAACGGCTGAGCCTTTATGCACCGGCGGGACTGATCGTGGCCGTCCTGTCCTTTACCGTGACGCTGGGCCTGTTGCCGCTGGCACTGTGGAGCTGGGTTCCGGTCAGCCTGGCGCAGCTTTTCTGGCTGGGCGTGGTGGGGGCGTTGGCGACGGTGGCGCATTACGCGATGGCGCGGGCCTTTGCCGCCACGCGGCTGGCGGTGACCCAGCCCATCGTCTTTCTGCAGATCGTCTGGGCCGCGGCCCTGGGCAGTCTGGTCTTCAACGAGCCGCTGGACCCCTGGGTGATCGCCGGCGGCGGGATCATCATCGCGGCGATCAGCCTGAACATGATCGCCGAGGCGCGGCGGCGCCGCCAGGCACCGCCGGCCGATCTGGGCGTTGCGCCCTAGGCCCGCGCGGCGCGCGGCCCGGTTACCTTGCGGAAGGGCTGTTTTCCTAGGGTCGCCCGTCAAGGCGCCCGGCGGCGCCACCTGGCGTTTCACGGCCATCCCGCGGAGGTTCACATGCCCGATGACACGACGATCCTGGGGCTTCCCCTGATCCTGGCTTCCCAGGCTCAGAAACACGTCACCCATAACGAAGCCCTGGCGATGCTGGATGTGGCGGTGCAGCTGGCGGTGATCAACCGCGACCAGACCACGCCGCCGGCCCTGGCCGTGCCGGGCGACCGGCATATCGTGGCGCCGGGCGGGCTGGTCGAGTGGGCGGGGCAGGATGGCGCGATCGCGCTGATGACCGCGACCGGCTGGCAGTTCACCGCGCCCCTGCCGGGCTGGCGCGCCCATGTGCTGGCCGAGGCGCAAAGCGTGGTCTTCGACGGGCTGGCCTGGGTTGCGCCCTCGGAAAGCGCGATGCGGGTGGCGCAGCTGGGGGTCTCGGCCACGCCGGATGCCAGCAACCGGCTGGCCGTGTCGGCGCCGGCGGTGCTGCTGAACCATGCCGGGGCGGGGCATCAGCTGAAGATCAACAAGGCGGCGGCGGGCAATACGGCCAGCCTGCTGTTCCAGACCGGCTTTTCCGGCCGGGCCGAGATGGGCACGGCGGGCAGCGACGATTTCTCGGTCAAGGTCAGCGCCGATGGCGCGGCCTGGGCGACGGCGTTCAGCGCCGCGGCGGCCTCGGGCGAGGTGACGCTGCCGCGCCCGCTGCATCTGGGCGGCCAGGCCAGCGACCCGGTCAGCCCCACGAATGGCATGCTGTGGCTGAACACGACCAGCGGCGAATTGTGCGCGCGGCTGCAGGGCGCCACGGTCAGCCTGGGCGCGGGCGGCGCGCTGGGACCGGCGGATTTCTGGGCCTGCTCGCGCTTCGGGTCTGCGGCGGCGGGGGCGGGGGTGTTTCAGGGCGCTGCCATCTCAAGCGGGACGAACAGCAACGCGATCCCCGCCGCGGCGCTGTCGGGGCTGAACCCGTTCGGCACCTTCCTGCGCTCGTCCACGACGGCGAACAGCGGCTTTCGCTACTTCAGCAACACCGCCAGCGACTATTTCGGCGCCGCCAGCCGCAAGTTTCGCGGCAAATGCCTGTGGCGGGCGACCTCGGGCAATACGGTGCGGCTGGGCTTTCACAATGCGACCACCAGTGCGGACAGCGACAATGGCGCCTATTTCGAGATCGCCGCCGATCAGATCCGCGCCAAGACCGCCGCGGCTTCGGTGCGCACGACCCATGGCACGACCTATACGCTTTCCGTGAACGCGCTTTACACCTTCGATATCGAAGTCGATGCGGCGGCCAGCGCGGCGCGGTTCCGGGTCTATGAGAATCTGGATCTGACGCCGGTGCTGGACGTGTCGATCGCGACCACCCTGCCGGTGACCAGCGGCAATGCCTTCGGCGCCGGGGTGGTGGCGACGAATTCGACCACCACGGCCAGCGATCTGATCATTCTCTATGAGCTGGGCGTCGGCACTTTGCCCGGGTTCCGCCGGGCCGAGGGCTGAGCGGGGGCCAGATCGGGCGCCAGATCTGGCGCTAGATCCGCCCCAGGCAGGCCGCGGCCAGCATCAGCGCCGTTCCGGCCCGGCTGGAGCGGCGAAGCCCGATCCGGTGCAGCGCCAGGGCGCGGGCGGGGCCGGCGGCGGGGGCGGCCAGGAAGGCGGCCAGCTGGTGGCGGGCCTCGGGCGTCAAAAGGTCGGCCACCCGCTGCAGCGCCCGGGCCTGGGCCAGCATCTGCTGCTTCCAGGTTCCGTCCAGCACCTGGGCCAGCCGCCGCCCGGCGCCGCGCCCGCCGCCCGATCCGCCCAGCGCATTGGCCTGATGCTGGCGGTAGCGCGCCATCGGCCTTGGGTCCAGCACCAGCCGCCCCCCCGCCCCGGCGACCAGCTGATAAAGCCACCAGTCGTGATAGGCGATGCCTTCGGGCACCCCGGCGCGGCGCACCAGCGCCAGCGCTTCGGGGTTCAGAATCGTCGTATGGCCGCCGAACAGGTTCTGGCACAATGCGGCAGCGAAGCCAGGTTTTGCCGCATTTGCCGACGAGGCCCGCAGCAGCTTCAGATCGGCATCGACCAGCATGCTTTCGGCCGCATAAAGCAGCGGACCCGCCCCGGGCGTGGCCGCGATGCGGCGCAGGCCGCGCGCCAGCTTGCCTTCCAGCCAGACATCGTCCTGATCGGCCAGCGCCACGGGGCCGGGCGGCAGATCGGGATGGCACAGCGCCGAAAGGAAGTTGGCGGCCGCCCCCTGCTGCGGCCCGCGCACCAGTTGCACCGGGAAACGGCGCGAGAATTCTTCAAGGATCGCAAGGGTTTCGTCGGTCGACCCATCATCCGACACGAACAGCCGCCAGGCCCGATGGCTTTGCGCGGCCAGGCTTTCCAGCTGCTCGGGCAGATGCGCCGCACCATTGCGCGTCGCCATCACGATGGTCACGACCTCTGCCACTTGCCCCGTCCGGCTGCCTTACCCCACCCCGTTCTGATGGCCCAAACCGCGGCCCGGCGCAATCGGTCAAGATTGATGTGAATGCGTCCACAAGGCCCCGGCTTGGCCCGGCCCTGTCCATCACCGCGCTCTTTCCTGCCGTCATGAAGGCAACAGCAAGGCGCCACGCCAGGCTGGGGAGACCGAAGATGCCGATGTTCACCGTTGTCGAGACTTTCACCAATGCGCCGGTCAATCTGATGTCCGGGATCGCCGACATGCTGATCACCGAACAGGGCGGCAACCGGATGCTGTACGCGGCAAGCCGGGCGGGCGGCGGGGTTCTGGCCTTTGACATCGACGCGGGCATGGTTCTGGCCGACACGCTGAGCTTCAACATCTCGACCCAGCTGCCGGCCGAACCGACGCTGGATCTGATCGAGGCGAACGGCCTGCCCTATCTGGTGGTCAGCGGTTCGAACCGGGCGACGCTGTTGAGCTACCGGATCGAGGGCGCCGGCACGCTGGGCCGGTCGTTCCAGCCGGCGGGCGGCCCGGTCGGGGTGATTTCGGCGCAAAGCGTGGTCGTGGTGAACGGGACCCAGTACCTGTATGCCGCGCGCAGCAATGACGGGTCGGTCTGCGCCTATCGGATGGCGGCGGATGGCACGCTGACGCAGCTGCAGGACCTGTCGCTGGGCAGCGATCTGCAAGGCGTGAACATTGCCGAGATGACCGAGCTGCGCGCCGGGGCCGGGCGGTTTCTGGCGGTGGCCTCGCTGGGTTCGGACCAGATCAGCCTGCTGCGCGTCGCGTCGAACGGCACGCTGTCGGTCGCCGGCAGCCTGGGCGCGGCGCAGGGCCTGGGCATTGCCGATCCGAGCGGGCTGCAAGCGATCACGCTGCAGGGCCAGACCTATCTGCTGGTCGCCTCGGGCGGGTCTTCGTCGCTGAGCGTGATCCGGGTCGATGCCTCGGGCGCGATGACGGTGGCCGACCAGCTGATCGACACGCTGGACACGCGCATGCAGGGGCTGCATTGCGTGGCGGCCACGGTGACCGGGGGCCGCGCCTTCATTCTGACCGGCGGTGCCGATGGCGGGGTGGAACTGTTCACGATGCTGTCGGACGGCCATCTGGTTTCGGTCGCGCAGCAGTTGCAGCTGCCGGGCATGGCGCTGGACGACATCAATGCGATCGTCCTGAACGTTGCGGGCAATGCGCTTGAGGCATTCGTGGCCGGCGAAGGCACCGGGATCACCCGCCTGTCGCTGGACCTGGCGCAATTCGCGACGCCGATCCTGGGCGGGGCCGGGGCCGACACGCTGACCGGGGGGGCGCTGGCCGATCTGATCGAAGGCGGCGCCGGCAATGACCTGCTGCGCGGCAATGCGGGGGATGACATCCTGTCGGATGGTGACGGGCAGGACCAGCTGTCGGGCGGCGCCGGCGCCGATCTTTTCGTTCTCGGCGCCGATGGCCGGTCGGATGTCATCGTCGATTTCCAACCGGGCATCGACCGGCTTGACCTGTCGCTCTGGGGCATGCTGCTGGACACATCCGCCGTCACCATCACGCCCATGAGCTGGGGCGCCCGGCTGAGCTATGGCGACGAGATCCTGGACATCCGCAGCGCCAACGGCCTGCCGCTGAGCGCGGCGCAGATCCTGGCCGCGGATCCGTTCAGCATGTGGCATGGCTCGACCGTCGTGGCCAACGCGACCTCGGTGATCGGCAGCGATCAGGACGATTTTCTGGCCGGCAGCGGTTCGCGCGCCTGCAGCTACAGCGGCCTGTGCGGGGACGATACCCTGTCGGGGCGGTCGGTCATCGAAAGCTTCGATGGCGGCGAGGGGCGCGATTGCGTGACCTATTGCGATGCCACGTCGGGCCTGCGGGCCGATCTGCAAACGCCGTCCAGCAACACCGGCTTTGCGGCGGGCGACAGCTTCGTCAGCATCGAGGATCTGAGCGGTTCTGCCTATTCCGACACGCTGGCGGGCGATGCGGGTGCGAACCGGCTTTGGGGCGAGGCGGGCAATGACAATCTCTACAGCCGCGATGGGAACGACTCGCTTTATGGGGGCGAGGGCAATGACACGCTGACCGGAGGGGCTGGAGCCGACCGGCTGGATGGCGGTGCAGGCAGCCGCGACCGGGCGCAATACAGCGATGCGACGGTGGGGCTGCGGGCCGACCTGCAATCGGCGAACACGAACACCGGCTTTGCCGCGGGCGACAGCTATGTGGGCATCGAGGATCTGTGCGGTTCGGCTTTTGCCGATACGCTTCTGGGCAATGCCGGGGCGAACATGATCTGGGGCGTCGATGGCGATGACGTGCTGATCGGCCGCAATGGCGATGACACGCTGTCGGGCGGCGCGGGCAATGATCGGCTGATCGGCGGCGCCGGGGCCGACCTGCTGGATGGCAGCACCGGTGCGCATGACCGGGCGGAATATGGCGATGCCACGGCCGGGCTGCGGGCCGACCTGCAATCGCCCGGCGCGAACACCGGCTTTGCCGCCGGCGACCGCTATGTCGGGATCGAGGATCTGTGCGGGTCGGGTTTTGCCGATACGCTTCTGGGCAATGCGGGCGCCAATATCATCTGGGGCGGGGCAGGCAGTGATGCGCTTTATGGCCGCGACGGTGCCGACACGCTTTATGGCGGCGACGGCAATGATATTCTGGGCGGGGGCGTCGGGGCGGACCGGTTGGATGGTGGGGCGGGCACGCGTGACCGCGCGGTCTATAACGATGCCGGTGCTGGCCTGCGGGCCGACCTGCAGACCTCGGGCACCAATACCGGGATCGCCGCGGGCGATACCTATGTCGGCATCGAAGATCTCAGCGGCAGTGCCTATGGCGACACGCTGGCGGGCGACATCCTGGCCAATATGCTGTGGGGCGGCGCGGGCAACGATTTGCTCTTTAGCCGCGACGGCGCCGATACGCTTTATGGCGGCGAGGGCGATGACACGCTGACCGGCGGCGCCGGGGCGGATTGGCTGGATGGCGGCGCGGGCGCGCATGACCGGGCGCAATATACCGACGCAACCTCTGGGGTCCGGGCCGATCTGCAAGCGCCTGGCAGCAACAGCGGGTATGCGGTTGGCGACAGATATGTCGGGATCGAAGATTTGAACGGCTCGAATTTCGCCGACACGCTTCTGGGCGACGGCGGGGCCAATGCGATCTGGGGCGGCGCGGGCGACGACCGGCTGTATGGCCGGCTGGGCGCGGATACGATTTATGGCGGCAGCGGCAATGACATTCTGATCGGCAATGAGGGCAATGACGTGCTGGTCGGCGGCGCGGGCAAGGATTGCTTCGATTTCGACCGGGTGCTTGGGGCAAGCAATGTGGACCGTATCGCCGATTTCGTGGCGGCCGATGACACGATCCGCCTGGATGACGCGGTCTTCTCGGCAATGACGGCGGGCGCCCTGTCCAGCCGCGCCTTCGGCATCGGCAGCACGGCCACCAGCGCCGCCCAACGCATCCTGTACAACCCGACCAGCGGGCAGATCTTCTACGATGCCGACGGCTCGGGCAGCGGCGCTGCGGTGCTGTTTGCCACGGTCGCCCCCGGCACCGCGCTGAGCGCCGCCGATTTCGTGGTGATCTGAACGCCAGCTGCCGCGCCCCATGCCGCGGCACAGGCGGCGCGCGCGGTGCGGGGGCCTAGCTCAGAATCCGCTTCTCGTACCAGCGGATCCCTTCCTCGACATCCTCGAAATAGGTCAGGACGCCCGCATCCAGCACCGCCACGGCCGAGCAAAGTTCGCGGATCGCGCCCATGGAATGGTTGACGACAATGGCACCGGCATTGTCCATCCGCTTGCGAAACACCTCGTTCGAGCGGTTGCGGAAGGCCGCGTCGCCCACGGCGGTGACTTCGTCGACAAGATAGGTGTCGAAGGGAATGCCCATCGACAGGCCGAAGGCCAGACGCGAGCGCATGCCCGAGGAATAGGTGCGGAAGGGCAGGTTGAAATGCTGGCCCAGCTGGGCGAATTCCTGGGTGAAGGCGACCAGTTCCTCGCAATCCACCCCATAGATGCGCGCGACATAGCGGCAATTCTGCGCGCCGGTCAGGTCGGGGTGAAAACTGCCGGCAAAGCCCACCGGCCATGAGATCGAGCCGCTGATCTCGATCTGGCCCGAGGTCGGATCCTGGGTGCCCGCGATCATCTTCAAAAGCGTCGACTTGCCGGCGCCGTTGCGCCCCAGAAGCCCGACCGAGGTGCGCGACGGAAAGGTCAGGGTCGCGTTTCGGATCACGGTTTTCACCACGCCCGACATGCGATAGGTCTTGGTCAGATCAATCAGCCGTATCATTCCGGGGCGCCCCGACCCTTCGGCTAGCGCCGGTCCCGCAGCGAATAGTACAGCAGCGCCCCGATCGACCAAAGCATCGTCGCCAGAAAGCCCAGCGTGATCAGGATGATCGGGCGGTTCGGATCGCGCGAGCTTTCGGCCGAGGTGGGCAGGATATGCGCCGCAAGGAAGCGGGTCTGGCGCCGCGCCTCGCTGATCGCAACTTCATGCGCGCCGCGGGCGGATTGATAGGTCGCCTCGGCGAATTCCTGATCGACGCGCAGCTTTTCATATTCGGAGACGATATCGGCCATGACCGTGCCATCGCCCGCCGTCGGGCCACCGCCCAGCTTGGCGCGTTCGGCGCGGATCTGGCCCTCGATCACCTCGATCCGCCGCTTCAGCGGCGCCACGCGCGGGTCGGTTTCCGAGGTGCTTTCCAGCAGCAGCTGCAGGTCGATCCGGGTCTGGGCGGCGCTTTGTTCCAGCGCGCTGACCAGCGTCATCTGCGCGGCGGCATCGGCGGCGGGATCGACAAGCTGGTACTTGTTGCGGAAGGCGGTCATCGCCTGGCGCGCGGCGATCAGCTGCACCCGGGTGGTTTCCAGCTCTTCGGCGCTGAAGCGCACCGCATCCTGCAGCGCGGCCTCGTTCAGCTGGTTGATCATCACCGTCGACTTGTCGAAGATCAGCTGGGCGATCTTCTTGGCATCCTCGGGATCGAAGGCGCGCACCCGCACCTCGATCAGCCGGGTCGCATTGTCGTAATGCACCCGCACCATGCGCTGCCAGTAATCCAGCAGATCCTCGATCGGTTGATCCTCGCCCAGCCGGAAGACGATGTCGCGCTGCGGCTTGTTCCAGACCTGGCGCAGGTCGATTTCGCGGTCGATCTCGGCCACCAGGCTTTGGCTGTAGATGTAGCGATAGATGATGTCGGTATCGGGCGAGGACGAGCCCGAGAAACTGGCCAGGCCGGTGATCAGCGAAAAGGCGGAATCAACGCTTTCGCGCTGCACCGAGAAGCCCAGCGTCGAGGCATATTGGTCCTGCGCCACCGCGTAGAGATACCAGGTCGAGACCACCAGCGGCGCGACGACCAGGCCCGCGAAGGATGCGATCAGCCCCTTGTGCCGCCGCTTGAGGCGGCTGGGCGAGGCCGGCGCCCAATCGCGCACCGGCGCGGCGGCGCCGGGCGCCGGCTCTTTCGCCGGCGGAACGATCTTGGGCGCTGTGGGCAAGGCGGGTGCAACCGGACGCAGGGCGCTGAAGGGCGCGGTCGGCGGCTTTTCGGGGCGTTTGTCGGGCGCGGCCGCGACGCGGACGGGCGCAACGGCGGCCGGGGCGGCCGGAGGAACGGCGGTCAGAACCGGCTTTGCAGCCGCGTCCCGCTCAGCCTTGGGTTCGGGCGTCTGAGAGGGGGGCACAGATACGCTCACTTCATCCTTCGGCAAAGCCTGGGTCTTCTTCGGCTTCTACAGCCATTCCGGGCCCACGACCAGCGTCTTGCCACCGGGCGCGCCGAAGATTGCCGATACTGTGGCGCTTGCGCTTGCCGGCACCGGCAGAAGACTTATAGTTCGGGCCGATCGCAGCGGCCAGGGCCGCCGGGCCGGACCAGGACCGAACACAGCATGACCATGACAGCCGAACCGTCGGGACCGCCGTCGGTGCCGCCTTCCGGCAGGCCCGCCGCGCGCAGGCGTCCGCGGCAGTTTGCCAGCCTGCGCTGCATCGGCGCGCTGATGCTGCGCGAGATGGCGACGACCTATGGCCGGTCGCCGGGCGGCTATGTCTGGGTGCTGCTGGAGCCGATCGCCGGCATCGCGCTTCTGACCTTCGCCTTCTCGTTTCTGTTCCACAGCCCGCCGATCGGCGTGTCGTTCGAGCTGTTCTATGCCACCGGCATGCTGCCCTTCGTGTTCTTCACCACGGTCTGCAACCGCGTGGGCGGGGCGATCACCTTTTCACGGCCGCTGCTGCTGTATCCGGCGGTCACCTTCGTCGATGCGATCATCGCGCGCTTTGCGGTGAACATCCTGACCGAGTTTCTGGTCTTCAGCATCATCATCACCGGGATTCTGACGATGTTCGACACCCGCGCGGTGCTGGATCTCCGCTATATCGGGCTCAGCCTGTTCCTGGCGGGCACTTTCGCGCTGGGGGTGGGGTGCCTGAATGCCTATCTTTTCCTGCGCTTCCATATCTGGCAGGTGTTCTGGTCGGTGATCTCGCGGCCGCTGTTCCTGATCTCGGGGGCGATGTTCACCTATGACCATCTGCCGGCCCAGGTTCAGGGCGTGCTGTGGTACAACCCGCTGATGCATGCGGTGGGCACGATGCGCGCGGGGTTCTATCCGTCTTACGACGCCAGCTATACCTCGCCGCTCTATGTGATCTGCGTGTCGCTGATCCTGATGGTGACCGGGCTTGTGCTGCTGAAATGGCAGATCAAGTACCTGCTGTACGAGGTCTAAGCGCGGCCCCGTCAGCCCTTTGCCGCAAGGCGTTGGCGCAGATCGGACAGAAGATCGGCAATGCCCTGGTCCAGCCCGATCACCGGGCGCCAGCCCAGCAGGTCGCGCGCCTTGGCGATGTCCAGCACATTGCGCTTCACGTCGATGCTGCGGGGGGGCTTGTAGTTCACCGGAACCGGCTGGCCCAGCTTGCCCGAAATCACCCGGATCAGATCGTTCAGCGATGTGCCCTGGCCCGAGCCGATATTGATCTCGGTCCCGCGGATGTCGTCGCGCAGCCCGGCGGCCAGAAAGGCCTCGGCCACGTCGCGCACGTCGATGTAATCGCGCTCGACGCTGCCATCGCCCCAGATCTCCAGCGGGGTGCCGCGCAGCGCATGGGCGCAGAACGTGGTCAGCGCGCCCTGGGCCTTGCTGATGTTCTGCCCGGCGCCAAAGGGATTGGCCACCCGCAGGGTGACAGTGGACAGGGCGCCGGCGCCCGGCCCCGGACCAGGGCCTGTGGCGGCATCGTAAAGCCGCATGTATTTCTCGCAGGCCAGCTTCGAGATGCCATAGGCGGTGATCGGATGGGTCGGCGCGGTTTCCGGGATCAGTGCCAGATCGGCGGGGCCATAGACCATGCCGCCCGAAGAACAGTACACGACGCGCCGCACCTGCGCCTCGCAGGCAAAGTCCAGCAGGCCCAGCGTGCCAATGATATTCTCCTGCGCGTCGCGCAGCGGGTTCAGGTTCGCCTCGCGCGCGAAGCCGGTGGCGGCCAGATGAAAGACGCAGTCGACGCCGGCCATCGCCTCGCGCATCACCGCATGGTCGAAGAAACTTCCCTGGAAATAGGCAATGCTGCGATCCGCCTGCGGATCGGGCACCACGTCCAGATTGCGGATCTCGATTCCCTCGGCCAGCAGCCGGCGCGTCAGCGCCTTGCCGATGAAGCCGCTGCCGCCGGTGATCAATGCGCTTCGCATGGGCCTGGTCATCACACTCTCGTCACTTCGCAAAGGCCCGCGCGCGACGGGGCGCGCGGGGCGGGGGCAGGGGCCGGCCGTCCCGCCTCGGCTTAGCCGGGCTTGCGCCGTGTCGGACTGAACCAGCGCAGCGGCGCGGTGATCCGCCACGAGCGGGAATTGCGGAATTCGGCCTGGATGCGCTGGCGTTCGCGGGTGACTGCCTCGCGCATCTGGCGCTGTAATGTGGCTTCGCGTTCCTGCGCGATGCGGGCCATGCCGGCCAGGTCGCGCACGGCCGTGTCGCGCTGGGCGGCGGCCTGGTCGCGCTGGGCGGCAGCCTG
>NZ_JAICBZ010000065.1 GCF_020179405.1 Xinfangfangia pollutisoli | reverse complement strand
GCCACCGCACGGCGCAGCCGCGCCAGCTTGGCCGCCACGCCTTCGGGCCTGCCCGGGGCCACGGCCGGCGCTTCGGGTTCGGGTTCCGGTTCGACCCGCGGGGCGGGCTCGAACGGCTCATCCTCGGGGGCGGCGGAAAGCGCGGGCGCTTCGGGCGCGGCTTCGGCTTCGGCTTCGCGTTCAGTGTCGCGTTCGGGCTGCGCTGCGACCGGCGCCTCGGCCGGCGGCGGCACCGGCGGGGTTTCCGCCGCGGGATTTGTGGCGGGCAGAGCGGCGGCAGGCAAAGCGGGTGCGGGCGATTCGGCGGGGGTCGCGGTCCCCTCGGCCGGATCATTCGCACGCAGGATCACCCCATTGTCCTGCACCCGGGCTTCGACCCGGCGCTGGATCTCGCGCTCGGCGATCCGATGCAGCATCGCCGCATCGGGCTGGGGCGGTTCTGCCCCGAAATACCGGTCTTCCGCGGCAAGATCGCGGAAATACTCGGCAATGGCCTTCATCGTATTGAACGGTTCATCGAAGCCTTCCAGCGTGCAGCTGAAAGTCCCGTAGGACACCGTCAAGATCTTGTTGGCACCGAGCATGGATGCAGCCCTCAGACTTCCGCGATACTGGCAAGATGACCACCCGTCTGTTCAAATCCATGGACAGACAAGGGTAATTTGAAGGATTGATTGTGTTCCCGACCCCGGAATATTGCCTTAATTCGAACAGTATCCGCATGAATCAGCCGATTGTCCAATCCTCTGGCGGGGTCACTCTGGTGGGTGGCGGCCCGGTTTCGGCCCGCGATCTGCGGCTGGCGCTGGCGCGCGCGCCGCTGGCCGTGGCGGCCGACAGCGGCGCCGACCGGCTCTTGGCGGCGGGCCATATGCCCGATGCGGTGATCGGCGATTTCGACAGCCTGTCGCCGGGCGCGCGGGCGGCGATCCCGGCCGAGCGGCTGTTTCCGCAAGCCGAACAGGACACCACCGATTTCGACAAGGCCCTGTCGCGCATCGCCGCGCCTTTCGTGCTGGCCCTGGGCTTTCAGGGCGCGCGGATCGACCACGGGCTGGCGGTGCTGAACGCGCTGGTGCGCCATGCCGACCGGCCCTGCCTGGTGCTGGGGCCCAAGGATTTCGCCTTTGCCTGCCCGCCCGAACTGACGATCGCCACCCGCCCGGGCGAGCCCTTCTCGCTGTTCCCGCTGGCGCGGCTGCGCGCCGAAAGCCAGGGGTTGCACTGGCCGCTTCACGGCTTGCGCTTTGCGCCCGATGGCATGATCGGCACCTCGAACCGGGTCACGGCGCGGCAGGTGACGCTTCGGGTCTCGGGGCCGGGCATGGTGGTCATCCTTCCGCGGCGGCGCCTGGATGCGGCGATTGCGGCGCTTGCCCCTGGCGCGCCGCGATCCGCTCGCGGTGGATGACATACAGGCCCGAGCCGACGATGACGGCGATTCCCGCCCAGGTCTCGCGATTCGGCAGATCGCCGAAGATCGCCCAGCCCAGCGCGACGGCGGTGACGATTTCCAGATAATGCAGCGGCGCCAGCGTGGCCGAAGGCGCCAGGCGCAGCGCATAGGTCATGCACATATGGCTGACCGCCGCCCAGAAGCCGACGCCGAACAGCCACAGCCACATCAGCCCCTGCGGCCAGACCGTATCCAGCTCGGCCACCGGCCCGCCGGCGAAGCCGATCGTCAGGGGCAGGCACAGCGCCAGCCCGGTCCAGCTGGTGTGCAGCTGCATCGGCACCGGATGCATGTAGACCGAGATCGCCCGGGTCACGAGCATGTAGAACGAGAAGAACAGCGCCGTGCAGAGCGGCCACAGCGCCACCAGCCCGAAGGTGTCGAAGGCGGGCTGAATCACCAGCAAGACGCCCAGAAACCCCACCACCGCCGCGGCGATCCGGCGTGGCCCGACCTGATCGCCGAAGATCAGCCGGCCCAGGAACAGCAGGATGAAGGGCTCGACAAAGACGATCGCCAGCGCATCGGCGATCGGCATGACGCGCAGCCCCGACACGAAGGCGAAGGTCGAGATCACCAGGAAGATCGCGCGCAGGGTCACAAAGCCCAGCGCCCGCGGCGTCAGCCGCAGGCTGTGGCCCAGGATCAGCGTGACCGGTAGCATCAGCGCGGCCTGAACGGCAAAGCGCGCCAGGGTGATCTGGCCCACCGGAATGCCGCCTTGGGCCGCCAGCTTTGCCGCCACATCCAGAAGCGGCGCAAGCAGGCAGAACAGCAGCATCAGAAGGATGCCGGGAAGAATGCGGTCCTGTGACATTCGCCGGAACCTAACGGGCCCCGCGCGCCCCGTCATGCCCGAAACCGACCTTTGCGTCCCCGCCGGGGCCGGGCGCGATCTTTCGACGAAAGATCGGCCCCCGCCCTGGGCGAAGCAGATCAGGGCGCCATGGGCACCGGCTTCGGCGTCGTCGCGGTTTCAGCCGGCAGGACCGGCAGGGTGAGCGGCGGCAGCGTGCCGGTCAGCCCGACCGGACAATAGCCATGCCCGCCGACATTCACCCCCGAATTCACCCCCGAATGGCAGGCCGCGCAGCCCTTTTCGAGGAACGGCGCCAGCCCGGCCTTCGCTGCATCGGACAGGGCAGCGTCATCGCCGTTCAGCCGGGCATCAAAGGGCGCGGCCGTCAGACGCATCGCCTCGTCGCCCGGGTCTCGATGTCAACCACCGCAGAATGCGCGCTGCTGCGAACTTCGGTGTCAAACCCTGCAAACTTCCGTGGCAAGCCACACCGCCCCCCCGCCGATCGCGTTTTCCACAGAAGAATTTGCTTTACAGGGTTCCCGGGCCCGCCCACTATATCTAGTAAGGACATCGTTAGGCAAACGCTTGTCCTTGCCAGACACCCAGCTTGTTGTGGGTCTTGGCCCGCGGTAAGCCTAATGATGAGGCCGGGCCATGTCGCTTTCCGAAGACTATCTTCTTGCCGAAGACATCCACCCGATCGACATCGTCGAGACCCTGGCCGAACATCACGACTGGGAATTCGACCGGGTGACCGAAGACCAGATCGCCATGCAGGTCGAAGGCCAGTGGCGCAGCTACTCGCTGACGCTGGCCTGGTCGCCGCAGGACGAAACGCTGCGGCTGATCTGTACCTTCGAGATGGAGCCGCCGGAAGAGCGTCTGCCGCAATTGTACGATCTTCTGAACCGCTGCAATGACATGGTCTGGACCGGGGCCTTCACCTGGTGGGCCGAGCAGAAGCTGATGGTCTGGCGCTATGGCCTGTGCCTGGCGGGCGGCCAGATCGCGGGGCCCGAGCAGATCGACCGGCTGATCGCCAGCGCCGTCATGGCCTCGGAACGGTTCTATCCGGCGTTTCAGCTGTCGCTCTGGGGGTCGAAAACCCCGGCCGAGGCGATGAAAGTCGCGATTGCCGAGGCTTACGGCCGGGCCTGAGCGCCGATGCCTTCAAAGGCTGTGGCCCGGCGTTTTCGGAAACGCCACTGTCCCGATGCCGGCGCGATGCCGCTTTCACCCGGCGGCAAGCCGGTCTAACCTGCCCCGCAAATGGGGGTGTCCATGTCTTTGGAAATCGTGGCCCGCGATGGGCTTGTGCTTTTGGGCTGCGGCAAGATGGGCTCGGCCCTCTTGGCGGGATGGCTGGCGGCGGGGCTGCCCGCGGCGTCGATCTGGGTGATCGAACCCAACCCGACCGACTGGCTGAAAGACAGCGGCGTGCATCTGAACCAGGGCCTGCCCAAGGCGCCGGCCGTGGCGCTGCTGGCGGTGAAGCCGCAGATGATGGGCGCGGCGCTGCCGGCCCTGCAGGCGCTGGGGGGCGGCGGCACGCTGTTCGTCTCGATCGCGGCCGGCACGACGATTGCCACATTCGAGGCGGCCCTGGGCGCCGGCACGCCGATCGTGCGCACCATGCCGAACACCCCCGCGATGGTCGGGCGCGGCATCACCGCGATCTGCGGCAATGCCCATGTCAACGCCGAAGGCCTGGCGCTGGCCGAGGCGCTGATGCAAGCGGTCGGCCAGGTGGTGCGGCTGGAGGGTGAGCATCAGATCGACGCGGTCACCGCCGTCTCCGGCTCGGGCCCGGCCTATGTCTTCCATCTGATCGAGGCGATGGCGGCGGCCGGCGAGGCCGAGGGCCTGCCCGCCGATGTGGCGATGCAACTGGCGCGCGCCACGGTCTGCGGGGCGGGGGAACTGGCGCAGCGTTCGCCCGATTCTGCGGCGCAATTGCGGATCAACGTCACGTCGCCCGGCGGCACCACGGCCGCGGCGCTGGCGGTGCTGATGGACCCGGCAACCGGCTTTCCGCCCCTGCTGAAACGCGCCGTCAAGGCCGCCGCCGACCGCGGGCGGGAGCTGGGCAAGTGATCGGCTATGACGATTTCCAGAAGGTCGACATCCGCGTCGGCCGGATCGTGCAGGCCGAGCCCTTCCCCGAGGCGAAGAAGCCGGCGATCAAGCTGTGGGTCGATTTCGGCGGCGATCTGGGGGTGAAGAAGTCCTCGGCCCAGATCACCGTGCATTACACGCCCGAGGCGCTGATCGGCCGGCAGGTTCTGGCGGTGGTGAATTTCCCGCCCCGCCAGATCGGCCCGGTGAAAAGCGAGGTGCTGGTGCTGGGCGTGCCGGATGCGGCGGGCGAAGTGGTGCTGATCGGCCCAGGGCAGGATGTGCCCCTGGGCGGACGGCTGTTCTGACGGGCGGGCGGGCGCATGATCATTTCGCGCGCACGCCGCTATATCTTCGTCCATATCCCGAAAACCGGCGGCACGGCGCTAAGCCTGGCGCTGGAGGCGCGGGCCGCCAAGGACGATATCCTGATCGGCGACACGCCCAAGGCGCGCAGGCGGGCGGGGCGCTGGAAGGGGGTCAAGGCGGCGGGGCGGCTGTGGAAACACTCGACCCTCGCCGATCTGCCGGGCCTGCTGACCGAGGACGAGATCGCGGCCCTGCAGCCGGTCGCCATGGTGCGCAACCCCTGGGACCGGGCGGTCAGCTATTACCACTGGCTGCGCGAACAAAGCTTTGCCCATCCGGCGGTGGGCCTGGCAAAGACCCATGATTTCAGCACCTTCCTGAACCATGGCCAGACCCGCACCGCGCTGCGGCTTTGGCCCTATGGCGCCTATCTGCGCCGCCGCGACGGGGCCGAACAGCAGGCGATCTTCATCCGGCTGGAGCATTTCGCCGAAGACGCCGCCCCGTTCGAAGCGCATCTGGGCTTTCGCCTGTCGCTGCCCCACGCCAATGCCTCGCCCCGCGCGCGCGACTGGCGGCCGCATTACAGCGATGCCGATGCCGCGCTGATCGCCGATCTCTGCGCCGAGGATATCGCGCGCTTCGGCTATGGGTTCGAAGACGCGGCGGGCCTTGCCCCGTCCTGAAGCTGCAGCGCCAGACGGCGCGCATGGTCGGGCTCGATCTGCCACGAACAGGCGACCTCCCAGGCCAGCTGGGCGCGGCGCTCGGCCGCGCTGGCAGGCCCCAGCAGGCCCAGATCGAACAGCGCCAGATCGCGGCGGCATTCGTCCCAATCCAGCAGCGCCACCGCCCCGTCGGGGCAGCGCAGCAGGTTCGCCGGGGTCAGATCGCCATGCACGATGGTTTCCGCCTGCCCGGCCACCGCCTGCCAGGCGGCCCGGCAGTGCCGGACCAGATCGTCGGGCAGATGCGCCAGATCGACATCGCCGCCCGCCGGGGCCGCCAGCAGATCGCGCGCAGACAGAAAGCCCGGGCGCTGCGGCAGGTCGCGCGCCAAGGCCTGAAAGCGCCGGATCTGCGGCAGAAGTCCGGGAAGCTCGTCCGCGGCAAGGGCGCGCCCCTCGATCAGCGGCTCGCAGGTCCAGCCGTCTTCGACCCGCCGGCCCGCGCGGCTGGGCAGAGGTGTCGGCACGACAAAGCCGCAGGCGCGGGCGATCTGATGGACCGTCCCCAGCCAGTCGATCGCCGCGGGGCTGCGTCGGGTGGTCTTGAACACCAGATCGCGGTCCAGGCCATGGCTGCGGAAGGCCAGGTTGCGATGCCCGCCGGTCAGCGGAGCCAGCTCGGCCGTGACGCCCCATCTGTCCATCGGCGGCTGCATGCCCAGTCTCCTTCGCGCCTGGCCGTCAATCTAGCCGCAGCCCCCGCGCCGGGGCAATGCACGCGGCCCGGCTTGACCCTGCCCCGCCGCCGGGGAAAGGTGCCGGCACAGGAAAGGCGGCGGGGATGGATCAGCGGGGCAAGGGCGATGGCGCAGCGGGGCCTTTGGGGCTGCGGGCGCGGATCTGGAACAATGCCTATCTGCTTCTGGTGCTGGCGCCCCTGTTCTGGGCCGGGAATTTCATCGTCGGCCGCGCCATCCTGACCAGCGCGCCGCCCATTTCGCTGGCCTTCTGGCGCTGGGTTCTGGCGCTGATCCCGATCCTGCTTCTGGCCCGCGGAAGGGTGGATTTCGCCGCCGAGGCGCGGGTCCTGTGCCGCCATCTGCCGATCGTGGCGCTGCTGGCGGTGCTGGGCATCTCCTGTTTCAACACCTTCGTCTATTTCGGCCTGCGCGAGACCACCTCGGTCAATGCGCTGCTGATGCAATCGGCCATGCCGCTGCTGATCCTGATCGTCTGCTTCCTGCTATACGGGGAAAGGCCGGGCCTGCTGCAAAGCGCGGGCGTGGTCCTGTCGCTGACGGGCGTCGTGTTCATCGCCACGCGCGGCCACCCGCAGGCATTGGCGCAGCTGGCGATCAACCGCGGCGATCTGTGGGTTCTGGCGGCGGTGGTGGCCTATGCCTTCTATTCGGCGCTGCTGCGGCGGCGGCCGGCGCTGCATCCGCTCAGCTTTCTGGCCGGGTTGTTCGCCCTGGGCGCGCTGGCGCTGTTGCCCTTCTACATCGCCGAGCATCTGTCGGGCCATGTGCTGGCCCTGACCGCGCCGAACCTGCTGGCGCTGGCCTATCTGGTGATCTTCCCCAGCTTTCTGTCCTACCTGTGCTTCAACCGCGGGGTGGAACTGGTGGGCGCAGGGCGCGCGGGGCTGTTCATCCATCTGCTGCCGGTCTTCGGCAGCGTCCTGGCGGTGGTGTTTCTGGGCGAAAGGATCGAGGGCTTCCACATGATCGGCGCGGCGCTGATCGCGGGCGGGCTGGTCGTGGCCTCGCGCCGGTAAAAGGGGGGCGTCGGCCGCCCCCCCCCTGCCCTGCCCGATCAGGCCGCCTTCGCCGCCCCGCCGCCAAAGCGGCCATAGAAGGTTTCGCCCTTCTCGGCCATCTCGCGCAGCAGCGCCGGCGCTTCGAACCGGTGGCCGAATTGCGCCACCAGCCCGCGGCAGATCTCGACCGCACGCGGCGCGCCGATGATATCCAGCCACGAGAACGGGCCGCCCGACCAGGGCGCGAAGCCCCAGCCCAGGATGGCGCCCACGTCGCCTTCGCGGATATCGGTCAGAACGCCGGCTTCCAGCGCCCGCACCGCTTCCAGCACCTGGGCCATCAGCAGCCGGTGCTGCACATCGCCCAGCGAGGGCTGCATCTTGTCGAGCGGGTATTTCGGCGCCAGACCTTCCCACAGACCCAGCCGCTCGCCCTTTTCCGAATAGGCGTAGAAGCCGGCATTGGCCTTGCGGCCAAGGCGGCCCTGATCGGCCATCCAGAACAGCACGTCATCGACCGCGCCATCGGGATAGTCGGCCCCCATCGCCGCCTTGGTCGCCTTGGCGATCTTCACCCCCAGGTCGATCGAGGTTTCATCGACCAGCTGCAGCGGGCCCAGCGGCATGCCGACCAGCTTTGCGGCGTTTTCCACCAGCGCCGGCTCAACCCCTTCAGCGACCATGCGGATGCCTTCGTTGATATAGGGGATGATGCAGCGATTGGCGTAGAAGAACCGCGCATCGTTCACGACGATCGGGGTCTTGCGGATCTGGCGCACGAAATCCAGCGCCTTGGCGACGGCGACCGTGCCGGTTTCGCGGCCGCGGATGATTTCAACCAGCATCATCTTGTCGACGGGCGAGAAGAAATGAATGCCGATGAACTGCTCGGGCCGCGCGCTGGCGCGGGCGAGTGCCGAGATCGGCAGGGTCGAGGTATTGGTGGCGAAGATCGCGCCCGGGCCGGCCGCGGCCTCGGCCTTGGCGGTGACCTCGGCCTTGACCTTGGGGTCTTCGAACACCGCTTCCACGATCAGGTCCACGCCATCAAGCGCGGCATAATCGGTCGTGGCGGTGATGCGGCCCAGAACCTCGGCCTTCTTCTCGGCCGTGACCTTGCCGCGCTTCATACCCTTGTCGAGAAGCCCCTCGGAATAGGCCTTGCCACGATCCGCCGCCTCTTGCGCCGCGTCGATCAGCACCACCTCGATCCCGGCCTGCGCGCTGACATAGGCGATCCCCGCCCCCATCATGCCGGCGCCCAGCACGCCCAGCTTCTTGACCGTCTGGTCGGGCGCTTCGGGCCGGTTGGCGCCTTTCTCCAGCGCTTCCTTGTTGATGAACAGCGACCGGATCATCGCCGAGGACGAGGGGTTCATCAGAACGGCGGTGAACTGCCGCGCCTCGATCCGCAGGGCCGCGTCAAAGGGCACCAGCGCGCCTTCGTAGACGGCAGCCAGCAGCGCCTTCGCCGCCGGATAGACCCCTTGCGTCTTGCCATGCACCATGGCCGAGGCGCCGACGAAGGTCATGAAGCCGGCCGGATGATAGGGCGCGCCGCCGGGCATCTTGTAGCCCTTCTCGTCCCAGGGTTTCACCAGATCGGCCTCTTTCGCCGCCAGCACCCAGTCCTTGGCGCGGGCCAGCAACTGGTCGGCCGGGACGACCTCGTCGATCAGGCCCGCGGCCTTGGCCCCCTTGGGGTCCGACAGTTTGCCCTCGAGCAGGAAGGGCGCCGCCATCATCGCGCCCAGCTTGCGCGCCAGCCGGGTGGTGCCGCCGCCGCCGGGGAAAATGCCGACCATGATCTCGGGCAGGCCGATCTTGGCCTTGGGATTCTCGGCCGCGATGATGCGGTGGCAGGCCAAGGGCAGTTCCAGCCCGATGCCCAGCGCGGTGCCCGGCAGCGCCGCGACCACGGGTTTCCCGCCCTTCTTGGTCTTGAAGTCCATGCCCGCGAGTTCGATCTTGCGCAGGACCTGATGCATCTGCATCACGCCGTCAAAGATCGCCTGCGCGCCGCCCGCCCGCATCTGGGCGATCACGTTCAGATCCATGCCGCCGGCAAAATCCTTCTTGCCCGAGGTGATGATCACCCCCTTCACGGAAGGATCGGCCAAGGCAGCGTCGATCAGCCCGTTCAGCTCGGCAAAGCCCGCCATGGACATGACGTTCATCGACTTGCCGGGAACGTCCCAGGTGATGGTCGTCACGCCATCGGCATCGGTCTTGGCGGTGAAATCGGTCATGGTTTTCCTCCTTGCGGCCAGGGGCTGCCGTCGCGGCGCAGATAGCGGCGCGCAGCCCCGTCTTTGTGGGTGATCAGGTCGTGATCGGTGTAATGGATGATGTCCTGCGGCAGCCTTGTGCCGAAGGTCAGATAGACGGCCGGCGCGGGGCCGGGGTTGTTCAGGCAATGCCCGACCGGAACGCCCGCCCGCCAGCGGGCCCCCTGGCCCGGGGCCAGCGGCGTTTCCGCATCCTCGACCAGAAGCGGCTGGCCGGACAGGACATAGACCAGCTCATCCTCGGCCTCGTGCCAGTGCCGGAACGAGGACAGGCCGCCCGCGGGCAGCTCTTCCAGATGCACGCCGAATTGCGACAGGCCGCCGGGATCGCCCAGAACGCAATGGCGATAGGGGCCCAGCGGGCCAAGGATCGGGTGGACATAGCCGTCTTCCACCACCCAGTGCCGGGTTGCGGCGCGCTGGATGCGCTGCGGCCGGCCTTCGGCGCGACGCCCCCAGAGCGGCGGCAGGTTCAGCAATTCGGCCGGCAGATCGCCGCCGCGCAGCACGGTGCCGTCCGCGGCCTGCATCTGCCATGTGGTTTCGAAATTCACCTGGCGGCGGCCGTCATCGGGATAGGTGCAGATATCGCCCGCCACCCGGCTGCCCGCGATGATGTAGCGACAGGGCGCCTGGCCCCGATTGGTCAGGTGATGCGCATTCGGATCGCCAAAGGGCCAGCAGACCGCATCGCCTGGGTAAAGCTCGGTCATCCCGGCGTCGTCCTGCAGCGTCACCACGCCCTCAAGCACGAACAGGAATTCGTCTTCCGCCGAATGCCAGTGCCGGGTCGAGGACCAGGCCCCCGGCGCCAGCGTCTCAAGACTGCAGCCGAACTGCGTCAGCCCGCCGGGCCCGCCCGACAGCGACAGCGAGGACCGCCCCGCCCCGTCCGAAGCGGGCGCATCTGCCAGCGCGATCTTCACCGCGGCCCCGCCCAGTCGCTGCCATCCTTGTAGGTGAAGCGCGCCCTTCCCTGGTCCAGTTCAAGGCGCAGATCGACATCCGAATAGGTCGCAACCTCGCGCGGGGCCTTCGCGCCCACGACCAGAAAGGTTGCCAGCTGATCGCTGCGGTTCAGGAAATGGTGGCCATTGGTCGACCCGGCCGGAAAGCCCGCGCAATCGCCGGGGCGCATCAAGGTTTCGCCCTCGTCCTGCACCATCACGCATTCGCCCGACAGGACCATGACGAATTCATCCTCGGCCAGATGCCAATGCCGCAGGCTGGACATCGCCCCCGGTTCCAGCCGCACCAGATTGACGCCGAACTGCGTCAGCCCCGCCGCCTCTCCCAGCCGCAGGCTGGACCGGCCCTGCACCATCGCGGCATAGGGGTCGGGATAGGTCGAGCCGGTCTTCACCGGCACCGTGTCGAGATCAAGCTTCGGCATTTCCTGCCCCTAATGCGTCTGCGGCGCCTGGCCCGAGGCGCCGCGGTGCCGGGTCCAGTCGATCAGCGTCGAGGTCGAGGCCAGTTCGGCGATCTTCAGCCCGGTGGGCGTGGGCACCAGCAGCATCTCGGTTTCATGCGGGGCGCCGCGCGGCGTGTCGCCCACCAGAAGCGTGACGGTGTAGCGCACCCGATGCCCCTCGGGCACTTGGGTGACGCCGATCATCTCGCGGCGGATATCGGTCACCCCGGCCGCCACGATCGCATTGCGATAGGTGGCGAAATCGGCGTCCAGATCCTCGGTGCCATGGATCACGAAGGCCGCCCCGTGCTGCGGCACGATCCGCAAGGGCAGTGTCATGATCGAGCGGTACAGCGCCGCGTTGCCGGTTTGCAGCGCACGGCTGAGCCGGTCTCCCAAAGCCAGGAATGCCTCTTCCGCCTTCATCGCTAGACCCTTTCAATGATCGTGGCCGCCCCCATGCCGGAGGCGATGCAAAGCGTGGCAAGGCCGGTGCCCTTGCCGGTTCGTTCCAGCTCGTCCAGAAGCGTGCCGATGATGATCGCGCCGGTCGCGCCCAAGGGGTGGCCCATGGCGATCGAGCCGCCATTCGGGTTCACCAGCGCCGGGTCGACATCGAAGGCCTGCATGAAGCGCAGGACGACCGAGGCGAAGGCCTCGTTCACCTCGAACAGGTCGATGTCCTTGATCGACATGCCGGAATCGCGCAGGATCTTTTCGGTCACCGGCACGGGGCCGGTCAGCATGATGGTCGGATCGGTGCCGATCTTGGCCGTGGCGCGGATGCGGGCGCGGGGCTTCAGCCCGTTCGCCTCGCCAAAGGCTTTCGAGCCGATCAGAACGGCGGCCGCCCCATCCACGATGCCGCTGGAATTGCCGGCATGGTGGATGTGGTTCACCCGTTCGAGATGCGGGTATTTCATCAGGGCGATCTTGTCGAAGCCCGGCATCGCCTCGCCCATGTCCTTGAAAGACGGTTTCAGCGCGCCCAGCGCCTCGGCCGTGGTGTCGGGGCGCATGTATTCGTCGCGGTCGAGAATGATCAGCCCGTTGCGGTCCCTGACCGGCACGACCGAGCCCTTGAAGCGCTCCGCTTGCCAGGCGGCAGCGGCGCGGCGCTGGGATTCGACGGCCAGCGCATCGGCCTGTTCGCGGGTGAAACCATATTCGGTGGCGATGATGTCGGCGCTGATCCCCTGCGGCACGAAATAGGTTTTCATGGCCAGCGTCGGATCGACGGCAATCGCCGCCCCGTCGCTGCCCATGGCGACGCGCCCCATCATCTCGACCCCGCCGGCGATATAGGCCTCGCCCGCGCCGCCCTTGACCTGGTTCGCGGCCAGGTTCACCGCCTCCATACCGCTCGCGCAGAAGCGGTTGATCGCCAGTCCCGGGATCGATTCATCCAGGTCGGAATACAGAACGGCCGAGCGCGCCAGACAGCCGCCCTGTTCGCCGACCTGGGTGACATTGCCCCAGATCACGTCTTCCACCGCATGGCCGGACAGGCCGTTGCGATCCTTGACCGCGTTCAGGATGCCGGCCGAAAGCGCAACCGAGGTGACCTCGTGCAGGCTGCCATCCGGGCGGCCCTTGCCGCGCGGGGTGCGGATGGCGTCGTAAATATAGGCTTCGGTCATGATCGGCTCTCCTCAGGCGGCGGCAGGCGGGAAGGCCCGCTGCATCAGGTCATAGGGGTGTTTCCAGCCCGGCAGGCCGGCGATGCGGTCAAGCCAGGCGTCGATCCGCGGCCAGTCGGCGCGGGCAAAGCCGAAGGGCTCGGGGTAATACAGATAGGAACAGCAGGACAGATCGGCGATGCTGGGTGCCGTGCCCGCGATCCAGTCGCGCTGGGCCAGATGGTCGTCCAGCACCCGGTAGGCCGCCTTCAGCCGGCCCTGCAGAAAGGGGATCACGCCCGGGGGGCGTTTGGCTTCGGGCAGGAAATTCGACAGGAAGCGGCAGGTGCCGGCCTGGCCCGAGAGTTTGTGATTGTCCCACAGCAGCCAGCGCCAGATCTCGCGCCGGTCTTCGGGCGAGGCGCCGCCCAGCTGGCCGGTTTGATCGGCGATATGGTCCAGGATCAGGCCGGATTGGCTGATGACCAGATCTCCGTCAACGAAAACAGGCACTTCGCCCATCTCGTTCACGGCGCGGAACTCTGGCGTGCGGGCGCCGCCATTGAAGAAATCGACATGGACCGGCGTCCAGGGCGTGCCGGTAAATTCAAGCGCCAGCGCGCATTTATAGGCGTTCCCGCTTTCGCCGAAACAGTAAAGCTGCGCCACCATTGCCGTCCCTCCCATCGTCTTGCACCAGGATGAAGGGGCCAGGCTTAAGCCTTCGTTAACCCCTGCCACCCGTCTTCCTTGCGTCTTCCTTCGGTCTATATCGCGTCTACATCGCGCCCTGGCTTTGGCCCTGCCCGCCCCCAAGGCAAAGCCACGCCCTAGCCCTTGCGCGCCTCCAGTTCCGCGTTGAACAGCCTGAGCCGGTGGGTCAGATTGTCCGTATCCGTCACGCTGTCGAAATGCTCGAACAGGAAGGACAGCGCCTCGCCCTCGTCCAGCCCGGCCTCGCGCGCGAAGCGTTTCAGCCTGCGATAGCCGTCCTCGGTCATCGCGACCGGGAAGCGGCGGGTCAGACGGAAACGCTTGGGCATCGACACCTCCTGCAGGCGGAAACGGCCGGGGGAGGGCGCGATCTTTCGGCGAAAGATCGCCCTGCCCCCAAAGCCTGGTCCAAGCCTAGAACGCTTCCGCCTCCAGCGCCATAACCGGCTCGGCCCCGCTTTCGATCCGCGCCAGATGGGTGGCGCAGGCCGGCAGTTGGCGGGCCATGTAGAAACGCCCGGTCGCAAGCTTGGCCTTCAGGAACACCGCATCGCCCCGGCCCGCATCCAGCGCCGCATGCGCCGCCTTGGCGATTCGCGTCCACATCAGGCCCAGGCAGACATGGCCCATCAGATGCATGAAGTCGTAAGACCCGGCCAGCGCCGCATTGGGGTTCTTCATGCCGTTCTGCATGAAATACATCCCCGCCGCCTGCATCTGCTTCGAGGCCGCCTTCAGCGGCTCGGTGAAGGGCTTCATCCGGTCGTCGCCGTCATGCGCCTTGCATTCGGCCTTCACCATTTCGAAGAAGGCCATCACATGCTTGCCGCCATCCAGCGCCAGCTTGCGCCCGACCAGATCCAGCGCCTGCACCCCGTTCGCGCCTTCGTAGATCATCGCGATGCGCGCATCACGGGCGAACTGGGACATGCCCTGTTCCTCGATATAGCCGTGCCCGCCATAGATCTGCTGGGCCTGCACCGCCATTTCAAAGCCCTTGTCGGTCTGGAAGCCCTTGATCACCGGGGTCAAAAGCCCGACCAGCCCGTCGGCCGCCGCATCGCCCTTTCGGTGCGCGGCGTCGATCAGCGAGGCGCCCCAGAAGGTCAGCGCGCGGGCGCCTTCGACAAAGCTTTTCTGCTCCATCAGGTTGCGGCGGATGTCGGGATGCACGATCAGCGGATCGGCCGGCCCGTTCGGGTTTTCCGCCCCCGTCACCGCGCGGCCCTGCAGCCGGTCCTTCGCATAGGCCAGCGCATTCTGATAGGCCGCCTCGGCCACGGCATAGCCCTGCAGGCCCACGCCAAGCCGGGCCTCGTTCATCATGGTGAACATGGCCTTCATGCCCTTGTGCAGCTCGCCCAGAAGCCAGCCGCGGGCGCCGTCATAGTTCATCACGCAAGTGGCATTGCCGTGGATCCCCATCTTCTCTTCCAGCTTGCCGCAGCTGACCGCATTGCGCGCGCCAAGCGAGCCATCTTCGTTCACAAGAACTTTCGGAACGATGAACAGCGACACGCCCCGCGTGCCTTCGCCGCCGCCCGGCGCCTTGGCCAGAACCAGATGGATGATGTTCTCGGCCAGATCATGCTCGCCCGCCGAGATGAAGATCTTCTGCCCGGTGACCAGATAGCTGCCATCCGCCTGCGGCTCGGCCTTGGTGCGCATCAGGCCCAGATCGGTGCCGCAATGCGGCTCGGTCAGGTTCATCGTGCCGGTCCAGTCGCAGCTGACCATCTTCGGCAGGTATCTGGCCTTCTGTTCGGCCGTGCCATGGGTGTGGATCGCCGAATAGGCGCCATGGGTCAGGCCCTGATACATGTTGAAGGCCATGTTGGCCGACACGAAGATCTCGCCCACCGCGGTATTGACGATATAGGGCAGGCCCTGACCGCCATAGTCCGGGTCGCAATCCAGCGCGGTCCAGCCGCCGTCCTTCATCGCCTTGAAGGCCGCGTCAAAGCCCTTGGGCGTGCGCACCACGCCGTTTTCCAGCACGCAGCCCTCGCGGTCGCCCACCGCGTTCAGCGGCGCCAGCACGTCGGACGCGACCTTGCCGGCCTCGTCCAGCACCGCGGCGGTGAAGCTTTCGTCCAGATCGCCATAGCCGGGAATGTCGGCGGCAGAGACATTCATCACCTCATGCAGAAGGAATTGCATATCCTTCACGGGGGCGGTGTAGCTGGTCATTCGGTCCTCCCTTCAGTTTCGTTTGCCCGATGGCGCGGCCTATTCGGCCGCCTTGCGGATGCTGGCGATCCGCGCCGCCATCTGGTCGAGTTCGTGTTTCAGATCGCCGATCGCCTCGGTCAGCTCGTCGCGCTGCGCCTCCATCGTGCCCAGACGGGCGCAGGCGATGTCATAGGTGCGCAGCAATTGCTGCAGGTTCGAGCCTTCGCGGTCGTACAGGTCCAGCGTCTGCCGGATGTCTTCCAGCGAGAAGCCGAAGCGCTTGCCGCGCAGGATCAGCTTCAGCCGCGCCCGGTCGCGCCGGGTGAACAGCCGGCGGCTGCCCTGACGGATCGGATGCAGCAGTTCCTTCGCCTCGTAGAAGCGCAGGGTGCGCGGCGTGACCTGGAAGGCATCGCACATTTCGCGGATGGTCATCAGCTCTTCGCCCTGAAGCGGGATCTCGGTCGGGGTCATGGCAGGCTCACAGGTACTGGGGACTGACGTTGAACTTTGGCGGCAGGGTTGCGGAACTTGAACATCGGTACCCCCAAGTCATAACAGATCAATTGACGTGCACGTCACTGTAACGTCACGTCAGAGCAGGATCCCGCCGCTCACAGTCTGGCGAGCGGGGTCGGGGTCGCGGGCTGGCGGGGGGATGGGGCAGGCGCGCGGCCGGACCGGGCGGGTCAGTCGTCGGACAGGCGGGCCAGTTCCTCGGCCGCGGTTTCGCGCAGCGCGCGCAGATCGGCGATGGCATTGTCCAGATCCTCGCGCTGGCGCCCCAGCGCGTCAATTTGGCGCGAGGCCATGTCAAGCCATTGCTGCAACTGCTGCTTTTCGCCCTTTCGGCCATAGATCAGCAGCCATTGCCGGATCTCTTCCAGCGAAAAGCCGAAGCGGCGGCCGCGCAGGATCAGCTTCATCCGCGCCACTTCGCGGGGCCCGTAGAACCGGGCGCGGCCTTCCTTCTCGGGGGCCAGCAGCTCGATATATTCGTAATAGCGCAGGGTGCGCGGCGTCACGTCGAACCGGGCGCACATTTCCTTGAAGCTGAGACGAAGCTCCTCGGCCATCCTTCCCCCCGGTCCTGCATCCTGCGCCCGCGGCCCTTGTGGCAGGGGCGGCCTGCGTCGATCCTAGGCGCGGCTCCGGCCGCATGCAACAGCGCGGCCCGCGGCGGCGATGCCGCAGGCCGGCGCGGCCCGTGCTGCCCCCGGGCCCGCCCCTGGGTCGCGCCGCGTCAGGGCCCCTGCCCTCTTGCGTCCGGGCGGGTGTCATGGCTTTCATGGCCGCATGACCGACCGCCGCGCCACTGCCCAACGTTTCATCCAGGCTCTGCCCCATGCGGCGGCGTTGGGGCTGGAGATGGAAGAGATCGGCGAGGGCCGGGCGGTTCTGGCCATGCCCTACGATCCGCGGCTGATCGGCGATCCGGCGACCGGCGTGATCGCGGGCGGCGCGGTGTCGACGCTGATGGACACGGCCTCGGGCGCGGCGGTGATGTCGCATCCGACCGGCCCGCGCAGCACCGCGACGCTGGATCTGCGCATCGACTACATGCGCCCCGCCACCCCCGGCCAGGTGATCCGCGCCGTGGCGGAATGCCACCATGTCACCCGCTCGGTCGCCTTCGTGCGCGTCATCGCCTGCGATGCCGATGAAAGCCGGCCCGTCGCGATGGGCACCGGCGCCTTCACGCTGGATCTCGGCCGATGACCGATCCGCGCGACCTGCATCTGGCCGAACTGGCCGCGAGCATCCCCTATCTGCGCTTCCTGGGGCTGGAACTGCGCCGCGCCGATGAGAGGCTGATCTCGGTCCTGCCGTTCCAGCCGATGCTGATCGGCAATCCGATGCTGCCGGCGCTGCATGGCGGGGTGACGGCGGCGCTGCTGGAGGTGACGGCGATCGTCGGGCTGTTGTGGCAGGATCTGGCCAGCGACGAAGGCCCCTGGAACAAGGCCGCCGCCGCGGCCCGGCCGATGCCCAAGACCATTGACCTGACGGTCGATTATCTGCGCCCCGGCCTGGCGCGCGATGCCTTTGCCGCAGCGCGGATCGTGCGCTCGGGCCGGCGCTATGCCAGCGTGCATGTCGAGGCCTGGCAGGACGACCGCAGCCGGCTGTTCGCCCAGGGCACCGGGCATTTCCTGCTGCGCGAGGCAGACGCGGCATGAGCGGCGTCGCGTCCGCCGCGCCGACGGCGCCCCTGACCCATCGCCGGATCTGGAAGATCGCCGGGCCGATCATCCTGTCGAATGCCACCGTGCCCCTGCTGGGCGCCGTCGATACCGGCGTCGTGGGCCAGATGGGCGCGGCCGCGCCGATTGGCGCGGTGGGCCTGGGGGCGGTGGTGCTGGCGATGGTCTACTGGGCCTTCGGCTTCCTGCGCATGGGCACATCGGGCCTGGCCGCGCAGGCGCATGGCGCGGGCGACGAGGCCGAACGCGCGGCCATCCTGTTGCGCGCGCTGATCGTGGCGGGCGTTTTGGGCCTGGTGCTGATCCTGGGCCAGGCGCTGCTGATCCAGGGCGCGCTGGCGCTGGCACCGGCCAGTGCCGAGGTGGAATCGCTGGCGCAGACCTATCTGTCGATCCGGCTTTGGGGCGCGCCCGCGACGATCGGCGCCTATGCGATCACCGGCTGGCTGCTGGCGCTGGAACGGCCGCGCGCGATGATCGCGATCCAGCTTCTGGTCAATGGCATCAATGTGGTGCTGGACCTGTGGTTCGTCCTGGGCCTGGGCTGGGGCGTGGCCGGCGTGGCCTCGGCCTCGGTCATCGCCGAATGGTCGGGGATCGTGCTGGGCCTGTGGCTGTGCCGTCAGGCCTTCGGGCCCGGCCTTGTCCAGGCGCGGGCGCGGCTGGCCGACAGAAGCGCGCTGGGCCGGATGTTCGCGGTCAATCGCGACATCATGCTGCGCTCGGTCGCGCTGCATCTGTGCTTCGTGGCCTTCGTCTTCTTCGGCGCGGGCTTCGGCGATGTGACGCTGGCCGCCAATCAGGTGAACCTGCAATTCCTGGAAATCACCGCCTATGCGCTGGACGGCTTTGCCTTCGCGGCCGAGACGCTGGTGGGCCAGGCGGTGGGCGCCCGCGCGCCGGGGCAGGTGAAGCGGGCGGTGAAGATGACGCTGGCCTGGGGGCTGATCGGGTCGCTGCTGCTGGGGCTGGTCTTCGCGCTGGCGGGCGGGGCGCTGATCGACGTGATGACCACCGCCCCCGATGTGCGGGCCGAGGCGCGGCACTACCTGCCCTGGATGGTGATGGCGCCGATTCTGGGCACCGTGGCCTGGACCTGGGACGGCGTCTTCATCGGCGCCACGCTGACGCGCGAGATGCGCCAGCTGATGCTGGCCAGCGCCGCGATCTACGCTTTGGCGCTGGCGGTGCTGGCGCCGGCCTTCGGCAATCACGGGCTTTGGGCCGCGCTGATGGTGCTGAGCGTGGCGCGCTCGGCCCTGATGACCCGCGCGGGGATCGCCGCCCTGGCGCGGTTCGGCGCATGACCGCCCGGCCAGACGCGCGCCGCCCGAGGCTTGCCATCGGCCCCCGCGCCGGTTCATGATCCGCCGCGATATCGGAGGCCCCCCATGCGCAAGTTCCTTGTTGTCCTGGATGACAGCCGCGAATGCCTGAATGCGATGCGCTTTGCCGCGCTGCGCGCCGCCCATACCGGCGGCGGGGTCACCATCCTGTCGATCGTCCCGCCCGAGGAATACCAGCACTGGATGGGCGTCGCCGATCTGATGCGGGCCGAGGCGCGCGAACGGATCGAGGCGCATTTCGAGGTTTTCGCCAAATGGATGCGCGACAAGCAGGGGGTGAACCCGGAACTGGTGATCCGCGAGGGCGATCCGGTGAACGAGATCCTGGCCCAGGTCAGCGAAGACCCGCAGATCTCGGTTCTGGTGCTGGGCGCGGGCACCGACAAGAACGGGCCGGGCCCGCTGGTCACCGCGATGAGCCGCAATTCCGGCAACCTGCCGATCCCGATCACCATCGTGCCGGGCGACATGTCGAAGGAACGGCTGGAGGCGATCACCTGACCGCAGGGCCCGCCCGCCGCGCTGGGCCCCGGGCGCGCCGGCGGCGATGCGGGCCTGCAACCTCGGGTATCCCGCACCCCGGCTCACGCAAGATTTCCTTGAAATCCGCCCCCCGACCGGGTCACCATGCCGTGACCCGATCCTGTCTGTCGCCGATCTTGACCGACCCGACCTTCACCGACCCGATCTTCAACGTCCCCCGTTCTTCAACGCCTGGAATTTTCCCCATGCGCGCCATTGCCTCGGCTTTCCTGCTGTTCGTGACCCTGCTTTTCGCGCCCCTGCGCGCCGAGGCGCAAAGCTGGCTGGATCAGCCCTTCGACGCCGCGGTCATGAGCCGCGAAGACATTGCGACCCTGCAGGCCGCGCTGTCGTTTTCCGGCGATTATTACGGGTTCCTGGACGGGGTCTGGAACAAGGACGCCCAAAGCGCGCTGGTGGCCTATACGCAGCGCGAAGAGGCCACCGCGACGCCGCGCTTCCGCGACCTGAAGGATCTGATCCTGGATTTCGAGGATGAGCGGGTGAAGAACGGCTGGCAGCTGTTCTATTCGGAATCGAACAATATCTCGTATCTGCACCCGTTCGAACTGCTGAAACAGGTCGATAATGAGACGGCCATCGAATTCCTGTCCGAGGACAAGGGCTTTTCGATGATCGTCCGCTTCGACGATTTCGGCGGGATGAAAAGCGTGCATGACTGGTTCATGGGCAAGCAGGCGGCCGGGGCGGATCCGTTCCAGTATTCCGATGACACGCTGTGGATCACCTCGACCGAGATCAATGACGGCTTCATCGCCTATGCGCGGTCCGACAAGGTGGGCAGCCAGTGGTCGACGATTTCCATCGTGATCCGGGCCGACTATTTCCCGCAGCTGAACCTGCTGGCCAGTTCGGTGGTGATCGGCGGCAGTCCGGCGACGCTGCTCTGGACCGATGGCGGGGTGATCGACCAGATCGTGAACGGCCAAAGCACCGCCTCGGTCGCGCCGGTCTCGCCCTCGGCGCCCAGCGATCCGAAGGATCAGGTGCGCCGGCCGATGCCGCCCGGCATGGCCGAGGCCCCGGCCCCGACCCCCAGCGCGCCGCCCGTGGCGACCGAGCCGCCGCCGAAGACGGTGGATGTCGGCGCAACGCCCACGCCCAATCCGCCGGTTCTGGGCACGCCCGCGCCCGGCGCGCCGGCCCCGGTGCCCGCGGCCCCCGGCGGGATCGGCGTGGCCCCCGGCCCCGCCCCGATCCCCGGCGCGGGCGCCCCGCCTGTCGCCCCGGGCGGAACCGAGGTGGCGGCCCCCGCAGCCCCGCCGAAAGACAAGGTCACCGGCACGCTGATCGGCTCGGGCTCGGGCTTCTACATCGCCCCGACGATCCTGGTCACCGCCGCGCATGTGATCGACGAATGCGGCGCGGTCGCGATGATCGACGGCACGCCGCTGGAGATCATCGCCCAGGATTCCAGCCTGGACCTGGCCGTCCTGTCGGGTGCGGCGGATTCGGCCGCCTGGCTGAAACTGTCGGCGCTGGAAGTGCCGAAACTGGGCGAAACCGTCACCGCGCTGGGCTATCCCTATTACACCTCGCTGGATCAGGGCCTGACGGTCACCAGCGGCAATGTCAGCGCGCTGCGCGGCATTGACGGGTCGTCCAACCGGGTGATGATCACCGCCCCGGTGCAGCCCGGCAATTCCGGCGGGCCGCTTCTGAACAAGAAGGGCGCGGTGATCGGCGTCGTGGTGGCGCGGGTCGACGACATGGCGATCCTGGAAGAAACCGGCTCGCTGCCGCAGAACATGAACTTCGCCGTGCCCTCGGGGCCCTTGCTGACCTTCCTGGCGCAGAACCGCATCACCCGGCCGCAGGGCGCGGGCACCAGTGGCGAGATGTCGGGCGAAGTGCCGCAGGGCGTGGCCGATGCGGTGGTGCCGCTGCACTGCTACAAGTGACGTAACGGCAGCCCCGCCCGCCGGGGCCGCCGGCCGATTTCCCAATCATTTCCGGGCCTCAGGCCCCAGCGGCCCCACCGGCCCAGCCATGCCGCCAGCGCAGCCCGGCCTTGCGCCCTTCCCTGTTTTCTGCGCTGCGGCACAGGCCTATATGGCCCCCGAGGGAGAGATCACCTCCAGTCAAGGAGCACGGAAATAATGTCCGTCAAACCCGCGAAACGTCCGCAACAAGCCGCCCCCGCCGCCGCCGCGGTGACCTTCCATGCCGAAGAACGTGCGGTCCTGCGCAACGTGAACCTGCGCGCCCTGTCGGCGATCGAGCAGATGTATGCCTATTGGGGCAGCGACCGGGCCTGACCCGGCACCGCCCGCAGCCGGGGTCGGGCCTGGGCCGCAACCGGCCGCCTGACCCGCCCGGGCGACAATTTGGAATCGTTCCAAACCTTGACTTGCGCCCCCCGCGGGCGCATATCCGACTGCAAAGGTCGGAGATTGAATGATGTTCATCCAGACGGAATCCACGCCCAACCCGGCGACGCTGAAATTCCTGCCGGGTCAGACCGTGCTGGAGATCGGCACCGCCGATTTTCCCACAGCCGAGGCTGGCGCGGCCTCGCCCCTGGCACGGCGCATCTTTGCGGCGGGCGGGGTGACCGGGGTCTTCCTCGGCCATGACTTCATCACCGTGACCAAGGCCGACGAGATCGACTGGCAGCATATCAAGCCGGCGATCCTGGGCGCGATCATGGAGCATTTCCAGTCGGGCGCCGCGGCGGTCGAAGGCGAAGGCGCTGCGGGCGGCCATGCCGCGCATAGCGGCGAGGATGGCGATATCGTGCGCCAGATCAAGGAATTGCTGGACACGCGGGTGCGCCCGGCCGTGGCGCAGGATGGTGGCGACATCACCTTCCACGGCTTCGACCGGGGCGTCGTCTATCTGCATATGCAGGGCGCCTGCGCGGGCTGCCCCTCGTCGACGCTGACGCTGAAGATGGGGATCGAGAACCTGTTGCGCCATTACATCCCGGAAGTGACCGAGGTCCGCCCCGTCGCGGCCTGAGCCGATGACGACCAAGCCTTTCCTTCTGGCGCTGGACACGTCCGGCCCGCATTGCGCCGTGGCGCTGCTGGGGCCGGGCGGCCGCGTGTTCTCCCGTGACGAGCCGATGGAAAAGGGCCAGGCCGAACGCCTGCTGCCCTTGGCCGAGGCGGTGCTGGCCGAGGCGGGCCTGGGCTGGCGCGACCTTGCCGCGCTGGCCGTCTGCACCGGCCCGGGCAATTTCACCGGCATTCGCATCGCGGTCGCCGCGACCCGGGGCCTGGCGCTGGGCCTGGGCCTGCCGGCGATCGGCGTCACCCGGCTGGAGGCGCTGGCCCAGGGCCTGCCCCGGCCCTTGACCGTGCTGGAAGATGCCCGGCGGGGCGAGGTTTACCGGCAGGTCTTCACCGATCAGGGCGCGGGGCCGGCCGAACTTGTGGCCGATCCTGGCGCGCCTGCGGGCGCCGTCACCGGCTCGGCCGCCGGGCCCGACGCCCTGCCCCCGGCTTTGCCGCTGGTCGAGGCGGTGTTGCAGATCGCCGCCGCGCGGCTGAAGGC
>NZ_JAICBZ010000064.1 GCF_020179405.1 Xinfangfangia pollutisoli | reverse complement strand
GCGCTGGCGGGCAGCGGCATTGCCGCGGCGGCGGGGGCCGAGGCGATTGCCGAGGCGGCCGCGCGCCCCGCCGATTGGGTGATGAGCGCGATCGTCGGCACGGCCGGGCTGGTGCCGGGAATGGTGGCGCTGGAACAGGGCACGACGCTGGCCCTGGCCAACAAGGAAAGCCTGGTGACGGCGGGCCCGCTGCTGATGGCGCAGGCCGCCCGGCATGACGCGCGCATCCTGCCGGTCGACAGCGAGCATTCGGCGATCTTCCAGGCGCTGGCCGGCGAAAGGCTGGAGACGGTCGAGCGCATCATCCTGACCGCCAGCGGCGGCGCCTTGCGCGACTGGCCGCTGGAGCGGCTGGCCCAGGCCACGGTGGCCGAGGCGCTGGCCCATCCCAACTGGGCGATGGGGCAAAGGATCACCATCGATTCCGCCTCGATGTTCAACAAGGCGCTGGAAGTGATCGAGACGCGGGAATTCTTCGGCGTCGATCCGGCGCAGATCGAGGTGATCCTGCATCCCGAATCGATCATCCATTCGATGGTCGGCTTCCGCGATGGCGCGGTCATGGCGCATATGGGCGCGCCCGACATGCGCCATTCGATCGGCTATGCCCTGAACTGGCCCGAGCGTGCGGCGCTGCCGGTGGCGCGGCTTGATCTGGCGGCGCTGGGGCAACTGACCTTCCGCGCGCCCGATCCGGCCCGCTTCCCGGCGCTGCGCCTGGCGGCCGAGGTGATGCGGCTGCGCGGACTGGCGGGGGCGGCTTTCACCGCGGCCAAGGATGTGGCGCTGGATCATTTCCTTGCAGGCGGGCTGCGCTTCACCGATATGGCAGCGGTGGTCGAGGATGTGCTGAACCTGCTGTCCCGCGATCCGGCCCTGGGCCGGGCCGGGTTCGGGCTTGAGGATGTGCTGGCCATGGACGCGCTGGCGCGGCGCCGCGCGGATGAGGCCGCAGCGCGGCGACAGAAGGACGTGATCTAGCTATGGACATTCTGGGAATGCTGGGCGGCGGGGTCTGGTCGGCGATCTTCTTCGTCATCGCCCTGTCGATCATCGTGGCGATCCACGAATATGGCCATTACATCGTGGGCCGCTGGACCGGCATTCACGCCGAGGTCTTCTCGCTGGGCTTCGGGCCGGTGCTGTTCAGCCGGGTCGACCGGCGCGGCACGCGATGGCAGCTGGCCGCGATTCCCTTCGGCGGCTATGTGAAATTCCTGGGCGACAGCGACGCGGCCTCGGTGCGCGCCGATCCGGGCCTGGGGCTTTCGGCCGAGGAACGCCGCCACACCATGGCCGGCGCGCCGCTTTGGGCGCGCACGCTGACCGTGGCCGCGGGGCCGATGGCGAATTTCATCCTGACCTTCGTGGTGCTGTTCGGGCTGATCTGGGCCGTCGGCATCGCGCAGGACCAGCCCACCGTGGGCCGGCTGGTGCCGCTGCCGCAGACCCAGACCCTGCAGACCGGCGATGTGATCGTCGAGGTGAACGGCATCGCCACGCCCGACACGGCAAGCTTCGTCAAGGCGCTTGAGACGTTGCCGCGCACGCCCATGGTCTCGGTCAAGGTGCTGCGCGACGGGCAGGAACTGGCGCTGCAGACCCCGAACCTGCAACCGCCGGTCGTGTCGAGCGTGCAGGTCAAATCCGCCGCCGTCGATGCGGGGTTGCAGCCGGGCGACGTGATCCTGCGCGCCGGCGGGCGCGATCTGGTGAGTTTCACCGATCTTCAGGACGTCGTGTTCAACTCGGACGGCCAGCCGGTTCCGCTGACGGTCTGGCGCGCCGGCGAGACCTTCGATCTGACCCTGACCCCGCGGCGGCGCGATGTGCCCGCGGCCGATGGCGCGGGGTTCGAGACGAAATGGTTCCTGGGCCTCGGCTCGGGCCTGACCTTCGAGCCGCTGACCCGCAGCCCGGGCCTTGGGGAATCGCTGCAACTGGGCCTTCAGCAGATGGGCGAGATGGTGGTGACGACCTTCTCGGGGCTTTGGCACATGGTCGCGGGGCAGATCTCGGCCTGCAACATGTCGGGCGTCATCGGCATGGCCGAGGTGATGGGCGATGCCGCCAAGGCGGGCTGGCAGACCTTCGCCGGCATGCTGGCGGTGCTGTCGCTGGGGATCGGCATCCTGAACCTGTTCCCGATTCCGGTGCTGGATGGCGGGCATCTGGTCTTTTACGCCTATGAGGCGGTGACCGGCCGGCCGCCTTCGGACGGGGCGCTGCGGGTGCTGATGGCGGTGGGGCTGACGCTTCTGCTGTCGCTGATGGCCTTCGCGCTGCTGATGGACGTGACCTGTACCTGACAGTTTCACGCAATTCCCGTGGATTGGCCGGGGGACTGGCCATAAATGCGCCGCAATCGCCGCCTATCCGGGCGCGGTATCGAGGGGATGTATCAGGGGGTCATCGCCATGCATCTTGTCCAGCGCCGTTTCCCGGGTCTGTCGCTTCTGGTCTCGCTGAATGCGGACCGTCTGTTCTCGCTTGGTGCCATCGTGCTGGGGCTTTTGGGCGCCGCGCTGGTGGTACAGCTGACCTTCGGCTGAGCGGCCGCCTTTCCTGACAGGACGACTGGCGCTGTGCTGCGCGTGGAGCCATGACCTTGCGGCTTGACGCGCGCCTGCGCCTTGGCCTGCGCGAAGGCCTGCCGAGGGGGCAGGCATATGCCCGGGGCAGGGCGGGCCGACCACCAGATCTGCCAAAGTTATCCACAGCGACCGCAGCCTTTTGACAAGACTGGCCAATCCCGCTAGTCAATCCAGAAGGCAATTACAGGGCGGGATGAGGCATGGGCAGGACGACTGGAACTCGCGGGCGTGGCGCGACATCCCTGATCCGCCGCCCGGCCTTGACCAAAGCCGCCGCCGCTGCCGTTTTCCTTGGTGTTGCAGGGGTTTCCGCGCCGTATTTCAGCCCGGCGCTGGCGCAGAGCTTTGCCTTCACCAATGTGCGCGTCGAAGGCAATGAGCGTGTCGATGCCTCGACCATCCTGGCCTATGCCGGAATCGCCAAGGGCCAGCAGGTTTCCGCCGCCGCCCTGAACGACGCCTATCAGCGGATTTTCGCCTCTGGCCTGTTCCAGACCGTCGAGATCGTGCCCCAGGGGTCGACCCTGGTGATCAAGGTGCAGGAATATCCTTTCGTCAACGTGATCAGCTTTGAAGGCAACAAGCGGATCAAGGACGAGGAACTGGCCGCGGCGATCCAGTCGCAGACGCGCCGGGTCTTCAACCCGACCACCGCCGAATCCGACGCGGCGACCATTGCCGAAATCTACCGCATCCGCGGCCGCATCGCCGCCACGGTCGAGCCGAAGGTGATCAAGCGCGAGGGCAACCGCGTCGATCTGGTCTTCGAGATCGCCGAGGGCAAGGTCGTCGAAGTGGAACGGCTGTCCTTCGTGGGCAACCGCGCCTTCTCGGACCGGCGGCTGCGCCAGGTGCTGGAAACCAAGCAGGCGGGCTTCCTGCGCGCGCTGATCCAGCGCGACACGTTCGTCGCTGAACGGCTGGAAGTCGACAAGCAGGTGCTGACCGATTTCTACCGCTCGCGCGGCTATATCGACTTCCAGGTCCTGGATGCCTCGGCCGAAGTGTCGCGCGAACGCGACGCCAGCTTCATCACCTTCACCCTGCGCGAGGGCCTGCCCTATACGGTCGGCAAATACAGCACGATCTCGGAGGTCGAGGGGCTGGATCCGGCGGAATTCGCGGCGGTGCTGAAGATCAAGACCGGGCAGACCTATAACCCGGCCGTGATCGACAACAACATCGCGCGGATGGAGAATCTGGCCCTGAAGAAGGGGCTGAACTTCATCCGGGTCGAGCCGCGGATCACCCGGGACGACCGCAATCAGGCGGTGGATGTGCAATTCGCCATCGTGCGCGGCCAGCGCGTCTTCGTCGAGCGGATCGACATCGAGGGCAATGCGACCACGCTGGACGAAGTGGTGCGCCGCCAGTTCCGCACCGCCGAAGGCGACCCCTTCAACGCCCGCGAAATCCGCCAATCGGCCGAGCGCATCCGCGCCTTGGGCTTCTTCTCGGATGCGCAGGTCAATGCCGAACAGGGCAACAGCCCCGATCAGGTCGTGGTCAATGTCGACGTGACCGAAAAGCCCACCGGCTCGTTGGGCTTCGGGCTCAGCTATTCGGTCTCCAGCGGCACGGGGGTCAATCTCAGCTTCTCGGAATCGAACTTCCTGGGCCGCGGCCAGGCGATTGCCGCCGCGATCACCTCGGGCGCCGACAATCAGGATTCCTCCTTCAGCTTCACCGAACCGGCGCTGCTGGGCCGCGATCTGAGCTTTACGGTTGCCGGGAACTACACCACCTCGGACAACGACAATGCGCTGTATTCGACCCGCGATGCCGGGCTGAGCTTCGGTGTGGGCTTCCCGCTGACCGAAGAATCCAGCCTGCGGGTGCGCTACCGCCTGTCGGACCGCCGGCTGTACAAATACAGCGGTGACTCGCCGATCATCATCCGCGAAACCCAGCAGGGTCAGGACGGCGCGCTGCTGACCAGCGCCCTGGGCGCGACCTATGAATTCGACAATCGCATCACCGGCTTGAACCCCGATTCCAGCCTGTTGCTGCGCTTCGGTCTGGAAATGGGCGGTCTGGGCGGCGATACCGAATTCCTGACCGCGACCGCACTGGCCGTGGCCGAGAAGAAGGTCTTCAACGAGGAAATGACCGTTCGGGCGATCTTCGAAGGCGGGATGATCCATGCCTTCGGCGATGAAGGCACCCGGGTCACCGACCGGTTCTTCGGGCGCGGCAAGATCCGTGGCTTCGAGCCGAACGGGATCGGCCCGCGTGACGGCACCGATCAGGAAGACGCGCTCGGCGGCAACATGTTCGCGGTCGCGCGCTTCGAGGCGGATTTCCCGCTGGGCCTGCCCGAGGAATACGGCATCACCGGCGGCATGTTCGCCGATATCGGCTCGGTCTGGAGCCTGGATGACACGGCGGGCCTGGCGGGCACGGTCGATGACAGCTTCAACCCGCGGGTCTCGGTCGGTCTGTCCTTCCTGTGGGAAACCCCGATCGGGCCGCTGCGCTTCAACTTTGCCAAGGCGCTGGTCAAGGAAGATTACGACAAGGACCAGTTCTTCGACCTGAGCATCGCGACGAAGTTCTAGGATGACCGGGCGCGGCCAGTGGCGGATGGGGCAGGGGGGCATGGCCGCCCTGCTGCTGCTGGGCGGGCTGGCGCTGCCGCTGGCCGCCCAGGAGGCGCCGGCGGCCCCGGATCCCGCGACGCCGGCCGAACCTTCGCCCGCCACGCCGCCCGAGGAGCGCCAGGTCACGATGCTGCCGTCGCCGCTGGTGACGCTGGATCAGGACCGCTTCTTCAAGGACTCGCTCTATGGCAAGGCGGCGCTCGCGCGGGCCGAGGCCGATGCCAATGCCCTTTCGGCCGAGAATCGCAAGCTGGAAGCCGCCCTTGAGGCGGAAGAGAAAGACCTGACCGAACGCCGCGCCACGCTGAAGCCCGAAGCCTTCGCGCCGCTGGCCGCGGCTTTCGATGCCAAGGTCGAGGCGATCCGCACCGCGCAGGAAGCCAAGTCGCGTTCGATCACCCGCCGCCTTGAAGATGAGCGGCACGCCTTTTTCGAGGCCGCGGTGCCGGTTCTGGGCGATCTGCTGCGGGACACGGGCGCGGTGGCGATTCTGGCTGACAATGCGATCATCCTGTCGCTTTCGGCGGTGGACATGACCGATGAGGCGGTGGCGCGGATCGACAAGGTCCTGACCGATCTGCCGCCTGATCCGCCCGGCGACGCGCCCTCGGCCCCGGCAGAGCCGGCCGCGCCCGGGCCTGCGGTGCCGGATGCGCCACAAGACGGCACGGCGCCCGGCCCGCTGCTGCCCGCGCCCGAGGCGCCCGCACCAAAGCCCTGATCTGCAACCTGCGAAGGGCGCAGGGGAACTTGCTCCGCCGGGATCAAGTTGATAGCAGGATCGCAACCCAAGAAGCCAAGGAGGACGGGCCCAGTGGATGCCAGCGCTGTGACGACCGCCGATCTCGACCTGATTCAGCGGATCATTCCCCATCGCTATCCCTTCCTGCTGATCGACAAGGTCAAGGATGTGGTGCTGAACGAAAGCTGCGTCGGGGTGAAATGCATCACCTTCAACGAGCCGCAGTTCCAGGGCCATTTCCCGGGGATGCCGATCTTTCCCGGCGTGATGATCATCGAGGCGATGGCCCAGACCTCGGGCGTGCTGGTCGGCCTGTCGATGGATCTGGTCGACAAGAATGCCAAAGTCTTCTTCATGGGCGTCGACGGGGTGAAATTCCGCCGCAAGGTGGTGCCGGGCGATGTGCTGGAATTGCATGTGAAGGCGCTGCGCGGTGGCGGGCGGGTGTGGAAGTTCGAAGGCCGGGCGATGGTCGAGGGAGAGCTGGCCTGCGAGGCCAGTTTCACCGCGATGTTCGACCTGCCCAAGGCCTGAGCCGATGCGCATCAACGGCACGGCCGTCATCCACCCCTCGGCCTTCGTCGAGGAAGGCGCCACGATCGGCCCCGATTGCATGGTGGGCCCCTTCGCCTATATCGGCGCCGAGGTGACGCTGGGGCGGGCGGTGACGATCAAAAGCCATGCCGTGGTGACCGGCTGGACCGAGATCGGCGACGAGACCACGATCTTTTCCTTCGCCACCGTGGGCGAGGTGCCGCAGGACCTGAAGTTCAAGGGCGAACGCACGCGGCTGGTCGTCGGCCAGCGCTGCCGCATCCGCGAGGGTGCCACGCTGAACACCGGCACCGAGGGCGGCGGCGGGGTGACACGGGTGGGCGACGATTGCCTGATCATGACCGGCGCCCATGTCGGCCATGACAGCCAGATCGGCGACCGGGTGATCCTGGTCAACCATGTCGCCATCGCCGGCCATTGCGTCATCGGCGACGATGTGATCGTGGGCGGCCTGTCGGGCGTGCATCAATGGGTGCGCATCGGCAAGGGCGCGATCATCGGCGCGGTCACCATGGTGGCGCAGGACGTGATTCCCTATGGTCTGGTGCAGGCGCCGCGGGGCGAATTGGACGGGCTGAACCTGGTGGGGCTGAAGCGGCGCGGGGTGGATCGCGCCGCGATCTCGGCGCTGCGCGCGGCCTATCACGATCTGGCCGAGGGCGAGGGCGCCTTCCAGGACCGGGCGCGCGCGCTGGCCGAGGCCACCGACAATCCGCTGGTGCGCGAGATCGCCGATTTCATCCTGGCCGACAGCGACCGCAGCTTCCTGACGCCCAAGGGCGGCAAGTGAGCCTGGCGCTGATCGCCGGTGCCGGGGCCTTGCCCGCGGCTCTGGTCGCGGCTCTGCCGCAGCGGCCCTTTGTGGCGGCGCTGGACGGCTTTGCGCCGGAAGGGCTGACCCCGGATCTGAGCTTTCGGATCGAGCGGCTTTATCCGTTCTTCAACGCCTTGCAGGACGCAGGCGTGACGCAGGTTGCCTTTGCCGGCGCGGTGCGGCGGCCGCGGCTGGACCCGGCGCTGTTCGATCCGGCCACCGCGCAGATCGTGCCGCGGCTGATGCAGTCGCTGGCGCAGGGCGATGATGCGACTCTGCGCGAGGTGATCGCGCTGTTCGAGGAAGAAGGCTTCCAGATCACCGGCGCGGCCGAGATCGCGCCGGCCCTGGTGCCGGGCGAGGGGCTGCTGGCCGGCGCGCTGACCGCGCGCGACCAGGCCGATGCCACCCGCGCCGCCGCGATTGTCGAGGCTTTGGGCCGGGTCGATGTGGGCCAGGGCTGCGTGGTGCGGCAGGGGATCTGCCTTGCGGCCGAAACCATCGCCGGCACCGATGCGATGCTGGCCCAGGTCGCGGCCCTGCCCGAGGCGCTGCTGCCGCCGGCGCAGGCCGGACGCGGGCTGTTGTACAAGGCGCCGAAACCCTTGCAGGACCGCCGCATCGACCTGCCAGCCCTTGGCCCGGCTTCGGTGGCCGCGGCGGCGCGGGCGGGGCTGGGCGGCATCGCCTGGGAAGCGGGCGGGGTGATCTGCCTTGACCTGCCCGCGATGCGGGCCGCGGCGGAAGAAGTCGGCCTGTTCCTCTGGGCGCGGGGCCGCAGCGGATGAGGGCGCGGGTGGCGCCCTTGTCGGACAGGCCCTGTCGGCTCTGGGGCGCCGCATGACCGCCGCGCCGCTGACCCTGTTCCTGATCGCGGGCGAGCCTTCGGGCGACCGGCTGGGGGCTGCGCTGATGGCGGGGCTGAAGGCGCTGGTGCCCGGTGTGGTCTTCCGCGGCATCGGCGGGCCGGCGATGCAGGCCGAGGGGATGGACAGTCTTTTCCCGATGGAAGAGCTGTCGGTGATGGGCATCGCCGAGATCCTGCCCAAGTATGTCCACCTGAAACGCCGGATCCGCGAAGCGGCCGCGGCGGCGATTGCCGCGGCGCCGGCGGCGCTGATCACCATCGATTCGCCGGATTTCTGCCTGCGCGTCGCGCGGCTGGTGAAAGAGGCGGCGCCGGGTCTGACCACGGTGCATTACGTCGCGCCCTCGGTCTGGGCCTGGCGGCCGGGGCGGGCGGCGAAAATGGCGCGGGTCATCGACCATGTGCTGGCGCTTCTGCCCTTCGAGCCCCCCTATATGACCGCCGCGGGCATGAGCTGCGATTTCGTCGGCCATCCGGTCGCGGCCGAGCCGCAGGCCAGCCCGATCGAGGCGCAGACCTTCCGCGCCGCGCATGACATTCCGCCCGAGGCGCCGCTGATTCTGGCGCTGCCCGGCTCGCGCCGGTCCGAGATCGGCCGGCTGATCGCGCCTTTCGGCGAGACGCTGACCCTGGTGGCGCGGCGCTATCCCGATCTGCGGGTGGTGCTGCCGACGCCGCGCCATCTGGCTGCCGAAGTCACCGCCGCCTGCCGCGACTGGCCCGGCCATCCGGTGGTGCTGACCGCGCCCGATCTGGGCACAAGGATCGCGGCCTTCGCCGCGGCGGATGCGGCGCTGGCGGCCTCGGGCACGGTCAGCCTGGAACTGGCCGCCCAGGGCTGTCCGATGGTGATTGCCTATGACATGGCGCCGATCACCCTGTGGCTGATGCGGCGCCTGGTGCGCGTCGATACGGTGACGCTGGTCAATCTGGTCTCCGAGACGCGGACCGTGCCGGAATTCATCGGCCGCGACTGCACCGCGTCGAAGATCGCGCCGGCCTTGATGGCGCTTCTGGCCGAGGGCCCGGGCCCGCAGGCCGAGGCGATGCGCCTGACCATGCAGCGGCTGGGCCGGGGCGGCGAGCCGCCCGGGCTGCGGGCGGCGCGCTCGGTGCTGGCGGCCCTGGCGCGGCGCGGAACGACTGGCGCTATTGCGGCGGATTGACTGGCCCTAAGGCCCGGCCCGGCGCAGCGCTAGAACCATCGGGCAAAGCCCAGCGTCGGAGGAGAAGCGCCGTGAAGATGACCACCGAGGAAGCCTTCATCAAGGTCTTGCAGATGCATGGGATCGAGCATGCCTTCGGCATCATCGGCTCGGCCTTCATGCCGATCTCGGATCTGTTCCCGAAGGCCGGCATCAGCTTCTGGGACTGTGCGCATGAAGGCTCGGGCGGGATGATGGCCGATGGCTACACCCGCGCCTCGGGCAAGATGTCGATGATGATCGCGCAGAACGGGCCGGGCATCACCAATTTCGTGACCGCGGTGAAGACCGCCTATTGGAACCACTCGCCGCTGCTGCTGGTCACGCCGCAGGCCGCGAACAAGACCATCGGCCAGGGCGGCTTCCAGGAAGTCGAACAGATGGCGCTGTTCAAGGATATGGTCGCCTATCAGGAAGAGGTGCGCGATCCCAGCCGCATCGCCGAAGTGCTGAACCGGGTGATCATCAATGCCCGCCGCGCCTCGGCCCCGGCGCAGATCAACCTGCCGCGCGACATGTTCACGCAAGTGATCGACATCGAGCTGCCGCGGATCGTGGAATTCGAGCGCCCGGCAGGCGGCAATGATGCGCTGGACGAGGCGGCCGACCTGCTGTCTTCGGCGAAGTTCCCGGTGATCCTGAACGGCGCCGGCGTGGTGCTGTCGGGCGCGATCCCGGCCGCGATGCGGCTGGCCGAACGGCTGGAGGCGCCGGTCTGCGTGGGCTACCAGCACAATGACGCCTTCCCCGGCTCGCATCCGCTGTTTGCGGGGCCCTTGGGCTATAACGGCTCGAAAGCGGCGATGGAGCTGATCGCCCAGGCCGATGTGGTGCTGGCCCTGGGCACGCGGCTGAACCCGTTCTCGACCCTGCCGGGCTATGGGATCGACTATTGGCCGAAAGCGGCCGAGGTGATTCAGGTCGACATCAATCCGTCCCGCATCGGCCTGACCAAGAAGGTTGCGGTCGGGATCGTGGGCGACGCGCGCAAGGTGGCCGAGGCGCTGTATGCGCGGCTGTCGCTGACGGCGGGCGATGATGGCCGCGCCGCGCGCCGGGCGCTGATCTCGACGACGAAAAGCCGCTGGGCGCAGGAACTGTCGTCGATGGATCACGAACAGGACGATCCGGGCACCAGCTGGAACGAACGCGCCCGCGCGGCCAAGCCCGACTGGATGTCGCCCCGCATGGCCTGGCGCGCGATCACCAGCGTTCTGCCGAAAGAGGCGATCATCTCGTCCGACATCGGCAACAATTGCGCCATCGGCAATGCCTATCCGACCTTCGAGAAGGGCCGGAAATACCTGGCGCCCGGCCTGTTCGGCCCCTGCGGCTATGGGCTGCCCTCGATCGTCGGCGCCAAGATCGCCTGCCCGGATGTGCCGGTTGTCGGTTTTTCCGGCGACGGCGCTTTCGGCATCGCGGTGACGGAACTGACCGCCATCGGCCGGCCGGAATGGCCGGCGATCACCCAGATCGTGTTCCGCAACTACCAGTGGGGCGCCGAAAAGCGCAACTCGACCCTGTGGTATGACGACAATTTCGTCGGAACCGAGTTGGACACCCGCGTCTCCTATGCCGGGATCGCGCGGGCCTGCGGGCTGCGGGGCGTGGTCGCGCGGACGATGGACGAATTGCGCGATGCGCTGGCGCAGGCGCTGGAGGATCAGATGAAGCATGGCAAGACCACGCTGATCGAGGCGCTGATCAATCAGGAACTGGGCGAGCCCTTCCGGCGCGATGCGATGAAGAAGCCGGTCGCGGTTGCGGGGATCTCGGCGGCCGACATGCGCAAGCAGGCAGGCGCATGACGCCGCGCGGCGCGCCCCGCGCCCTGGGCGGAGGCGCGTCATGGCGCATCTGAAGGCGGCCGTCCTTGACTGGGCGGGCACGGTGATCGACCACGGCTCGCGCGCGCCGGTCGATGGCTTCGTGCAGGCTTTTGCCGGCTTCGGGGTCGCGATCTCGGCGGCCGAGGCGCGCGGCCCCATGGGCCTGGCCAAGCACGACCATATCCGGGCGCTGCTGGCCCAGCCCCGGATCGCCGCCGCCTGGGAAACGGCGCAGGGTGCGGCGCCGGATGATGCCGCCATCGACCGGATCCACGCGGCGTTCCTGCCGATGGCGGCCGATGCCGTCGCCGCCCGCTGCCAGATGATCCAGGGCGCGGTGCCGGCGATTGAACGGCTGCGGATGCGCGGGCTGAAGATCGGCGCGACCACCGGCTACAGCCGCGAGATCATGGCCCGCCTGCTGCCCGAAGCCGCCCGGCAGGGCTATGTGCCCGATGCGCTGGTCTGCGCCGGCGATCTGGCGACCGGGCGGCCCGCGCCGCTGATGATGTATCGCTGCTTTGTCGAACTGGGCGTCTGGCCCGCCCATGCGGTGGTGAAGGTCGACGATACCGAGGCGGGCCTTGCCGAGGGGCTGGCAGCCGGCAGCTGGACGGTGGGCGTGGCGCTGACCGGCAATGAATTCGGCCTGTCGCCCGAGGAAACCGCGGCGCTGGCGCCCGAGGCGCATGCCCGGCTGCGCGCCCGCGCGGTGGGCCGACTGGTGGCGGCGGGGGCGCATTATGTGATTGATTCGATTGCCGAGATCGACCCGGTGATCGACGCGATCGAAGGCCGGCTGGCGCGCGGAGAACGGCCATGACCCTGCCTTTCGACATGGGGCTTGGCGCGGCGCTGTGGATGGCGCTGGCGGTTCTGGGTGCGGGCTTCATCCGCGGCTATTCGGGCTTCGGCTTTTCCGCCATCGTCATCGCCGCCTCGGGCGTGGTGATGAACCCGCTGAATTTCGTCGCGGTGGTGGTGATTCTGGAAACCGTCATGTCGCTGCAGGCCTGGCGCGGCGCGGGCCCCGCGGTGGACTGGCGCCGGGTCTGGCTTTTGCTGGCAGGCGCGGCGGTCGGGTTGCCCTTGGGCCTTTGGGCGCTGACCGGGATTTCCGAGCCCGCGGCCAAGGCGGTGATCTCGGGCTATATCCTGGTGATGTGCGCGGTGCTGCTGGCGGGATGGAAGCTGTCGGCCGAATTGCGGGGCAAGTCCAACCTGCTGGCGGGCCTGGTCTCGGGCCTGGCCAATGCGCCGGGCATGGGCGGCCTGCCGGTTGCCGCCTTCTTCGCCGCCCAGCCGATGCGGGCTTCGGTCTTCCGCGCCACGCTGATCGCCTATTTCCCGCTGTTGGACCTGTACTCGGCGCCCCTGTATTTCTGGGCCGGGCTGGTGTCGTGGGACACGATCTGGGCCGCGCTCTGGACCTTGCCGCTGACGCTGTTGGGCAATTTTCTGGGCGGGCGGCATTTCTTCGCCGCCGACCCGAAAGAGTTCCGCCGCTTTGCCATCCTGCTGTTGGCGGGGCTTGCGGCGCTGGGTCTGGGCCGCGCGCTGATCTGAGACGTCGTTCGCCGCTGTGGCCCCGGGCAGGAAAGATATCCTCCTGAATGTTCCGAAAGAGGAAGGTTCATCCTCTTGCGGCTTCAGGGGCGGAACGGCAGAGTGCGGCCGAAGCAAGCGAGGCGCGCGCCAGAGGGGGCAGGAATGACGGCAGAGCCGCATGTGGTGACCAGTGCCCCGATTTCGGACGAGATCCGCAGGACCACCTGCTACATGTGCGCCTGCCGCTGCGGGATCAATGTGCATCTGACCGAGGGCCGCGTCACCTATATCGAGGGCAACCGCGACCACCCGATCAACAAGGGCGTCCTTTGTGCCAAGGGCGCATCCGGGATCATGCAGGTCACCGCGCCCTCGCGGCTGCGCGCGCCCCTGCGGCGGGTCGGGCCGCGCGGCTCGGGCGCGTTCGAGGAGATCAGCTGGGACGAGGCGCTGGAAACCGCCACCGCCTGGATGAAGCCGCTGCGCGAGACGGCGCCGGAGAAGCTGGCCTTCTTCACCGGCCGCGACCAAAGCCAAAGCCTGACCGGCTGGTGGGCCCAGGCCTATGGCACGCCGAATTACGCCGCCCATGGCGGCTTCTGTTCGGTGAACATGGCGGCGGGCGGCATCTACACCATCGGCGGCGCGTTCTGGGAATTCGGACAGCCCGACTGGGACCGCACGGAATTGTTCGTGATGTTCGGCGTGGCCGAGGATCACGACAGCAATCCGATCAAGATCGGCATCGGCAAGCTGAAGGACCGCGGCGTACGGGTGATCTCGGTCAATCCGATCCGCACCGGCTATTCGGCGGTGGCCGATGACTGGTACGGGATCACGCCGGGCACCGACGGGCTGTTCATCCTGTCGCTGGTGCATTGCCTGCTGGAGGCCGGGAAGATCGACCTCGACTATCTGGCGCAATGGACCAATGCGCCCTTCCTGGTGAATGCGACGGACGGCCCCGAGAAGGGGCTGATCTTCAAGAATGCCGAAAGCCAGCCCTTCGTGATCGACCGGCGCACCGGGATGCCGGCGCCCTGGGATGGCAAGGGGGTGGCGCCGGATCTGGGCGCCGCGTTGCTGGGTCATCGCACCGTTTTCCAGCATCTGGCCGAGGAATATCTGAAGCCCGATTACGCGCCCGAAGCGGTGGCCGATCGCTGCGGGATCGCGCCCTGGCGCATCCGCGCCCTGGCCGCCGAACTGGCGCAGGCGGCCTTTGACAAGGCCTTCGCGCTGCCGCGCCCTTGGGTGGATTTCCGCGGCAACCACCATGAGGTCATGCAGGGCCGCCCGGTCAGCTTCCACGCGATGCGCGGGATTTCCGCCCATTCCAACGGCTTCCAGACCGCCCGCGCCCTGCATCTGTTGCAGATCTTCCTCGGCAGCGTCGAGGCGCCGGGCGGCTACCGGCTGAAGCCGCCTTACCCCAAGCCCATCGAGGCGCATCCGACCCCGCATCACGTCTCGGTGCCGGGAAAACCGCTGTCGGGCCCGCATCTGGGTTATGTCCGATCGCCGGCGGACCTGTGCCTGAAGGAAGACGGCACGCCCGCCCGGATCGACAAGGCGTTTTCCTGGGAGGCGCCGCTGTCGGCCCATGGGCTGATGCATATGCTGATCCCGAACGCCCATGCGGGCGACCCTTACCGGATCGACACGCTGTTTCTCTACATGGCCAACATGGCCTGGAATTCCAGCATGAACTCGGCGCAGGTCATGCAAATGCTGACCGCGAAAGACGGCGAGGATTACGTGATCCCGCGGATCATCTATTCCGATGCCTATGCGTCCGAAATGGTGGCCTATGCCGATCTGATCCTGCCAGACACGACCTATCTGGAACGGCATGACTGCATCAGCCTGCTGGACCGGCCGATTTCCGAACCCGATGCGGCGGGCGATTCGATCCGCTGGCCGGTGGTGGAACCCGACCGCGAGGTGCGGGGCTTCCAGTCGGTTCTGCTGGATCTGGGCGCGCGGCTGGGCCTGCCCGGCATGGTCAACGAAGACGGCTCGCCGAAATTCCGCGATTATGCCGATTACATCGTGTCCCATCAGCGCAAGCCGGGTATCGGCCCGTTGATGGGCTTTCGCGGCACGGGCGAGGATCAGGGGCGGGGCGCCCCGAACCCCGACCAGATCGCCCGCTATATCGAGAATGGCGGCTTCTATCAGGCGCATGTGCCGGAAGGGGCGGCCTATATGAAGCCCTGGAATGCGGCCTATCAGGATTGGGCCGTGGGGCTGGGTCTGTATGACACGCCGCAGCCCTATCTGTTCTCGCTCTGGTCCGAACCGCTGCGCCGGTTCCAGCTGGCCGCCGAAGGCCATGGCCCCCGCCAGCCGCCCGAGCATCTGCGTGACCGGCTGCGCCAGGCGATGTCGCCCTATCCGGTCTGGTATGAGCCGGCGGGCGAAGCGGCGGGCGAGGGCTATCCGGTCCATGCCCTGACCCAGCGGCCGATGGACATGTATCACAGCTGGGGCAGCCAGAATGCCTGGCTGCGGCAGATCAAGGGGCGCAATGTCCTGTACCTGCCGACCGCGATCTGGGAAGGGCAGGGGTTTCAGCCCGGCGATTATGCGCGGGTGGAAAGCCCGACCGGCGCGATCACCGTGCCCGTCGCGCATATGGCGGCGCTGAACCCCCACACGGTCTGGACCTGGAACGCGATCGGCAAACGCAAGGGGGCCTGGGCGCTGGCGCCCGATGCGCCCGAGGCGGTGGAAGGATTCCTGTTGAACCATCTGATTTCCGAAGTGCTGCCGGGCCCGAATCGGGTGCCGAATTCCGACCCGGTCACCGGACAGGCGGCCTGGTTCGACCAGAAGGTGCGCCTCACCCGGGTCGGGCCCCGCGACGCGGCCGAGCCGCAATTTCCCGTCCTGCCCGATCCGCCGCGCGCCGGGGGTGGGCGGGGCGCGAATTTTCTGCGAAAATTCGGGCGCTTCGGGGGGCGGGGCGCATGACCACCTTGCCGCAAACCACCGGCAAGAAGCTGGGTCTGGTGATCGACCTTGACACCTGCGTCGGCTGTCAGGCCTGCGTCACCGCCTGCAAGGGCTGGAACGATCAGGATCAGGGAAGGGTAAAGGGCCTGTCGGATCAGGATCCCTATGGCGCCGCGCCCTCGGGCACGTTCCTGAACCGCGTCCATTCCTATCAGGTCACGCCCGAAACCGGCCCGGCCCAGATCGTGACCTTCCCGCGATCCTGTCTGCATTGCGAGGACGCGCCCTGCGTCACCGTCTGCCCGACCGGCGCCAGCTTCAAGCGGGCCGAGGACGGGATCGTGCTGGTGAACGAAGACGCCTGCATCGGCTGCGGCCTGTGCGCCTGGGCCTGCCCCTATGGCGCGCGCGAGATGGACGCGGCGCAGGGGGTGATGAAGAAATGCACGCTGTGCGTCGACCGGATCTACAATGACCACCTGCCCGAGGAAGACCGCGAACCCGCCTGTGTGCGCACCTGCCCGACCGGCGCGCGGCATTTCGGCGATTTCGCCGATCCGGACAGCGCGGTCAGCCGTCTGTCGGCAGACCGCGGCGGCTATGCGCTGATGCCGGATCTGAAGACCAAGCCCGTCAACCGCTATCTGCCGCCGCGCAAGAAGGGGGCGGCCCAGGCCGCGCCGCTGGCGCCGCTTCTGGAGATCAGGGCCAGCGGCTTTGCCGGATGGCTGGACCGGGTTCTGGGGAAGATCTGATGCATCCGGCACCTTCGGTCATTCTGTTCACCGTGCTGTCGGGGCTTGGCTTCGGCTTTCTGGCGCTGCTGGGACTGGGCGCGCTGCCGGTTTCCGGCTGGGGCGCCTTCACCTGCTGGGGCTTGGGCTATGCGCTGGCGGTGGCAGGGCTTTTGGCCTCGACCTTCCATCTCGGCCATCCCGAGCGCGCCTGGCGCGCCTTCAGCCAGTGGCGGTCAAGCTGGCTGTCGCGGGAAGGCGTCAGCGCGGTTCTGACGCTGCTGGTCCTGGCGCCGATGGCGCTGTCGGATTGGCTGGATCTGGGCTTCGGGCGCTGGATCGGGGTCCTGGGCGCGGGGCTCTGCGCGGTGACGGTGCTGTCCACCGCGATGATCTATACCCAGCTGCGCAGCGTGCCGCGCTGGAACCACTGGCTGACCCCGGTGACCTTCCTGTGCTTTGCCGCCACCGGGGCCGCGATCCTGGCCGTGCGGCTGCCCTGGGCCTATGGGCTTTGCGCGGTTCTGGCGCTGGTCTTGCTGGCGGGCTGGCGCGTCGGCGATGGCGCCTTCGCCCGGGCCGGGCAGACGATCGGCAGCGCGACCGGGCTGGACCGTCTGGGCCGGGCCGAGATTTTCGAGCCCGCCCATACCGCCGGCAATTACCTGCTGCGCGAGATGATCTATGTCGTCGGCCGCCGCCATGTGGCGAAGCTGCGGGTCATCGCGCTGGTCTTCGCCTGTATCCTGCCGGTTGCGCTTCTGGCGGCGCTGCCGGTGCATCTGGCATCGGTTCTGGCCACGGCCGCGCATCTTCTGGGCGCCTTTGCCGCGCGCTGGCTGTTCTTTGCCGAGGCCGAGCATGTGGTCGGGCTGTATTACGGCAAGCGGTAGCGGTCTTGGCCGGCCGCCGGAGGGTTTTGCACCCTCCGGACCTCCCGCAGGATATTTTTGCAGAGAGGAAGGCGGCAGGGCGGAAGACGGGGGCAGAAGATCGGGGTCAGCAGATCCGGGGCAGCTGTTCGCCGACCAGCATGTCGACGATGCGGCTGCCGCCAAAGGGGGTGCGCATGGTGACGCGGCCCGGCTCGCCCGGCTTTGCGCGGCCGATGATCACGGCGCCCGCGCCCTCGGGCCGGGCCCGCAGGGCGGCAAGGCAGGCCTCGGCCTGGGCCTCAGGGCAGAACAGCACCAGACGGCCTTCATTGGCCAGATAAAGCGGATCAAGGCCCAGGATCTCGCAGACGCCCTTCACCTCGTCGCGCAGAGGCAGCAGCGTCTCGTCGATTTCCACCGACAGGCCCGCTTCGCCCGCCATCTCGTTCAGCGCCGAGGCCAGGCCGCCCCGGGTGCAATCGCGCGCCGCCGTGATGCCGGGGGCGGCGGCCAGGGCCGCCTGCATCAGATGGCCAAGGGCGGCGCAATCCGATTGCAGATCGGTCGACAGCGCCAGGTCGCCGCGGGCGGCCAGGATTGCCGCACCATGATCGCCCAAGACCCCATTGACAATGACAAGATCGCCCGCCGCAATCTTTGCAGCGCCAAGATCGACGCCGGCCGGGATCACCCCGATGCCCGATGTGGTGATGAAGACGCCATCGCCCTTGCCGCGCTCCACGACCTTGGTGTCGCCGGTGACGATCCGCACCCCGGCGGCTTCGGCCTCGGCCGCCATCGAGGCGACGATGCGGCGCAGCAGGGCCACCTCGCAGCCTTCCTCGATGATGAAGGCGGCAGACAGCCACAGCGGCCGCGCCCCACCCACGGCCAGGTCGTTGACCGTACCGCAGACCGCGATCTTGCCGATGTCGCCGCCGGGGAATTCCAGCGGCGTCACGACGAAACTGTCGGTGGTGAAGGCCAGACGCGCGCCGGGTTCGCGCAGGGCCTGATCCATCAGCCGCGCCTGATCTTCGCTGCCCGGCGGCTGGAAGGTGCTGGTGAAGACCTCGTCGATCAGGTCGCGCATCGCGCGGCCGCCCCCGCCATGGGCCATCGTTACCCGCTGATCGCGCAGGGCCATGTCACTTCTCCGTACCGTGGTTCAGGGGCGCGAATTTTCGTCGAAAATTCGCATCACTCGGCCGCAACCCGCGCACCGGCATATTGCCAATAGGCCGCACAGGCGCCTTCGGACGACACCATCAGCGCGCCCAAAGGCATATCGGGCGTGCAGCCGCGGCCGAATTGCGGGCAGGCGGTGGGCTTGATCTTGCCGGTCATCACCGATCCGCAGGCGCAGCCTTCGGGCTCCGCCACCTGCCGCCGGCCGGTGGCATAGCCGATGCCGAATTTCTCTTCCGCATCGAAAGCCGCATAGGCCGGGCGGATCCGCAGCCCCGAGGCGTCGATTTCCCCCAGGCCCCGCCATTCGAAGCTGGGGCGGCGTTCATAGACATCGGCCATCGCGGCCAGACAGGCGGGGTTGCCATGTTCGGGCACCACGCGGGCGTACTGGTTTTCTACCCTCGCCTCGCCGGTCTCGATCTGGCGCAGCACCATCAACACCGATTGCAACAGGTCCAAGGGTTCGAACCCGGCCACCGCGATCGGCTTGCCGTAATCGGCGGCGATGAAATCGTAAGGGTGGATGCCGATCACCATCGAGACATGGCCGGGCCCGATGAAGCCATCAAGCAGCATGTCGGGGTCGTCGAGCAGCGCCTTGATCGGTTCGGGCACGGTGATGTGGTTGCAGAAAATGCTGAAATTCTTCAGCCCCTCGCGCGCGGCGGCCTGGATGGCGAAGGCGGTCGAGGGCGTGGTGGTTTCGAACCCCAGGCCGAAGAACACCACTTCGCGGTCGGGGTTCTTGCGCGCCAGCACCAGCGCATCCAGCGGCGAATAGACCATACGCACGTCTGCACCGGACGCCTTGGCCTGCATCAGGCTGCGCTTGGTGCCGGGCACGCGCATCGCGTCGCCGAAGGTGCAGAAGATCACCCCCGGCCGCTCGGCGATTTCCACGCATTCATCGACGCGGCTCATCGGCAGCACGCAGACCGGGCAGCCGGGGCCGTGGATGAATTCCACCCCCTCATGCACCAGCTTGTCCAGCCCGTAGCGGAAGATCGAATGGGTGTGGCCGCCGCAGATCTCCATGATGTGGATGGGTTTTTCCCGCGTGGCCCCCAGCCGGTCGCAAGAGGCCGCAATGGCCGACAACAGCCGCTGCGCGGCGGCGGGATCGCGGAAATCCGAGGTGAAGTTCATGGAGGCAGGGGTCATGCCAGGGCCCTTTCCGCGGCGGCCAATTGGTCCAGCGTTTCCTGCGCCTCGCCCAGATCGGCCAGGGCCTGCAGGGTTTTCGCCGCCTCATCGGCGTCGATGATCGCCATGGCGAAGCCGACATGGATCAGCGCCCATTGGCCGATCAGCGCCTCAAGCGGGCCGACCGCCACCGGCGCCAGCGACACTTCGCGCCGCACGCCCGAGATTTCGGCCATGCCCATCAGGCTGCCCGCGTCGGTGATGGCGATGATCTTGCCGGGAATTCCCAGACACATGGCTACTCCTCCTCTTCTTCCGCGGGCGCGCGGCCGGTTGGGTCGGCGATCCCGTATCGATCCAGTTTCGCCCGCAGGCCCACGCGTGACAGGCCCAGTTCCGCCGCGGCGCGGCTTTTGTTCCAGCGATGGCGGGTCAGCGTCTCGCGCAGGATGCGCATCTCGACCAGTTCGACCCGGTCTTTCAACGAGCCGTCGGCCATCAGCACATCGGCCGGTACCCGGTCGGCGCCGGCATCCGAGGGCGGGGCCTGCAGGATTGCCCGGCTGATCAGCTCGGCGCCCAGCATCGGGCCTTGCGCGAAGATCAGCATCCGCGTCACCTCGTTGCGCAATTCGCGCAGGTTGCCGGGCCAGTCCCAGCCTTCCAGAAATTCCAGCGCGGCGGGTTCGAACCCATGCGCGGTCTTGCCGTGCTGGCCGGCCAGTTCCATCAGGAAATGCTCGGCCAGGATCGCCACATCGCCGCGGCGTGCCCGCAGGGGCGGCAGGGCAAGCTCTCCGACCGCCAGGGCAAAGGCCAGATCGGGGCGGAAGCGGCCCTCGGCCACCAGACGGCCCAGGTCGCTTGCCGAGGCCGCGATCAGCCGCAGATTGGTGACCTGCACATCCTGGCCGCCGACCGGGGTGAAACTGCCCTCAGCGACCAGCCGGTTGACCGCAAGCTGCATGGAGGGCGACAGATGCTCGATCCCGCCCAGAAACAGCGTGCCGCGATCGGCCTTCTGCACCAGGCCGATCTTGTTGACCCCGCCGGGCAGGACGCCGCGCTTGGCGCCGAACAGTTCCACTGCCAGCAGATCGTCGGGCATGCCGGCCAGGTTCAGCGCATGAAACGGCCGGTCCGAGCGCAGAGATCCCAGATGCATGGCCCGGGCAAGGCGGGCCTTGCCGGTGCCCGGCTCGCCGGTCAGCAGGACGGGCACGTCGAAGGTCGACAGGATGCGGGCCTGTTCGATCACCGCATTCATCGGGCTTTGGCGCGAGCGCAGGATGGTTTCGAACCCCAGCCCTTCGCGCAGCGCCCGGCGCCGCTTGTCGAGCTTCGATTCCTGGGTTGACGCCAGAAGCCGCATCTCCAGCGCCATGCGTTCGTTTTCGCGCGCCAGCTGGAACAGGCGCACGGCGTTGCGGGCGGCCATCAGAAGCTGGTCGGGATGCCAGGGCTTGGTGATGAATTGGTGGATGCCGGCCTCGTTGATCGCCGAGGCCATGGCGGCGGGGTCGGTATAGCCGGTGATGATGATGCGCACGACCTCGGGCCAGCGGCTGCGCAGCTCGGTCAGGAAATCCACCCCGGTGCGGCCGGGCATGCGCTGGTCGCAGATCACCGCCTGGACCCAGTCTTCCTCCATCGCCTGCAGGGCGGCGGTGGCATCGGGGGCGGTCAGCACGTCGAATTCGTCTTCCAGCGCCATGCGCATGGATTGCAGCGAATGCGGCTCGTCATCGACCAGCAGCAGAACGGGGCGCGGCGGCGTGGTCATCGCGGCGCCCGCTTGTCGGCCAGCCGGCCGCGCAGCCAGTCAAGCCAGGGGCCCATGCCCTCGCCAGTGCGGGCCGAGAGGCGGAAGATGGTCAGGCCCGGATTGACCCGCAGAAGGTTGGCCTCATAGGCGTCAAGATCGGCATCGGTATGCGGGGCAAGGTCCAGCTTGTTCAGGATCGCCACCTGGGCCGCGGTGAACATGTCGGGGTATTTCAAGGGTTTGTCTTCGCCCTCGGTCACCGACAGGATCGCCACCTTGGCATCCTCGCCCAGATCGAAAGCAGCCGGGCAGACCAGATTGCCGACATTTTCGATGAACAGATAGCTCTGCGGCGCCGGCATCAGATCGTCGATCGCATGGCCGACCATCTGCGCGTCCAGATGGCAGCCCTTGCCGGTGTTGATCTGAATGGCCCGTGCGCCCGTATGGCGGATACGGTCGGCGTCGGCGCTGGTCTGCTGGTCGCCCTCGATCACCGCCAGCGGCGCATCGCCCAGGGCCTTGATCGTTTCGCACAGAAGCGTGGTCTTGCCCGAACCGGGCGAGGAGACCAGGTTCAAGGCCAGAACCTGCAGCGCCTTCAGCACCCGGCGGTTACCCTGGGCCAGCGCGTCATTCTTGGACAGGATCGAGGTTTCAACCTCGATCAGCCGGGCCTGCGACAGGCCGGGCACCGAAACCCCCGCGGCGCCGGTGCCGTAATGGTGGTGATCGGGGCCGTGGGCGTGGTCGCGCGCATGGTCGTGCCCATGGCCATGATCCTGCGCGTGGTGAGGATGCCCATGGTCCTGCGCGGGGGCGTGGCCCTGCGGATGCGCGTGGTCATGGGGGTGATCGTGGCCGGCATGGGAATGGCCGTGCCCGTGATCATGCGCATGATCATGCGCGTGGCCGTGGCCGTGCCCGTGCCCGTGATCGTGGCCGTGGCCGTGGCCCTGCGACGGGCCCTTGCCGGCATCGACATGTCCGAAGGGCAGGGGCTTTTCCTTCAGCGCGCCTTCAAAGCGCGGGGTATCGGCGCAGCCGCAAACCGTACACATGTCAGATCACCTCCATATCCTTGATCCGCATCTCGTCGCCGCCCTCGGGCAGCAGCTTCCCGGAGCCGCAAAGCGGGCAGGGAGCAAGGCGGTCGTCGATTTCCACCAGTTTCATGCAGTCGAAGCAGCGGGCGCGGCCCGGCAGGTCCAGCATTTCCAGCGCCGCGCCCTCGGCCGGGCTGCCGCGCATCACCACATCAAAGGCGAATTCCAGCGCCGGCTTTTCCACCCCGGCAAAGCGGCCGATCTCCAGCCGCAGGCTTTTCACCCGCGAAAAGCCATGTGCGCGGGCCTGCTCGATCACGATCTGGCGGATGCCTTCGGCAAGGCTCATCTCATGCATGGCCGGCCTCTTTCAGGGCGACGGGGATGCAGGGATCATGCAGCGCTAGGATCAGCGGCGCGAGCGAAGATTTCGCGGCCGGCAGGTTCGACAGGCTGGCAAGAAGCGCGCCACCCTGCGCCAGCATGTGATCGGTCGGCGTGGCGCGGGTGACGGCGGTCACCCGCCCGTCCAGCGTGGCCAGCCGCAGCGCATAGCTGCCGCGCGCCGCCGGCACCAGTGCCGTCAGCCGGCGCAGCTGC
>NZ_JAICBZ010000063.1 GCF_020179405.1 Xinfangfangia pollutisoli | reverse complement strand
GCCCTTCTACCTGCGCGGCGCCGATGCGGCCCCGCCTTCCGACCCGCCCCCCGTCCTGCTGCCCGATCCGGCCCTGCCATGACCCCCGACCAGCGCGCCGCGCTGCATGCGCTGTGCTTTCGCAGCCCGCCGCCCTGGTCGGCGGGCGATTTCGCCGGGGTCGACGCCGATCCGCTGGCCTTCACCCTGGTCGAGGCCGATGCCGGTTTCCTGACCGGCCGGGCCGTGGCCGGCGAGGCGGAAGTGCTGACCCTGGCCGTCGCCCCGCAATCGCGCCGCCTGGGCCTTGGGGCACGGCTGATGGGCCGCTTTCTGTATCAGGCCAGGCTGCGCGGGGCCGAGCGCGCCTTTCTGGAAGTCGCGGCCGACAATGCCGCCGCCATCGCGCTGTACGAATCGCAGGGCTTCGCCCGCGCCGGGCTGCGCCGGGCCTATTACGCCACGCCCGAGGGCGGGCGCATCGACGCCCTGGTGATGGCGCGCGCGCTGTAAGGCGGCGCTCGGCGGTTTCCTGACCAGCGAGTCAGGAATCCGCACCCCGTCCAAGCGAATCCGTCTTGACCCCCGCACCCCCTTGTCGCGTAATCGCAAACAGGCAGGCCCGCGACCGGACCCCTCTGGCGGACAGGGCCGCAATCGTTTGTTCAACCGGGAGAAAACCGATGACCCTGATGAAATCGCTTGCGGGCGCCTCTGCAGCACTGGCGCTGATGGCCGGCGCCGCCCTGGCCGAGCCCGCGGTCATCTACGACCTTGGCGGCAAGTTCGACAAATCCTTCAACGAGGCCGCCTTCAATGGCGCCGAGAAATGGGCGAAGGAAACCGGCGGCACCTATAAAGAGCTGGAAATGTCGGATGAAGCCCAGCGCGAACAGGCGCTGCGCCGCCTGGCCGAGGCCGGCTCGAACCCGATCGTGACCACGGGCTTTGCCATGTCGGACCCGATCGCCAAAGTCGCCCCCGACTTCCCGAACACGAAATTCGTCACCATCGACGGCTGGGTCGATCCGGCCACCAATCCGAATGTGCTGTCGATCGGCTTTTCCGAACATGAGGGCAGCTATCTGGTCGGCATGATGGCCGCCATGGCCTCGAAGACCGGGACGGTGGGCTTCATCGGCGGCATGGACATTCCGCTGATCCGCAACTTCGCCTGCGGCTATGCCCAGGGCGCCAAGGCGGTGAACCCGGATATCAAATTCGTCTCGACCATGACCGGCACCACGCCGGCGGCCTGGAACGACCCGGTGAAGGGCGCGGAACTGGCCAAGGGCGAAAAGGCGCAAGGCGCCGACGTGATCTATGCGGCGGCCGGCGGCACCGGGATCGGCGTTCTGCAGGCCGCCGCCGATGAGGGCCTTCTGTCGATCGGCGTCGATTCGAACCAGAACCACCTGCACCCCGGCTCGGTCCTGACCTCGATGATGAAGCGGGTCGATGTGGCCGTGTACAATTCCTTCAAGGCGGGCGACGCGCTGGACACCACGCCGCAGACCCTGGGTCTGAAGGAAGAAGGCGTGGGCTATGCGCTGGATGACAACAATGCCAGCCTGGTGACGCCCGAGATGAAGGCCGCCGTCGACGAAGCCGCGGCGAAGATCATTTCCGGCGACATCAAGGTGCATGACTATCGCACCGACGACACCTGCCCTGTCTATCAATTCTGATGGCAGCCGATCTGGTTGAGGGGCGGCCCGCTGCGGCCGCCCCCTTCGCTATCGAGCTGAAAGGCATCTCGAAGGCCTTCGGCCCGGTCCAGGCGAACAAGGACATCAACTTCGCGGTGCCGAAAGGCACGATCCACGGGATCATCGGCGAAAACGGCGCGGGGAAATCCACGCTGATGTCGATCCTTTACGGCTTCTACAAGGCCGATGCCGGCCAGATCCTGATCAATGGCCAGCTGACCGCCATTCCCGACAGCCAGGCCGCGATCCGCGCCGGAATCGGCATGGTCTTCCAGCATTTCAAGCTGGTGCAGAATTTCTCGGTGCTGGAGAATGTGGTTCTCGGCGCCGAAGACGGCGCGCTTCTGGGGCCGTCCTTGCGCAAGGCGCGGGCCGAGTTGCAGCGCCTGTCGCGCGAATATGAGCTGGATGTCGACCCGGACGCGCTGATCGAAGACCTGTCGGTCGGCCATCAGCAGCGGGTGGAAATCCTGAAGGCGCTGTACCGGCAGGCCGATATCCTGATCCTGGACGAGCCCACGGGTGTCTTGACGCCGGCCGAGGCCGACCATCTGTTCCGCATCCTTCACGGGCTGAAGGCGCAGGGCAAGACGATCATCCTGATCACCCACAAGCTGCGCGAGATCATGGAGGCGACCGACCATGTCAGCGTGATGCGCCGCGGCACGATGGTGGCGACGGTGAAGACCGCCGAGACCGGCCCCGAGGCGCTGGCCGAGCTGATGGTCGGGCGCAAGGTGCTGCTTGAAGTCGAAAAGCCCCCCGCCCGGCCGGGCGAGGTGGTGCTGGATCTGCAGGATCTGCGGGTCAAGGACGAACATGGCGTGGAACGGCTGAAAGGCGTCAGCCTGCAGATCCGCGCGGGCGAGATCCTGGGCATCGCGGGCGTGGCCGGCAATGGCCAGTCGGAACTGCTGGCCGCCCTGGGCGGGATGATGAAGGCCACCGGCACGGCCCTGCTGAACGGCGCGCCCCTGCCCTTGTCGGGCCGCGGCGCCGATGGCCAAAGCCGCCGGCACGCGGGCATCGCCCATGTGCCCGAGGACCGCCAGCATTACGGGCTGATCCTGGATTTCACCGCCTGGGAAAACGTGGCCTTCGGCTATGCCGACGATCCGAAATACCAGGCCAATGCGCTGTTCCTGTCGAATGAGGCGCTGCGGGCCGATACGGCGCGCAAGATGGAAACCTTCGATGTGCGCCCGCCCGATCCCTGGCTGGCGGCGAAGAACTTCTCTGGCGGCAACCAGCAGAAACTGGTCGTCGCGCGGGAATTCGAACAGAACCCGAAGCTTCTGCTGGTGGGCCAGCCAACCCGCGGCGTCGATATCGGCGCGATCGAATTCATCCACAACCAGTTGATCGCGCTGCGTGATGCCGGCGCCGCGATTCTGCTGGTCTCGGTGGAACTGGACGAGATCATGAGCCTGTCCGACCGCATCGCGGTGATGTTCGACGGCCGGATCATGGGCACGCGCGACCCCGCCACCACCGACGAACGCGAGCTGGGCCTGATGATGGCCGGCATGACCGCAAAAGGGGAAGCCGCCTGATGGACCGCCTGCCGAAATGGGCCGATATCGTTCTTGTGCCCTTCCTGTCGCTGGTGCTGGCCGCCGCCGTCTCGGCCGTGGTGATCCTGGCCATCGGCCAGGACCCCTGGGAGGCGCTGACCGTCATGGTCGAGGGCAGCCTGATGTCGGCCTATGGCTGGGGCTATACGCTGTATTACACCACCAGTTTCATCTTCACCGGGCTTGCGGTGACGGTGGCCTTCCATGCCGGGCTGTTCAACATCGGCGGCGAGGGACAGGCGCAGATGGGGGGCCTGGGCGTGGCGCTGTGCTGCCTGTTCATTCCCTGGCCGCATTGGTCGCTGGCGCTTCTGGGCGCGGCGCTGGGCGGCGCGGCCTTCGGGGCCGCCTGGATCGCCATTCCCGCCTGGCTGCAGGCCAAACGCGGCAGCCATATCGTGATCACCACGATCATGTTCAATTACATCGCCTCAAGCCTGCTGATCTACATGCTGGTCGATGTGCTGCGCCCCAAGGGCGAGCAGGACCCGGCCACCGCGCGCTTCCCCTCGGTCACCAATCTGCCCAAGCTGAATGAGCTGCCGGGGCTGGACCTGCTGTTCACCCAGGAGGTGCGGGCCAATGTGACCCTGTTCATCGCCCTGGCCGCTGCCGTCGCGGTCTGGGCGCTGTTGTGGCGCACCCGGCTTGGCTATGCGATCCGCGCCTTCGGCAAATCGCAGCCGGCGGCGAAATATGCCGGGATCGACGCCACCCGCATCACCATGATCGCGCTTCTTCTGTCGGGCGCGCTGGCCGGGCTGATGGCGGTCAACAATGTGATGGGCGAGGCCGAGAAGCTGGTCGGCAATTCCGCCTCGGGCGCGGGCTTCATCGGCATCGCCGTGGCGCTGATGGGGCGCAACCATCCGATCGGCGTGGTTCTGGCGGCGCTGCTGTTCGGCTTCCTGTTCCAGGGCGGGGCCGAACTGGGGCTGTGGACCAAGATCCCGATCGAGATGCGGATCGTGGTGCAGGGGCTGGTGATCCTGTTCACCGGCGCCCTGGACATGATGGTGCGCATGATGCTGACGCGGATCTTCGGGCTGTTCCGCAATCCGGCCAGGGCACAGGGGGCCGCGTGATGGATTACAACACGCTTCTGCAGATCCTCGACACGGCGGTGCGCTTTGCGACGCCCTTGCTGTTCGCCTGCCTGGCCGGGCTTTATTCGGAACGCTCGGGCGTGTTCGACATCGGGCTGGAAGGCAAGATGCTGATCGCGGCCATGTGCGCGGGGGCGGTGGCGGCGCTGTCGGGCTCGGCCTGGCTGGGGCTGCTGGCCGGGATCGGCGGCGCGCTGGTCTTTGCGCTGATCCATGGCGTGACCTCGATCACCTTCCGCGGCAATCAGCTGATTTCCGGCGTGGCGCTGAACTTCCTGGCCTCGGGCCTGACGGTGCTGGTGGCGCAGCGGCTATTCCAGCAGGGCGGCCGCACGCCGCCCATTTCGGGCGAGGCGCGGTTCAACCCGATCACGCTGCCTTTCGCCGAAGAGGCGCGGCAGATCCCGCTGATCGGCCCCTTCTATGCCGAGGTGATCTCGGGCCATGCGATCCTGGTCTATCTGGCCTTCGCCTCCGTGGCGCTGACCTGGTGGGCGCTGTACCGCACCCGCTTTGGCCTGCGGCTGCGGGCGGTGGGCGAAAACCCCGCGGCGGTCGACACGGCAGGGATCTCGGTCACCCGGCTGCGCTTTACGGCGCTCTTGATCACCGGCGTTCTCTGCGGCCTGGCCGGCGCCTATATGGCGACCGCGCTGCAGGCGGGCTTCGGCAAGGAGATGACGGCGGGGCGCGGCTATATCGCGCTGGCGGCGCTGATCTTCGCCAAATGGCGCCCGATCGCCGCGATGTGGGCCTGCCTGTTGTTCGGCTTCTTCCAGGCGCTGGCGCTGCGCCCGGATGTGGTGGAATGGATGGTGCGGGTGAAGGTGCCGGTGCCCTTCCTGGACGCGCTGCCCTATATGCTGACCGTCTTCGTCCTTGCAGGCTTCGTGGGCAAAGCCATTCCGCCCCGCGCCGGGGGCGAGCCCTATGTGAAAGAGCGCTGATCCCGGCGCTGCGCCCGAACCCCAGCCGCCCGGGGGTTTCACACCCCCGGACCCCCGTGGGATATTTCGACAGAGAGGAAGGCAGCTTTTCCTCTCTGCATAAATATCCTCGGGGGGTCCGGGGGGCGAAGCGCCCCCGGGGCCGGCCAGAAGCGAAAGACCTGTCCATGTTCGATCCCGTCTCTACCGCCGCCCTGATCCGCGACCGCGCGGGTGCAGCACCCGTGCGTCTGGGGCTGATCCTGGGCTCGGGCCTGGGCCATCTGGCGCAGGCGGTCGAGGGGCCGGCGATCCCCTATGCCGATCTGCCGGGCTTTCCGCATGTCGGCGTCTCGGGCCATAATCCGCATCTGCATGTCGGCACCTTGGAAGGCGTGCGCGTCGCGGTGTTCGGCGCGCGCGAGCATTATTATGAAAACGGCAATCCGGCGGCGATGCGGCCGGCGCTGGAAGTGCTGAAGGCGCTTGGGGCGCGCGAGCTGATCCTGACCAATGCCGCCGGATCCATGCGGCCCGACATCGCGCCGGGCGATCTGATGCTTCTGAGCGATCACATCAACTATTCCGGCCTGAACCCGCTGATCGGCGAGAAGACCGATGCCCGTTTCGTGCCGATGACCGAGGCGCATTCCCCCCGCCTGCGCGCCGCCCTGCAGGCGGCCGCCGCGGCCGAGGGGCTGCCCCTGCCCGAGGGCGTCTATTGCTGGTATTCCGGCCCCTCGTTCGAGACCAAGGCCGAGATCCGCATGCTGAAGGGGCTGGGCGGCGATGCCGTCGGCATGTCGACCGTGCCCGAAGTGATCCTGGCGCGCTTCCTGGGGCTGGAGGTGGCCGCGATCTCGACCATCACCAACATGGCCGCGGGGATGAGCGACGAGCAGATCAGCCATGAGCATACCAAGGCCATGGCGCCTTTGGGTGCGGCAAAACTGGAACGCATCCTGCGGCATTTCCTGCGCGGGCTCCGATGAGCGCTTGGTGATTTGACTTCGCCGCCCGGGCCGCGCAAGCCTTTGGGCAGACGATCTCTCACTTCTCCGGGCCCGGCCCCCCATGCAGCTTTACCTCCCCATTGCCGAGGTCTCGGTCGACGCCTTCCTGCTTCTGGGGATCGGCGGCGTCGTGGGCTTTCTGTCGGGCATGTTCGGTGTCGGCGGCGGCTTTCTGATCACGCCTTTGCTGTTCTTCATCGGCGTGCCGCCGGCGGTGGCGGTGGCCACGGGCGCCAATCAGGTTGTCGCCTCGTCGGTGTCGGGGGTTCTGGCGCAGATCAAGCGCAAGGCGGTGGATTTCCGCATGGGCACGGTGCTGCTGGTGGGCGGCATGATCGGCTCGGGCGCGGGGATCTGGGTCTTTGCGCTGATGAAGCGGCTGGGCCAGGTCGATCTGTTCGTACAGCTGAGCTATGTGCTGTTCCTGGGCCTCATCGGCGCGATGATGCTGCAGGAAAGCCTGCGGGCGCTGTTGCGCGCGGGCAAGCCCGGGGCGGTGATCCGCCGCGGCCATACCCATAATTGGGTGCATGGCCTGCCGCTGAAGATGAAGTTCCGCGCGTCGGGCCTGTATATCAGCGTCATTCCGCCGCTGCTGGTCGGCGCGCTGACCGGCTTTCTGGCGGCGATCATGGGGGTCGGCGGCGGCTTCGTCATGGTGCCGGCGATGATCTATCTGCTGGGCATGCCCACCAAGGTGGTGGTCGGCACCTCGCTGTTCCAGATCATCTTCGTCTCGGCCTTCACCACGGTCATGCATGCGGTCACCAGCCAGACCGTCGACATGATGCTGGCGCTGCTGCTGATCCTGGGCGGCGTGATCGGGGCGCAGATCGGGGCGCGGGTCGGCGTGCGGCTGCGGGCCGAGCAGCTGCGCGTGCTGCTGTCGCTTCTGGTTCTGGCGGTCAGCCTGCGGATCGCCGCCGATCTGCTGCTGCGGCCGGATGAATTGTACAGCGTTGCCAGCGGGGCCCTGCCATGAGCCGCCGCCTGACCCTTGCGCTGGCTCTGGCCCTGCTGTCGCTTCTGCCGCTGTCGCAGCCTGCCGCGGCCCAGGCCGTCGCGCGCGACGAGGAGATCGTGGCCGGGCTGAGCCAGAGCCGCGTCTCGATCACCGCCAATTTCGACGGCTCGGAAATCCTTATCTACGGCGCCGTTAAGCGCGAGACCCCGGTGCCCGAGGGCCGGCTGGATGTGATCATCACGGTCGAGGGGCCCTCGTCGCCCGTCGTGGTGCGGCGCAAGGACCGGGTGGCGGGGATCTGGATCAACCACGCCGCGGTGATGGTCGATTCCGCGCCCTCGTTCTATTCGGTGGTGACGACCCGGCCGCTGTCCGAGATCCTGTCGCATACCGAGAACCTGCGCCAGGGCATCACCATCGACCGGGTGATCCGCGCGGTCGGCATCGCCTCGGAAGCCGAGGGGTCGGACGCCTTCGTCACCGCGCTGGAACGGGTGCGCGGCCAGGAGGGGCGGTATCGGCTGATGGAGGGCAAGGTCCAGCTGACCGATGCCACGCTGTTCCGCGCCGATGTGGCGCTGCCGGCGAACTTGACTGAGGGCGGCTACAAGGTGCGGATCTTCCTGTTGCGCGATGGCCGGGTCGTCGCCCAGCAGGAACGGCTGATCGGCGTGCGCAAGGAAGGGCTGGAGCGCGCGGTCTTCAACATGGCGCAGGACCAGCCGCTGATCTACGGGCTGCTGTCGCTGGTGCTGGCGGCCTTTGCCGGCTGGGCCGCCTCGGCCGTCTTCCGCTTCATCCGGGCCTGAGGCGGCTTAGCCCGCCTCGGCCAGAAGCGCCTGCAGATCCAGCCGTTTGGTGAACATGGCCAGGCTGCCATCGGGCTGGTGCGGCCAGTCGGCCTGGGGCCGGTCCCAATACAGCTCGACCCCATTGCCATCGGGATCGTCCAGATACAGCGCCTCGCTGACGCCATGGTCCGAGGCGCCGGTCAGCGGCCAGCCGGCGGCGTTCAGCCGCTGCAGCGCCTGGGCCAGCGACCGGCGGTCGGGCAGAAGGATCGCGGTGTGATACAGGCCGGTATGGCCGGGCGGCGGCGGGGTGCCGTCTTTGGACTCCCAGGTGTTCAGCCCGATATGGTGGTGATAGCCGCCAGCGGACAGGAAGGCCGCCTGGCGGCCATAGCGCTGGGTGATCTGGAAGCCGAGGATGCCGGAATAAAAGCCGATCGCGCGGTCAAGATCGGCGACTTTCAGATGGACATGGCCGATCCGGGTTTCGGCCGGCAGGGCAGAAGCGGGGGCGGCGTTTTGGACAGGCTGGGTCATGGCGGGGCCTTTCAGGCAATCATGCGATGACCCCAATCTAGGAAGGCCCGGCGCGCCGCAAAACAGCGATCCGCGCACAGGCTTTGCGCGGGCCCGCCCCGACGGCGTCGCGCCTGCGATCCTTCGCCGAAGGATCGCGCCTAGCCCTTGGCGGCGAGCGCGGCTTCCAGCGCGGCCAGGCGGGCCGACAGCGCCTCGTTCTCTTCGCGGGCCTTCTGCGCCATGGCGCGCACCGCGTCGAATTCCTCGCGGCTGACGAAATCGCGATCGGCCATCCAGCGGTCGATGAAGCCCTTGAAGGCGGTCTCAGCCTCGGTCTTCGCCCCCTGCGCCACGCCCATCGCATTGGTCATCAGCTGGCTCATGTCATCGAAGAACTTGTTGCGGGTCTGCATCGGCGCGCTCCTTGCTTTGCCCCTATATGCGCGCCCGCGCGCGGCATCACAAGTCTGCGGCCCCGCCTGCGGCATGCGCCGCCCCGGTTGACTTCGCCCCCTGCCCGCCCGACAAGCAAAGCCGGCCGCAGCACCCCGAACAGGAGACGGGCATGATCCCCTTCCCCGATATCTCGCCCGAGATCTTCAGCATTCCCGTGGGCGGGATGACCTTTGCGCTGCGCTGGTATGCGGTGGCCTATATCGTCGGCCTGCTTCTGGGCTGGTGGCTGATCGGCCGCGCCGTCGCCACGCCACGGCTTTGGGCCGGCGCGCCGCCGATGACGGCCGAGCAGGTGGAACGGCTGCTGACCTGGATCATCCTGGGCGTGATCTTTGGCGGGCGGCTGGGCTATGTGCTGTTCTACGCGCCGGGCGAATATCTGGCCCATCCGGGCGATATCGTGAAGGTCTGGGAAGGCGGCATGTCCTTCCATGGCGGCTTCCTGGGCGTCGTGGTCGCGGGACTGTGGTTCTGCCGGCGCGAGCGGATTGCGGCGCTGTCGGTGGGCGATCTGCTGGCGCTGGCGGTGCCTGCGGGGCTGCTGCTGGGCCGGATCGCCAATTTCATCAATGCCGAGCTGTGGGGCCGGCCGACCGATCTGCCCTGGGGGGTGATCTTCCCCGGTCAGGCGGCGCAGGCCTGCGCCACGCTGACCGCGCCCTGCGCCCGCCATCCGAGCCAGCTGTACGAGGCGCTGCTGGAAGGGCTGATCCTGGGCACGCTGCTGTTGTGGATGGCCTGGCGCGGCGGCGCCCTGCGCTTTCCGGGCCGGATCATGGGCACGTTCCTGACCGGATACGGCCTGGCGCGCTTTGCGGTGGAATTCGTCCGCCAGCCGGATGCGCAATTCGTCTCGGACGGCAATCCGCTGGGCCTGGCCTTCCATCTGGGCGGCTATGGGCTGACCATGGGGCAGATCCTGTCGCTGCCGATGATCGCGGTGGGTCTGTGGTTCATCGCCCGCAGCCGGCGCGCGGCGGCGCCCGCCGCGGCATGACGCCGCTGGGCTGCCTGATCGCGCGGCGGATCGCGGCCACCGGGCCGATGACGCTGGCCGATTACATGGCCGAATGCCTGCTGCATCCCGAGCATGGTTATTACACCACCCGTCCGCCCTTCGGGGCCGAGGGCGATTTCATCACCGCGCCCGAGATCAGCCAGATGTTCGGCGAGCTTCTGGGCCTGGCGCTGGCCCAGGCCTGGCTGGACCAGGGCGCGCCCGCGCCCTTCACCCTGGCCGAGCTGGGCCCCGGCCGCGGCACGCTGATGGCCGATCTTCTGCGCGCGACCCGGGCCATCCCGGGCTTTCATGCCGCGGCCCAGATCACGCTGGTCGAAGCCTCGCCCCGGCTGCGCGCGGTCCAGCTGGAAACCGTCCGCCGCCAGACCGGCCAGGCGCTGCGCTGGCAGGACACGGTGGCCGATCTGCCCGATCAGCCGCTGTTCCTGATCGCCAATGAATTCTTCGACGCCCTGCCGATCCGGCAGTTCCAGCGCAGCGCCCAGGGCTGGCGCGAGCGGCTGGTGGGGCTGCAGGGCGGCGCGCTGGCCTTTGGCCTGTCGGATCCGATCGGCCAGGGCCCGATCCTGACCGACCCGCGCTTTGCCGATGAGGCGCCCGGCACGCTGGTCGAGATCTGCCCGCTGGCGCCGATGATCGTGACAGAGCTGTGCCAGCGGTTGCGGCGCCATGGCGGGCTGGCGCTGGTCCTGGATTATGGCGGCTGGCATTCGCGCGGCGACACGTTCCAGGCCCTGGCCGGGCATCGGCCCGTCGATCCCCTGGCCGCGCCGGGCCTGGCCGACCTGACGGCGCATGTCGATTTCGAGGCGCTGGCCCAGGCCGCCACTGGCATGGAAACCCGCTACACACCCCAGGGCGCGCTGCTGACCCGGCTTGGCATCGGCCCGCGGACCGAGCGGCTGGCGCAGGGATTGGCGGGTTCTGCGCTGGAAAACCATCTTGCCGCCGCGCGGCGCTTGACCCACCCGTCGGAAATGGGTGAGTTGTTCAAGGCGCTGGCCCTCTTCCGGCCCGGCGCCCCGACCCCGCCCGGATTCGGCTGAAAGACATGCTCGAACTCATCACCTCGGACGCCATCCCCTTCCGCCATGCGTTCTTCACCCGCAAGGGCGGCGCCTCGTCCGGCATTTTCGCCGGGCTGAACTGCGGCACCGGATCGACCGACCAGTCCGAGATCGTGGCGATCAACCGCGCCCGGGTGGCCGAGGCGATGGGGGTTGATCTGCCGGCGCTGGTCACGGTGAACCAGGTTCATTCCGCCGATGTGGTCAGCGTCTCGGCGCCCCTGACCGACCGGCCGCGCGCCGATGCGCTGGTCACCGCGACGCCCGGCCTGGCGCTGGCGGTGCTGACCGCCGATTGCCAGCCGGTTCTGTTTGCCGATCCGAAGGCGCGGGTGATCGGCGCGGCGCATGCCGGCTGGCGCGGCGCCTTCGAGGGCGTGCTGGAGGCCACGCTTGAGGCGATGGAGGCCCTGGGCGCGCGGCGCGGCGACATTGCCGCGGTGATCGGCCCGACGATCAGCCAGCCCGCCTATGAGGTCGGGCAAGAGTTCTTCGAAACCTTCGCCGATGAAGACCGCGCCAATACTCGCTTCTTCATCAACGGCCAGGGCGACCGGCTGCTGTTCGACCTGCCGGCCTATGGGCTGCACCGGCTGCGGCTGGCCGGGGTGGGCCATGCCGAATGGACGCGCCATTGCACCTATCGCGATTCGGAGCGGTTCTTCAGCTATCGCCGCGCCACCCATGCCGGCGAACAGGATTACGGGCGGCTGATCGCCTCGATCCGGCTGTAAGGCCGGCCGCGGCCGCAATTCGCCGCAATTTCAGAAACGATCCCGGGGCAAGACCGGGGATTGTCCGCGCAAATCGCCCGGTTTCGCGCAAGGTGGCAACAGTTCCGGCGCGATGGCCCGGATTGTGCCACGCCCGGAAATGGCCGCATTCCTTCACCAATCGGCCCAAAGCCCGCCGCATTGGACCGCGATCTTCAGCGAAAGGCCAGAACGGCCAATCGAGCGGAGAACCCAGATGACCCAGATGATCCAGACCGAACGCCGCTGGCTGCGCTCGGTGATCGCTGCCTCGGCCGAGCCCTTGCCGAATTTCCCCTGGATGCGCGGGACGGCGCGCCGCCCTGCCGCGCTGCGGGACGAAGACCAGCTGCTGCTGGATCTGGCCCTGCCGCCGCTTCCCGCCCTGGCACCGCGCCCGCGCATCGCCGCCATCGCCGCGCGCTAACGGCCTGGGCCGAATCGCCCCGGCCCGCAGCACCTGCCACAATTGCGGCGATTCTGGTTGATCGAGGCCCGATTAACCCTGTTCGCCTTCAACAATCCGGCATTTCGCGGCAGTTCTGTTCTGCACAACCGCGAAAGCTGCAGTTCAAATTTGACATACCGCCCCGTTTCGGACATTTTCTCAGCCAGCAGATGTCCCACTGCGACCAAAGCCTTCGCCCTGGTTATAAGCCCCGCTTGCGGGCCTCCGGCAAGGCACCGGGCCGCACCCTTTGCTCAGGGGGGTAGGTATCGGGCTCAAAGCGGCCGGCGAACCTTGGGTTTGGCGGCCGCTTTTCATTTGCGGGATCAGGTGCCGGATCAGGGGCCCCGCGCCGCTGCGTCGGCCGCCGCTCAGGCCAGCCGCGCCAGCCGCGCTTCCAGCACGTCGAAGGGCACGCCCGGTTCGTCCTTGGCGCCGCGGATCACCAGGCTGGTCTTCACATTCGCGACATTCGGCGCCTTCAGCAATTCGCCGGTCAGGAAGCTTTGGAAGGTCGACAGATCCGGCGCCACGCATTTCAGGATGAAGTCGATCTCGCCATTCAGCATGTGGCATTCGCGGACCAGCGGCCAGCCGCGGCAGCGATCCTCGAAGGCGGCCAGATCGGCCTCGGCCTGCGAATTCAGCCGCACCATGGCAAAGACCGAGACCTCGAATCCCAGCTCGCGGGCATTGATTTCCGCATGATAGCCGGTGATATAGCCCTGCTCTTCCAGCGTCCTGACCCGGCGCAGACAGGGCGGGGCCGAGATCCCGACGCGGCTGGCCAGTTCGACATTCGTCATCCGGCCATCGGCCTGCAACTGGGCCAGGATATGCCGGTCGATGTCGTCAAGCTTGTGGCTTGCCATGTCAGTCTCCTTCGCTGGCGCCTATCTAGGCATTTGCCCCGCCGCGCGCAACAAAGTTTCAAAGCGGACCAAAGCCAAAGCGCATCGGTTGCGCGCCGATTGGGCGAAACGCAACGCGCCGGGGCTTTCGGCCCGGGCCCGGCCTGTCTATATCAGAGCCCGCATCTAGGGAAACGGGGGCAAGCATGGCCGAGACGCGGCACACCAAGGTTCTGATCATCGGCTCGGGCCCCGCCGGCTATACCGCCGCCGTCTATGCCAGCCGCGCGATGCTGCAGCCGATCCTGATCCAGGGCATCCAGCCCGGCGGGCAACTGACCATCACCACCGATGTGGAAAACTGGCCCGGCGACAAATCGGTGCTGGGCCCCGACCTGATGGTGCGGATGGAGGACCACGCGAAGGAAATGGGCGCCGAGATCATCGGCGACATCATCACCGCGCTGGACCTGTCGAAGCGCCCCTTCACCGCGACCGGCGACTCTGGCACTACCTATACCGCCGATGCGGTGATCCTGGCCACCGGCGCACAGGCGAAATGGCTGGGTCTGCCCTCGGAAGAACGGTTCAAGGGCTTTGGCGTCTCGGCCTGCGCCACCTGCGACGGGTTCTTCTATCGCGGCAAGGAAGTGGTGGTGATCGGCGGCGGCAATACCGCGGTGGAAGAGGCGCTGTTCCTGACCAACTTCGCCTCGAAAGTCACCGTCGTGCATCGCCGCGACAGTTTCCGCGCCGAGAAGATCATGCAGGACCGGCTGTTCAAGAACCCGAAGATCGCGGTGATCTGGGACAGCGAAGTGACCGAGGTCCTGGGCACCGACACGCCCCTGGGCGTGACCGCGGTGACCGTGCGCAACGTCAAGACCGGGGCCACGCAGGATGTGCCCTGCGCGGGCTTTTTCGTGGCCATCGGCCATGCCCCGGCCTCGGCCCTGGTCAAGGGCCAGCTTGAGATGCATCACGGCGATTATGTGAAGGTCGAGCCGGGCACCACCCGCACCTCGACCCCCGGCGTCTTTGCCGCGGGCGACCTGACCGACCCGATCTATCGCCAGGCCGTGACCAGCGCGGGCATGGGCTGCATGGCGGCGCTGGATGCCGAACGCTGGCTGGCCGAACAGGGCTGAACGCGTTTCAAAGCTGCAACAGAAGGGCGGGCTTTCGGCAGAAGGCCCGCCTTTTTCATTTTTCCGGCTTTGCTGCGGCTGCGAAATATGCGATGTGTTCACCGCTGAACGCACCCTGAGCCAAGCGCATGCCCCTGCCGATGACCAAGCCCGCCCTGCCCGAGGAAGAGCAACTCTTCCTTTTGCTGCGCCAGCTTGACCTGGTGCCCGAGGCCTCGCAGCGCGTCACGGCCGAGGCGTTGGGAATCAGTCTGGGCCGGCTGAACGCGCAATTGCGCGCCGCCAGCGAGGCCGGGCTGATCCGCGTCGAGGCCCGCCCCGGCCCCGACCGCCGCCAGCGCTTTGCCTATACGTTGACCACCCGCGGCGCGACCGAGAAATCGCGTCTGACCGAAAGCTTCCTGGCCAGCAAGCTGGCCGAATATCACGCCCTTCATGCCGAGCTGACCGGCGTTTCGCCCCGCTCCCTTGCCTCGAAAGACAGGATCAAGACCATGCACAAGAATTTTGCTCCGATCCCGGAGCTGTATGTTTCCTATGATTCCGCGCAGAAGCTGAAGACCGAGGCGGGCAACCTGCCCTCCTGGGATCTGACCGCGCGCCAGGTCTGCGATCTGGAATTGCTGATGAATGGCGGCTTTTACCCGCTGAAGGGTTTCATGAGCGAGGCCGATTATGACGGCGTCGTTGAAAACATGCGCATGGCCGATGGCGCGCTGTTCCCGATGCCGATCACCCTGGATGTGAACGAGAAATTCGCCGAGACCGTCTCGGCCGGGCAGGACATCGCGCTGCGCGATGCCGAGGGCGTGATCCTGGCGGTGATGACCGTCACCGACAAATGGGAGCCGAACAAGGCGCGCGAGGCCGAGAAGGTGTTCGGCGCCGACGATCTGGCCCATCCGGCGGTGAACTATCTGCATCACACCGCGGGCAAGATCTATCTGGGCGGCCCGGTGACCGGGATCCAGCAGCCGGTGCATTACGATTTCAAGGCCCGCCGCGACACGCCGAACGAGCTGCGCGCCTATTTCCGCAAGCTGGGCTGGCAGAAGGTCGTGGCCTTCCAGACCCGCAACCCGCTGCACCGCGCCCATCAGGAACTGACCTTCCGCGCCGCGCGCGAGGCGCAGGCCAACCTCTTGATCCATCCGGTCGTCGGCATGACCAAGCCGGGCGATGTCGACCATTTCACCCGCGTGCGCTGCTATGAGGCGGTGCTGGACAAGTATCCGGCCCAGACCACCCAGCTGTCGCTGTTGAACCTGGCGATGCGCATGGCCGGCCCGCGCGAGGCGGTCTGGCACGGGATCATCCGCAAGAACCACGGCTGCACCCATTTCATCGTCGGCCGCGACCATGCCGGCCCGGGCAAGAACAGCCAGGGCAAGGATTTCTACGGCCCCTATGACGCGCAAGAGCTGTTCGCCCAGCATGCCGAGGAAATCGGCATCGAGATGGTCGACTTCAAGCACATGGTCTATGTGCAGGAAAAGGCCAGCTACTACCCGGCGAACGAAGTGCCCGAAGGCGGCACCGTGCTGGACATTTCGGGCACCGAACTGCGCCGCCGTCTGCGCGAGGGGCTGGATATCCCGGAATGGTTCTCGTTCCCCGAAGTGGTGACCGAACTGCGCCGCACCTCGCCGCCGCGGTCGAAACAGGGCTTCACCGTGTTCTTCACCGGCCTGTCCGGCTCGGGCAAGTCCACGATCGCCAATGCGCTGATGGTCAAGCTGATGGAAATGGGCGGCCGTCCGGTCACGCTGCTGGATGGCGATGTGGTGCGCAAGCATCTGTCGAGCGAGCTTGGCTTCTCGAAGGAACATCGCGATATCAACATCAAGCGGATCGGCTATGTCGCGTCCGAGATCACCAAGAACGGCGGCATCGCGATCTGCGCGCCGATCGCGCCCTATACCGCCACCCGCCGTGCGGTGCGCGAAATGGTCGAGGCCTATGGCGCCTTCGTCGAGGTGCATGTCGCAACCTCGGTCGAGGAATGCGAACGGCGCGACCGCAAGGGGCTGTACAAGCTGGCGCGTGAGGGCAAGATCAAGGAATTCACCGGGATCTCGGACCCTTACGAAGCCCCCGAAACCCCCGAACTGCGGCTTGAGACCCAAGAGGTCGAGGTCGACACCTGCGCCCATCAAGTGCTGCTGAAGCTGGAATCGATGGGGCTGATCAAGGCCTGATCGGGCCCGGTCTGACCGAAAAAGCGCGCCTCGCCCGGATCCGGGCGGGGCGCGTTTTCATTGCGGCAGCCGATGGCGGGCGCCGGCCCGGGCGGGGTGGTTCAGGCGGCGCAGGTCAGGCGGGGCGGAACATCCGGCCCAGCACGCCGTCCTTCAGGACCACGCCATGATAGATCCCCGCCAGCGCATGCAGGCCGGCCAGGATCACCAGCAGATTGGCCAGAACCGCATGCGGCTCGGCCACGGCGTCGATCCCGCCGAACCAGGCCACGGCGCCCAGCGCCGGCACCAGCAGGATCAGCAGATACAAAAGACCATGCGTCGCGCTGGAGACCTTGCCCAAAAGCCCCGGCTGCGCCGCCGGCCCGCCCAGCGCCAGCCGCAGCGCGATGCGCAGCAGCGCCAGAACCAGCACGGCCACGCCGATCCAGACATGCAGAGATGCGATGGACACCGTGACCGGCTGGCTCTGGATCTGCTGGTCCAGCGCCCGGCCCATGCCCTCGCTGACGATGTAATTGAAGACGACACCCAGGGCGACGGCCCAATGCAGAAGGATCTGCAGGGTGGAATATCCGGTGGTGGTTTTCATCTTGCGCTCGCTGTCACTGACGATGGCTGTGACGGTGAAACGCCGCCGCGCGGCGGTTCCGTCGCGGCCAGACTTGCGCAAGGCGCCGTGCAGGTCCAGCACCGGCGCGTAAGCGCCAGTGCCGTTTCAGGGCGGTTTCAGCAGAATGCCGGCCGGATGGCGTGCGTCAGTGGACGCTGACCGGCGCGTAATCGTGGCTGCGCGCCAGATGGAAGGCCAGCTTGCGGTCGGCCACCAGCGCCAGCTGCTGGCCATTCGGCGCATGGACCGAATAGACCGTCTCGACCTCGCCCACCTGTTCGCGAATCTCGTCTGGCAGATCGGCCACCGCCACGGGGCGGACATAGACGATCCGGTCGGCCGCCTCGGGGAAACCGTTGAATGGCGTGTTCATTTCCTGCCTCCTTCCTTTGCGCCGCGCCCGATCGGGATGGTCTGCACCACCGTATCGGGAACGACGCGCCGCAGATCGACGTTCAGCAACCCATGGTCCAGACCCGCCCCCCCGACCTCGACCCCGTCGGCCAGCACGAAGCTGCGCTGGAAGGCCCGGGCGGCGATGCCGCGATGCAGATAGACGCGGTCGCCCGCATCCTCGGCCTGGCGGCCGCGGATCACCAGCTGGCGGTCCTCGACCGTGATCGACAGGTCTTCCTCGCGAAAGCCCGCCACGGCCAGCGTGATGCGATAGGCATTCTCGCTGACGGCCTCGATGTTGAACGGGGGATAGCCCTCGGCCCCGGATTTCGCGGTGCGTTCGACCAGCCGTTCCAACTGCTCGAAGCCCAGAAGATAGGGGTGGGCCCCAAAGGTAAGTTTCGTCATCCGCGGACTGCCCTTGATCGAAGCGACATTTCCAAGGCCCGGACCCCGCCTTCGGGCACCCTGACCATGGGGGAAATATGGGGGCCGAAGCCTGCCGCCGCAAGACCCGAGACGGCAGGCAACGGGGCACGGGGCGGGGCGCCGGGGCTGCGGCCAGCGATTGCCGTCAAGGATGTGCTGCGAAGCACGTTCCCAAGAATCGCTTGGCACGCTATAGAGTTGCTGAAGATGCCCAAGCATGAAGGCCAGGCCGTCATGAACGCCCCGTCCGAGATGAGTTTCGAAGAAATGCTGCGCGTGAAGCTGGAAGTGCTTCGCCGTGAGCATCGTGATCTGGATGAGGCAATCCATGCGCTGGAAACCAATGGCCGGCCCGATCAGTTGACGCTGCGGCGGCTGAAGAAGCAGAAGCTGTCGCTGAAGGATGCGATCACCAAGATCGAGGATCAGCTGATCCCCGACATCATCGCCTGAGTGCCGGCCCAGATCGGCCGAAAGCGAAATCCTTGCGCCTTTTCAACATCTTGGATGCGCCTTATCGCGACATCCTGCCGCAGGCCCGGATCGGCCGGATTTGATTCAGGTCAACGTGCCGACGGCTTTCCCGGCAGAGGGTCGCCCCCATAACCAAAAGGGGACACCTCATGAAAACCTATCTTCTCGCCCTTCTTGCCACCGCGGCGCTTGCCGCTCCGGCCGCCGCCCAATCTGCGGGCGAGATGACCCTGGGCTTCGGCTTCGCCATGGTCTCGCCGAAGGATGACAACGGCACGCTGGCCGGCGCCAATGCGACCGTCAGCGACAATACCCGCCCCTCGATCACCTTCGAATATTTCATCCGCGACAATCTGGGGATCGAGGTTCTGGGCGCGCTGCCCTTCAAGCATTCGGTCTCTCTGAATGGGGTCTATGCCGGCGAAACCAAGCAGCTGCCGCCGACCGTCTCGGTGAATTACCACTTCCCGGCCGGCGGCAAGCTGACGCCCTTCGTCGGTCTGGGCGTGAACTACACCAAGTTCTTCGAGACCAAATCGCCGCTGGGCGAATTGAAGATCGACGAAAGCTTCGGCCTGGCCGCGCATCTGGGCATGGATTACGCGGTGAATGACCGCTCGGCCCTGCGGCTGGATCTGCGCTATGTCAACATCGACAGCGATGTGAAGCTGGACGGCGCCAAGATCGGCAAGGTCGAGATCGACCCGCTGGTGGTCGGCGTGTCTTATGTGATGAAGTTCTGATCACGGCCGGTTTTCGCTGCACGACTGGAAGGGGCGCAGAGCGGGATCTCTGCGCCCCTTTGCCATGCGCGCGGCCGCCTGACCCTCCCGCCCGCTTGCCCCGGCCCCGCCGCCGGTATATGGCGCCACAACGGACACGCAGGCAGCGGAGACCCGCATGACCCCCCCACCTGTCGGCATCATCATGGGCTCGCAGTCCGATTGGGCGACGATGCGCGAAGCCGCCGCGATCCTGGACGAGTTGGCGATCGGCTATGAGACCAAGATCGTCTCGGCCCATCGCACCCCCGACCGCCTGTGGACCTATGGCAAGACCGCGGTCGATCGCGGGTTGAAGGTGATCATCGCCGGCGCCGGCGGGGCCGCGCATCTGCCCGGCATGATGGCCTCGAAAACCCGGGTGCCGGTGATCGGCGTGCCGGTCCTGACCAAGGCGCTTTCGGGCGTCGACAGCCTGTATTCGATCCTGCAGATGCCCAAGGGCTTTCCCGTCGCCACGATGGCGATCGGCGCGCCCGGGGCGGCCAATGCCGGGCTGATGGCGGCGGCGATCCTGGCGGTCTCGGACCCGGCTTTGGCCGAACGGCTTGACGCCTGGCGCGCTGCCCTGTCGGCCTCGATCCCCGAGGAGCCCCGCGATGAATGACGCCCTTGCCCCCGGATCGGTGATCGGCATCCTGGGCGGCGGCCAGCTGGGCCGGATGCTGTCGGTCGCGGCCAGCCGGCTTGGCTATGCCTGCCATATCTACGAGCCGGGCGCCCATCCGCCCGCCGGCCATGTCGCGGCCAAGGTGACGACCGCGCCCTATGAAGACGAGGCGGCGCTGCGCGCCTTTGCCGCCGCGGTCGATGTGATCACCTATGAATTCGAGAACGTGCCGACCTCGGCGCTGGATCTCTTGGAAAGCCTGCGTCCGATCCGGCCGAACCGCCGCGCGCTGGCCATCAGCCAGGACCGGATCGCCGAGAAGGATTTCCTGACCGGCATCGGCCTGACCACCGCCCCCTATGCCGCCGTCACCACCGCGGCCGATCTGGACCGCGCGCTGCTGAAGATCGGCCATCCGGCGATCCTCAAGACCACGCGGCTGGGCTATGACGGCAAGGGCCAGGCCCGGATCATGGACCTGTCGAAGGCCGCCCCCGCCCTGGCCGCCATGCAGGGCGCCCCTGCGGTGCTGGAAGGCTTCATCGACTTCAGCCATGAGGTTTCGGTCATCGTCGCCCGCGGCGCCGACGGCTCGGTCGCGGCCTATGACCCGGGCGAGAATGTCCATCGCGAGGGCATCCTGCGCACCACCACCGTGCCCGCCCGGCTCAGCCCCTCGCAACGCTCCGACGCCGTCCTCATCGCCGCCCGCATCGCCAATGCGCTGGAGTATGTCGGCGTGATGGGGGTGGAACTCTTCGTCACCGGCGCCGGCCTGGTCGTCAACGAGATCGCCCCGCGCGTCCACAATTCCGGCCATTGGACCCAGCAGGGCTGCGCGGTCGACCAGTTCGAACAGCATATCCGCGCCGTCGCGGGCCTGCCTTTGGGCGATGGCAGCCGCTTTGCCGATGTGGTGATGGAAAACCTGATCGGCGACGACGTGCTGCGCGTGCCGCAGCTGCTGCGCGAGACCGATTGCTCGCTGCACCTCTACGGCAAGGGCGCCCCGCGCCCCGGCCGCAAGATGGGCCATGTGAACCGCAGCCAACCCCGCCGCTAAGGCGCTTGCAGCCTTCCTCTCTGCAAAAATATCCCACGGGGGTCCGGGGGTGTGAAACCCCCGGGGCCGGCCACAGACGCCGCCCTTAGCCGCGCTGGAACCGCCCTTCGCGCAGGAAGGCCAGCACCTGCCGGATCACCCGCGGGTCCATCATCATCCAGGTATGGCTGACCGGCAGCACCAGATGGTCGGCCATGCCCTCCATCCGCGTGCTGGCCACCGTGACCTTGCCATCATCCGGCCCGGGCAGCAGCGCGGAAAACCACGGACTGACCGAGCCGGTCCCGGCGATCACCCCCATCGGATGCGCGGGCGGCGGCAGCCGGTTCGGCCAGCTGCCGGGCCCGGTGCCCAGATCCAGCCCCGCCGGCCCGTTCAGCAGCCGGAAGGCCGGGCCCAGCCGCGGATCGCCGCCCAGCCGGTCCACCAGTTCCGAGCCATGATTGGGCGGCCCCAGCAGCACCGCGCGGCCGAAATTGTCCGGCGCCGACCGCGCCAGCCAGTCGCGCAGGATCAGGGCCCCCATCGAATGGGTCACCGCATGCAAGGGCCCTGCCGGCCGCCGCGTGGCACCCGCCGCAATCGCCTGCGCGACCTGCGCCACCAGCGCCTCGGCCGGCGCCTTGGTCGAGGGATAGGCCAGGGGCTCCACCCGGTAGCCCGCCGCGCGCAGGGCCAGACCCATCGGGCCCAGCGACCGCGCCGTGCGCGCCAGGCCGTGGATCAGCAGCACCGTACCGGGGGCATCCGCCATCGCGCTAGGCCTCGGGCGAATCGGTGTCGGTGTCGCCGCGCGCGCGCTTGTCGCGGGCGATCCTGGCCAGATCCTCATAGCGGTGGCGGAACTGATCCAGCACTTTCTCGTCCAGCTCCTCCAGATCCAGCAGCGCATTATGCGCCCCCGCCGTGGCCCGGATCAACTCGTCCAGCTTCAGCTGGATCGCCGCCGTGTCGCGGTTCTGGGTGTTCTGGATCAGGAAGACCATCAGGAAGGTCACGATCGTCGTGCCGGTGTTGATCACCAGCTGCCAGGTGTCGGAAAAGCCGAAGACCGGCCCGGTCACCACCCAGACCACGATCACCCCCAGCGCCAGAACGAAGGTGCCCGGCCGCCCGCACCAATGCGAGACCTTTTTGGCGACGCTTGAATAATCCATGGCCTGCTCCTGTTTGCTGCATCCTGACCGGGGCGGGCCGCGGCCACAAGGCTGGACAAAGCCGTGCCTCTGGCTCAACGCTTGCCGCATGGCCGCCCGTTTCAAACCCCGTCTCGCCGCCCGCGCGCTGATCCTGGATCAGGACCGGCTCTTGCTGGTCAATGCCTATCCGGGCGGGATTTCCGATCTTTGGTGCGCCCCGGGCGGCGGGGCCGAGGCCGGGCAATCGCTGCCCGACAATCTGGCCCGCGAAGTGCATGAGGAAACCGGCCTGACCGTCGCCGTGGGCGAGCCGGCGCTGATCAATGAATTCCACGATCCGAAGACCGGCTTTCACCAGGTCGACTTGTTCTTCCGCGCCACGATCCTGGCCGGGACGCTGCGCGCCGACTGGACCGATCCCGAAGCGGTGGTGACCGAGCGGCGCTTCTTTTCGCGCGCGGAACTTGCCAGCGGCAAGATCCGCTTCAAGCCCGACAGCCTGGCGGAAGCGGCCTGGGGCACGGGTTGCCGCTATGACCCGCTTGAGGAAATCGTCGCATGAGCCGCGCTTTCGTCAACGAAGATGCCGGCGCCGACCGGCCCGACCTGCCGGAACTGCCGCTGTCGCCGCATCCGAATTATGTGACGCCCCGGGGGCTGGCCGATCTGCAGGCCCGGCTGGCGGCGCGCCAGGCCGATCTGGCGGCGCTGCGGGCCCGGGAAGATCGGCTGGACAAGCTGCCCGAAGCGGCGGCCGAACGCGATATCCGCTGGCTTGAGGCGCGGCTGAAAGCGGCGATCCCGGTCGATCCGGCAGCGCTGCCGTTGACTGAAGTCGCCTTCGGCCTGCGGGTGACCGTGGCCGATGAAGACGGGCAGGAAGCCATCTATGACATCACCGGCGAGGACGAGGCCGACCCGGCCTTGGGCCGCATCGCGCCGCAATCGCCGCTGGCCCGCGCGCTTCTGGGCGCCCATGTCGGGGATGAGGTCACCTGGGCCCGCCCCGCCGGAAACTTGACACTGGAAATCCTGAGCATTGACCATGTCCCCGATCCCTCCGCCGATCCCGACGATCCGGCCGCTTGATCCCTCGGCCGATCTTTCCGCCGTCAACACGTTCTATGGCCTGGCGCAGGATTACTGGCTGCTGGCCGATCGCCGCGCGCCCGACCTGCAGAAGGCGCGCGATTTCTTCACCGACGGGCCGCCGGGCTGCGATCCGGCGCGCAGCCACCGGCTGGGGCTGTTCGTCGAGGGGGTGCTGTCGGGCGTGGCCGAACTGTCCTTCGGCTTTCCCGAGCCGCAGGATGCCTATCTGGGCCTGATGATGCTGGCGCCCGCCCGGCGCGGCACGGGTCATGGCGCGGTATTCCTTGCCCATGTCGAAGGCCTGGCCCGGGCGGCTGGCGCGCCGCGGATCCTGCTGGGCGTGCTTGAGGCAAACCCGCGCGGCCGGGCGTTCTGGGAAAGGCAGGGCTTCGCGGCCACCGGCATCAGCCGCGCCGATGCCGAGACCGGCCATGTGACTCACCGCCTGGTCAAGGCCCTGTAATCCAGGCTGGCCCAGGCCACCCCGCCCAGCACCAGGACCGAGGCCGCGGCAAAGCGCCAGCCCGGCGGCTCGGCCAGCGGGGCGAGGCGCGGCGCGCTGCTGCAGGGCCCGACCATCGGCGCCCCGCCCGATCCCTTGGGGCCCCTGGGGCAGAACTGGCAACTCACCTCCTTCTCGCCGCAGGGGC
>NZ_JAICBZ010000062.1 GCF_020179405.1 Xinfangfangia pollutisoli | reverse complement strand
CGGCACCGCCAGCTCGGCCGCCGCCGTGGGCGTGGGCGCGCGCAGATCGGCGGCATAGTCGATCAGCGTCGTGTCGGTCTCGTGCCCGACGGCGCTGATCAGCGGAATGCGGCTGTCCGCAGCCGCCCGCACCACGATTTCCTCGTTGAAGCCCCACAGGTCTTCCAGACTGCCGCCGCCGCGCGCGACGATGATCACATCGGGCCGCGGGATCGGGCCGCCCGGGGCGAGCGCGTTGAAGCCGCGGATCGCGGCGGCCACTTCGGGCGCGCAGGCCTGGCCCTGCACCGCAACCGGCCAGATCAGCACGCGGCGCGGGAAACGGTCGCGCAGCCGGTGCAGGATGTCACGGATCACCGCCCCGGAGGGCGAGGTGACCACGCCGATCACCTCCGGCAGGAAGGGGATCTTCTGCTTGCGCGCCGGATCGAACAGCCCTTCGGCCTGCAGCGCCGCCCGGCGCTTTTCCAGCATCGCCATCAAGGCGCCCGCACCGGCCGGCGCCACATCCTCGACGATCAGCTGATATTTCGACTGGCCGGGGAAGGTGGTCATCCGCCCGGTGGCCACAACCTCCATCCCCTCTTCGGGCCGCACCTGCATGCGCGCGACCTGGCCCTTCCAGCTGATCGCCGCCAGAACCGCGCGGTCATCCTTCAGATCGAAATACAGATGCCCCGACGAGGGCCGCGACACCCGCCCCACTTCGCCGCGCACCCGGACAAGGCCGAATTCGCCCTCGATCACCCGTTTCACCGCGCCGGACAGTTCCGAGACGGTGAATTCGGGGCTGTTGCCGGGCGCGGGGCCGGCGGCTTCCTCTTCGAACAGATCCATGCCCCTTTCTGCCCCGCCCCGCCGCGCGGCGCAATCCATGCGACACAGCACCGCCTCGCCTTGATCACAGCCGCGTGACAAGCTGCGTTAACGATTCGTTAACCTTGCTTAACGGTGCCGAGATGCGTCTTTCCGCCCCCCTGTTTCCGATCCTGGCCGTACTTTTGCCCACGGCCGCCCTGGCCGATTGCGATCCGAATTACGAAGACGCCTGCGTGCCGGTTGCCTCGGATGTCGATTGCGCCGGCGGCAGCGGCAATGGGCCGGAATATGTCTCGGGCCCGGTCTATGTGGTCGGTGTGGATATCTACAAGCTGGACCGCGACGGCGACGGGGTCGCCTGTGAAGGCAGATAGCGCGCGGCCTTGCCCTCTGCGCCCCCCGCCCCTATGAGGCGACGGACAGGCAAGGGCCAAGCGGGGGCAGCATGAACATCCTCATTCTCGGCGGCGGCGGGCGGGAACATGCGCTGGCCTGGGCCGTCAAGCAGAACCCCAAGACCGACCGGCTGATCGTCGCCCCCGGCAATGCCGGCATCGCGCGGCTGGCCGAGACGGCGGCGCTGGACATTCTGGACGGCGCGGCCGTGGTGGCCTTCTGCGCCGACAATGCGATCGACTTCGTCATCGTCGGCCCCGAAGCGCCCCTGGCCGCCGGCGTCGCCGATGCGACCCGCGCGGCCGGCATCCTAACCTTCGGCCCCTCGGCCGCGGCGGCGCGGCTTGAGGCGTCAAAAGCCTTCACCAAGGAAATCTGCGACGCCTGCGGCGCGCCCACCGCCGGCTATGCCCGCTTCACCGAAGCCGAACCCGCGCGCGCCTATATCCGCGCCAAGGGGGCGCCCTTGGTCGTGAAGGCCGATGGGCTGGCCGCCGGCAAGGGCGTGATCATGGGCATGACCGAGGCCGAAGCGCTGGCCGGCATCGACGAGATCTTCGGCGGCGCCTTTGGCGAAGCCGGGGCGGAAGTGGTGATCGAAGAGTTCATGGCAGGCGAAGAGGCCAGCTTCTTCATCCTCTCGGATGGCGAAACCGCGCTGCCCTTCGGCACGGCCCAGGATCACAAGCGGGTGGGCGATGGCGATACCGGGCCGAATACCGGCGGCATGGGTGCCTATTCGCCCGCCCCGATCCTGTCCGAGGCGCTGCAAGAGCAGGTCATGGCCGACATCGTCCGCCCCACCATCGCCGAGATGGCGCGGCGCGGCACGCCCTATCAGGGCGTCCTTTATGCCGGGCTGATGATCCAGGACGGCCGCGCAAGGCTGGTGGAATACAATTGCCGCTTCGGCGACCCGGAATGCCAGGTTCTGATGCTGCGCCTGGGCGCCCAGGCGCTGGACCACCTTCTGGCCTGCGCCGAGGGCCGGCTGGCCGAGGCCCGCGTCACCTGGGCCGAGGATCACGCGCTGACCGTGGTCATGGCGGCCCAGGGCTATCCCGGCGCCTACCGGAAAGGCAGCGCGATCGGCGGGCTGGACGCTTTGCCCGAAGACAGCCGGCACATGGTCTTCCATGCCGGCACCGCGGTGCAGGACGGGCAGATCACCGCCGCGGGCGGGCGGGTGCTGAACGTCACCGCCCGCGCCGACAGCCTGCGCGCGGCGCAGGAAGCGGCCTATCGGATGGTCGATGCGATCGACTGGCCCGAGGGGTTCTGCCGGCGCGACATCGGCTGGCGGGCGCTGTAACCGGCGGCGAAGTGCCCGATTTTTCGACGAAAAATCGGCGCCAAGCCCATCAGCCCTGCGGCTTGTCCGCGGGGTTCACATAGACGCCCTGTTCCTTGAGCGCCTCGATGACCTCTTTCGGCATGTAGGTCTCGTCATGCTTGGCCAGCACTTCGGTGGCCACGAAGGTGCCGCCCTGCATCTGGCCCAGCGCCACCATGCCCTGGCCCTCGGCGAAAAGATCCGGCAAGACGCCGGTGAATTCGACCGGCACGCTTTCATTCGTATCGGTCACCCGGAAGCTCACCGTCGTGCCCGCGCCGCGCCGGACGCTGCCCTCTTCCACCAGGCCGCCGATGCGGAACACCTCGCCCGCGACGGGCGGGCTGGCAACCACTTCGGTGGGCGAGCGGAAGAAGTTGATCCCGTCGCGCATCGCATAGCCGATCAGCCCGGTCGACAGCGCCAGCGCCGCGAAGGCCAGCGCGATGACCTGGATCCGGCGCTGCTTCTTCAGCCCTTTCAGGCCGCGAAACTGTGGCTTTGCCGTGCTTTGCATCGCGCGTCCCTTCCCTGTCCGCCCCGCCGTCCTGCCGCGGCGCCTTCCGACCCCCGGCGCCTTCCTACCCCCCGCCGCCCGTCCCGGCCTTGACCGGGATCAAACATCGCGGCGCTTCAGGGGAAGACCGGCGCCAGCATCAGCCCGGTCGTCTCGTCGATGCCCAGTGCCAGATTGGCATTCTGGATCGCCTGGCCCGACGAGCCCTTGGTCAGATTGTCCAGCACCGCCACAACGATCGCCCGGCCAGGGATCCGGTCGCCCGTCACCCCCAGATGGCAGAAGTTGGAGCCTGCGATGTCGCGTGTCGAGGGGAGTGCGCCAAAAGGCAGCACCTGCAGGAAGGGTTCCTGCGCATAGGCCGCGGCCAGCGTCGCATGCACCACTTGCGGATCGCCCTTCACATAGACGGTCGCCAGGATGCCGCGGTTCATCGGCAGAAGGTGGGGGGTGAATTGCACCAGAACCGGCCGGCCGGCCAACTTGCTGAATTCCTGATCGAATTCGCCCAGATGCCGGTGCTTGCCGCCCGCCGAATAGCTGTGCGTGCCACCCGACAATTCGGCATGGAGAAGGTTTTCCTTCAGGCTGCGCCCGGCGCCCGAGACGCCGGCTTTCAGGTCGATCACGATGTCGTCAAGGTCGATCACCCCGGCCGAGATCAGCGGCCGCAGCGCATATTGGCCGGTCGCGGCATTGCAGCCGGTGCCGGCGATCAGCCGGGCCTTGCGGATCTCGTCGCGGTAGAATTCGGTCAGCCCGTAGACCGCCTCTTTCTGCAATTCCACCGCGGCATGCGGCTGGCCGTACCATTTCTGGTATTCCGCCGGATCGCGCAGCCGGAAATCGGCCGACAGGTCGACGATCTTCAGATCGCGCGGCAGACCGGCGATCACCGCCTGGGTCGTTGCATGAGGAAGCGCGCAGAAGCACAGGTCAACATTGGAGAAATCGATTTCCTCGATCTTCACCAGCTTCGGCAGGTCAAGATGGCGCAGGAAGGGAAAGACCTCGGCCATGGCCATGCCGGCCTTGCGGTCGGCCGACAGCGCCACGATGCGCATCTCGGGATGGGTGGCGATCAGGCGGACAAGCTCGGCGCCGGTATAGCCGGAGGCTCCGAGAATGGCGATCCGATAGGTCATGGCTGGGTCCTTCAAGGGCGAGGGTCTGCCGCGCCGTCATAGGGCAAAAGCGCCGCGTTGAAAACCGTCTGACGCAAGGGCCGGCGCGGGCGCAAGACGCGGGAAACGCGGTCTTTCCCGCGTCTCCATCGCGTCTACATCGCGTCTTCCTTTCGTCTTCCCCCGACAGGGTCCGAAACCGCCCCCGAAACGGGCCCCGAACCCGCCGCGGTCAGCCCGCCGGAACCCAGATCACATCGGCGATGCGCGGCGCGCCGGTGGCCAGCATCACCAGCCGGTCAAAGCCCAGCGCGCAGCCGCAGGCCGGCGGCATCAGCGCCAGGGCGGCCAGAAAATCCTCGTCGATCGGATAGGTCTCGCTGTAGCGGGCCTGTTTGATCGCCATCTCGTCCTGAAAGCGGCGGCGCTGTTCGGCCGGGTCGGTCAATTCGCCAAAGCCATTGGCCAGCTCGACCCCGCATGCGTAAAGCTCGAACCGTTCCGCCACGCGGGGATCGTCGGGGCAGCGCCGCGCCAGCGCCGCCTCGGCCGCCGGGTAGCGGTCAAGCACGGTCAGCCGGCCCTGCCCCAGCCGCTTTTCCACCCGCTCGGACAGAACCCGGCTGAACAGGTCCGACCAGCTTTCGCCCGGCATGTGGCCGATGCCCTGGCGGTCCATCTGCGCGGCCAGCGCCGCGGCATCGGGCACGCCCTGGGCATCCATCGTAGCCAGAAGGTCGATGCCGGCATGGGCGCGAAACGCCTCGGCCACCGAGACCCGTTCATAGGGCAGCGCCGGGTCGCAGACCCCGTCGCGATAACGCAACATCCCCCCCGGCGCGGCCAAAGCCGCCCAGGCGGCCAGGTCGTCCATCAGCCGCTCATAGGGTTCGCCCGCCCGATACCATTCCAGCATGGTGAATTCGGGTTCATGCAGCACCCCGCGTTCGCGGTTGCGCCAGACATGGGAAAAGGCATGGATCCGGGTTTCACCCGCCGCCAGAAGCCGCTTCATCGCGAATTCGGGCGAGGTGTGCAGATACAGCGTCCGGCCCTGCCCGTCATTGCCGATCGCGGTTGTGGCGAAGGCATGCAGATGCGCCTCGTTGCCGGGGCTGAGCTGCAGGCCGGCGGGGTCGACCTCGACAAAGCCCTGATCGGCCAGCCAAAGACGGATCGCCGCCTGAATGCGGTTGCGCGCCAGAAGAAGCGGGCGGCGGTCGGCGTGGCGGTGGGGCTGCCACCAGGCACTGGCAGGGGAGCGGGGCATTTGGCGGTTCCGGCTGGAATTCGGGCGAAAGGTGCGCTACAGGCGCGCAATCCGGCGCCCGATGCGCCCATAGCAAAGGATTACGCCCCGTGAAAGTCATCGCCTCGTCCCTTCGCAAGGGCAATGTCGTCGAAGTGGACGGCAAGCTGTATGTCGTGCTGCTGGCCGAAACCTACCGTCCCGGCAAGGGCACGCCGACGACCTCGGTCGACATGCGCCGCATTTCGGACGGGGTGAAGGTCAGCGAACGCTGGAAGACCACCGACCAGGTGGAAAAGGCCACGGTCGACGAGCGCGACTATGACTTCCTGTATGAAGACAGCGAAGGCTTCCACTTCATGCAGCCGGAAAGCTACGAGCAGGTCGTGGTGACCGAAGACGTGATGGGCGGCAACAAGCCCTATCTTCAGGAAGGCATGCGCTGCTATCTGAAGACCTTCGACGGCGTGCCGATCGCCATTGAAGTGCCGCAGAAGATCACCGTCGAGATCACCGAGACCGAGCCGGTTGTGAAGGGGCAGACCGCCTCGTCCAGCTACAAGCCCGCGATGACCTCGAACGGGCTGCGCGTGATGGTGCCGCCGCATATCGGGGCGGGCACCCGCATCGTCATCAACACCGACGATGACAGCTATGTCGAACGCGCCAAGGACTGAATAGCCAAGGACTGAGGCGTCGCTGTAACGCGCCGCTGCAAGGGCCGCCCCCTCGGGTGGCCCTTTGTCATTGGCGGGGCGCGCGGCGCTGCCCAAAGCTGCGGCAGTTTTCCCGAAGATCGGGATTTCCTGCCCTTGCTTCTGCGCGGGCGCCCTCGCCAAGCCGCAACCCGCGCTTTATAGAGAGGGCGAGGGACAGGACCGGGACCGAATGGCCGAACGCAGCGAAAGCGACAGCCGCAAGCTTCTGCGGCGCCTGCGCGATGCTCTTGCCGAAAGCGGCAGGGGGCAGGACCGGCTGGACCGGATCACCCATCTGATTGCCGATTCGATGCGGACCGAGGTCTGCTCGATCTATCTGTTCCGCGACGAGGACACGCTTGAGCTGTGCGCGACCGAGGGGCTGAACAAGGCCGCGGTGCATCAGACCCGGATGAAGCTGGGCGAAGGCCTGACCGGGCGGGTGGCGCGCACGGGCATTCCGGTCAACACCGCCAATGCGCCCGGCGAGCGGGGCTTTCGCTACATGCCCGAGACGGGGGAAGAGATCTTCTCGTCCTTCCTGGGCGTGCCGATCCAGCGGGTGGGCGAACGGCTGGGCGTGCTGGTCGTGCAGTCGAAAGTGGCGCGCGAGTTTTCCGACGACGAAGTCTATGCGCTGGAAGTCGTGGCCATGGTTCTGGCCGAGATGACGGAACTCGGCGCCTTTACCGGCGACGACGGGGCGCTGGGGCCGCTGCACCGCCAGCCGGTGCTGTTCCGCGGCGCGACCGGCCAGGAGGGTGCGGCCGAGGGACGGGTCTGGCTGCATGAGCCGCGGGTCGTGGTGACCAATCCGGTGGCCGACGATCCCCTGGCCGAGATCGACCGGATCCGCGATGCGGTGGGCAAGCTGCGGATTTCCATCGACGATCTTCTGGCGGCCGAGCAGCTGGACAAGGAACAGAAGCAGGTTCTGGAAGCCTATCGGATGTTTGCCCATTCGCGCGGCTGGCTGCGGCGGATGGAAGAAGACATCATGCGCGGCCTGTCGGCCGAGGCGGCGGTGGAAAAGGAACAGGGCGCGGCGCGGGCGCGGCTGGAACAGGTGCCCGACGCCTATCTGCGCGAAAGGCTGCATGATCTGGACGATCTGTCCAACCGGCTGTTGCGCATCCTGACCGGCCAGGGCACCGATACTGGTGCTGCGATGCCCGACCATCCGATCCTGATCGCCCGCAACATCGGCCCCGGCGAATTGCTGGAATATGGCCGCAAGCTGCGCGGCGTGGTGCTGGAGGAAGGCTCGGTCGGCAGCCATGCCGCGATCGTGGCGCGGGCGCTGGCCATTCCCCTGGTGATCCATGCCGAACGCATCACCCAAGAGGCGCTGAACGGCGATGCGATCCTGGTCGATGGCGATCAGGGCCTGGTGCATCTGCGCCCCGAGGAAACCGTGGCCCGCGCCTTCCGCGACAAGATCGCGATGCAGGCCGAGGCGCAGAAACGCTATGCCAGCCTGCGCAATCTGCCCGCGCAGGCGAAATGCGGCACGGTGGTTCACCTTCACATGAATGCGGGGTTGATGGCCGATCTCCCGAGCCTCGATGGCTCGGGCGCGGAAGGGGTGGGCCTCTTCCGCACCGAGCTGCAATTCCTGATCCGCAACCAGATGCCGAAACGGGCGGAACTGGCCGCCCTTTACGCCCGCGTCATGGATGCCGCCCATGGCAAGCGCGTGGCCTTCCGCACCCTTGATATCGGGTCGGACAAGGTCGTCCCCTATATGAAGCCGAATGACGAGCCGAACCCCGCCATGGGCTGGCGGGCGATCCGGGTCGGACTGGACAAGCCGGGCGTGCTGCGCATGCAGCTGCAGGCGCTGATCCGCGCCGCGGCCGGGCGGCCCTTGACGGTGATGTTTCCCTTCGTGGCCGAACATGGCGAATTCATCGCGGCGCGCCGGGCGATCCTAGCCGAATTGCACCGCGAGAAATCGCTGGGCCATATCGTGCCGCAAAAGATCGAGATCGGCGCCATGTGCGAGACGCCCTCGCTGGTCTATGCGCCGAAAGCCTTCTTCGAGCTTGCCGATTTCGTCTCGGTCGGCGGCAATGACCTGAAGCAGTTCTTCTTTGCCGCCGATCGCGAGAATGAACGGGTGCGCCGGCGCTATGACACGCTGAACCTTTCGTTCCTGACCTTTCTTGAACGGATCATCGCGCGCTGCGCCGAAACGGACACGCCGCTGTCCTTCTGCGGCGAGGATGCCGGCCGCCCGGTCGAGGCGCTGGTCCTGGCGGCGCTGGGCTTCCGCACCCTGTCGATGCGGCCGGCTTCGATCGGGCCGGTCAAGGCGCTGATCCGCCAGGTCGATCTGGGCGAGGTGCGGGCAGTGATCCGCGCCGCGCAAGAGGCCGGCGCCGAAAGCGCCCGGCCGGCGCTGATGGACTGGCTGGCCACGCAGAAGGTCTAGCGCGGCGCGCGGCGCCGGGTGGCCGCAGGCCAGAGCCGGGACAAGCACCGGCGGCGCAGCCGCGTGATCGAAGCGCCGCCCTATCCGGGCAGGACCGCGCCGGGGTTCAGGATCCCCAAGGGGTCCAGCGCCGCCTTGATCGCCCGCAGCGCCGCCAGCCGCGCCGGATCGGCATAGCGCGCCAGATCGCCGGTCTTCAGCCGCCCGATCCCGTGTTCGGCCGAGACCGATCCCCCCAGCGCATGCACCAGATCATGCACCGCCTGTTTCGCGGTCTCGCGCAGCGGCTCGTATTCCGCCTTGCTGCGGCCCGCTTCGGGAAACAGGTTGTAATGCAGATTGCCGTCGCCCAGATGGCCGAAGGCATTGATCCGAAACGCGCCGATCCGCGCCAGCCGCTGCGGCGCCGCGACCAGGAAGCCCGGGATTTCCGCCAAAGGCAGCGAGATGTCATGGCTCGACACCGCGCCGATCCGGCGATTGGCCTCGGGCAGGTCCTCGCGGATCGCCCAAAGCGCATCGGCCTGGGCCTGCGATGCGGCGATCACCCCGTCCAGCACCAGCCCCGCCTCGGCCGCTTCCTCATACAGTCCGGCCATGGTCGCCTCGGGCTCCATCGCCGCGGGCAGGCCCAGTTCGACCATCACCGACCAGTCGGGCGCCGCGGGCAGCGGCAGGCGATGGGCGGGTCCCACTTCGGCCAGGAAATCCAGCCCGGTCCTGGCGATCAGCTCGAAGCCCGAGATCAGCCCGCCGACCCGCGCCTCCATCCGGCGCAACAGCCGCAACGCGGCCTCGGGCGAGGGCACGACCAGCAGCGCCACCACCCGATGGGCGGGGATCGGGAACAGCTTCAGGCTGGCCGCGGTGATCACGCCCAGCGTGCCCTCGGCCCCGATCAAAAGCCCGCGCAGGTCATAGCCGGTATTGTCCTTGCGCAGCCGCTTCAGCCCCTGCCAGAGGCTGCCATCGGGCAGAACCGCCTCCAGCCCCAGGCACAGGTCGCGCGCATTGCCATAGCGCAGCACCGCCGTGCCGCCGGCATTGGTCGACAGATTGCCGCCGATCGTCGCGGTGCCCTGGCTGGCCAGCGCCAGCGGGAACAGCCGGCCCGCGGCACTGGCCGCGTCATGCACCGCCGACAGCGTGGCGCCCGCCTCGATCACCATCACGTTTTCCTCGGGCCAGATCCCGCGCAGGGCCGTCATCTTTTCCAGCGACAGGATCAGCGGCAAGGGGCCCGCCGGCATGACCTGGCCACCGACCAGGCCGGTGCCGCCGCCCCAGGGCACCAGCCCCACCCGCGCCGCGGCGCAGGCGCGAAGGATGGTCGCCACCTCGTCGGCCGAGTGCGGCAGCGCCACGGTGCCGGGCTGGCCCGCCCAGCGGCCGCGCGGCTCTTCCAGATGGCGCGGCTCGGCCGGGCGCAGCCGGCCCTCGGGCAGGCGGGCGGCCAGATCGGCCAGAAAGGTCTTGTCGCAGGGGTTCAGCATCGGCGCCTCCGTCCCGGCAGGGTTAGCGGCGCGGATCGGCGAAGGGAAGCCCCGGGGGGCCGATCCTTCGCCGAAGGATCGGGTCTGCGATTTTTCGGCGAAACATCGGCCGCTCACTCCAGCCAATGCGGCTCAAGCACCAGGATGGCCGGGCGCGCGGGCAGATCGTGCAGGGAAAAGCTGATCTCGGACAGGCCGGTTTCGACCACGTCGAATTCCGTGTCCATTTCCTGCAGGAATTGCGTCAGCGCGGCGCGGGAAAACCAGTGCATCGGGATCACGACCGAGCTTTTCAGCCGCTTCACCACCCCGGCCATGTCCGAGACCCGCATCGTATAGCCGCCATCGACCGGCACCATGACGATATCCAGCCGCCCGATCGCGGCATATTGGGCATCCGAGGGGATCTGGTGCAGATGGCCGAGATGGCCGATGCACAGGCCCGCGGTCTCGAAGATGAAGATCGAATTGCCATCGGCCCGGGCGCCTTCGCCAAAGGGGCCGCGCGTGTCGGTGGTGACATTGCGCACCAGAATCGCGCCCAGATCCAGCCGATGCTCGGCCGGGCCGCCCGCCCCGGGCCAGCCCGGCAGAACATGCGGAATGCGCGGGTCGGGCTGGGCGGTCCAGTGGCTGGAATGGGCGTTGTTCATGGTGACGACATCCGGCACCAGATCCTGAATGCCGAGAAAGCCGGTGTAATCGGTGACCGCCACCGTGCCATCGGGGGCCACGACGGCAAAGCTTGCATGGTCGAGATAGCGGATCAGCACATGATCGGCCTCGACCGGATCGGGCCATTTCGCCCGCATCACCGTTTCGGGCGCGGCCGCGGGCCCCTGGGCCAGGGCGATGCAATGCGAGGGGATGCGCGCGGGCGCCTGTTGCGCCAGCGCAGGCTGGGTCAGGCAGCACAGGGCAAGGATCAGGCGGAGAGGCAGGCGATGCATGGCATGGCGGCTCCGTCAGGGGATGCCGGCAGGATAGCCCGGATCGGGCCCGCGTCACCCTGCCCCGTCTTCACGGATGCGCGAGCGCAGCAGGACCAGAAGCTGAGCGAGCGTGCGCAGGTTGCGTGCCGTGACCGGGCCATGCAGCAGGCGCGGCAGGGCAGCGGCCAGCCGCGACCGGCCGACACCCTGGGGCGCGTGCAAAAGAAGCAGGCCGGGCCTCTGGGCAAGCGCCTCACTGGGCGCCAGCAGCGCCTTGGCCCGGGTCAGGTCCGGATCGGGCGCGGGTTCGGCCAGAAAGATGGCCTGGATCCGCGCGGGATCGGCATCGGCGCCGAACGGGTGATCCAGCGCGGCAGCAAGCGCGGCTTCGGGCAGGACGAAGACCGGCGTCTCGATGCCGAACCCTTCGGCCAGACCTGCGGCGATGCGGGCCGCAATCGCCTGCGCGGGGCCTTTGGCGCCCAGGACGGCATTGCCCGATTGGATCAGCGTCTGCGGATCGCGAAAGCCAAGCCCGGCCAAGTTCCGTCGCCAGGCGGCCATCGGCAGAGGATTGGCGCCGCCGACATTCACCCCGCGCAGCAGGATGGCCCAGTCGGCCGCCTGTCCCTGCCCCGGCCCCGCAGGTTCAGGCCGGGCCGACATCGGTGCGGCCGCGCCGGTCGGTGCGCAGGTTCGAATACAGCACATGGTTGCGCCAGCGGCCGTTGATCTGCAGGTAGCTTTGCGCCACGCCTTCGTATTTGAAGCCGCATTTCTCCAGCACCCCGCGCGAGGCGGCGTTTTCCGGCAGGCAGGCGGCTTCGATCCGGCTGAGGTCCATGCGGTTGAAGGCGTGGTGGACGACGGCCAGGATCGCCTCGCGCATATAGCCCTGGCGGGCATGCGCGGCGCCGATCCAGTAGCCCAGCGTTCCGGTCTGGGCCGGGCCGCGGCGGATATTGTCCAGGGTGATCGCGCCCAGCAGCGCCTGATCGTCGCGGCGGATCAGCATCAGCGGCAGGGCAGTGCCCTGGGCCTCGGCGCGTTGGGCCCAGTAGACGCGGTTGGTGAAAGCGCGGCGCGACAGATGGTCCTGCGACCAAAGCGGCTCCCACGGTTTCAGAAAGCCCGTGCTGGCGCTGCGCAGACCGGACCAGTCATGCCAATCGGCATGGGCGGGCAAGCGCAGGGTCATGCGCTCGGTCTCGATCCGAACCCGCCGCCGCAGGCCAAGCATCACGCCAGCAGCCCCGCCCGGATTGCATCCACCCCCGGCGCGGCTTCGACCGGGCCATAGACGGCCAGCGCCGCCCGCGCGCCCAAAAGCCCGCCGGCCCAGTCGCGCACCCCGGCCACGGTCACCGCATCGACCTTGGCCACCGCCTCGTCCAGATCGGGCACCCGGCCCCAGATCGACAGAAGCCGCGCATTGCGTTCGGCCCGCGACGAGGGGCTTTCCAGCCCCATCAGCATGCCGGCCTTCATCTGCGCCTTGGCGCGGGCGACCTCGGCTTCAGACATGTCATCGGCGGCGCGTTTCAGCTCGGCCACCGTCAGCGCGGCCAGATCGCCGATCTCTTCGCCCGAGGTGCCGGCATAGATGGTGATCTGCCCGGTATCGTCATAGGCGGCCGACTGGGCATAGATCGTGTAGCACAGCCCGCGTTCCTCGCGGATCTTCTGGAACAGCCGACTGGACATGCCGCCGCCCATCGCCATGGACCAGACCTGCGCGGTATAGACCAGCGGATCGCGATAGCCCGGCGCTTCCAGGTTCAGCGCGAAATGCGCCTGTTCCAGATCCTTGATCTCGCGCCGCTCGCCGCCGGCAAAGCCCGCCGGATCGGCCGTGACCCGCCCCACCGGCGCCAGAGCGCCGAAGATCGCCTCGGCCTGGGCCACGATCTCATCGTGCTTCACCCCGCCCGCGGCCGACAGGATCATCCGGTCAGGCCCGTAATGGCGGCCGACGAAGCGGCGCAGATCGGCCTGACCGAAGCCCGCCACCTTTTCCTCGGGGCCCAGGATGGTGCGGCCGAAAGCCTGGCCGGGATAGGACACCTCATGCAGCCAGTCGAAGATGATATCGTCCGGCGTGTCATTGGCCTGGCCGATTTCCTGCAGGATCACATGCCGCTCGGTTTCAATATCGTCGATGTTGAACACGGGGTTCAGCACGATATCCGAGATCACATCCAGCGCGCGCGGCACATCGGCCGACAGGCAGCGCGCGTAATAGGCCGTCATCTCGCGCGAGGTATAGGCGTTGATATAGCCGCCCACATCCTCGATCTCTTCGGCGATCTGCAGGGCGCTGCGCTTTTCGGTGCCCTTGAAGGCCATATGTTCCAGAAAATGCGCGATGCCGTTTTCCGCCGCCGCCTCGTGCCGGCCGCCAGCGCCGACCCAAAGCCCGATCGAGGCGGATTTGAGCCCCGGCATGTCTTCGGTGACGATGCGCAGCCCGTTCGGCAGAGTGTGGGTCCGCAGGGTCAATGCGCGGTCCTTTCGCGGATCAGCGCCTTCAGCGCCGACAGATCGTTCGGCACCCGGGTCATGCGTTCGGGCCGGTCGAAGAGATCGGCCATGCGCGGCGGCAGGCCCGGACGGATGCCGCTGGCGGCCTGAACCGCATCGGGGAATTTGGCCGGATGGGCGGTGGCCAGCGTGACCATGGGCGACAGGCCCACATGCTCTTCCGCGACCTTCACCCCCACGGCGGAATGCGGGCACAGCAGCTCGCCCGTCTGCGCCAGCATGCGCGCGATCGTGGCCGAGGTTTCCGCCTCGGAACAGCGGCCCGAATCGAAGTCCCCCCGCAACGCCGCCAGCGCCGCTTCGGGAAGCGCGAAGCCGCCGCCCTGCCCCAGCGCCTGCATCAGCGCCGCGACCGCGCGGCCATCGCGCCCCAGCGCTTCGAACAGCGCGCGTTCGAAATTGGACGAGACCTGGATGTCCATCGAGGGGCTGATCGAGGGCACGACCCCGGTGGTCCGGTATTCGCCGCCGCGCATCGCCCGGTCGAGAATGTCGTTCTGGTTCGTCGCGATCACCAGCCGGTCGATGGCCAGGCCCATGCGCTTGGCGATGTAACCTGCGAAAATATCGCCGAAATTGCCGGTGGGCACGGTGAAGCTGATCTTCCGATGCGGCGCGCCAAGCGCCACGCCCGCGTGGAAGTAATAGACCACCTGCGCCAGAACCCGCGCCCAGTTGATCGAGTTCACCCCCGCCAGCCGCACCCCGTCGCGGAAGGCGAAATCGTTGAACATGTCTTTCAGCCGGGCCTGGCAGGTGTCGAAATCGCCATCCAGCGCCAGGGCATGCACATTCGCTTCCGAGGGCGTGGTCATCTGGCGACGCTGCACCTCGGACACCCGGCCATGCGGGAAAAGGATGAAGACATCGACATTGGCAAGGCCGCGGAAGGCCTCGATCGCAGCACTGCCCGTGTCGCCCGAGGTTGCGCCGACGATGGTGATCCGCTCGCCGGTCTTGGCCAGCGCCGCCTGCATCATCTGGCCGATGATCTGCATGGCGAAGTCCTTGAAGGCCAGGGTCGGGCCGTGGAACAGCTCCATCAGGAAATGGTTGGGGCCCAGCTGCTTCAGCGGCGCGCGCGCGGCATGGCCGAAGCCCGCATAGGCGCGGGCCAGCAAGCCGCGAAACTCGTCATCGCTGAAGAAGCCGCCCAGGAAGGGCTTCATCACCCGAAAGGCCAGATCCTCGTAAGGCAGGCCCGCCAGCGCCGCAATCTCGGCGGCCGAAAAGACCGGCACGGTTTCGGGCACATACAGCCCGCCATCGCGCGCCAGACCCGTCATCATCGCTTCGCCGAAGCCGAGGACAGGCGCCTGCCCCCGGGTGGAAATATAGTTCATGTCCCCGCCCTTCACGCCTTCCGCTGTCTGATACGCCAGAGATACGCCCCTGTCATCCCCGCCCAAACCGCGGCCAGAAGAAACCAGGTGATCGCATATTGAAGATGGTCATTGCGGAAGGCGGCGCTGGCCGGAACCGCGGCGACGCCGTCGCCCGTTTCGCTGCGCGCCACGATCAGCACCGGCTCGGTCCCCAGCGCCGCGGCGATGCCCGGCAGATCGCGGGCGAACCACATGCCGGTCTTCGCGTCATGCGGCGGGGTCGACGAGGTCAGATCGTCGGGCCAGACCAGATTGCCCGTCACCTCGGCCGGTTTCGCCGGGCGCGGATCGGCGCGGCGATCCTCGGGCACGAAGCCGCGGTCGATCAGGATCCGCCGCCCCCCATCGGTCTGGAAGGCGGCCAGGATGCGGAAGCCCGGCCCCGCCACGTCCGAGGCCAGGACATCGGCCTCTTCCCCGGTGAAGCGGCCCGCGACCTGCACCGGACGGTAACGGTCGCGCGCCGGATCCAGGCGGTCGGGCAAGGCGACCGGCGGGTCGTCCATCATGGCCTCGGCCTCGGCGATCAGCGCCTCTTTCCAGGCCAGGCGCTGCATCTGCCAATTGCCAAGCGCCAGCAGGGTGCCGGTGCCCGCAAGCCCGACGACGAGAGCGAAAAGAAGGTTGCGCATCAGATCCCGCAATGAAGAACGGGCCCCCGACCTTCCGGCCGGAGACCCGCACGAAAGCCCTGAACGGCTGGAAGACTCAGCCCTGGCCCCAGACATAGACCGCGGCGAAGAGGAAAAGCCAGACCACATCGACGAAGTGCCAGTACCAGGCGGCGGCTTCGAAGCCGACATGCTGGGTCGGGGTGAAATCGCCCCGCAGCGCGCGGATCAGGCAGACCAGCAGGAAGATCGTGCCGATGATGACGTGGAAGCCGTGGAAGCCCGTCGCCATGAAGAACGAGGCGCCGTAGATGTTGCCGGCAAAGCCGAAGGCGGCGTGGCTGTATTCATAGGCCTGCATCAGGGTGAAGATGAAGCCCAGGACGATGCCGATGGCCAGGCCGTTCACCAGGTCCTTGCGGTTGTTTTCATGCACCAGCGCATGGTGGGCCCAGGTCACGGCGCAGCCCGACAAGAGCAGGATCAGCGTATTGATCAGCGGCAGGTGCCAGGGGTCGAAGGTCTCGATCCCGGCCGGCGGCCAGACGCCATCGACCCAGGGGCTGTCCGGCCCCATCGGATACATGCGGTGCTTGAAGAAGGTCCAGAACCAGGCCGCGAAGAACATGACTTCCGACATGATGAACATGATGAAGCCATAGCGCAGGCCGATGCGCACGACCGGGGTATGGTCGCCGGCATTCGCCTCATGCACCACTTCCGCCCACCAGGCATACATGACGTACAGGACGCCCGCAAAGCCGATCAGCCCCATCCAGGGGCCCGAGCCATGCATCCACAGCACAGAGCCGAACAGCATGATGAAGGCCGACAGCGCGCCCAGGAAGGGCCAGATCGACGGTGGCAGGACGTGGTAATCGTGGTTCTTGGCGTGGGCCATGGCTCTTCCCTCGTTGGCGTCTGTCAGTTGGTGCCGGTCGTGGACACAGGCGTGCCGCCGGCCGGCGCCGCGGCGGGGGCCGCGGCCTGCTGGTCGGGCAGATCGGTCACATGAAAGGTGTAGCTCAGCGTGATTTCCTTGACGTTCTTCCCGTCGAGATCATCGACCATCGCGGGATCGACATAGAAGGAAACCGGCAGCTCCGCGGTCTCGCCGGGGCCCAGCACCTGAAGATCGAAGCAGAAGCAGGCGATCTTGGTGAAGAAGCCACCGGCCGGATCGGGCGAGACATTGTAGCTGGCCGTGCCGGCGATGGGCCGGTCGGTCGGATTGTGGACCTGGTAGAAGGCCAGCCCCGTTTCGCCCAGGCGCAGCGTCATCTCGGGCACCACGGGCTTGAAGGTCCAGGGCATGCCCGCTTCCAAGGACGCGTCGAAGCGCACCTTGACGGTGCGGTCCAGGATCACGTCCGGCGCGCTGGCCGCGACCGAGGTGGTGCCGCCATAGCCGGTGACCCGGCAGAACAGATCGTAAAGCGGCACCGCGGCAAAGGACAGCGCGCACATGCCCACGGCCACGCTGACCAGTTTGGCGGCGGTACGCTGCGCGGGGGGAATGCGGTTGAAGATCATGGCGTGCCCCCCGTGGCGGGTGCGGCACCCTGGCCCTCAGCGCCCTGGCCCTCAGCGCCCTGGCCCGCGGCACCCTGGCCCGCGGCATCATCGGCCGGCAGCATCTCGGGGCGGATCGTGTGATCATAGCCCTGCATCTGGTCGCCGCGATCGATCTTCACCACGGTCAGGGCAAAGACCAGCACGACAAAGCCACCCAGCACCAAGGCCAGGCCCAGATTGCGGCCGAAGCGGCGGTTGTGCAACTCGTGCGTGACGCGGATCGCCATCTTACCAGCCTCCCAGCCCATAGGGGCGCAGCACCGCTTCGGCCAGGAAGGCCGTGAAATGCAACGCCAGATACAGCAGCGAGAAGCGGAAGAACGCCTTCTCGACCGCGTAGGAATCGGCCTGGGCCTGGTCTTCGCTGCGGGCGCGGATGCGGAAGGCGCCCAGGATGAACCAGGCGTTCAGCGCCACCGCGACCGCCAGCGTCAGCGGCCCGCCGATCGAGGTCAGCGCGGCGCCGATGGCGACCGGGGCCAGAAGCAGCGTATAGATCAGGATATGCGCCCGCGTGGCCTTGCGGCCATGGGTCACGGTCAGCATCGGCACGCCGGCCTTGTGGTAATCTTCCTTCATGAACAGCGCCAACGCCCAGAAATGCGGCGGCGTCCACATGAAGATCAGCGCGAACATCAGCACCGCTTCCAGGCTGACATGGCCGGTGGCCGCGACCCAGCCGATCATCGGCGGGAAGGCCCCGGCGGCGCCGCCGATGACGATGTTCTGCGGGGTCGAGCGTTTCAGCCAGATCGAATAGACCACGGCATAGAAGAAGATGGTGAAGGCCAGAAGCGCGCCGGCAGCGATATTGGTGGCCAAAGCCAGCATGACGACCGAGATGCCCGACAGCGCCAGACCCAGCGCCAGCGCCTCGCCGCGCTCCACGCGCCCCGAGGGGATCGGGCGGCCCTTGGTGCGGCCCATCACGGCGTCGATATCGCTGTCCCACCACATGTTCAGCGCGCCCGAAGCGCCGCCGCCCAGGGCGATGAACAGGATCGCGGCAAAGGCCTCGACCGGATGCAGCTGCGCCGGCGCGACCAGAATCCCCACCAGCGCGGTGAAGACCACAAGGGACATCACCCGCGGCTTCAGCAGCTGCACATAGTCACCGAAGCCCGCATCGCGCGGGGCTGCGGGCGTGCTGCCTTCGAAAGTGCCGATATCGCTCATTCATCCGACCTTTGGCTGCAGCCGGCGGCGCGCGGGGGCGCCGTCCGGCCGGTGCGCAGGATCAATTGTTCGACGCAACCTGAACCGGCGCCGAAGCCGCGAGATCCGCCGAGGACAGGACGACATCGCCGCCCTTGGCCTTTTCGACCCAGGCCTTATAGGCGGCCTCGGACACGACCTTCACCGTGATCGGCATATAGGCATGGTCCTTGCCGCACAGTTCCGAGCATTGGCCGAAGTAGATGCCTTCGCGATCGGCCTTGAACCACAGATGGGCGATCCGGCCCGGCACCGCATCCTGCATCACGCCGAAGGCGGGGATCTTCCAGGAATGGATCACGTCGGCCGCGGTGATCTGCAGCAGGATCGTCTTGCCGACCGGAACGACCATGGCGGTGTCGGTGGCCAGCAGGAATTGCTCTTTCGAATAGCCCGCCGCCTTCAGCTCGGCCTCGACCGCCGGGGTCAGACGCGCATCGCCGCCCAGGTTCAGCCCGCCGATCATGTAGCTGTCGAAGCTGTCGATGCCCTCGCCGGGATATTCATAGCTCCAGTACCACTGGTTGCCGGTGACCTTGATCACCACATCGCCTTCGGGGAAGGTCTGCTGGTGGTTCAGCGCCGGCACCGAGAACGAGCCGATGAAGATCAGCACGATGATCGGGATCACCGTCCAGCCGATTTCCAAGGGCGTGTTATGGGTGAAGCGCTTCGGCGTCGGGTTCAGCTTGCTGTTGTAACGCAGGATCACGATCAGCAAGAGCAGCGTGACGAAAATGGTGATCGCCGCGATGATGTACAGGATCATGTGGTCCAGCCATTGCTGCTCGACCGCGATCGAGGAAGAGGCAGGCTGGAAGCCGATGCCCTTCTCGTGCGGTTGACCCACGATTTCCAGGCCTTGCGCGAAAGCGCTGGCCGGGCCAAGCGCCAGAAGCCCCGCCGCAGCGCATCCCTTGAGCGATGAAATGATCCGCATGTCTCTTCCCGTCCTCTGGGCGCGGCGATGCGCCGCAACCGTCCCTCGGCCCCGTCCTGCGCGGAACGGAATCCCTTGTTTCCTCAGGCGTTCAAACCATATCGCGCGCGCGGCGACAAGAGAAACCATTGCGACAGATGCGCGCCCTTTGATCTGCATCAAGGACGCGGCTGTGCCGCAGTGCAGCGCGCCGCGGCGGGGCGGTGCCGATTTTCGACGAAAATCGGGGCGGCTTGCGGCGGGCGGCGCGCGGACCTACCTTGCCCCTGACCCTTTCCAGACAGGCCCTGCCCCGATGACCGATGCCCCGTTCCGCCCCTTCGACACCGATCTTGACCAGGACGAGGCGCTGTCCGTGCTGCGCGCCGCGACCGCGGGGGCCGAGGATGGCGAATTGTTCCTGGAACGCCGGCGCGGCGAAAGCCTGGTTCTGGACGATGCCCGCATCCGCAATGCCGCCTATGACGCGGCCCAGGGCTTTGGCCTGCGCGCGGTGAAGGGCGAGGTCGCGGGCTATGCCCATGCGACCGAGATCAGCGCCCGCGCCCTGCGCCGCGCGGCCGAGACGGCGCGGCTGGCGGTGGGCGATGGCGGCGGCGTGCTGTCCCCGCCCCCGCCCGGCACCAATCGCCGGCTTTACCCCGAGGCCGATCCGATGGCCGATGCCAGCTTCGCGGGCAAGCTGGACCTGTTGAAGGAAATCGACGCCTATGCCCGCGCGGCCGACCGCCGCGTGGTGCAGGTCACCGCCGCCTTGGGCGCCAGCCTGCAAGAGGTGGTGATCCTGCGCCCCGACGGGCAGATCCTGACCGACACGCGGCCGATGGCGCGGCTGAATGTCTCGGTCATTCTGGAGGAGGACGGGCGGCGCGAAAGCGGCGGAATCGGCGGCGGCGGGCGGCATGGGCTGGCGCCCTTGTTGGAGCCCGCGCGCTGGAAGCCGATGGTGGACGAGGCGCTGCGCATCGCCCGGGTCAATCTGGGCGCCGTGCCCGCGCCGGCCGGCATGCTGGATGTGGTTCTGGGCCCGGGCTGGCCGGGGATCCTGCTGCACGAGGCGATCGGCCATGGGCTGGAGGGCGATTTCAACCGCAAGGGCACCTCGGCCTTTGCCGGGCTGATGGGGAGCCGCATCGCGGCACCGGGCGTGACCGTGCTGGACGATGGCACGATCGAGGGCCGCCGCGGCTCGATCAGCATCGACGATGAGGGCACGCCTTCGGGAAAGAATGTGCTGATCGAGGACGGGATTCTGGTGGGCTACATGCAGGACCGGCAGAATGCGCGGCTGATGGGCGTGGCGCCGACCGGCAACGGCCGGCGGGAAAGCTTTGCCCATATCCCGATGCCGCGGATGACCAACACCTATATGCTGGCTGGCAAGGATGACCCGCAAGCCATTGTTTCCGATCTGAAAGACGGGATCTGGGCCGTGGGTTTCGGCGGCGGGCAGGTTGATATTACCAATGGAAAGTTCGTCTTCTCCTGCACCGAGGCCTATCGGGTCAGGAATGGCGTGGTGGGCGAGGCGCTGAAAGGCGCCACGCTGATCGGCGACGGCGCCACGGCGCTGCGGCAGATCCGGGCGATCGGCAATGATCTGGCGATGGACCCGGGCATCGGCAATTGCGGCAAGGCCGGGCAATGGGTGCCGGTGGGCGTGGGCCAGCCCACGCTGCTGATCGGCGGGCTGACGGTCGGCGGGCAGGCCGCGTAAGGCGCGGCCCGCCGGGCGTTCGGGCTAACGCCCGAACTTGCCCTTCAGCGCATCGGCAAAGGCATTGCCGCCGGCGGGCGCCTTGGGCCCCGCCTCGGTCCGGCCACGCGGCGGCTGGCCCTTCGGGCCGGGGCCTTCCGATTTTCGCCGGGCATCGGCCTCGCCGCCCCCGTCCTTGCGCATGGTCAGCGCGATGCGCTTGCGCGCCACATCGACCTCGGTCACCCGCACCTTCACCACGTCGCCCGCCTTCACCACCTCATGCGGGTCTTTCACGAACCGGTCGGCCAGCTGGCTGACATGCACCAGCCCGTCCTGATGCACGCCGATATCGACGAAGGCACCGAAGGCCGCGACATTGGTCACCGTGCCTTCCAGCTGCATGCCGGGCCGGAGGTCGGAGATCTCGTTCACGCCCTCGGCGAAGGTCGCGGTGCGGAATTCGGGCCGCGGGTCGCGACCGGGCTTTTCCAGCTCGGCCAGAATGTCGCGCACCGTCGGCAGGCCGAACTTGTCACTGACAAATTGCGCCGGATTCAGCTTTTTCAGCGCCGCCCCGTCGCCCATCAGCGCCCGGATGTCGCGGCCGCAGGCCTTCACGATCTGGCGGGCCAGATCATAGGCTTCGGGGTGGACGGAGGAGGCATCCAAGGGCTCGGCCCCGCCGGTGATGCGCAGGAAGCCCGCCGCCTGTTCAAAGGCCTTGGGCCCCAGCCGCGCCACTTTCAGCAGGTCGCGGCGGGTGGCGAAGCGGCCATTGGCGTCGCGATGCGCGACGATGGCCTCGGCCAGGCCCGGCCCCAGGCCGGACACCCGCGCCAGCAAGGGGGCCGAGGCGGTGTTCAGATCGACACCCACCCCGTTCACCGCATCTTCCACCACCGCATCCAGAGATTTCGCCAGACGGTGCTGGTCGACATCATGCTGATACTGGCCGACGCCAATCGACTTCGGCTCGATCTTCACCAGTTCCGCCAGCGGGTCCTGCAGGCGCCGCGCGATCGACACCGCGCCGCGCAAGCTGACATCCAGCCCCGGGAATTCTCGCGCCGCCAGTTCGGACGCCGAATAGACCGAGGCCCCGGCTTCCGAGACGACCACCTTCACCGGCTTTTCGGCGCCCGGCAGATGGCCCAGCAATTCGGCCACCATCGCCTCGGTCTCGCGGCTGGCCGTGCCATTGCCGATGGCGATCAGCCGCACCCCATGCGCCGCGATCAGCCGCGCCAGCGCCACCTGCGCGCCGCGCAGATCGTTCTTCGGCTGGAACGGATAGACCGTATCGGTGGCCAGAAGCTTGCCGGTCGGATCGACGACCGCCACCTTCACCCCGGTGCGGATGCCCGGATCCAGCCCCATCGTGGCCTTGCCGCCCGCCGGCGCGGCCAGCAGCAAGTCCTTCAGATTGCGGGCGAAAACCCGGATCGCCTCGGCCTCGGCGCCTTCGCGCAATTCGGCCATCAGATCCAGCACCAGCGAGGTGCGCAGCTTGACCCGCCAGGCCCAGGCCGCCGCCTCGCGCAGCCAGCGGTCGCCCGCGCCCTGCCCGCCCGCGGCCAAGGCCGCGCCACAGGCGCGCTCGGCCGGAGATTCGCCGCGCGGCGCCTCGGGGTCCACTTCCAGATCCAGCGACAGGATCTCTTCGTTGCGGCCCCGCAGCATGGCCAGCACCCGGTGGCTGGGCGCGCCGGAGAAGGGTTCGGTATGGGCGAAGTAATCCGAGAATTTGGCGCCCGCCGCTTCCTTGCCGGGCTGCACCTTGGCCGACAGCCGGCCCGCCTTGCGCATATGGTCGCGCAAGCGGCCCAGAAGCGCTGCATTTTCCGACAGGCCCTCGGCCAGGATGTCGCGCGCGCCCTCAAGTGCGGCCTTGGCATCGGGGAAGGCTTCCGACAGGAAGCCCGCCGCCAGCCCGGCCGGATCGGCAGTTCGATCGGCAAGAATCGCGTCGTACAGCCCCTGCAATCCGGCCTCGCGCGCGATCATCGCCTTGGTGCGACGCTTGGGCTTGTAGGGCAGATAGATGTCTTCCAACTCTGCCTTGGTCACCGCCCCGGCAATGGATTTCGCCAGCGCATCGGTCATCTTGCCCTGGCCCTGGATCGAATCGGCGATGGAGGCACGCCGCGCCTCGAGTTCGCGCAGATAGGACAGCCGCTCTTCCAGCTTGCGCAGTTGCGTGTCGTCGAGGCCCCCCGTCACTTCCTTGCGGTAGCGCGCCACGAAAGGCACGGTCGCGCCCCCGTCCAGCAGCGCCACGGCAGCCTGGACCTGGCCCGAGGAGGCGCCGATTTCGGCGGCGATCAGCGCGGGAATGCGGGCCTCGGCGGCGGCGGGAAGGACGGTCATCGGCAGGCTCCTTGAACGGCGGGCCGCGACCATAGCCGCGGGGGCGGCAAAGGCAAGCCCGGGCAGCGGAAGCCCGCGCGGGGCGCGCGGGGGCGGGTCTGGCAGATGATGTCGGGGGAGAGTGGTACAGCCTCCCCGGCTCGAACGGGGGACCCCCAGATCCACAATCTGGTGCTCTAACCAACTGAGCTAAGGCTGCACTGCGCGGCGAGATAGCGCCGCCGGACGGGGATTGCAAGCGCGAATGCGCAGGCCAGTGTGCAGGCCGGTGTGCGGGACGGGCGGCGCTAAAGCGCGCGCTCCCAGGTCTGGTCGACCACATCGCAGCCGAAGGCGCGGGCCGGGGTGCTGGCGGTCAGGGCGAAGCCGTTCTTCGCATAAAGCCGGCCGGCGGCGCGGTGGCTTTCATGCGTCCACAGCACCATGCGCCGGTAGCCGGCCGCGCGGGCAAAGCCAAGCGCGGTGTCGAGCAGGCGCTGCGCAAGCCCGGTGCCGCGCGCTTCGGCTTCCAGAAAGACCAGCCGCAGGCGTGCGGTTTCGGCATCTTCGGCCATCACGAAGATCGAGCCCAGCCGGCGGCTGCCCTGCCGGGCGATCCAGCCGGCTTCGCGGGTCGGATCGTGGCGGCGCAGGAAACCGGCCAGGATCTCGGCCACCAGGGCTTCGAAACTGGCATCATAGCCTTCGTCGCGGGCATAGACCGCGCCATGGCGGGCGATGACCCAGCCGGCATCGCCGGGTTGCAGCGGCGTCAGGGTGACGGGCGGCGGATCCAGCGCCTCGGTCGCGGTGGCCAGGCCCTCGGCCAGGGCGGCGCGGGCCGGCGGCGGCAGCGGTTGCAACATCTCGGCCAGCCCGGCGCGCGAAGCGGCTTTCAGCCGCTGCGCCTCGGCCATGCCGGCCGGGGTCAGCGCCAGAAGCCGGGCGCGG
>NZ_JAICBZ010000061.1 GCF_020179405.1 Xinfangfangia pollutisoli | reverse complement strand
GGGGGCGCCAGCGGCGGCGGGGCGGCCAGGACCGCGCGCTGGGCCGCGGGCTCGACCCGGCTGCGGAACAGCCGCACTTCGGGATCGTCCTCGCCCCAGCCCTCGGCCAGCCGGCCGACCACCCGGCAGCATTTATGGCCCTGCGCGGCGCAGGCGGTTTCCTTGTAGATCACCAGCGCGCCGAAGAAATGGCTGGCATAGCCCGAGGCATAGCCCAGTTGCTGCCAGCAGGCCGGCCCGGTCGCGGGGCGCGGCGCGTCCTGGCCCGCCTCGGCCTCGATGGAATTGTGCCACAGGAATTCGGCGTTGAAGCGGCCGCGGGCGAAATCGAAATCGTTATGCACGGTTTCCACCCGAACGACGCCGCTGAACATGTGCAGCCGGGTGCCGGCGGTGAAGGCGTCGCCCCGGTCCAGCGCCGGCCATGAGGCCGCGACGAAGGCCGCGTCATGCAGCCCCATGCGAAAGCCGCGGCGCAACAGGAAGATCCGCGCCTCGGCCTCGCCCAGACGCGCGATCAGCTCGCGTCGCAGGATGCGGTCGGCCTCGGAATGATACAGCGCCAGCCGCGCCCCGTTCAGCCGCAGCGCGCCGGTCGCGGCATCGAATTCCAGCCCGCCCAGCAATTCGCGCAGGGTGGGCCGGCCGCCGCGATCCATCAGGGCGGATGACTCGAGATTGGTGCGGATGCGGGTCATGGCGGGCCTTTGCGTCGAAGTGATCAAATCATGAGGTGATTTGATCATTTCAGCAAGTCTGCGCCGGGCGAAAACCGGCCCCCTTGCGGCGATGTGAAGAAAACCATTTGAAATCAGGTGGTTGTAAATATGCCTGTTTGCTATATTAATACCGGATTTCCGCATTTGACTAAAATCGACCCTGCCTGCCCTATGTGCCCCGTTCGCGGCCGTTCTGGGAGGGACAGGTCGCATCTGCCGCAAAACCCATGTCAGCGCCGGGCCCGCCCGGTTGCAGCGTCATGCCCATCGGGGCGGTGACCGGGGGGCTTGTGGCGGGTCGGATCGGGAAGGCGAAGGGGGAGATGACCATGGCCGCACTGGAAAAGATGTTCGACGTCCGCGGCAAGTCCGTGATCGTCACCGGCGGGGCCAGCGGCATTGGCCGCGCCTATGCCGAGATCATGGCCGAGGGCGGCGCGAAGGTCTGCATCTTCGACATCGACCCCGCCGGGCTGGACCGCACCGTGGCCGAGATCGGCGGCGATTGCTGGGGTCAGGTGGTGGATGTGGGCGACCGCGCCGCCATGGCCGCCGCCTTCGACGCGGTGGCCGCGCGCCATGGCCGCATCGACACGGTCTTTGCCAATGCCGGGATCGACCCGGGCCCGGGCTTCATGACGCCCGTGGGCACGCGCAACCCCGATGGCGCGATCGAGAATATCCCGGATGATCAATGGGACCGCGGGATCGAGATCAACCTGACCTCGGTCTATACCACGGTCAAGAACGCGGTGCGGCACATGAAGCCCGCGGGCGGCGGGCAGATCATCGTCACCTCGTCCATCGCGTCCGAGATCAACGAAAGCATCGTCGGCACCAGCTACATGCCCGCCAAGGCGGCGGTGAACCATTTCGTGCGGCACATGGCGATGGAACTGGGCGCCTATGGCATCCGGGTGAACGCGATCCTGCCCGGGCCCTTCATCACCAACATCGCCGGTGGACGGCTGCGCATCAAGGAAGACCGCGCCGCCTTTGAAAGCCAGTCGCTGATCGGCCGGATCGGCGATGTCGAGGACATCAAGGGCCTGGCGCTGCTGCTGGCCTCGCCCGCGGGCAGCTACATGACCGGCTCGCTGGTGGTGATCGACGGCGGCTCGCTGATCCGCATGACCTAGACGCGACAAGACCTGACGGCCGGACCCTGCCGGGGAGGGCAGGGCCGGATCAACCGACATGAGGGAGGACAACCGATGACCTATTACAACCGGCTGGTGAAATCCGGCATCAGCCGCCGCGCCGTCTTGCGCGGCATGGGGGCGGGGGTTGCGGCCAGCACGCTGGCGCTGCCCACCTATCTGCGCGCGCAAACCGCGGGCACGATCAAGCTGGGCTATCTGACGCCCGCCACCGGCCCCCTTGGTCTGTTCGGCGAAACCGACGGCTATACGGTGCAGAAGATCCGCGAGCATCTGGGCGGCACGCTGACCAGCGCCAATGGCGACACCTATGCCATCGAGATCCTGGAACGCGACACCCAGTCGAACCCCAACAAGGCGGCGGAACTGGCGGGCGACCTGATCCTGAACGAGGAGGTGCATCTGATGGCGCCCGCCTCGACCACCGACACGATCCTGCCGGTGATGGAACAGTCCGAACTGTATGAAGCGCCCTGCATCTCGTCCGGGGCGCCCTGGCAGGCGGTGATCATGCCGCGCGGCGGCGGCGAGTTTAACTGGACCTACCACTTCTTCTGGGGCCTGGACGAGGCGCTGAACACGTTCGTGGGCCTCTGGAACGGGCTTGAGACCAACAAGAAGGTCGGCATGCTGTTCCCGCAGAACATCGACGGCGAGACCTGGGGCAACAATGACTATGGCCTGCCGGTGCCGACCAAGGCCGCGGGCTACGACGTCACCATCCCGGGCTATTTCCAGCCGCGCACCAATGATTTCTCGGCCCAGATCGCTGAATTCAAGAATGCCGGCGTCGATATCATCGGCGGCATCACCTATCCGGACGATCTGAAGACCTTCGTCACCCAATGCAACCAGCAGGGCTTCAAGCCCAAGGCGGTGACGGTTGCGGCCGCCCTTCTGTTCCCCGGCGGGGTCGAGGCGATGGGGCCCTTGGGCAATGGCATGTCGTCCGAAGTCTGGTGGACGCCCGCCTTCCCCTTCCCATCGACCCTGACGGGTCAGGACAGCCGCGCGCTGGCCGACCAGTGGGAGGCCGATCAGAAGCGGCAATGGACCCAGCCGCTCGGCTATTCCCATGCGCTGATGGAAGTGGCGATCGACATCCTGAAACGCTCGACCGATCCCCTGGACCGCGAGGCCAACCGCGAGGCGATGGCGGCGACCGACATGACCACGGTCTGCGGCCCGGTGAAATTCGCCGGCACCCCGCACAAGAACATCTGCACCATGCCGATCTTCGGCGGCCAATGGGTCAAGGGCGAGAAATGGCCCTATGACCTGAAGATCGTCGACAACAGCGTGAACCAGCTGTTCGAGCCGGAACAGAAGATCGTCCCGCTCGCCTGGTGATCATGCAGGGCAGCACCAATCAGAACGGGGGGCGGGGCGTGGATCAGGCCATCCTGCTGCAGGCGCGAGGCGTGTCGAAAAGCTTTGGCGCGGTGCGCGTGTTGCACGATGTCAGCTTCGAGGTGCGGCAGGGCGAAGTCCTGGGCATTCTGGGCCCCAATGGCGCGGGCAAGACCACGCTGTTCAACATGATCAGCGGCGATCTGAAGGCCTCGGGCGGAGAAATCCGCCTGGGCGACCGCCTGCTGGGCGCCGAGCCGCCGTTCCGGCGCTGTCAGATGGGGATCGGGCGGACCTATCAGATTCCGCGGCCCTATTCGGGGATGACCACCTTTGAAAACCTGCTTGTCGCCTCGGCCTTCGGGGGCGGCAAGTCCGAGAAGGACAGCTATGCCTTCTGCGCCCAGGTTCTGGCCGATTGCGAACTGGCGCCGCGGGCCAATGTGCAGGCGGGCAAGCTGACACTTCTGGACCGCAAGCGGCTGGAACTGGCGCGCGCGCTGGCCTCGGACCCGAAGCTGCTGCTTCTGGACGAGATCGCGGGCGGGCTGACCGATGAGGAATCGAAACAACTGGTGGCGCTGGTCCGGCGCATCCGCGACCGCGGCGTCACCATCGTCTGGATCGAGCATGTGCTGCACGCGCTTCTGGCGGTGGCCGACCGGCTGCTGGTGCTGAATTTCGGCGAGAAGATCGCCGAGGGCGCGCCCGAGGCGGTGATCGCCGACCCGGATGTGAAACGCGTCTATATGGGGATCGAGGCATGACGGCGGTGCTGTCCACCCATGGGCTGATCGCCCGCTATGGGGATTTTCAGGCGCTGTATGGTGTCGATATCGACCTGGCCGAAGGCGAGGCGGTGGCGCTGATCGGCGCCAATGGCGCGGGGAAATCCACCTTCCTGCGCGCGGTGATGGGGCTGTTGCGCGTGGCGCCCGACATGGTGCGGCTGAAAGGCCAGCCCATCGGCGGCATGGCGACCGACCGGATGGTGCAGATGGGGATCTCGATCGTGCCCGAAGGCCGCCGGCTGTTCACCGGCATGTCGGTCGAGGACAATCTGCGCGTGGCGGTGGACCAGGCCCAGCGGATGGGCCGCAAGGGCGGCTGGTCGCTGGCGCGGCTGCAGGCGCTGTTCCCGATCCTGAAGGACAAGGCCCGCACGCCGGTGGAAAGCCTGTCGGGCGGGCAGCAGCAGATGGTGGCCATCGGCCGCGCGCTGCTGTGCCAGCCCTCGGTCCTTCTGTGCGACGAGATCAGCCTGGGCCTGGCGCCCAAGGTGATCCGCGAAATCTATGCCGCCCTGCCCGAGATTCGGGCCCAGGGCACGGCGGTGATGCTGGTCGAACAGGATGTCGGCCTCGCGCAATCCGCCTCGGACCGGCTGTATTGCATGCTGGAAGGCCGGGTCACCCTAAGCGGGCGGTCGGCCGAAGTGACCCGCGACCAGATCGGCGCTGCCTATTTCGGAGGCTCTCATGCAGTGGTTTGACGCGCTGGTGCAGGGCGTCCTGCTGGGCGGCATGTATGCGCAATATGCGCTGGGCATGGCGCTGATGTTCGGGGTGATGCGGATCGTCAATGTCAGCCATGGCGATCTGGTGATCCTTCTGTCACTGATCGGCATCTCGCTGGCCTCGTCCTTCGGCTTCGGGCCGGTGACGGTGATGGTGGCGCTGGTGCCCCTGGCGGTGATCCTGGGCTGGCTGCTGCAGAAGGCGATCCTCAACCGGGTGGTGGGCGATGACCCGCTGCCCTCGCTGATCGCGACCTTCGGGCTGTCGCTGGCGCTGCAGAACCTGATGCTGCAGATCTGGTCGGCCAACAGCCGGTCGCTGCCGGGCGGCGGGATCGAAAGCAAGTCGATCCAGATCGGCGGCATCTATATCGGCCTTCTGCCGGTGATCGTCCTGGCCTTTGCCATCGGCCTGACTTTCGCGCTGGACCTGATGCTGAAGCGGTCCCGCTTCGGCCGGGCGCTGCGGGCCGCGGCGGCCGATGTCGAGGCGGCCTCGATGACCGGGATCAATCCGCGCCGCGTCTATGCCGCGGCCACCGCGATTGCCGTGGGCATCCTGGGCTTTGCCGCGGTGTTCCAGTCGCTGCGGTCAACCGTGGCGCCGGCCGATGGCGGGGCGCAGCTGATCTACGCCTTCGAGGCGGTGATCATCGGCGGCATGGGATCGGTCTGGGGGGCCTTCATCGGGTCCATGGTGCTGGGCATCAGCCAGGCCATCGGCTTCCGCATCGATCCGGGCTTCGGCGTGCTGGCCGGGCATCTTGTCTTCCTTCTCGTGCTGGCCACGCGCCCGCAGGGCCTGTTCGGAAAGGGCTGAGCCATGACCTCGATCCCAATCTCGCCCGCGTCTGCCGCGCCCGCCGTCACGGTGCGCCGGCAGACGACCTCGGGCCGCATCGCGCTGACGCTGTTTGCGATTGCCATCCTGGCGCTGGCGCTGATGCCCTGGTGGGCCAAGACCGGCACGATCCGCATGGTGCTGGAATTGTGCTGCTATATCGCCGTCGCGCAGATGTGGAACATGCTGGCGGGCTATGCGGGCCTCGTCTCGGTGGGCCAACAGGCCTTCATGGGTGCGGCGGGCTACGCGATGTTCGTTCTGGCGCAGACCTTCGGCGTCAACCCTTTCCTGGCGATTGCCCTGTCGCTGGTGGTGCCCGCCGTTCTGGCCGTGCCCTGCTATTTCCTGCTGCACCGGCTGGACGGGCCCTATTTCGCCATCGGCACCTGGGTCGTGGCCGAGGTGTTCCGGCTTGTCTCGACCAACCTTGGCTGGGTCAATGCCGGGGCGGGCATGTCGTTGACGGTGATGAAGGATTACTCGGCCTTTCAGCGCAACATCGCCATGTCGCTTCTGTGTGCCGTGATGATCCTTCTGACCATCGGCGGCAGCTACTGGTTCCTGCGCTCGCGCTATGGGCTGGCGCTGATCGCGATGCGCGACAACCCGGTCGCGGCGGCCAGCCAGGGCGTCAACGTCAAGCGGCTGCGCTTCATGATCTATGTGGCGGCGGCGGTGGGCTGCGGCCTGGCGGGATCGGTCTATTTCATGGCCCAGCTGCGCATCAACCCGGCCTCGGCCTTCGATCCGATGTGGTCGAACCTGGCGATCTTCATCGTGATGGTGGGCGGCATCGCCTCGATCGAGGGGGTGCTGATCGGCACGGCGATCTATTTCGTCGCCGACCGCTGGTTCGGCGCCTATGGGGCCAGCTATTTCGTGGTGCTGGGCGTGATGACGGTTCTGGTCGCGCTGTATGCCCGGACCGGGATCTGGGGCCTGGTCTCGCGGCGCTGGGATGCGCCCTGGTTCCCGATCCGCCGCCATCTGATCCTGAAGACGGAGGAGAAGCCATGAAGGCGCTGATTTTCGACGCCGTGGGCCAGCCTCTGCGGATGGCCGATCTGCCCGACCCGGCGCCGGCCGCCGATGAGGTGGTGCTGCGCGTGGCCGGTTGCGGCATCTGCGGCAGCGACCTGCACATCACCGAGGACCCGAAACCCTTCGGCATCGGCGCGGGCTTCGTTCTGGGCCATGAAATCTCGGGCGAGGTGGTGGCGCTCGGCGCCGAGGTCACGGGCCTGGCACTGGGCGACCGGGTGGCCGTGGTGCCGATGCGCGGCTGCGGCCGCTGCGACCGCTGCCAGGCCGGAGATCCGGCCCGCTGCCCGCAGATGCAACTGATCGGTGGCGGCTATGCCGAGCATGTGACCGTCGCCGCCCGCCAATGCGCCCGTCTGCCCGACAGCGTGGCCCTGGCCGATGCCGCCCTGGCCGAGCCGCTGTCGGTGGCGCTGCATTGCATCGTGCGGTCCGGCATGACGCCGGGCGACCGGGTGGCGATCCTGGGCGCCGGGCCGATCGGGCTTCTGGTCGCCTTCTGGGCGCGGCGGATGGGGGCAAGCCATGTGGTCATGGCCGATATCCACACCCATCAGCGCGACCGCGCCCTTGCGCTGGGCGCCACCGATTTCGCCCTGTCGGGCGAGCGTCTGGCCGAGAACCTGGCCGATCTGTGCGGCGGGCCGCCCGATATCGTCTTCGAATGCGTGGGCAAGCGCGGGCTGCTGCAGGCCGCCTCGCAGGCGGTGCGGCTGCAGGGCAAGGTGATCGGCGTCGGCCTGTGCATCGGCGGCGATGACTGGGACCCGTTCGTGGCGCTGTCGAAAGAGATCGACCTGCTGTTCACCGTCTTCTTCCACCAGAAGAACGAATTCGGCGTGGCGCTGGACGCGCTGTCCAGCGGCATCCCGCAGCATCTGATCACCGACCGGATCGGCCTGTCGCCGGTGCCGCAGGTCTTCGAAAGCCTGCGCCGCCGCACCACCCAATGCAAGGTGCTGATCCAGCCCGACCTTTCCTGAGGAGGACCCGCTTATGACCGTAGACTTCGAGACGCTGACCTTTGACATCGGCGGCGTGCAGACGGTGGTGAAGGCCATCGGCCAGGGCAAGCCGGTCTTGTTCCTGCATGGCGCCGCCACGCTGGAAGGTTTCGACTTTGCCGAAGGCCTGGCCGACCGCTTCCGCGTGCTGCTGCCCAGCCATCCCGGCATGGGCTTTTCCGGCCCCGCGCCGCATGTCGCCGATCTGACCGACATGCTGCTGCATTACCTGAACCTGCTCGACGCGCTGGATCTGGACGAAAAGCCGCATCTGATCGGCTTTTCCATGGGCGGCTGGATGGCCACCGAACTGGCCGCGCTGGCGCGCGAGAAGTTCGACAAAGTGGTGCTGATCGCGCCCGCCGGCCTGAACGACCCGGCCCATCCGGCCACGGCCCTGGGCGGCATCGCCCCGCAGGATTTCCCCGGCTACATGACGCATGACGTGTCGGTCGCGCTGAAATACTTCCCCGATGGCTCGGACCCGGCCTTTGCCGAACAGTTCGGCGCCGACCGCGCGCGCGAAGGCGACATGGTCGGGCGGCTGTGCGCGACCTACGGCATGGGCCACCCGAACCTGAAGCGCTTCATGCAGCGCATCACCAATCCGGTGCTGCTGGTCTGGGGCAGCGAAGACCGGCTTCTGCCCGCCAGCCAGGCGCCGATCTGGCTGGAAAACCTGCCCAATGCGCAATTCCTGTCCGTGCCCGGCACCGGCCATCTTGTGCCGCAGGAACGCCCCGAGACGCTGAAAACCATCGGCGATTTCCTCGCCGCCTGATCCGATCCTGAGGAGGAGCAAGATGAACAAGCCCATGAACCATGGCTATTGGGGCAAGACGGTCGATTACCGCGCCCTGCTGAAGCAGATCGCCGAGATCGGCCCCAAGCTGGAAGCCAACGCCCCCGCCGACGAGGCGGCGGGCGAGCTGACGCAGGACAGTTTCGAGCTGCTGCGCCCCTTGCGCGTGTCGCATCTTCTGGCGACCGAAGAGCTGGGCGGCGCGCAGATGCGCCCGACCGAAGTGCTGCAGGTGCTGGAAGCGGTGACCTGGTGGTCGGGCTCGGCCGGCTGGGTGTCGATGGTGCATTGCTGCATCGGCGCCATGTCGGCGGCCTTCCTGCCCGACAGCGCGGTGTCGCGCCTGTTCGCGCCGGGCACCGAGAACCGCTTCTCGGGGCAGGGCGCGCCTCTGGGCATGCTGAAGAAGGTCGATGGCGGCTATACGCTGTCGGGCAAATGGAGCTATGGCTCGGGCTTCTCGCACGCGACCTGGTCGCATTCGGCCTGTTTCATCGATGACGGCACTGGCAAGCCCGCCAAGGACGAGGCCGGCAATGTCATCGTCATGTGCGCCCATGCGCCGATCCCCGACCACAAGCAACTGGGCAACTGGGACGTGCTGGGGCTGAAGGGCACCGGATCCATCGACTATGCGGCCGAGAATGTCTTCGTGGCCGAGGATATGGTCTTCCCGATCCTGACCGCCCCGCCGCAACGCCTGAAAGAGCTGTTCAGCCTGGGCATCGTCGGGCTGGCCGCCATCGGCCATACCGGCTGGGCGATGGGCGCGGGCCGGCGCATGCTGGACGAGATCGCGGGGTTCGCGCGCAGCAAATCGGGCCGCGCCGGGATGCTGGGCGAAAGCGAGAAGTTCTGGAACGACTATGGCCGCGCCGAAGCCAGCTATCGCGCCGCCCGCGCCTTCGTGATGGAAGTCTGGGGCGAGATCGAGCATCTGGCCGAGGCCGGCCAGCAGATGACGACCCGGCAGATCAGCCTGGTGCATCTGGCCAAGTCGCAGATCCACGAGGTCGGCGTCGATGTCTGCAACTTTGCCTATCGCGCGTCGGGCGGGGCGGGGTTGCGGGCGGGCGTGATCCAGCGCACCTTCCGTGACATGATGGTTGCTGCGAACCATTTCACCATCGCGCCCTCGATCGTCACCTCGGCGGGGCGCGAACTGGGCGGGATGTGGTCCGACCGGACCTGGCAGTTCTACGACCTGATCGAGAAGAAATAAGCTGCAATGCCCCGGGGGCGGGTCGCTGCCCCCGGGATGCCGGAGACCAAGATGACCGACCTGTCCCATGCCTTCCGCGACGCCTTCCGCCTTCATCCGGCCGGGGTGGCGGTGATCACCGCCGATCCGGGCGGCCAGCCCGTGGCGATGACCGTCTCGTCGCTGATCTCGGTCAGCGCCGCGCCGCCTGCGGTGGCGTTTTCGCTGTCGGCGCGCTCGGGCTCGACCGCGGCGGTGCTGGCAGCGGGCAGCGTCGTCATCCATCTTCTGCGCTTCTCCGACCTGGATCTGGCGCTTCTGGGCGCCACGCCCGGCGCCGACCGCTTCGGGCCGAAGATCGCCTGGAGCCGGCTTCCGACCGGAGAGCCGCGCTACAGCAGCGTCGCCACCTGGTTCCGCGGCCGCATCACCGGATCGCTGCCGGTCGAGGGGGCGACGGTCGTGGTGGCCGAATTGCTGGAAGGCGAAACGGCGCTGCCGCCCGGCGCGCCGGAACTTGATTCGCTGATCTATCTTGACCGGCGCTGGCACCGGCTGCGCGAGGCGCCGGATGGCCAGGCCAGCCTGACGCTGGCCGAATCCGAATTCAGCGACGTCTTCCGCTAAGGCGGGGGCGCGGGGCGCGCGTGCGCGCGGGCGGCGCTACATACCAGATTGCGATATTGTCTCGCATCCATCCGATCAACTTCACCGCAGCCAGGTTCTAGGATCGTGGCAGAAGGGGCCGGCCGGGGAGGGCGGGCCCGGGGGGGCATCCATGGCGATCCTGTCCTTGCAGGGCGTGTCGAAAAGCTTTGGCGCGCTGAAAGTGACCGATGAGGTCAGCTTCGCGCTGGAGAAGGGCGAGGCTCTGGGCATCATCGGCCCGAACGGCGCCGGCAAATCGACGCTGTTCAACCTGATCACCGGCAATCTGCGCCCCGATGCCGGGCAGGTGCTGCTGGACGGCCGCGACGTGACCGGCGAAAGCCCGATGCAGCGCTGCGCCTCGGGGCTGGGGCGGTCGTTCCAGATCCCGCAGCCCTTCGGCCATCTGTCGGTCTATGAAAACCTGCTGGTCGCGGCGCGGTTCGGCGGGCGGCTTTCGGCGGCCGAGGCGCCGGCCCATTGCATGGGCATTCTGGACCGCACCGGCCTTGCGTCCCTGGCCGACCGGCCCGCGGGCGCGCTGCCTTTGCTGAACCGCAAGCGGCTGGAACTGGCGCGCGCCATGGCGACACGGCCGCGGGTGATCCTGCTGGACGAAATCGCCGGCGGCCTGACCGATGGCGAATGCGTCGAACTGGTCGCCACGATCCGCAGCATCCATGCCGAGGGTACGGCGATCCTGTGGATCGAACATGTGCTGCATGCGCTGACCTCGGTGGTGACGCGGCTGATGGTGCTGAATTTCGGCCGCATGCTGATGATCGGCGCGCCCGATCAGGTCATGGCGGCGCCGGAAGTGCGCGAGATCTATCTGGGGATCGAGGCATGAGCGCGCTGTTGCAAGTGTCGGGGCTGACGGCCCATTACGGCGATTTCCAGGCGCTGTTCGGCGTCGATCTGGCGCTGGAGCCGGGCGAGGTTCTGGCGATCATCGGCGCCAATGGCGCGGGCAAGACCACGTTGATGCGCGCGATCACCGGCATCGCCCGGGTCAGCGGCGGCACGATCACCCTGGCGGGGGCGCCGATCTCGGGCCGGCCGGCGCCCGATATCCTGCGCGCGGGCATCGCCATGGTGCCCGAGGGGCGGCGGCTGTTTCCCAGCCTGACGGTCGAGGAAAACCTGAAGATCGGCGCCCATGCCCGCCGCGGCAGCGGCTTTTGGGATCTGGAGCGGATCTTCGCGCTGTTCCCGGTGCTGAAAGAGCGCCGCGCCCATCCGGGCACCGCGTTGTCGGGCGGGCAGCAGCAGATGGTCGCCATTGGCCGGGCGCTGATGTCCAACCCCTCGGTCCTTTTGTGTGACGAGCTGAGCCTGGGCCTTGCCCCGGTGGTGATCCGCGAAATCTACGCCGCCTTCCCGATGATCCGCGACAGCGGCACGGCGCTTCTGGTGGTCGAGCAGGATATCGGCCAGGCGCTGAAGATGGCCGATCAGGTGCATTGCATGATGGAGGGCCGGATCCGCCTGTCGGGCCGCCCGCAGGATCTGTCGCGCGAGGCCATCCATGACGCCTATTTCGGAGTGAGCCACGGATGATCTGGCTGGATACATTGGTGCAGGGGCTGCTTCTGGGCGGGCTTTACGCGCTGTTCGCGGCCGGGTTGAGCCTGGTCTTCGGCATCATGCGGCTGGTCAACCTGGCGCATGGCGATCTGATCGTGCTGGGCGCCTATCTGATCCTGGGGATTGGCACCGCGACGGGGCTGAACCCGTTCCTGGCAGCACTTCTGGCGCTGCCGGTGATGTTCGCGCTGGGCATGGCGCTGCAGGCGGGGCTGCTGAATCGGGTTCTGGGCGAGGACATCCTGCCGCCGCTTCTGGTGACCTTCGGCCTGTCGGTGGTGATCCAGAATGGCTTGCTGACCGCCTTCAGCGCCGACAGCCGCAAGCTGCCCCTCGGCCCGGTCGAGGCGGCCTCGGTGCCGCTGGGCCCGGTGACGATCGGCACCATGCCGCTTCTGACCTTCGGCTCGGCGATCCTGGTGATCCTGGCGCTGAACTGGCTGTTCTATCGCACAGCCCTTGGCCGGGCCTTCCGGGCCACGTCCGATGATCCGGTGACGGCGCAGCTGATGGGCATCCGCCCGCAGCGGATCTTTGCGGTGGCCACCGGCATCGCGCTGGTCGTGGCCACGATTGCGGCGCTGTATCTGGGCGCGCGGGCGAATTTCGACCCCTCGATCGGCCCGGCGCGGCTGCTTTACGCCTTCGAGGCGGTGATCATCGGCGGATTGGGCAGCCTGTGGGGCACCCTGGCGGGCGGGTTGGTGATCGGGGTCGCGCAGGCCTTCGGCGCGGCGCTGAACCCGGAATGGCAGATCCTGGCGGGGCATATCGCCTTTGTGCTGGTCTTGCTGCTGCGGCCGCGGGGTCTGTTCCCCCGGGCGCTGGACTAAGGGGGCGAGGCATGCGTATCTTCCTGATTTTCCTGGCCTTTGCCCTGGCGCTTGCGCTGGTGCCCATCCTGGGCTCGCGCGCGCTGGTGCAGGATCTGTTCACCGTGCTGTGCCTTCTGGTCCTGGCGCTGAACTGGAACCTTCTGGCGGGCTTTGCCGGCCTTGTCTCGGTCGGGCAGCAGGCCTTTGTCGGCATCGGCGCCTATGCGATGTTCGCCTGCGTCATCCTTCTGGGGCTGAACCCGATCCTGGGCATGCTGGTCGGAGGGCTGGTGGCCATGGCGCTGTCGGTGCCGGTGGCCTTCTTCGCCTTTCGCCTGCATGGCGCCTATTTCGCCATCGGCACCTGGGCGGTGGCCGATATTGCCCGGCTGTCCTTCAGCCAGTGGAAGGCGCTGGGCGGCGGCACCGGCACGGCCCTGCCGAAAGAGGCGGTGCAGGAGATGGCGGTGATCCAGATCCTGCGCGACCTGTTCGGCGGGTCCAAGGCGGCGGCGGTCGACATGCTGACCTATTGGCTGGCGCTGGCGCTGGTTCTGGCGGTGCTGGCGGCATCCTGGATCTTCCTGCGCTCGCGCCTGGGGCTGGGGCTGCAGGCGGTGCGCGACAATCCGGTCGCGGCGCGCGCGGTGGGGGTGGACCCGACCCGGCTGAAGGCGCTGGTCTTCCTGCTGACCGCCTTCGTCACTGGGATCTGCGGCGGGCTGCTGTTCATCCAGATCGGCCGCATCTCGCCCGATGCCGCCTTCTCGCTGCTGGACTGGACCGCCTTCGTCATCTTCATCGTGGTCATCGGCGGCATCGGCACGCTGCCCGGCCCGATCATCGGCGTGCTGGTCTTTTACGGGCTGGAACGCGCCCTGGCCGATTACGGCACGCTTTACCTGATCCTGCTGGGCCTGATCGGCATCGCGATCATGCTGTTCGCCCGCCGCGGCCTGTGGGGAAGCTTCATCCAGCGGACCGGCTTTGACCCCTTGCCCCTGGGGCATCGGGCGCCGGCCCGCGCCACGCCCGAATGATCCGTCGAGGAGAAACGATCATGAGCTATTTCACCGAGGAAAACGCGACCGCCACGGTCAATGGCCGGATGGGCCCCGACACCGATCCCCGCCTGGCCGAGGTGATGGCCTGCCTGGTCAAGCATCTGCATGCCTTCGCCAAGGAATGCCAGCTGACCCAGGCGGAATGGGAATATGGCATCGGCTTTCTGACCCGCACCGGCCAGATCTGCTCGGGCGAGCGGCAGGAATTCATCCTGCTGTCGGACACGCTGGGCATGTCGATGCTGGTTGACGCAATCAACAACCGCCGCCCGAAAGGTGCCACCGAGAACACGGTCTTCGGCCCGTTCCATGTGGACGATGCGCCGATCCGGGCGATGGGCGACAATATCAGTCTGGACGGCAAGGGCGAAAGCTGCCTGTTCGAGGGCCGGGTGCTGGATCTGGACGGCAATCCGGTTGCGGGCGCCACGGTCGATGTCTGGTCCGACAATGCCGACGGCTTCTATGACGTGCAGCAGCCCGGCATCCAGCCGAAATGGAACAATCGCGGCCGGTTCATCACCGGGCCGGACGGGCGCTACAGCTTCCGCGGCATCCGGCCGGTCAGCTATCCGATCCCCGATGACGGGCCGGTCGGGCAGATGCTGGGCCATCTGGGCCGCCATCCCTATCGCCCGGCGCATATGCATTACCTGGTCACCGCGCCGGGGATGCAGAAGCTGGTCACTCATACCTTCGTGGGCGGCGACGAATACCTGACATCCGACGCGGTCTTCGGCGTCAAGGACACGCTGGTTGCCCCCTATGAGCGGGTCGAGGGCGGCGAGACGATCTGGCGCTCGCCCTTCGATTTCGTGCTGGTTCCGGCCTGAGGCCAAGATGCCGAATCTCAAGCTTTTCGTGGACGAGGCGCAGTATCCGGCGGTGCAGGCACCGCTGGCCGCCCAGCTGCCGGACCTGCGCGCGCTTCTGTGCGCGGGGTTCGGGGTGGACGAGGCGGCCTGCCAGCTGGCGGTGATCCCGGTTCTGGCGCTGGCCGACCAGCCGGCGATCAATGCCGAGCTGCATCTCTTGCCCAAGCCCGACCGCACCCGCGCGGTGATCGAGACCATGGCGGCGCGGCTGCGCGACCGGATCGCCGCCGCGACCGGGCTGCCGGTCGCGGTGCGGATCGCCACGCTCGATGCCGCAACCTATGTGGCGCTGAAGTAAGCCGATCAGCCCCGGCGCAGGGTCAGCTTCTGCTCATGCTCGATCCGGGCCTGCAGGCGCTGGAACTCGGCCGCCAGAAAGCCGGTGAACTGCCGGACCGCCGGCGGACCCTGCCGGTCGGTCACGGTCAGGAAGCCCAGCTGCCGGTCGGGATGGTCGATCTTCAGCGGCAGCACCTCAAGCGGCACGGTGCGGCGCGACAGGAAGACCACCGAATAGGGCAGCACGGTCAGCGCATCCGACCCGGCCAGAACCGATTGCATCGAGGCCAGCGTGCCGCCCGAGAAATTCACCCGGAACTCCTCTTGCCCGATGGATTTCAGCGCCCGCTGCAGATCGCGATACAGCGGGCTGTTCGCCGGGGGCGCGATCCAGGCATAGGGCTCGATATCGGCCAGCGTGATCGCCTTGCGCCGGGTCAGCGGATGGCCGGCCCGGCAGGCGATGACGTTGTTGCCCGGCAGAAGCGGGGTGAATTCCATGTCCAGGGGCACCTGCGCCGGATGCAGCGGCAGGATCGCCACATCAAGGCCGCCATTCCTGAGCCCGGTCTCCAGCTGGTCCAGATAGCCATAGGACTGGTCGATCTGCACATCGCTGTGGCGGCCCTGGAACTCGGCCACCATCGTGGCCACCACCCCATCCATGAAGATGGGCGATCCGCCCACCCGCAGCCGCCCCGCCAGCCCCTGGCGAAAGCGCTGCACCAGAAGGCTGGCCTCCTGGTTGGCGCTGCGGATCTTTGCGCCCAGCCGGGCCAGGCTGGCGCCCAGCTCGGTGGGGCGCAGCGGCCGCCGGCCCGGCTCGAACAGGGGCAGGCCGATGCGTTCCTCCAGCAGCGCCATCGAGCGCGAGACCGAGGGCTGCGACTTGCCCAGCACGTCCGCCCCTTCGGTCAGCCCGCCCTTTTCGACGATGACCGCCAGAATCTCCAGATGTTCGCTGTCCAGTTTCATAACACAATGCGATATTATATCCGCATCATCCGATCAATATTTCTGTCAGGCCGGTCTAGGTTTTCTTCTGCAAGAGGCCGAGGGGAGGAGCCGATGTCCTTTTTCCGCGAGGAATTCACCGCGCGCAGCGCGGCCGTTCGCGTGCGCTTCGGCGCCGGGATTCGCGCATCCGTGGCCGAAGAGGCCGAGGCGCTGGGGGCGTCGCGCGCGCTGATCCTGACCACGCCGCATCAGGCCGCGATGGCCGATGAATTCGCAGCCTACCTGGGCCCGCGCGCCGTGGGCCGCTTCACCGGTGCGGCGATGCATACGCCGGTCGATGTGTCGGAACAGGCCACGGCGCTGGCGCAGGAATTGCGGGCCGATGTGCTGATCTCGGTCGGCGGCGGGTCGACCACGGGCCTGGGCAAGGCCATCGCGCTGCGCACCGATCTGCCGCAGATCGTGGTGCCCACCACCTATGCCGGGTCCGAGGCGACGGGGATCCTGGGCCAGACCGAAGGCGGGGTGAAGACCACGCTGACCAGCCCCAAGGTGCAGCCCGAGGTGATCCTCTATGATGCCGAGCTGGTGGCGACGCTGCCGGTCGCGATGACCGTGACTTCGGCGCTGAACGCCATGGCCCATGCGGCCGAGGGGCTTTATGCCCGCGACCGCTCGCCCCTGTCGTCGCTGATGGCGGTGGAAGGCCTGCGCGCCTTCCGCGACAGCCTGCCCAAGGTGATGGCGGCGCCCGGCGATGCGGCGGGGCGCGGCGAGACGCTGTATGGTGCCTGGCTGTGCGGCACGGTTCTGGGGCAGGTCGGCATGGCGCTGCACCACAAGCTGTGCCACACGCTGGGCGGCAGTTTCGACCTGCCGCATGCCGAAACCCATGCGGTGATCCTGCCGCATGCCATCGCCTATAACGCCGAAGCGGTGCCCGACCTGCTGGCCCCGGTGACCCAGCTGTTCGGCCATGGAAATCCGGGCCTGGGCCTGTGGCATTTCGCCAAGGATGCGGGCGCGCCCCTGGCGCTCAGCGATCTGGGGCTGAAGGAAGCCGATCTGGACCGCGCCGCCGATCTGGCCGCCGCCAATCCCTATTGGAACCCGCGCCCCGTCACCCGCGACGGCATCCGCGGCCTGTTGCAGGCCGCCTGGGAAGGCGCCGCGCCCGGCGTCTGATCCGGCATTCTGACATCACGATCCGCGGGCCGGGAGACCCGCCGCCATTTCTTCGGGAGGAACACATGGCCGACATCACCACCGATGTGCTGATCATCGGAACCGGGCCTGCGGGCTCGGCCACAGCGGCGCTTTTGTCCAGCTACGGCATCAGCAATATCGCGGTGAACCGCTATCGCTGGCTGGCCAATACGCCGCGCGCGCATATCACCAACCAGCGCACGATGGAGGTGCTGCGCGATCTGGGCCGCGAGGTCGAGGATGAGGCCTATATGTTCGCCACCCATCAGGATCTGATGGGCGAGAACATCTTCTGCGAAAGCCTGGCGGGCGAGGAAATCGGCCGGATGAAGGCCTGGGGCAACCATCCGCTGTCGAAGGCGGAACATGAAATGTCCTCGCCCACGCAGATGAACGACCTGCCGCAGACCTTCATGGAGCCGCTTCTGTACAAGACCGCCTGCGCGCGGGGCACGCAAGGTAGGATGTCGACGGAATATCTTGGCCATGTGCAGGATGCGACCGGCGTCACCACCACCTGCCGCGACCGGCTGACCGGCAAGGATCTGGTGATCCGGTCGAAATATCTGATCGGGGCGGATGGCGGCAAATCGCTGGTCGCCGAACATGCCGGCCTGCCGTTTGAAGGCAAGATGGGCGTGGGCGGGTCGATGAACATCCTGTTCCGGGCCGATCTGTCGAAATACGTCGCCCATCGGCCCTCGGTCCTGTACTGGGTCATGCAGCCCGGCGCCGATGTGGGCGGGATCGGCATGGGGCTGGTGCGCATGGTCCGGCCCTGGAATGAATGGCTGATTGTCTGGGGCTATGACATCACCCAGCCCGAGCCCGAGGTCACGCCGGAATTCGCAACCAGCGTCGCGCGCCAGCTGATCGGCGACCCGACGCTGGAGATCGAGCTTCTGTCGGCCAATACCTGGACCGTGAACAACTATTACGCCACCCGCACCGCCAATGGCAGGGTGTTCTGCATGGGCGACGCGATCCACCGCCATCCGCCATCGAACGGGCTGGGCTCGAACACCTCGATCCAGGATGCGTTCAACCTGGCCTGGAAACTGGCGCTGGTGCTGAAGGGCCAGGCGGGCGAGGCGCTGCTGGACAGCTATGACGTCGAACGCGCGCCGGTGGCCAAGCAGATCGTCACCCGCGCCAACCAGTCGATCGGCGAGACCGGACCGATCTTTGCCGCTTTGGGCATGGCCGAGGGCGTCAGCCCCGAGCAGATGCAGAAGAACCTGTCGGCGCGCAGCGAGGGCACGGCCCAGGCCGAGGCGCAGCGCGAGGCGATCCGCAAGGCGATTGCCTTCAAGAAATACGAATTCGATGCCCATGGCGTCGAGATGAACCAGCGCTACCGCTCGGAGGCGGTGGTGACGGATGGCCAGATCGAGCCGGCCTTCCAGATGGATGCCGATCTGCATTACCAGCCCACCACCTGGCCCGGCGCGCGCCTGCCGCATGCCTGGCTGTATCGCCACGACACCGGGGCCGCGGTTTCGACCCTGGATCTGTGCGGCCATGGCCGGTTCACCCTGCTGACGGGGCTGGGGGGCGAGGCCTGGATTGCGGCGGCGCAGAAGGTGGCGGGCGATCTGGGGATCGAGCTGGCCTGCCATGTGATCGGGCCGCGGCAAAGCTATGTCGATCACAGCGGCGAATGGGCGCGGATCTCCGAGATCCGCGACAGCGGCTGCCTTCTGGTGCGCCCCGACCACCATGTCGCCTGGCGCGCCACCGATCTGGCCGAACGGCCCGAGGCCGAACTGGCCCGCGTCCTGCGCCGGATCCTGGCGCGCTAAGCGCCGGGGCGGGCCTGCCCGCACCGTGCCGATGGAAAACAGAGAAGCGGCAGGCCGGGGACCCGGCCTGCCGCTTCCTGTGCCGCCGCTTGGGGCTTGCGCGGCGTCACTTCTCGATCAGCAGATCCTCGATCAGCACGGCATCCAGGCCCGAGGTCACCAGCATCGCCAGCGCATCCTCGACCGAATGGACGATCGGCTTGCCCATGATGTTGAAACTGGTGTTCAGCACCACGCCCGTTCCGGTCTTGCGGTCGAAGGCCTGGACCAGATCGGTCATCCAGGGCGCGGTGGCGCGGTCGACCGTCTGCAGCCGCCCGGTTCCATCCTCATGCACCACGGCCGGCACCCGGTCGCGATGGCGGCTTTGCCAGGGCAGGGTGAAGGACATGTAGGGCGAGGGCTGCGGGCGGTCGAACCAGTCGCCCACCGCATCGGCCAGCACGACCGGGGCGAAGGGGCGATAGGGCTCGCGCCCCTTCACCAGCCGGTTGATCCTGTCCTTCATCTCGGCCGGACGCGGATCGGCCAGGATCGAGCGGTTGCCCAGCGCGCGCGGCCCGAATTCGGCCCGGCCGCGCATGACGCCCAGGATCTGCCCGTCCTCCAGCCGCGCGGCCACCGCCTCGGCGGCCTGGCCCGTCACATCGGTGGCCTTCAAGCCGCCCAGACCCTGCTGCAGCTTGGCCAGGGTCCGCGGCGCGGCGCTGCTGCCCAGATAGGGCGAGCCGTCGCTGTCGGGGATCGCGTCGGCGCCGGTGTCGCGCAGAAAGGCCAGCACCGCGGCGCCCACCGCATTGCCGTCATCGGCGGGCGCCGAGGGCACGAAGACCTGGTCATAGCCCATCCGCCCCGCCACCGTGCCGTTATAGGACGAATTCAGCGCGCAGCCGCCGGTCAGGACCAGCGCCGGCACATCCTCGGCCCGGCAGGATTGCAGGATCAGGTCCAGGTAATGGCCATAGGCGGCCTGGCCGGTGGCGGCCAGATCGGCGGCCTGCATCAGCGGCGCTTCGGGCGGGCGGGCATGGCGTTCGGCCGCGGCGCGCACCGAGGCCACGGTCGCCGCATCGGCAAAGCGCAGCCGGCCGCGATCGACGACCAGCATGGTCTGCAAGGCCGCCTGCAGATCGGGCAGCACCCGCCCATAGGCCGCCAGGCCCATGACCTTCCATTCCTCGCCCAGCCGCCAGTCGAAGCCGCAAAGCATGGTCAGCCAGGCATAGAACGTGCCCAGACTGCCCGGCCCCCAGCTGCGCCAGCGCCGCTTCAGCACCCGTCCGCGCAGATCGAACAGCGACACGGCGCCGACCTCGCCCTCGCCATCGACGACCAGGCAATCGGCATCCTGCAGGGGCGACTGGTAGCAGGCCGCCGCGGCATGGCAGAGATGGTGGTCAAAGCGCAGCACCTCGGGCATTTCGGAGGCCAGGCCCAGCCGCAACAGCGAGGCGCCGGCATTGGCCTGGGCCTGGGCCTGCAGGCTGCGCAGCCACAGGCCATCACTCGCGGGCAGCATCGCATTCGACACTTGCACCGGCAGATCGCCCTTCACCAAGGGCCAGCTGCTGGCCACACGCAGCCGGTCGCGGCCGGCGTCAAAGCCCACCGCCGCCAGCGCGCGCTCCAGATGCGGCACATGGTCGGGTGCGATGCCCCAGGCCCGTTTGTCCTGCAAAAACCGCTCGGAGGCTTCGGCGAAGACCAGCTTTCCCGCGCCATCGACCAGCGCCAGCGCCGGGTCATGCCCCGAGGTCGACAGTCCCAGATAGAAGGTCGCCATCAGCCGTTCAGCCGCCGCACGACCTCGTCGACGAAACTGCCGACAGTTTCATGTTCGAAGATCGTGCTGGGATCCAGCTCGACCTTGAAATGGTCCTCGACCTCGCCGCACATCATCACCGCGTCGATGGATTGCAGCCCCAGCCCGATCAGGTCCGAGCCCGGCTCGATCTGGTCGACCGGCAGGTTCAGCCGCGCGGCCAGCTGGTCGCGGACAAAGGCCAGAACGTCGGGGGCGGATGCGGCGGAGGCGGCGGGGGTTTCGGTCTCGGTCATTGCAGGTCCTTGGGTTTCGAAGGGGCGGGCAGGACACAGGGCAGGCGGGCCAGCGCCACGGTCTGCGACATGTCCAGATAGGCATGGGCCTGCGGCTTCAGCGCCAGGCCCGGGAAGCGCTGGAACAGCGCCGGCACGGCATTGCGCAACAGCATCCGCGACAGGCCGGCACCGACGCAGTGATGCAGCCCATGGCCGAAGGCCAGATGGCCGGTGGCGGTGCCGCGGTTGATCGACAGAAGCTGCATCCGGGTCGTGTCGCGCGCCGACAGCGACAGGCCGCCCATCTCGGCCGGTTCGCGCACCATCCGGTAGATGTATTTCGGCGAGCCGCAAAGCGAGATCAGCCGCTCCATATTCTCGGCGATCCAGCGCGGATCGGCGGCGCGGGCCTGCTCCTCGCGCGGCTGGATCAGGATCCAGTGCAGCACATTGCCCAGCGTATGCGACAGGTTGAAACTGGCGCCATACAGAACCAGCACCAGCGCCTTGATGTCGTCGGTCGAGAAATCGGCCGGCGCTGCGGCGATCAGCGTGGACAGGACGGAATTGGGATCGTCGGCTTCCCCGGGCAGGCGGATCAGCGCCAGCACTTCGGTAAAGACCTCAAGCAGGCGCAGCAATTCGCGCTTGGGCAGCCAGGGTTCCAGAATGTCCTGCAGGATCGGCGCCAGCGCGTCGAACCGCGCCCGGTCGGTCGGGTCGATGCCCAGGACGGGCGAGGTGATGCCGCGGAACAGCGGCTCGGCATAATCCTGCATCAGATCGGGCCGCGGCGCCGCGGCCAGACGGTCCAGCGCCTGCGCGACCTGCGCCTCCATCAGCCCCTGCCAGCGCGGCAGCCGGTTGCCGCCCAGACAGGCCGCGACCGCCCGCCGTGCCGTGGCATGGCGTTCGCCCGACATGAAGAACATCGCATTGCGCGCGATCAGGATCGCCGGGGCGATGTCGATCCCGGTCGAGGCGCCGAAGGCGCGCAGATGCGGTTCCATCGTCGGCGGCATGAAGCGGTCATTGTCGGCCACGATCTGCCGGGCGGTGGGCAGATCCTTGATCTCGACCAGCCGGGCCGTCGCGCGATGCGAGATCCCGTGCAATTCGCAGGGCAGGCTTTGCGGGAATTGCACCATCGGTGTGGCGCGAAACCGGGCGCGGTCCTTGTGCAGCGCAAGCTTCGGGAAGCGGCGGGCCAAGGCAGGCAGCGCCAGCGGCAGAAGCCGGCGCGACAGCGCCTCGCCCGGGCATTTATGCGCGCCCGCCCCGAAGGACAGGCTGCGCATCCGCGCCCCATCGGCGCTGCGCGCGCGCAGCTGGGCATTGGTCTCGGGCACGTCGACCACGGTCGACTGGCCTTTGGCAAAGGGGCAGCCGCGGATCTCGACCTCTTCCGTGGCCACCCGCACCAGCGTCAGCGTCGAGGGGTAAAGGCTGAGCAGCCGCTGCAACTGCCGCTCGGTGCCTTCGGGGCTGGCGATCTCGTCCCAGGCCGAGGCATCGTCCATCAACAGCCCGTACAGCATGAAGCCCAGCGTCTGCGCCACGGTATTGGCCGCGACCGTCAGCGCGATGGCGGTATAGCGCAGGTCGATGCCGGGCGGCGCGCTGTCGGCGCGGCGGTGCAGATAGGCCAGAAGGCAGTCTGGCGCCTCGGTCGGCGCCTGATCCAGCGGCGGCAGGGTCTGGTCGAGATACTGGATCGCCGCCTCCAGCGCCCGCAGGTCGCGCATGGCCAGCATCGGCTCGGTGATGCGCTGCACCATGGCGATCATCGGAAACAGCTGGCCCGAGCCGTCATCGCGGAACCCGACCATGCGGCTGATCACCGACAGGAACAGCGGGGTGACGAAATCGTCCATCAGATCGGGCCGGGGCGCGGCCTCCAGCCGGTCCAGCGCCAGCGCGACCGAGGCCTTGAAATGCGGCTCCCAGTCCTGGATCGCGCGATCGGTGAAGAATTGCGCGATCAGGCGGCGGGTTTCCAGATGATCCGACGCTCCGGTGCCGACCAGCGCGCTGCCCGCCAGCTTGCGCAGATGCGGGAAGGATTCGCCCGAGCGCGATTCAAGCTGCTGCAGATAGGCGCCGACGGGGGCAAAACCCATGCCGGGGTTGCGCAGCACCGCCTCGACCTGGTCGGGGTCGCTGAGAAAGCGTGATCTGTCGGCCCAGCTGTCATGTTTCATCGGTCAGTCCTCGGTCGCTTCGGCCAGGGCGCCGCCCGGGATCGCGCCCTGGCGATAGGCCTGGGCGATGACCTGGCGGCGGACCTTGCCACTGCTGGTGCGCGCCAGCCGGCCGCGCGGCAGAATATGCAGATCGCGCAGGGTGATGCCCCATTCCCCGGTCACCAGCCGCTCGATCCGCTGGCGGACGGTCTGTTCCGGGGCCTCCGGCGCCTGATGGCCGGCTTTCAGCTCGATCATCAGAACCGCCTCGGCGCCCTGCGCCGGGTCTGGGGCGAAGGCCGCCGCCGCCAGCGGATTCAGCGCCGGATCGGCGCCGGCGGCCAGCCATTCCAGCTCGGCCGCGCCGATCTTGCGGCCATTGGCGATCAGCATGTCCTTGATCCGGCCGGTCACATACAGAAACCCGTCCTGCACCAGCCCCAGATCGCCGGTGCGCAGCCACAGCCCGTCTTCGCCCGCGATCCGGGCCGAGAAGCTTTCCGCCGTCTCGTCGGGCAGGTTCACATAGCCTTCCGCCTTCGACGGGCCGCCCAGCCAGATCTCGCCCTGTTCGCCATCGGGCAGTGGCTGGTGGGTCTCGGGATCGACGATGCGCAGCAGGGGCGCGGTCAGGTCGGACAGGCGGCAGGGATGCACCGCCTCGCAGCCGGGCGGCGGCGGCGGCAGCTTGGGCGGTTCGGGCGCGCCGGCGGCAAACAGCGTGATCTCGGCCATGCCATAGCAGCCGAACAGCGCCTGACGCTGCAGCCCATAGGCGCCGAACCTTTGCGCGAAAGCGTCCAGCAGATCGGCCGGGATAGGCTCGGCCCCGCAATAGGCGCGGCTCCACGAGGACAGATCCAGCCCCTCGCAGTCGGCAGGGGTCACCCGGCGCAGGCAATCGGCATAGGCGAAGGCCGGGCCGCCGCTGAACGTGCCGCGATAGTCCGAGATCGCCCGCAGCCAGTCGGCCGGGCGCCGCACCATGTCAAGCGGGCTCATCTGGACCGAATGGCCGCCCGACAGCAGCGGATAAAGGATGCCGCCCATCAGCCCCATGTCATGGTAATGCGGCAGCCAGTTCACCACGCAGGAGGTGGGGTTCATGTCCCAGCTGTCCTCGACGATCTGGCGGTTGGCCAGGATCTGCGCGCCGGGCAGCAGCACGCCCTTGGGCAGCCGGGTGGAGCCCGAGGTATACTGGATCAGCGCCGGCTGTGGCCCGCCGGGGGCCCGCGCGTCAAGGCCCAGGGGCCGCGCGCCTTCGGCCGGGATCAGCGCGTCCTCCTCGGGCCCGTCCATTGCCAGCACCGCGCAGGGCAGGGCCTGCCCGCCCGGCGCCAGCCCGTCGCGGATCGCCGCGTCCTGC
>NZ_JAICBZ010000060.1 GCF_020179405.1 Xinfangfangia pollutisoli | reverse complement strand
AGCAGCGCCAGCGGGCCCGCCAGCAGGCTGAGCGCCAGGCCCAGCCTTGCCGCCTCTTGCATCGCGCCGCCGGGCAGGGCCGCGTCGATCGCCACGGCCGGCACGGTGAAGCCCATCGCCAGAAGCGCGACGATCCGGCCCAGATCGGCCGGCGTGACGCGCGGCGGCAGGTGCAGGCCCAGCCCGCGCCACAGGATCAGCCCCGCCAGACCCATGCCCAGCGGCCGGCCGATCCACAGGCTGCCCAGCACCACCAGCGTGGTGGGCGCGAAGGCCATCAGATCCACGCCGCCCCGCAACAGCCCGAACAGGAACAGCACCAACGCCACCGGCTGCGCCATCAGCCGCACCAGCCGGTTCAGCGGATCTTGCAGGAACCCCTCGGCCTCGGCGAACAGGCCGAAGCTGCGCTCGGCATGGGCGATGGCCGGGATCACCGGCAACAGCCCCAGCGCCCCCGGCAGGCCCGAGGCCGCCACGCCGAACCAGGACAGGCCGCCCGCCAGCACATAGGGCCAAAGCGCCAGGGAAAGCCGCCGGTCGCGCTCGGTCGCGCCATGGCGTGCCAGCCGGCCGCGCAGCTGCCAGACCCCCAGGCTTGCCAGCAGCGGCAGCGCCAGCCACAGCAGCCGGATCGACAGATGCGGGTTGGACAGGCCAAGGACCAGCAGCGCCAGAATGTCGGTGGCAATCGCCAAGAGCAGCAGCAGATGCAGGGCAGGGTGGCCGGTGCCGAACAGCCGCCGCCCGATCAGATAGGCCAGCACCGTGTCGCTGCCCAATGGCACCGTCCAGCCGCCGCCCGGCACCGCCTCGGCCGCGGTCTCGATCAGCGCCTGCAGGATCAGCCAGGCCAGCGCCGCCCCCGCCATGCCGCCGAAGGTAAGCCCGAAGGGCAGCCAGGCGCGCCGGCCCGACAGGGCGCCCCGCTCCAGGATCAGCGCCTCCCACAATTCCTTGCCGATGACGAAGAAGAACCCCGCCATCAGAATGTCGGTGACGATCAGGAAGGGCGTCAGGCTGACCGGCATGCGCCACATCCAATGCGGCAGGGGCAGATCGGCCAGCCGCCATTCGATGAAATCGTAATAGCTTTCCGGCGCCAGATTGACCCAGAGCGTGGCAAGGCTTGCGCCCGACAGCAGCGCCATGCCGAAATGGCGCATATGAGGAGAAATGCGATACATCCGGAACCCGTCTTTCCTTTGGTCCTAGCCGCTGCGGCGGGGCCTCGCAAGCGATGGAGCCGCCTGTGACCGATCTGCCGCAGCCGCCGGTGCCGCAAGACCACGCGCCGCTGGTCGACCAGATCCGCGCCTGCCGGATCTGTGCCGCGCGCTTCGCCGCCACGGCGACGGCGCATCAGCCGCGGCCGGTGGCCTGGTTCCGGCCCTCGGCCCGGCTGTTGATCGCAGGCCAGGCGCCGGGGGCGCGGGTTCATGCCTCGGGCCGGCCCTTCACCGATCCCTCGGGCGACAGGCTGCGGGCCTGGACCGGCCTTGCGCCCGAGGACTTCTATGATCTGGACCGGGTGGCGATCGTGCCGATGGCCTTCTGTTTCCCGGGCTATGATGCCAAGGGCGCCGACCTGCCGCCGCCGCCGGTCTGTGCCGCGACCTGGCGCGCCAGGGTGATGGCGGATCTGCCGCAGATCCGGCTGGTCCTGGCGGTGGGCGGGGCGGCGATCCGCTGGCATCTGGGCCCGGGCCGGATGGGCGACAGGGTGGCCGATTGGCGCCAGGCGCTGGCGCGCGGCACCTTCCCCTTGCCGCATCCGTCCTGGCGGAATACGGCATGGCTGAAGCGCAATCCCTGGTTCGAGGCCGAAGCCGTGCCCGAGCTGCAGGCAAGGGTGCGCGCGGTGATGGAGGCCGGATGACCGTTGTAACCTTGCTTGATGCCGCCCATGCCGCGCTGTCGGCCGATCCCGGCAATGAAAAGCTGCAATTGCGCTTTTACGAACGGCTGGCCGATGGCGAACTGTTCCTGCTTCTTGACCGCGAGGCCGAGGGCGAGGTGCTGGATCCACGGATCTTTCCCCTGGAAAGCGGCCCGGTCGTGCTGGTCTTCGACCGGGAAGAGCGGCTGGCCGAATTCTCGGGCGGGGTTGCGCCCTATGCGGCGCTGCCGGGCCGGGTGATCGCGCAGGTGCTGCGCGGGCAGGGCGTGGGGCTTGGGGTGAATCTGGGCGTGGCGCCGTCGGAAATGCTGCTGCCGCCCGAGGCGCTGGACTGGCTGGCCGAAACGCTGGAGGGCGGGCCCGAAGAGACCGAGGCCCAGCCGGAAGAGCTGCTGCCCCCCGCCGTGCCCGAGGCGCTGGTCTCGGCGCTGGATGCAAAGCTTGCGCGGGCGGGCGGGCTGGCGGTGGCGGCGGTGCTGGCGGGCGTGCGCTATCAGGGTGGCCGGCGCGGCCATGTGCTGGGTGTGCTGGGGGCGGCACCGGGGGCCGAGCCGGCGCTGGCGCGGGCCGTGCGCGAGGCGCTGGTGTTTTCGGGCATCGAGGCGGGCGAGCTGGACGTGATCTTTCTGGATCCCGACAGCGCGGTTGCGGGTTCGCTGATCCGCGTCGGGCTGCGCTTCGATCTGCCGCAACCCGAAGCGCCCGCCGCGCGCGCGCCGCAGGCGCCGGGCAGCGACCCGGCGAAACCGCCGCGGCTGAAGTAGCGAAACGCTGGGGTATTTTGATACCGCATAATATAACGCATTGATTTTCAACGATAGAATTTGCCTTCCCCAGCTTGATCTTCAGCCCGCTTTCGGCGATAAGCCGCCATCCGAGATTCCGGGGGCTTCGTGCCCCCCTTCGTTTGGGAAAACGCATGAAAACCTTCACCGCTACCCCGGCGGACATCGAGAAGAAGTGGATCCTGATCGACGCCGAGGGCGTCGTTCTGGGTCGCCTCGCCACGATCGTCGCCAATATCCTGCGCGGCAAGAACAAGCCGACCTTCACGCCCCATATGGACATGGGTGACAATGTCATCGTCATCAACGCCGACAAGGTGCAGATGACGGGCAAGAAGCGCGAAGACAAAGTCTATTACTGGCACACCGGCCATCCGGGCGGGATCAAGTCGCGCACCGCGCGGCAGGTGCTGGAAGGCGCCCATCCCGAGCGCGTGGTGGAAAAGGCTGTCGAGCGGATGATCACCCGCAACCGCCTGGGCCGCCAGCAGATGAGCAATCTGCGCGTCTATGCCGGCGCCGCTCATCCCCATGAAGCGCAGCAGCCGACGGTTCTTGACGTCAAGGCGCTGAACCCGAAGAACACCCGGAGCGCGTGACACCATGGCTGACATCAAGTCTCTCGACGATCTGAAATCGGCCGTGGGTGCGGCGGCGGCTCCGGCTGCCGAAGCGGCCGCGCCGCGCGCGCCCGTCCGCGACAAGCTGGGCCGCGCCTATGCGACCGGCAAGCGCAAGGACGCGGTCGCCCGCGTCTGGGTCAAGCCCGGCTCGGGCAAGGTTGTGGTCAACGGCAAGGAAATGGCGGTCTATTTCGCCCGTCCCGTGCTGCAGATGATCCTGAAGCAACCCTTCACCATCGCCAATGTCGAAGGCCAGTTCGACGTCTATGCGACCGTCGCGGGTGGCGGGCTTTCGGGCCAGGCCGGCGCGGTGAAGCATGGCATCTCGAAGGCGCTGCAACTGTACGAACCCAGCCTGCGCCCGGCGCTGAAGGCTGCGGGCTTCCTGACCCGCGACAGCCGCGTCGTCGAACGGAAAAAGTACGGCAAGCCGAAGGCCCGCCGCTCGTTCCAGTTCTCGAAGCGCTAATTTGGGGGGGGCCTGCGCGCCCCGACCCTTCGCCGAAATCGAAAGGCCCGCCATCCGGCGGGCCTTTTGCTTTGCCGGCGTTTTGCGTTGCGGTCTGGGGGCGAACCTGACCTGCGGGCATGAAAAAAGGGGCCGGTTGCCCGGCCCCGCAGTCCGCTCAGGGGAGCATGGGGAATGGATCAGGCGCGCCAGAACGCCTTCTGCGCCTCGATGTCGCGATGCGCGGCCGACAGGCCCACGTCCCGCAGCATATGCGGGTCCAGGCGGGCAAGGGCACGGCGCGACTGGCGGCGCTCGTCCCAGCGGGCAAGCGTCATCGCCAGCGCCACCAGGGCGCGGGACAGGGGCGGCAGGCTGGCCGGTGCGGCCAAGCTCAGGGCGGGGGCGGTGGTATACGTCCGGGGCATCTGCCCCTCCTCTTTCCTTGTATTGATACAAAACGGTTGTTTTGGTAGAGGAAAGATAACAATCCTCCTATTGAGTCGCCAGAGATACATTGTGCCGGATACAAGTTGGACTCCCGAACTGGCCGCCTTTCCGGGCCCGAAATACCAGGCGCTCAGCCGTGCCCTGCGCGAGGCGGTGCGGATCGGCGATCTGCCGCAGGGCACGCAATTGCCGACGGTGCGCGATCTGGCCTGGCGGCTGGGCCTGACCCCGGGCACCGTGGCGCGGGCCTATCAATTGGCCACGCAGGAAGGGCTTCTGGAGGCGACGGTCGGCCGCGGCACCTTTGTCGCCTCGTCGCATCCGCGGCTTGGCCCGACCCAGCCGCTTTACATCGAACGCGTCGGCGGGATGGAGAAGGGGCTGGTCGATCTGCGCCCGCCGCAAGTGCCCGAAGTCGGCCAGGCCGAGGCCTTTGCCGCCGGGCTGCGCTGGATGGCGGATTGTACCGATACAGACTGGCTGGATTACACCTCGCAGCACAGCGAGGCGCCGTTGCGCGCCGAAATCGTGCGCTGGATGGGCGACCGGCAGCTGGGCCCGATCGGGCCCGAGGATGTGGCGCTGACCCATGGCGGGCAGAACGCGGTCAGCCTGATCCTGAACACGGTCCTGCGCGGCGACCGGCCGGTGGTGCTGATCGAGGAACTGGCCTATCCCGGCTTCCGCTATGCCGCCCGCGCCGCGCGCGCCGAGGTGATCGGGGTGGAGATCGACGAATGGGGCATCGTGCCCGAGGCGCTGGAGGCCGCCTGCCGCCGCCACGGGCCGCAGCTTCTGTGCCTGACGACCGAGGCACAGAACCCCACGACCGGCCGCATGCCGCTGGAACGCCGCAGCCGGATTGCCGAAATCGCCCGGGCCTATGACCTGCAAGTGCTTGAGGACGATTGCTATTCGGTTGCCGAAAGCAATATCCCCTCGCTGCGGGCACTGGCGCCGGAACGGGTCTGGCTGGTGTCCTCGGTGTCGAAAACCCTGTCGGCGGCGCTGCGCTTCGGCTTTGTGATCTGCCCGGTCGGCATGGGCGAGGCGGGCCGGCTTTCGGCGCAATACGGCTACTTTGCCCTTGCCCGACCGGTGTCGGATCTGTGCCGCTACCTGTTCCAGTCCGGCGCCGCCTATGAGATCCGCGCCCGGGTTCAGGCCGAATTCGCCGCAAGGTTGCAACTGATGGTCAACCGGCTGGGCGCCTTCGATCTGCGCTGGCAACCGGGCGTGTCCTTCGCCTGGCTGATGCTGCCGCAGGGCTGGCGCGCCTCGACCTTCACCCGCATGGCCGAGGCCGAACGGGTTCTGGTGCGCTCGGCCGATGAATATGCGCTGATCGGGGGCAGGGCGCCCAATGCGGTGCGCATCGCTGTGGCGGGCAATGTGCCGCTGCGCGACTATGAGGCGGCGCTGGACCGGCTGGCCAAGCTGCTGGCCCATCCGCCGGCCGATCTGGCGGTATAAGGCGCGCGCCGCTGCCCCAGGTGTGGCGGCGCGGACTCAACCTGCGGGATTATCGCGGTTGTGAATTGACGCAACCCCCTGTCCGGGCGAGGCTTTGTCCCGAGGCATCATCTGAACGAGATCCTGAAATGGGACAGCAGAGCAGTTTTCACGCGCCGCATGGCGGGGCGGATTTTCTGGGTTGGCGCAAGCGCAAGGGCGAGACCGAGATCGTCTATGACGACGGCGTCGCGCGGCGCATGGTCTGGCGTGTGGCACAGGGCGCGACGGTGGCCGAAGCGCGCCTGTCCGAAGCGCTGCAGGTCGCGGTGGGCAGCCACCGGATTCTGCCCGCGCTTTATGACGAGCTGAAAAAACGGGCAATCGCCATCGAACGCATCGCTGGCTGAGGCGGCGTCGGGCAGGGCTGCCGCGGCTGGGCACGCATTCCGCGGCCCCGGTCGCGCGCGCCCCTTTGACATTTCCCCCTGCCGCGGCCGAAACTCGGGCTTGCCAAGCTGCATGGCGGGCGGCAAGATTTGATCAAACAATGCGGCCGGCAACGGCCCGATCCGGGAAACGGGGCCGCCGGGAAACGGGGCCGCAGGGGGGCCGATGGCGCAATCTTCATCAAGCGAGGCGAAGGCCGGCTGGCTTCTGGTCTCTCCGCCGGCGATCTATGCCGTGCTGCTGCTGGCCGCACCTTTGGCAACCGTGCTGGTCTATTCGGTGCTGACGGGTGAAAAGGGCGCGGTCTCGCTGCCCTTCACGCTGGAGAATTATCAGGAACTGTTCACCAAGCCGATCTATCGGGTGCTGATGGGCCGGTCGCTGATGATCTCGTTCCTGGTCACGCTGGCCACGGTGCTGCTGGCCTATCCGATTGCCTATTACGTCAGCTTCTACGTCAAGCCGTCGAAAAAGGCGCTGTGGCTGTTTCTGATCACCATTCCCTTCTGGACCAGCTACATCATCCGCGTGTCGCTGTGGCGCACGATCCTGGGCTATGACGGCATCGTCGATTCGGTGGTGATGGGGCTGGGCCTGTCGGACACGCAGCTGAACATCCTGTCGAACGGCGTGGCGTCGATCATCATCACGCTGGCCCATGCCTATGCGCCTTTCGCGGTGCTGCCGATCTTTGTCAGCCTGGAAAAGGTGGATCGGTCTTTGCTGGAAGCCGGGCAGGATCTGGGCGAAAGCCGCTGGATGACCTTCCTGCGGGTGACGCTGCCCTTGTCGCTGCCGGGGGTGATCGCGGCGGTGCTGATCGTCTTCATCCCGACCGTGGGCGACTACGTGACGCCCGAACTGATCGGCGGCGGCAAGACCCCGATGATCGCCAATCTGATGGAGACGCAGATGCTGAAGCAGCGCGACCAGGCCATGGGCTCGGCCATCGCGGTGGCGGCGATGACGATCGTGGCGGTGATCTCGCTGATCTTCGTTCTGTTGAACCGGCGGTTCCTGGGGGCGCGCAAATGAAGCGGGGATTCGGACTGAAGAGCTATGCGCTGCTGTATCTGCTGTTCCTGTATGCGCCGATCCTGATCCTGCCGCTGTTTGCCTTCAATGCGGGCACGGTCGTGTCTTTCCCGCTGAAAGGCTTTACCACGCAATGGTTTGGCGAGATGTGGGCCGACCAGAACCTGCGCCAGGCGCTGGGGCGCAGCCTGATCATCGCCTTCTCGACCGCGACGATCTCGACCATTCTGGGCATCTTCGCCGCCCGGGCCTCGGTGCGCTACCGCTTTCCGGGCAAGGGGCCGGTCTTCGGACTGATCCTGTTGCCGATGGTGCTGCCCGATATCGTTGTCGCCATGGCGCTTCTGGTGGTGCTGCTGTCGCTGGGGGTGACGCTGTCGATCGGCACGATCATCATGGGCCATGTGCTTTTGTGCATGCCCTTCGCGGTGGCGATCCTGACCTCGGCCTTCCAGTCGCTGGACAAGTCGCTTGAAGAGGCGGCGCTGGATCTGGGCGAGACGCCCTGGAGCACGTTCCGCCTGATCATCCTGCCTTTGGTCATGCCCGGCATCATCGCCAGCTTCCTGATCTGCTTCACCATTTCAATCGACGAATTCGTCGTCGCCAACTTCCTCGGCTCGGGCAAGCCCGTGCTGTCGGTCTATATCTTCGGGCAGTTCCGCTTTCCGGCGAAAGTGCCCGCCATGCTGGCTTTGGGCACGATCCTGGTCGCCTTCTCGGTCTGCCTTCTGGCCATTGCCGAATATTTCCGCCGCCGCGGCATCGCCAAGACGGGTGGCAAGGACAGCGGAGGCTTCCTGTGACAAGCGCAGACAAACCCACGATGATCGAGTTCAAGGACGTCCATAAATATTATGGCGATTACCACGCACTGCGCGGGATCAACGGCAAGATCCGCGCGGGCGAGTTCTTCTCGCTGCTGGGCCCCTCGGGCTGCGGCAAGACCACGCTTCTGCGCACCATCGCGGGGTTCGAGGACATCTCGTCGGGCGCGGTGCTGATCGACGGCAAAAGCATGGCCAATGTGCCGGCCAATGTGCGGCCCACCAACATGGTGTTCCAGAGCTATGCGATCTTCCCGCATATGTCGGTGGCCGAGAATGTGGGCTTCGGCCTGCGCCGCGATCCGCGGTCGAAGGCCGAGAAGGCCAAGGCGGTGGAAGAAGCGCTCGAGATGGTCGGGCTCAAGGGCTATGGCGCGCGGGCGGCGCATGCGCTGTCGGGCGGGCAGCGTCAGCGGGTGGCGCTGGCGCGGGCGCTGATCCTGAAGCCGAAAGTGCTGCTTCTGGACGAGCCGCTGAGTGCCCTCGACAAGAAGATGCGCGAACATATGCAGGTCGAGCTGATCAAGCTGCAGCGCCAGGTCGGGATCACCTTCATTCTGGTCACCCATGACCAGGAAGAGGCGCTGGTGATGTCGGACCGCATCGCGGTGATGTTCGAAGGCGAGATCGCCCAGCTGGCCGATCCCGAAACCCTGTACCGGCGGCCGAATTCCAAGAAGGTGGCGGATTTCATCGGCACGATGAACTTCATCCCCTGCGAGATCGTCTCGGAAGCCGGCGAGCATGTGACGGTCGATGCCAAGGGGCTGGGGCGCGTCGATCTGGATATCGGCCAGGCGCCGCCCGCGCGTGGCGAGGCGCCGGTCGTGGGCCTGCGCCCCGAGACGCTGACGCTGCTGTATCCCGGCCAGACCGCCACCGAACGCGCCACCGAAGGCGTGATCGACGAGGTGATCTATTTCGGCGACATGACCTATTACGATGTCTATCTGGGCGGCACCGATGTGGAAGTGCGGCTCAGCATGCGCAACGTGCCGGGCCGGCCGGTCCTGGATGTGGGCACCAAGGTGCAAGTGGCCTGGAGCCCCTCGGCGCTGGTGCTGTTCCGCTAGGGATTCGCCGGGCTTGCGCCCGACGAAGGCCTCCGGCGGGGATATTTGAGCAGAGAGGAAGGCATCAGCCGGTCTTTCTGCCCCTTCCTCTCTGCATAAATATCCCGGGGGTCCGGGGGCTGGCCCCCGGCGGGGTCAGCCTGGCCTAGCGGTCGGGCGGCAGCAGGCCCAGCCCGCGCAGATAGATGCCGATCCCGGCCTCCAGCAGCTCTTCGGCGGCGAAGGGCAGTTTGCTGTTTCCGCGCAGGTACAGTTCCACCACGCCATGCGAAAAGGCCCGCACATGGGCCGAGACCATGATCGCCGGCGGGCGGCGGTCGGGCGGCAGGTGCAGCGACAGGCCGGCGGCGGCGGCGTCCAGCGTGGCGCCGGCCTTGCGTGCCACCGTGTCCAGCCCGGGATGGTCGGCCAGCTGCAGCCCGCTTTCGAACATCGCCTGGTAATGGCCGGGATATTTGCGCGCGAAGGCCAGATAGGCGCGGCCCGTCGCCTCGAAGGCCGCCAGCGCCGAGGGCCGGCCGTGATCATAAGCGTATTCCATCAGCGCGGCGAAGATTTCAAAGCCTTCCCGCGCCACTTCGGCCAGAAGATCGTCACGGCCGGCGAAATGGCGATAGACCGCCGCGGGCGTCACATCGGCGGCCTTCGCCGCTTCCGACAGGGTGAATCCCTGCGGACCCTTCTCGGCGATCAGCGCGAGAGCGGCCTCGACCAGCGCCTGGCGCAGGTTGCCATGATGATAGCCGCGTTTCACCTCAGGCCTTCTGCCGCCCTTCGCGCAGCTCTGGCCCGCCGCAGATCGCCGGATCGGGCGCGCCGATGGCGGCCAGGTCGCGGCCCTTGTAATCGACCGAGTGCAGCAGGGTCTGGATCGCGGCGATCCGGGCGCGCTTCTTGTCATCCGACAGGATCACCGTCCAGGGCGCGGATTTGAACGAGGTCTTCGCCATCGTCTCGTCGATCGCGTCGCAATAGGCGTCCCATTTCGCCAGACCGTCAATGTCGATCTGGCTGAGCTTCCACTGTTTCAGCGGATCCTGCTCGCGGTCGAGAAAGCGCTTCAGCTGTTCGGCCCGGTCGACTTCCAGCCAGATCTTGCGGAAGACGATGCCCTCGTCGAGGATCATCTGCTCCACCTCGGGCAGCTGGCGGAAGAACTTCGCCCGCTCGGCCGGGGTACAAAAGCCGAAGACATGTTCGATGATCGCGCGATTGTACCAGCTGCGGTCATAAAGCGCGATCTCGCCCTTGGCCGGCAGCCAGTCGATGTAGCGCTGGAAATACCATTGCGCCGCTTCGCGTTCATTGGGTTTCGACAGGGCGACGATATAGGCCTGACGCGGGTTCAGGTTCTCGGTCACCGCCTTGATCGTGCCGCCCTTGCCGGCGGCATCGCGGCCCTCGAACAGCACCACCAGCCGCTTGCCCTGCGCCTTGATATCGGCCTGCATCCGCGCCAGTTCCAGCTGCAGCGCGGCCATCTTGGCCTCGTAATCCTTGCCCTTCATCTCTTCCCGATAGGGATAGGTCTTGGACAGGATCTCGTCCTTGCCGGCCTTCTCGATCGCCTTGCGCACCTCTTTCGGGGCGTCCTGCTTGAAATAGCGGCTGATCGCACCGTCGAAGGGCAGGGTCATCGGGGGCTCCTGATGTTTCGGCCGAACTCTGCGGCCAGTCTGCGGCGAGTATGGGGCCAGTATGGCGGCGGGCGGGCCGCGCCGCAATCGCGCCGCGGCCCCGAAAGGGCCGGTTCAGCCGCCGATCTTCGCCAGATCGAAGGGCGTGGTCTGGTAGATCTCGTTCACCCAGTTGCCGTACAAGAGATGCGCATGGCTGCGCCAGCGGTTCAGCGGCGGGCGCGAGGGATCGTCATCGGGATAATAGTTCATCGGCACGTTGATCGGCGTGCCATTCGCCACGTCGCGATCGTATTCCTGCTTCAGCGTGTCGCTGTCATATTCGAAATGGTTGAAGATATACAGCGCCCGATGCCCGGGATCTTCCACCAGACAGGGCCCGACCTCGTCCGACCCCAGAAGCGTGCGCAGGCCCGGTGCCGCGTCGATCTCGGCCTGGCGCATCTCGGTCCAGCGGCTGACCGGAATGACGAAATCATCCGAGAATCCGCGCAGATAGGGCGAGGTGGGCGCAAGGTTCTGGTGGCGGAAACAGCCGAAGGCCTTGTGGTCCAGCATGTGCTTCTGCACGCCGTGGAAATGGTTGATCATTGCCATGCCGCCCCAGCAGACGCCGAAGGTGGAATGCACATGGCTTTGCGTCCAGTCCATGACCTGGCACAGCTCGTCCCAATAGGTGACGTCCTGGAAGGCCAGATGCTCGATCGGGGCGCCGGTGATGATCAGCCCGTCGAATTTCTCGCCCGTGGCCGCCACTTCCGAGAAGGGGCGATAGAAGGTCGCCATATGTTCGGCGGCGGTGTTCTTGGTCTGATGTTCCGACATGCGGATCAACTGGAAGTCGATCTGCAGGGGCGTGGCGCCGATCAGCCGGGCGAACTGGTTCTCGGTCTGGATCTTCTTCGGCATCAGATTCAGCAGGCCAATCCGCAGGGGGCGGATGTCCTGGCCGGCGGCGCGGTGCGGCGACATGACCATCACGCCCTCATTCCGCAGGACGTCAAAGGCGGGGAGGGTTTCGGGAAGGGTGATGGGCATGATGCGGGTCCCTTGGGAAGGCGGGGTCTATCTAGGCGGCGGGGATCGGGGGATCAAGCGGGCTGCCGGTTCGGGCTGCGGTCGATGGCGCGGGCGATCAGCGCGTCGAAATCGGCGGCGCTGCGCAGGCTGCCCATCTCGTCGGCCGAGACGGTAACGCCGCGGCGCGCCATGGCCTGGTAGCGCGGCTGGCGATGCGCCAGAAGGCGGGCATAGCCGAAGCGCAGGAAGGCATCCGGGTCGACCCGGTCTTCGGGCAGGCCATGCAGCGCCAGATATTCGGCCCAGAGCCCGGCCAGGAAGGCGGGATTGTAGTAGATCGGCTTCGGCGCCCGGTCGAAACGCGCGATCAGCCGGTCGCGATGCGCCTCGGTCCCCTCGATCCAGACCAGAAGCAGCGTCTCTTGCAGTTGCGCCAGCACCGGATCGGCGGGATCCGACGGATCCACCACCTCGCAGATCGAACCGGAACTGTCGCAGATGAAGTTGCGATAGCCGTAAAGCTCGGCTGCGCGGCTGATGAAGCGCGCCGTGTCCAGCGTGGCTGCGACCTCGGCCTGGCGATGCTCTTCCTGCCGCCGGCAATATTCGGCGAAGGGCAGGCCGCCCTTGGCCGGATCGCCGGGCTTGCCCAGATAGGTGGACAGGGGGGCGAGATTGTCGAAGGTGATGTTCGAGGCGATGTAGACGGAATCCGACAGCAGCAATTCACGCAGCAGCGGCACCTTCATCGCCTCGCGCTTGAACATGTCGGCGATGTATTCGCCCATGTAATGCGTGCCGATCCGGTAATCGACCGAGTAGTGAAACCAGCTGCCCGTGTCGCGCAGCAGGTTCGAGGCATGGGTCTTGCCCAGGCCCGACATGCCGAACAGCATCACGCGCTTGTCGGTCGCGTCCAGATAGTCCTTGCCGCTGCGGTAGATCATCGCCAGCCGTCTTTCCCCGTAAACCCCGCCCCCTGTTAGCGCCCGGGCGGCGGGGCGGCAATGCAAAACCCCGCCCCGGGGCTGACCTGGGGCGGGGCTGACCTTTGGCGCCGGGGCGCGGGATCAGAAGCTGAAGCCGACCTTGATCCCCAGGGCCACAGCCGAGTTGCCGGTCATCTCGGCCCGGGCCGTGTCAGAGGTGGCAGCACTGGCATCGCCCAGGTCCAGATAGCGGGCGCCCATGGTGATCTTCATGTTGTCCTGGGTATAGACCGCGGCCAGACCGATGCCCTTGTAGCCATTGGTCGGCGCCAGCGGCGAAACCAGCGGATCGCCCTCGGGTTCATAGGTCACGAAGACCGAGCCGGACCAGTTGTCGTTGAACTTGCGCCCGACCCCCAGCGTATAGGTGGTGGTGTCTTCCAGTTCGACCAGCCCGCTGCCCGTGGCGCCGGTGAAATATTGCGGGTCGATCAGGAAGCTGCTCCAATCCACCCAGCGGATCGAGCCGAAGACCAGCGTGTTCTGGGCGACGCCCGACTGGAAGTCGAGATTCACCGCCTGCGGCGTGTCGACCGAGGTGGTCGAGGTCAGCGGCACGCCGGCCGGGATCGGGCCCAGCGCGGTCGAGAAGGTCTCGGTCGTATCAAGGTCATGGGTGACCTTCGAGAAATAGGTGATCGCGACACGCAGCGCGATTTCCGGCTTCTCGAAGGCGGCGCCGACCAGATAGCCGGTGCCCCAGGCATCGTCGAAGGTGACGTTGTAGCCGCTGAGATTCACCGGGCCGGGCGGGTCATAGGCAAAGCCCGACAGCGTGACTTCGCCCGAGGCTTTCGACGCGCGGATCCCGGCATGGGCCGAGAAGCCACCATCGAACTTGTAGCGCAGGATGCCGGTGATGACGTCACTGTTCAGCTCGGCCATGGTGCCGCCCAGCGCGATGGAATCGCCCAGCGGATAGCTGATATCGGCGCCGTAATCCTGGCCATAGATGATCGCGCCCGACAGCCGGTCGGTGAAATCGTATTTCAGCGCGATGCCGGGCAGGCTGTGATTGCCGGCGACGCTGCCAGTATTGCGGCCGCCGAAAAGGGCCACATCATTGCCGCTGACGCTGGGGTTGATCAGCCCGTAGCTGAGTTCGGCATAATTGCCTTGTTCGAAGATGATGCCGATCGACTGGCCGGACCGATCGACCCCGCCGGCCGAGGCTGCACCGGCCGCCAGGCCCAGCGCCGCACCCATTGCCGCGGTCGTCAGAAGAATGCGCTTCATTTTCCTCATCCCATCAAAGGATTTCCCCTGATCGCAGGGTATCAAGGGTGTGCTGTCGGTCAATCAATGACGCGACGTCACGGGTTTGTGAACCTTTGATTGTTGCTGTCCGGTCGATCCGGGCGCGACTGTCGCATCCTTGCCAGACCGGCGGCCGGTCAGTCCCGGGCCGCGGGCCGGGCGCGGGCGCTGCGCAGGGTGATGCCATTGGCCAGCAGGATCAACCCGGCGCCCAGGGCCAGGCCCAGGCTCAGCGGTTCGCCATAGAACAGCGCGCCGATCAGGGCCAGCAGCGGCAGGCGGGCGAAATCCATCGGCACGACCTGGCTTGCCGGCGCCAGCGCCAGCGCCGAGGTCAGACAGAAATGCGCCGAAAGCCCGCCCGCGGCGATCAGGGCCAGATAGGGCAGGGTCTGCGCATCGGGCAGGGCGATCTGCCCGTCCCAGCTGGCCAGGATCAGACCGAAGACCGATTGCGTCACCACCAGCCAGAACAGGATCGTCACGATATCCTCGTGCCGGGTCAGCCGCTTGGTCAGGATCTGGGTGGCGGCGAAAAACAGCGAGGCGGCAAAGCCCGCCACCACCCCGGCCTCGACATGGCCGAAATCCGGGCGCGCCACGATCAGGACGCCGCCAAACCCGATCAGCGCCGCCAGCATCTTGGCCAGCGTCAGCCTTTCGCCCAGAACCAGCGGCGCGGCCAGAACGACCCAAAGCGGCGAGGTGAATTCCAGCGCCACGGCCTGCGCCAGCGGAATGGTCAGGATCGCATAAAGCCACAGCGCCTGACCCGAGAAATGCACCGCATTGCGCAGCACATGCGCATGCAGCCGCCGGGCCCGGATCCGGTGCAGCTGGCCCAGCGCCGCCGCGATCCCCACCACCAGCACCACGCCGATCAGCGAGCGATAGGTCAGGATCTCGAATGTGTCATGGCGGTGCTTGACCATGCGGCTTGCGATGGCGATGGCCGAGAAGGACAGGATCGAGCCCATCATCCACAGCGCGGCGCGCCAGAGCGGGGCAAGGACAGGGCGGTCTTCGGGCATCGGGCGCATGCCCCTGTCTCGCCAAGGACGCGGTCTTTGTCCAGCCCGCGCGGCACGCGGCGCGCCCGCTTGCGGGGCAAGGCCATTTCAGGGCAAGCCGGCAGACGAAATGGGAAAGACAGGATTCGCCTTTTCCGCCAGGGATCGGAGCGCCTTATGGACCCCCAGATCGTCGCACATGTGCTGCACGTGATCTCGATCGCGCTGCTGGTCGGCGGCTTGGCGCTGCTGGCGCTGGCGGTCGAGCCGGCCTTGCGCAATCCGGGCGGCGCGCCGGCCGAGGACCGGCTGCTGCTGGAGGTTCAGGCGCGGTTCGGCGCCCTGACCCGGCTGGCGCTGCTGGGGGTCTTCCTGTCGGGTCTGTGGATGCTGTCGGCGCCGCAGCGCAACGGTTTTCTGGGCGGAGAGGGCCATCCGGGGCTGCATCTGGCGCTGCTGTGCTGGGCGGCGATCGCGCTGGTGCTGTTCGTGCTGCAGCCGCTGCTGCTGGCGCGCTGGCGCCAGGGTCTGGGCGACGGGGCCGCGGCCGCAGCGCCCGAGGCGGAGGATCTGCCCCCGCTGGCCGCCGATCCGCAGGCCAGGCTGCGTCGGATCACGCGCTGGCAAAGGCTGCATCTGGGGCTTCTCGGCATCGCGCTGGTCGCGCTGCTGGGCGGCAGTCTTGAGGCGCATGGCCAGCCGATCCGCCGCATGGCCGAGGTGCCGCGCGCCGAGGGCGCTCAGAGCCCCGAGCTGCGGTAATCGCGCCGCAGATGCGCCGTGGCCTTGTACCAGGCCGAAGCGCGGTTGCGCGCCTGATGGGCGTCAAAGGCGGCACGATCGGTAAAGCGTTCCTCGACCTGCCAGACCAGCGGGTCGCTGGTGCGGGTGACCGAGAAGGACAGGCAGCCCGGCTCGGCCCGGGTCAGGCGGATATGCTCGGGCAGAAGCGAGGCGACCAGATCGGCCTCGACCGCATTGCCGCAGATCAGGCGGCCCGACAGGGTGATCATGGCTGCTCGGTCATCTTGAAAACAATGGTAGTGAACTGATGCGATTTTACAGGTCGGGCAAGGGATTTCGCGTCCGCCGCAGAAAATTCCGGGCCTTGGGGCGGAGGCGCATCACATCATCAGCCGTCGGCACTGGACATGCGGTTCGGACACCCTGGCTGAGCAGGCGTGTCGTGGCCTGACGGGCCGGGTTCTGCCCCGGCCCGTCTTGGCCGCGGCCTTATTCGAGTTCGATCGTTCCCGGCGGTTTCGAGGTCACGTCGTAGAAGACCCGGTTCACGCCCTTGACCTCGTTGATGATCCGCGTCGCGGTTTCGCCCAGGAAATCATGGGTGAAAGGGTAATAGTCGGCGGTCATGCCGTCCACACTGGTCACCGCGCGCAACGAGATGGCGTAGTCATAGGTGCGCCCGTCGCCCATCACGCCCACGGTGCGCATCGGAAGGATCGCGGCGAAGGCCTGCCAGATCTCGTCATACAGCCCATGCTTGCGGATCTGGTCGATATAGACCGCATCGGCCCGGCGCAGGATTTCCAGCTTCTCACGGGTGATCTCGCCCGGGCAGCGGATCGCCAGGCCGGGGCCGGGGAAGGGGTGGCGGCCGATGAAACTGTCGGGCAGGCCCAACTCGCGGCCCAGGGCCCGGACCTCGTCCTTGAACAGCTCGCGCAGCGGCTCGACCAGTTTCAGGCCCATCTTTTCCGGCAACCCGCCCACATTGTGATGCGACTTGATGGTGACCGAAGGCCCGCCCGAGAAGGAAACGCTTTCGATCACATCGGGGTAAAGCGTGCCCTGGGCCAGGAATTCCGCGCCCTCGATCTGGTTGGCGTATTTCTGGAACACGTCGATGAACAGCCGCCCGATGGTCTTGCGCTTGACCTCGGGGTCCGAGACGCCTTCCAGCGCGCCCAGGAACAGATCGCTTTCATCGGCATGGATCAGGTTCAGATTGTAGTTCTCGCGGAACATCCGGGTGACCTGCTCGGCCTCGTTCAGCCGCAGGAGGCCATGGTCGACGAAGACGCAGGTCAGCTGGTCGCCGATCGCTTCATGCAGCAGGATGCCGGTGACCGAGCTGTCCACGCCGCCCGACAGCGCGCAGATCACCTTCTTGTCGCCGACCTGGGCGCGGATCTTGGCGATCATCTCTTCGCGATAGGCGCCCATCGTCCAGTCGCCGGTGAACCCAGCCAGCCGCACGAAATTCTCATACAGCTTGGCGCCATGCGGGGTGTGATGCACTTCGGGGTGGAACTGCACCGCGTAGAAGTTCCGCGCCGGATCGGCGGTGATCGCATAGGGCGCATTGGGCGAGGTGCCAAAGACCTGGAAGCCCGGCGCCAGTTTCGACACATGGTCGCCATGCGACATCCAGACCTGCTCGTTGCCGGCATTGAACCAGCCCTCCAGCAGGGGCAGCCGCGCTTCGGTTGGCGTCACGAAGGCGCGGCCGAATTCTGCCGTGCCATGGCCGCCTTCGACATGGCCGCCCAGGCACTGCATCATCACCTGCTGGCCGTAGCAGATCCCCAGGATCGGCACGCCCAGATCGAAGACGCCCTTCGGCGGCATCGGCGCGTTTTCCCAATAGACCGAGGCCGGCCCGCCCGAGAAGATCACCGCTTTCGGGGCGAAATCCTTCAGGAAGGCCTCGTCGACGCGGTTATAGGGGTGGATTTCGCAATAGACCTTCAGCTCGCGCAGGCGCCGCGCGATGAGCTGGGTGACTTGCGAGCCGAAGTCGATGATGAGAAGGCGATCATGCTGGGTCATGCGCCCGCGTAGCCCCAGCACGGGGGAATCGCAAGAGGCAGGCGCATGCGGGCGGCCGAGGCTGGGGGGGTCACACCCCCCTCGCCAACGGTCTTGAACCGGTGGCGACGCGCTGGCTCGCCCCGTGGGATATTTTTGCAGAGAGGAAGACGGGTCGTTTTCGGCGCGGCGGCATGTCGCTTTCGGCGGGCATGTGACGCAATCGGGGGGCGGATCTTCCGGGTTTGGCGGCATAAGGGCGGCAAATGTTGCACCCCGGGAGGCGGCGATGAGCGAGACAGATGTTGCAATGGCGGGCGGCGCAAGGCGGGCTCGGGGCGGCGGTGCGGCCCGGCGGGCCGAGCGGACGGCCGTCAGCTTCGAAACCGCGCGCTATATCGAGCGCAACATCCCGAATTTCGAAGTTCTGAACGACGAGGCGCTGTCGATCATCGAAACCAATGCCGAGACGGTGCTGGAAGAGATCGGGGTGAATTTCGTCGAAAACCCGGGCGCGCTGCAGCGCTGGCGCGAGGCCGGGGCCGATGTGCGCGGCGAGCGGGTGCATATTCCGCGCGGCCTGGCGCGCAAGCTGTGCGCCACCGCGCCGCGGACCTTCACCCAGCAGGCCCGCAACCCCGAACGCAATGTGGAGATCGGCGGCCGCGGCCTGGTTCTGGCGCCGGTCTATGGCCCGCCCTTCGTGCGTGATCTGGAAGGTGGCCGGCGCTATGCGACGATCGAGGATTTCCAGAATTTCGTGAAGCTCGGCTATATGTCGAAATGGCTGCACCATTCCGGTGGCACGGTCTGCGAGCCCACCGATGTGCCGGTGAACAAGCGCCATCTCGACATGCTGCTTGCCCATATGACCCTGTCGGACAAGCCCTATATGGGCTCGGTCACCGAACCGTCGCGGGCCGAGGATTCGGTCGCCATGTCGGATATCCTGTTTGGCGGGCTGAATGACCGCACGGTGATGACCAGCCTGATCAACATCAACTCGCCGATGACCTTCGACGGGATCATGATGGGCGCGCTTGAGGTTTACGCCAAGGCCAACCAGGCCTCGATCGTGTCGCCCTTCATCGTGGGCGGCGCGATGGCGCCGGTGACGGTGGCCGGCACGCTGACCCAGGTCATGGCCGAATGCCTGGCGGGGGTGGCCTATTCGCAGCTGGTGCGGCCCGGATCGCCGGTGATCATGGGCGCCTTCGTGACCTCGATCGACATGAATTCGGGCGCGCCGACCTTTGGCACGCCGGAAGCGGCGATGATCACCTATGGCGCGGGGCAATTGGCGCGGCGGCTGGGCCTGCCCTATCGCTCGGGCGGGGCGTTCTGCGGCTCGAAACTGCCCGATGCGCAGGCGGCCTATGAAACCGCCAACAGCCTGAACATGGCGCTGCTGGCGGGCGTCAACTTCATGCTGCATGCCTGCGGCTGGCTGGAAGGCGGGCTGGTGTCGTCCTACGAGAAATTCGTGATGGATGCCGATCAGCTGGGAGCGCTGCATCACATGGCCCGCGGCATCGCCATGGACGAGAATGCCCAGGGCATGGAGGCGATCCGCGAAGTCGGCCCCGGCGGGCATTATCTGGGCTGCGCGCATACCCAGGCCAATTTCAAGCAGGCCTTCTGGCGGACCGAACTGCTGGACTACAAACCCTTCGAGACCTGGGAAGAAGAGGGCGCGCGCGACACGCAGGCGCTGGCCTCGGTCCGGGTCAAGAAGATGCTGGGCGACTATCAGGCCCCGGCGCTGGACGAGGGCACGCGTGAGGCGCTGGACGAATTCGTGGCCAAGCGCAAGGCCTCGATGCCCGACGCCTTCATCTGAGAAATCCGCGCGCCCGGGCATGCGGGCGCGTGGATTCTTCCTGCCGGTCAGGCGCTCCGGGGCGCGGACAGAAGCCGCGCCTCGGCAATCAGCGTCACCAGCACCTCGATGTGATCCGAGATCGAATAGCCCGCATCGCCGCGCAGCCTGATCTCTTCAAGCGCCGCCTCGGCCGCGATCAGCCGCGGCACGATCCGCTCGGCCACCGTCTCTCCGGGAACCAGACGCTGCAGCATGCGCGTGCGGCGGTAATCGGCCAGGCCGAAGCGCACGGCGCGCATCAGCAGGCATGGGCGGCGCATCTCGGCCAGAACAGTACGGAAATCGGACATGGACCCCTCCGGTGACAGACCGGGGCATCCTGCGCTGCCACAACTTCGCGTTGCGGCAGCGGCTGCTGCTGCGTTCTCAGCACTCGGGTTTCTTTAGGATTTGGTTACCATTTTCGAGAACGGGTTAATCATTGACGCCCGTGTTCGGCGGCGTCGCGGGGGCGAAAAGCCCCGTCTGCGGCGCCGGGTACCAGGTCTGTCTTTACTGCGGGATGTGTGTGTTGGTTGCTTCGTCGCTTGCTTGCCTGCCGCAATGGGTGCCCCCGCCCGTGCGCCTGTATCTGAGCCATACCGAAGGCGGAACCTCGCTTCGGGCGCTGGCGCGGGAAACCGGGGTGAATGCCTCGACTGTGCTGCGCCAGGTGCGCCGCTATGAAAGCCGCCGTGACGATCCGTTGATGGATGGGGCGCTGGCGGCGCTGGCACAGGCGGCCCTGCGGGCCGCTGTGCCGATCGACCTTGATCCCTCGACAAAGGAAAAGCCCCAGATGAGCGCTCCGATCCGCGATTTCGGCCCGATGCCCGATGAAATCCAGCTGCTGCGCGAGGGGCGCCGCGTGCTGCGCCGCCTGGCCGAGCCCGGCGCCGTGCTGGCCTTTGCGCCCGAGATGGAAAAGGCGGTGGTGATGCATGAATTTCCCGATGGCCGCGTGGTGCGCACGGCGATCCTGGACCGGGTCATGGCGCAGGCCTTCAGCCTGAAGGACTGGATCCAGTGCCGCAAGGCGGGGCGGATCTCGACCTACGAGATCTCGGCCGCGGGGCGCGCGGCGCTGAAGCGAATGCTGGATGACGAGGATCGGGCGCGTGGCAGCGGGTTGGAAGAGGCGGCCCAGCCCTTTGCCGACCAGCACCGGGTCTGGGGCGAGCGGGTGGTGGACGGGCCGGCGGGCCTGCGGCGGACGCGCTACAATCTGGCCGAAAGCCCGGTGGCGGTCTTGGGGCGGCGGCGCGACAAGGACGGCAAGCTGTTCCTTGAATCGCCGCTGGTCGAGGCGGCCGAACGGCTGCGCGAGGATTTCGAACTGGCGCAGCTGGGGCCTCGGGTGGCGCAGAACTGGGAACGCTTCCTGACCGGCGGCGATCGGGGCGGCTTTCGCGGCGACAGCGGCCTGGCCGAGGGGCCGGCGCGGGCACGCGAACGGGTGGCGGCGGCGCTGCGCGATCTGGGCCCGGGCCTGGGCGATGTGGTCCTGCGGGTCTGCTGCTTTCTGGAAGGCATCGAGACGGCCGAGCGGCGGATGGGCTGGGCAGCGCGCTCGGGCAAGATCGTGCTGCGCATCGCGCTGATGCGGCTGCGCCGGCATTATGACGAAACCTATGGCAGGGCGGGGCCCTTGGTCGGCTGATCGCGGGCCCATGTGAAAACGGCCCGGCGGATCTGCCGGGCCGTCTTTTCTTGCGCCATCCGCGGCGCTTAATCGGCGCGGGTCAGGCCGTTGCGGTGCAAGATCCCCGCCAGCGCGGCGCCGGCCAGCGGTGCCAGGATAAACACCCAAAGCTGCGCCAGGGCGCGGCCGCCTTCAAACAGCGCCGGGCCGATCGAGCGGGCGGGGTTGACCGAAACGCCGGTCACCTTGATGCCGACCAGATGGATCGCGGCCAGGGTCAGGCCGATCGCCAGCCCGGCAAAGCCCGCGCTTGCGCCCGGGCCGGTCGCGCCCAGGATCACCGTCACGAAAAGAAAGGTCATCACGGCCTCGAAGACCAGCGCCGCGACCAGGCTGTATTCGCCCAGATAGCCCGGCCCATAGCCGTTCGAGCCCAGCCCGCCGCCAAAGCCCGCGCTGCCCGAGGCCACGATCCACAGCACTGCCGCGCCGGCAATCGCGCCCAGAACCTGCGCGATCACATAGGTCACGAAGCTGGCCGTCGTCATCCGCCCGGCCAGCAGCACCCCCAGCGACACGGCGGGGTTCAGATGCGCGCCGGAAATCGCGCCCAGCCCATAGGCCGCGGCAACAATCGCCAGACCGAAGGCCAGCGCGATGCCGGTCAGGCCGATGCCGCTTGTGCCATCGGCGCCGGCAATCACCGCCGCGCCGCAGCCGAAAAAGACAAGAATGAAAGTGCCGATCAGCTCGGCGGTGAAGATCTTCGTCATGCGTCCCTCCTGTAGCCGGGTTGCGCCCCGGACATGGCCCCCCGGCGCCAATGCGCAGGAGCGTCGGTTGCCTTGCGGCCAGCTTGAGATTATGTCGGAAGGGTTCGCCCGGTCAGGGGGAAATTCTGGGGGGAATCCGCCATGCGTGACCTGAAGCTGCCTGAAGAGCGCCATCCCGAAAAGGCGCATCGGCCCGATCAGGCCCAGCCGAAGAAGCCGGCCTGGATCCGCGTCAAGGCGCCGACCTCGGAAGGCTACAAGGCCACGCGCGACATCCTGCGCGAGAAGAAGCTGGTCACCGTCTGCGAAGAAGCCGGCTGCCCCAATGTCGGCGAATGCTGGAGCCAGGGTCACGCCACCATGATGATCATGGGCGAGATCTGCACCCGCGGCTGCACCTTCTGCAATGTGGCGACCGGCAAGCCCCAGGCGCTGGACGTGTTCGAGCCGGGCCGCGTCGCCCATGCGGTCAGCGAGTTGGGACTGAACCATGTCGTGGTGACCAGCGTTGACCGCGACGATCTGGACGATGGCGGGGCCGAGCATTTCGCCCAGACCATCCGCGCGATCCGCCATCGGCGGCCGGAAACCACGATCGAGGTGCTGATCCCGGATTTCCTGAAATCCGCCCCCGGTGCCTTGGAAACGGTGGTCGCGGCGAAACCGGATGTTCTGAACCACAATCTGGAAACCGTGCCCGGTCTTTACCCCGAAGTGCGCCCCGGCGCGCGCTATTTCCATTCCTTGCGGCTGTTGCAGCGGGTCAAGGAGTTGGATCCGACCATGTTCACCAAATCGGGGATCATGGTGGGTCTGGGCGAAGACGGGCAGGCGGTGCGCCAGGTCATGGATGACATGCGCGCGGCCGATGTCGATTTCCTGACCATCGGCCAATATCTGCAGCCCACGCCCAAGCATCACCGCGTCGACCGTTTCGTGACGCCCGAGGAATTCGCCGCCTATGAAAAGGCGGCCTATGGCAAGGGCTTCCTGATGGTGTCGTCGACGCCGCTGACCCGGTCGTCCTACCATGCGGGCGACGATTTCGCCCAGCTGCGCGCGGCGCGTCTGGCAAAGCTCGGCCGCGCCTGAACCGATCCTTCGCCGAAGGATCGGTTCCGAGTTTTCGTCGAAAACTCGGTCTGCGGATCTTCTGCGAAGATCCGCTTTCTCAAAACAGCATCTGCACCGGGTCGCGGTTGCAGACCACGATGAACTGGTTGCGCGTCACCAGAAGGTGAAAGCCGCGCCGCCGCACCTCATCGCAGAACCGCTCGCGCCCGATCTCGTGATCGACCCAGGCGATCGAACGGCGCACCACGCCGCCCGCCGCGGCGCGGGCCGAGAAGATCTGGGCGATCCAGGCATCGGGATCGCGATGGGCGGGCGGCGGGGCAAGCGGGGCATCGCGTGTCATGCCCCGATCGTCGCGCGGCGAGGTTAAGCGCCGGTAAATCGTGTCAGGCCGGCGGGATGAAGGGCTGGCTGATCTCGGCAAAGACCGGCAAAGCCTCGGCCCGCGCCGCATGGGCCGCCAGCGCCGGATAGTGCGCGGGGTCGAACAGGTCGGGCAGGCTTTCGCGCAAATGCCGGATCGCACAGGCCAGCGCGATATCGGCATGGCTTAGCACATCGCCGAACAGCCAATCGCCCTTGGCGGCGGCCCGCGCGCGCTCCAGCGCCTGCAGGGTCGAGCCGATCTGCGCCTCGCGCCGGGCAGACATGACCGGCGAGGCCATGTCATGCAGGCTGCGCTCGTAGAACAGGCTGACGAACCGGTCGGCAAGGCCGGTGACCAGCGCGGTCAGCCGCCGCGCCTCGAAGGCCTGGTCGGGATCCTTGGGCCAAAGCCGCCGTTCGGGCCCGACCAGCCGGTCGAGATGGTCGAGGATCGCCTTGCTGTCGGTCAGCGCCGTGCCGTCATCGGTGATCAGGACCGGCACACCGCCCAAGGGGTTGACCTGCATCAGCATCTGCGCATCGCCGAAGACCGACCAGGGCCGATGCTCGAAAGGCAGGCCGTACAGTTTCAGCGCAATGCCCACGCGGCGCACGAAGGCGCTGTCATATTGCCCGATCAGGATCATTCCACCGGCTCCACCCGTTTCAGATAGGCTGCGACGGCCGCCGCATCCTCGGCCGGCAGTTTCGCGAAATTCTCGACCACATGCGCCATATGGCCGCCGACGCTGTCATAGTCGGGCGTGAAGCCCGAGGTCAGGTAATAGGCAATCTCGTCGGTCGTCCAGCCCAGCTTGGCGGGGGTGATGTTCGGCACGCGCGCCTTTCCCGTCGGGTCCGACGGATCGGCCGCCCCGGCCAGCCAGCGCGTTTTGTCCATGCCGCCCAAGGCGTTGCGCGGCGTGTGGCATTCGCCGCAATGGGTCAGCGCCTCGGCGATGTAGCGGCCGCGATCCTCGGTCGGGGTCAGATTGCCCGGCACGGCCCAATCCTGCGACAGGAACAGCAGCTTCCAGCCGCCCAGCGCCATGCGCAGGTTGAAGGGAAAGCCCAGTTCATGCGGGGCGCTGGGGGTCGGGTCGGCGGGCAGGGTCTTCAGATAGGCGTAAAGATCGGCCACGTCCTGCAGCTGCATCTTGGCGTAAGAGGCATAGGGCAGGGCGGGATAAAGATGCTCGCCCGCGGGCGACACGCCCCGGGTCAGCGCATTGGCAAGGTCGAGAACGCTCCAACTGCCGATCCCGGCCTGCGGGTCCTGGCTGATGTTCGGCGCGATGAACGTACCGAAATCCGACGGAAAGCGCTGCCCGCCCGTCAGCACCAGCTGATCGGCGCCCTTTGCCCCATCGGCCATGTGGCACGAGGCGCAGCCGGCGGCGGTGAAGATCCGCTCGCCCTTGGCCGCGTCGCCGGTCAGCCCGGCGACCGCACTTGCCGCAAGCGGTTTGGGCAGGGCCAGCCAATACAGCGCCCCGCCAGCGATCAGCGCCAGAAGCAGAAGATATCGGACAAGGCGCATGGTCGGTCTCCGCTTTGGGGTTTCGCGCCAGACTAGGCGGCCGGGCCGGGCTTGTCAGTTGCCGAAGCCGCCCTTGCGCGAAGAATTGACCGTCAGCCAGTCCGGCCAGCCGAACAGCGCCTCATAGCCGGCCAGCGCCAGACCCAGCGCGATGATGCCCAGGACCATGATCACCATCCGCTCGGAAGGCGGGTTCTGCGCCCAGCGCTTTGCGCGGATCAGCAGGCGGAACATGTTCATCTTGCAGCACTTTCCGGTCCGGCCTGGTCCCGGACCCAATCGGCAAGCTGATGCCAGGGCTGGGCCGAGAAATGCCCCCGCGCCGCGCCCGAGGGCGAGGGCAGGACGAAGACCGCCAGGCCCGGCCAGCGCGCGGCATCGGGCTGGCGGCCGGGGCGAAGTGGCTGGCGCGG
>NZ_JAICBZ010000006.1 GCF_020179405.1 Xinfangfangia pollutisoli | reverse complement strand
ACCGAAAGCAGCGTGGCGCAGGTGGCGCATCTGACCGGCTTTGACGACCCGGCCTATTTCAGCCGCTTCTTCACCCACCGGACCGCCCATGCCCAGCCGAACCGAAATCGCCGCCTTCCGCTTTGGCTATGGCCTGCCCGCCATCGGCCCGGTCGAGCCCGAGCCGCTGGTCGCCTGCCTGGCCGGCCCCGATCCCGCCGCGGCGCTGTGGCCCGCCCATGGCACGGCCGAGGTGCTGCAAAACCTGAAACAGATCCGCGAAGCACGGGCGGCAGGTCAGGCCGCCGCGGGCGACGCAACGGCGATGGCGCAGGCCGATGCCGCCCTTGCCGCCGCCCATGACGGCAATCGCGCGCTTTATACCCAGGCCGCCCGCGCCAGTTTCGCCCGCGCCGTCGGCTCGGCCACGCCCTTCCGCGAACGCATGGTCGCCTTCTGGGCCGACCATTTCACCACCACCTCCCGCAACCAGACCCAACTCGCCTGGGCCTCCGCCCTGGTGGAAGAGGCGATCCGCCCCTATCTGTCCGGGCGCTTCGCCACCCTGCTGCAGGCGGTGACGCTGCATCCGGCGATGCTGATCTATCTGGACCAGTCCGCCTCGGTCGGCCCGACCTCGCGGCGGGGCGCGAAGCGGGGCGAGGGGCTGAACGAAAACCTGGCGCGCGAGCTTCTGGAACTGCACACGCTGGGGGTCGATGCGGGCTATACCCAGCAGGACGTGCGCGAAACCGCGCAGCTTCTGACCGGGCTGACCGTGGTGCCCGAGCGCGGCGGCTTTGTCTTCGATCCGAGCCGGGTCGAGCCGGGTGCCGATACGATCCTGGGCACCGCCTATGATGGCCGGGGCACGGCGCCGATCCTGCAGGCGCTACAGGACCTGTCGGTCCGGCCGGAAACCGCCCGCCATCTGGCGCGCAAACTGGCGGTGCATTTCGTCTCGGACGACCCCGAGCCGGCGCTGGTCGCGGCACTTGAAGCGGAATGGCTGCGCAGCGGCGGCGATCTGTCCGCGGTGACGCTGGTCTTGACCAGCCATCGCGCCGCGCGGGCGGCCGAGCCGGGCAAGGCGCGGCAACCCTTTGATTTCCTTGTGGCCGCAATGCGCGCTTTGGGCGTTCCGGCCGATCAGATCCATGGGATGGAGACCAAGCCCTTCGGCGGCCAGCTGATGGGGCGGCTGAAGCGCATGGGGCAGGACTGGCAACGGGCCCCCGGCCCCGATGGCTGGCCCGAAGCGGCCGCGGCCTGGATCACGCCGCATGGCATGGCGGCGCGGATCGACTGGGCGCTTGCCGTGCCGCAACGCATGTTGGCCGAACTGCCCGACCCGCGCGAATTTGCCATCCAGGCCCTGGGCAGCCGCGCCGATGCCGCGTTGCGCCTGGCCGTCAGCCGCTCGGAAAGCCGGCGCGAGGCGATTGCGCTGGTGCTGGCCAGCCCCGCCTTCAACAGGAGATGACAGCGATGGACCGGCGAAGCCTTCTGCGCGGCCTGACCGCGATGGCCTGTTCGGCGGCGGCGCATCCGCTGCTGTCGACCGTCACCCTGGCCAAAGGCGCGCCGGCTTTGGGCGAGAACCGCCTTGTCGTCATCATCCTGCGCGGCGCGATGGATGGGCTGGACGTGCTGCAACCGCGCGGCGAGGCGGCGTTCCAGGCGCTGCGCCCGCGCTTCTCGGCTGCGCCGGCGCTGGCCTTGGGCGATGGGTTCTGGCAGCTGCATTCGGCGCTGGATGGGCTGTTGCCGCTGTGGCAGGCGGGCGAACTGGCCTTCGTTCAGGCCTGCTCCACCCCCTATCGCGACAAGCGCAGCCATTTCGACGGGCAGGACATGCTGGAAGCCGGCACCGGCGCCGATGTGGCGCCGGGCGCGCTGCGCGACGGCTGGCTGAACCGGATGCTGCAGGCGGTGCCCGGCGTCTCGGCCGAAACGGCCTATGCGGTCGGGCTGGACGAATTGCGCGTCCTGTCGGGCGCGGCCGAGGTGCGCAACTGGGTGCCCGAACAGAAGCTGGCGCTGTCGCCGCAGGGCCGGCGGCTGATCGAGGCGGTGGCGCATGACGACCCGCTGTTTCGCGAGGCCATCGGCGATGCGCTGGCGCTGACGGCAGAAGCCGAGGCGCCCGAGATGGCCGCGGCCAACCCGGCGCCGAAGCTCGCGGGCGACGTGGCGCCGCTGGTCGATTTCGTGGCCCGCCATCTGCGCGGCGAAACCCGGATCGCCGCCTTTTCGCTGACCGGGTGGGACACGCATCGCGACCAGCTGAAGCTGCTGTCCCGCCCGCTTGACCGGCTGCAACAGGCGCTCTTGCGGCTGAAGGACCAGCTGGGTCCGCCGGTCTGGGGCCGCACCGCGGTGCTGGCGATGACCGAATTCGGCCGCACCGTGCGCGAGAATGGCACGCAGGGCACCGATCACGGCACGGGCGGGCTGATGATCGCCGCGGGCGGGGCGATCAAGGGCGGGCAGGTTCTGGGCAGCTGGCCGGGCCTGGGCGAAGGTGCGCTGTTCGAGGATCGCGACCTGATGCCCACCACCGATATCCGCGCCTGGGCCGCCCATGCGCTGGCCGGCCTGTATGGGCTGGACCGCGCGGTGCTGGAAGGCGCGATCTTCCCCGGCCTCAGGGCCGAAGGCGCCTCGGGCCTGATCCTTTAGCCCGCTTGCAGCCCCGCCGGGCGCGGCATAGCCTTTGGCCATGGACGGCAAGGGGGCGGCGGATATGGAAGACCAAGCAAGGCTGGGGCAGCCGGTCACCGGCTGGCAGGCGCCGCCGCGGCCTGATCACGCGGCGATGGAGGGGCGTTTCGTTCGGCTGGAGCCCTTGCAGGCCGATCTGCATGCCGCCGATCTGTTCCGCGCCTTTTCCGGCCATGATGCGCTGTGGGATTACATGCCCTATGGGCCCTTCGTCTCGGCCGGGGCCTATCACCGCTGGGCAAAGGAACGCGAAGACGGCGCGGACCCGCGTTTTTTCGTGCTGCGCGACCGCGCCACCGGCCATTGCGGCGGGATTGCCAGCTATCTGCGCATCGACCCGGCGGTGGGCTCGATCGAGGTCGGCCATATCTGCATCGCGCCCGAGTTGCAGCGCAGCCCCGCCGCGACCGAGGCGATGTGGCTGATGATGGATTGGGCCTTCCGCGCCGGCTATCGGCGCTATGAATGGAAATGCAATGCGCTGAACCTGGCCTCGCGACGGGCGGCGCAGCGGTTGGGCCTGTCTTATGAGGGCACCTTCCGCCAGCATACCATCGTCAAGGGCCGCAACCGCGACACGGCCTGGTTTGCCGCGATCGACAGCGAATATCCGGCCCTGGCCGAGGCCTTCGGCGCCTGGCTGGCGCCGGCGAATTTCGATGCCGAAGGCCGGCAGCGCGAAAGCCTGTCGGATCTGACCCGGCTTGTGCGCCCGGGCGCCGATCCGGCGCTGGGCTAAGCGGGCGGGCGGTTACACCGGCTGGCGCGCCAGCCGGGTTTCCGACAGTTTCAGCAGCCCCTTCTGCAGCAGGATGAAGGCCAAAAGCAGAAGGCCGATCACGATCTTGGTCCACCAGGACGACAGCGATCCGTCGAAGACGATATAGGTCTGGATCAGCCCCATGGTCAGCACGCCCACCAGCGTGCCGAAGACATAGCCCGCCCCCCCGGTCAGCAGCGTGCCGCCGATCACCACCGCGGCAATCGCCGTCAGCTCGGTGCCCACCGTGGCCAGCGAATAGCCCGACCCGGTATAGATCGAGAAGACGATGCCCGACAGGCCCGCCATCAGCCCGGAAAACGCATAGACCAGCACCATGGTCCGCCCCTGCCGCACCCCCATCAGCCGCGCCGTCTGCTCGCCCCCGCCCAGCGCGAAGACCGAGGCGCCAAAGCGGGTGCGATGCACCAGCACCATGCCCAGGGCGACCGTGGCCAGCATCAGAACGCCGATCAGCGTCAGCCGCCCCTTGCCGGGCATCAGCCAATAGGCCTTTTGCAGCGTTTCATAGAAAGGATGCTGGATCGGCACGGATTCGATCGACAGTAGATAGGCCGCGCCGCGCGCCAGGAACATGCCGGCCAGGGTGACGATGAAGGCGGGCATGGCCAGCCGGTCGATCAGCCAGCCCATGGCGGCGCCAAAGCCGGTGGCCAGAGCCAGCGCCAGGGCAAAGACCGGCAGCGGGTGCAGGCCCGTGTCGCGCAGCATCACCGCGATGAAGACGCCGGTGAAGGCGATGACCGATCCGACCGACAGGTCGATCCCGCCCGACAGGATCACCACCGTCATCCCGACCGCCACGATGCCCAGATAGGCATTGTCGGTCAAAAGGTTGCCGATCACCCGGGTCGACAGCATGTTCGGAAACTGCAGCCAGCAGACGAACCAGCCCAGCAGGAAGATCCCGATCGTGACGTAAAGCGGCAGGGCCCGGATGTTCATTTCGCCGCCTCCTTCTTCGTCGCGGTCAGGCCGGGGGCGGCACGGCGCCGCGCCATTTCGGCCTGCCAGAACCGGATCTCGGCCGCGATCCGCGGCGATTGCAGCACCAGGATCACCACCACCAGCACCGCCTTGATCACCAGATTGTACTCCGCCGGAAAGCCGGCCAGCCGGATGCCCACGGTGATGGTCTGGATGATCAGCGCCCCGATGACCGAGGCCAGCAGCGAAAACCGCCCGCCCAGCAGGGAATTGCCGCCGATCACCACGGCGAGGATCGCATCCAGTTCCAGCCACAGCCCGGCATTGTTGGCATCCGCCCCGCGGATATCGGCGGTGACGATCAGCCCGGCCAGCGCCGCGCACAAGCCCACCGCCACATAGACCGCGATCAGCAGCACGGTCGCATTCACCCCCGCCAGCGCCGAGGCGCGGCGGTTGATGCCCACCGCCTCGATCAGCAGGCCCAGCGCGGTGCGGCGCACCAGAAGCGCCGTGCCCAAAAGCACCGCCAGCCAGATCCAGGTCGGCACCGGCAGACCCAGAACCGAGCCCGAACCGATGAAGGCAAAGCCCGGATCGGTGAAGGTCAGGATCCGGCCCTCGGTGATCAGCTGGGCCACGCCGCGGCCCATGGTCATCAGGATCAGCGTGGCGACAAAGGGTTGCACCCCCACCACTGCCACCAGCGCGCCATTCCAGAACCCCGCCACCGCGCCTGCGGCCAGCGCCATGCCGACGGCCGCCGCGATGCCATGGCCCGCGCCCACCGCCCAGGCGGCAATCGCGCCGCAGATCGCCATGGTCGCGCCCACCGACAGGTCGATGCCGCGGGTGGCGATGACCAGCGTCATACCGATGGCCAGCAGCGCCACCGGGGCCGAGCGTTTCAGGATGTCGATCACCGGCCCGACCAGCCGCCCGTCGCTGACCGAGATCGACAGGAAATCCGGGTAGAACACCGTCACCACCGCGGCCAGCACCGCCAGAACCGCCAGTTGCGGCGCGATGCGTTTCAACGTGATCATGCCGCCTCCCCCCCCGAATGGACGGCGGCGTCGCCTGCGCCGTCGGTGGCGGCAATCGCGCGCATGATCGCCTCGCCCGAGATCGCGTCGCCCGCCAGTTCCGCCACATGGCAGCGGTCGCGCAAGACGATCACCCGGTCGGACACCGCGATCAGCTCGTCCAGTTCGGAGGAGATCACCAGAAGCGACATGCCCTGATCGACCAGTTGGTGGATCAGATGCAGGATCTCGGCATGTGCGCCCACGTCGATGCCGCGCGTGGGCTCGTCAAGGATCAGGAAGCGCGGGTTCATCGCCAGCCAACGCGCCAGCACCGCCTTTTGCTGATTGCCGCCCGACAGATCACCGATCCGCTTTTCGCGGCCCGACGTGCGGATATCCAGCCGGCGGATATACTCGTCGGCGATGCGGTTCTGTTCGGCGCGCGGGATCGGCCGCATCCAGCCGCGCTGCGCCTGCAGGCCCAGCACGATATTCTCGCGGATCGACAGATCGGCGACGATACCGGCGGTCTTGCGGTCTTCGGGCGCGAAGCCGAAGCCGTTCGCGATCGCCTGGCGGGGCGAGGTCAGCGCGATGGGCCCCGTCTCGTCCTGTGCCGTGCCGGTCTGCGCGGGGCGGATGCCAAAGATCATCTCGGCGCTTTCGGTGCGGCCCGAGCCCAGAAGGCCCGCCAGCCCCACCACCTCGCCACGCCCCACGGTCAGGTCGAAGGGCGCAACCACGCCCTGCCGGCTAAGCCCATGGAAATGCAGCATCGGGTCGGGCGCGCGGCGCGCGGGCGGGCGGGCATGCAGCACCTCGTCCTGCAGGCTGCGGCCGAGCATGTGTTCGATCAGCGCCATGCGGTCCAGCGCGGCGATTTCGGTGGTGACGATGTGCTGGCCGTTGCGCAGCACCGTCACCCGGTCGCACAGATCGAAGACCTGATTCAGGAAATGCGACACGAAGATGATGCCCAGCCCCCGCGCGCGCAGGTCGCGCACCACGCCGAACAGCATCTCGACTTCGCGGGCGTCCAGGCTGGCCGTGGGCTCGTCCAGGATCAAGACCTTGCCCGACAGCGCCACGGCGCGGGCAATCGCCACGATCTGCTGGATCGCCACAGAATAGGTGCCCAGATCGCGGTCGACGTTCAGATCCAGCCCATAGCCCGCCAGCATCCGCCGCGCCTCGGCCCGCATGGCGCGGGCGTCGATCAGGCCAAACCGCCGCGGCTCGCGCCCGAACAGCAGGTTCTGCGCCACGGTCAGGTTGGGCAGAAGGTTCACCTCCTGATAGACCGTGCCGATCCCCAGTTCCTGCGCCTCGCCGGTGGAGCGCGGGTCGATGTCCTGCCCGTCCAGCGCGATCGTGCCGCCATCGCGCGCATAGGCGCCGGTCAGGCATTTGATCAGCGTCGACTTGCCGGCGCCGTTTTCGCCCAGAAGCGCATGCACCTCGCCCGCGCGCAGGTCGAAATCCACCCCGTCCAGAGCGCGCGTGCCGGGAAAGACCTTGGTCAAGGACCGGATCGAAAGCAGCATGGCCCCTCTTCCAACTGCAGCTGCGGCCGGCCCCCAAAGGCGGGGCCGGCCCTTTTCAAGGATCAGTAGCCCAGATCCTTGCGCTTTTCATACTCGCCGGCCGGATCGTCGGCCTGAGTGTACAGCTTCGACTCGGTCTGGATGAATTTCGGCGGCACCGTGCCGTCCTTCCAATAGGCTTCCAGCGCGTCGAAGGCCGGCCCGGCCATGTTCGGCGTCAGTTCCACCGTGGCATTGGCCTCGCCTTCCGACATGGCCTTGAAGATATCGGGCACCGCGTCGATCGACACGACCAGAATATCGGTCCCCGGCTTCAGCCCGGCTTCCTTGATCGCCTGGATCGCACCGACCGCCATGTCGTCATTATGGGCGTAAAGCGCGCAGATGTCCTTGCCGCCGTTTTCGGACTGCAGGAAGGTCTCCATCACTTCCTTGCCCAGCGAACGGGTGAAATCGCCGGTCTGGCTTTGCACGATCTTCAGATTGTCATGCCCGGCAATCCCGGCCTCGAAGCCCTTCTTGCGGTCGATCGCCGGGGAAGACCCGGTCGTGCCCTGCAATTCGACGATGCGGCAGTCCTTGTCGCCCACGGTCGCGGCCAGCCATTGGCCCGCAACCTCGCCCTCATGCACCAGGTTGGACCCCACGGCGGTCAGGTACAGCGAGGGGTCGCTGTCGACCATCCGGTCCAGCAGCACGACCGGAATCTCGGCCTCGGCCGCTTCCTGCAGCACGGCATCCCAGCCGGTGGCCACCACGGGCGCCACCAGGATCGCATCGACGCCCTGGGCGATGAAGGACCGGATCGCGGCGATCTGGTTTTCCTGCTTCTGCTGGGCATCCGAGAATTGCAGCTGATAGCCGCGTTCTTCGGCCTGCGACTTGGTCACCGTGGTTTCAGCCGCGCGCCAGCCCGATTCCGAGCCGATCTGCGAAAAGCCGATCACCTTGCCCTCGGCATGGGCCGCGCCGCTGGCCAGCGCCAGGGCCATTGCCGCCGTGGCAAGCAGGGTCTTGATGGTCATCGAGTTCCTCCCTCGGATGTGATGCCGGTTTCTGGTCCGGCGGGTTCTGTCGGCACGGGGGCCGCGCCGACTGTTGGTCAGGCCGTCTCCTCAGCCGGCCGGATCGAATTCAGCTTCATCGGGGGCCCGCAACGGGCGGGACCCGGCCGCCGGGGCCGCAGGCAAGGGACAGGATCGGCAGCAAGGCAAGGCATTCGCGCCCTCATGAACCCGGCAGTGACCGAAGGCGCGGCGAACCCCGGCCCCGCAGAACGAGGCCGGTCGCATCGGGCGATCCGATGCCGGTCTGCTGCTCCTCCACAGCAAGATCGGGATAGCACCCAATCGAATTGCAGGTAAAATTACTTCTAACGCTTCCGAGATATCAGAAATGGCATACCGATGAGTGCGATCCGCCAGATGCTAAAGCCGGTTCAGCTGCAGCTGATCCTGACCATCGCCGAACAGGGCCAATTGCTGCAGGCGGCCGAGGTGCTGGGCATGACCCAGCCCGCCGCTTCGCGCATGCTGGCCGAGATCGAACGCCAACTGGGGGCGGCGCTGTTCCAGCGCCAGCCGCGGGGGATGATCCCGACCGAGATCGGCAAGATGGTGCTGGCCCGCGCCGCGGTGATCCTGCGCGAATTGCAGGGCCTGGGCCAGCATCTGCGCAATGTGCTTGAAGGCCTGGGCGGCACGGTGCGGGTGGGCGCGGTGACCGGCCCCGCGGTGGGGATCATGGTCTCGGCGGTGCGCGATCTGAAACGCATCGCGCCCGAGGCCGAGATCACCGTGGAAGTCCTGCCCTCACGCGATCTCTTGACCCAGCTGGTGGCGGGCGAGATGGATTTCGTCCTGGCGCGCAACCTGCCGGAATTCGACGGCAGCGAGTTCATCGTCCATCCGATGGCGGATGAGAAGGTCAGCATCCTGGCGCGGGCCGATCACCCCTTGGCGGATGCGCCGCTGGTGACGCTGCCGATGCTGCAGGATCACGAATGGGTGGCCCAGCAGCGCGGCACGCCGATTCGCGAGGCGGTGCTGTCGGCCTTTTCCAGCCAGGGCCTGGCCGAGCCGCGCAATGTGATCAACAGCCCCTCCAGCCTTCTGGCGCTGGCCTATCTGGCGCAAAGCTTCGCCGTGGCGCCGGTGTCCAGCGAAGTGGCCGAGATCCTGATCCGCCCGCCGGTCGCGGCGCGGCTGGTGGCGCTGCCGCTGGCGGTCGAGATCGTGGTCGCGCCCTACTACCTTCTGCACATGCGCCGCCGCGCGCTGTCGGCGCTGGCGCTGCGGCTGCGCGACCGGGTGCTGGAGGGGCAGAAGACCGCCCGCTAGGTCCGGGTCAGCCCGGCGGCAGGCGATGCTCGGCGGGGTAGGAATGGATGCCGTCGAAATCTTCCTTGCCCAGCGCCACCCCGGCCTGACGCAGCGCGGCATAGCCCATGGTCATGTGGAAGAAGAAATTCGGCAGGCCGAACAGGTACAGGAACTGCTGGGCGGTCTGGTCGATCTCGGCATGGCCGGCGCGGTGGCTGATGATCCGCGTCTCGGCGCCCTCGAACTCGGACGGCTTCATTGCCCCCAGCAAAGCCCGCGCCACGGCCAGCCTTGGGCCCAGCCCCTGCGGCAGATCGGGCAGGTCGCGCCCGGCCAGCGGGCAGGTGGTGCGCAGCGCAAAGCCTGCGGCGGTGGCGAATTGCCAGCGCGCCGGCGGCGCATCGGCAATGGCGCAGTCCAGCGCGTCCGGCCCCGCGATCGCCACGATGTCGCTGATGCGCGACAGGTAATGGCGGAAGACGGGGACGGTCGCCTGATACATGCCCGGCTCAGCTTTCCTTCGGCAGCACCCGCAGCTGCAATTCGCGCAGCTGCTTCAGGGTCGGTTCCGAGGGGGCGTTCATCAGCAGGTCTTCGGCGCGCTGGTTCATCGGGAACATGATCACTTCGCGGATATTCGTCGTGTCCGCCAGCAGCATCACCAGCCGGTCGATCCCGGCGGCACAGCCGCCATGCGGCGGGGCGCCGAACTTGAACGCCTTGACCATGCCGCCAAAGCGCTTGTCGACTTCCGAATTCGGATAGCCCGCCAGTTCGAAGGCCTTGTACATGATTTCCGGCTTGTGGTTGCGGATCCCGCCCGAGATCACCTCATAGCCGTTGCAGGCCAGATCGTATTGATAGGCATGCACTTTCAACGGGTCGCCCATCAACGCCTCAAGCCCGCCCTGCGGCATCGAGAACGGATTGTGCGAGAAGTCGATCCCGCCCTCATCCGTCTTTTCGTACATCGGGAAATCGACGATCCAGGCGAAGCGGAAGCAATCCTGCTCGGTCAGGCCCAGTTCGCGGCCAATCTCGTTGCGGGCCTTGCCGGCGACGGGTTCAAAAGCCTCGGGCTTGCCGCCCAGGAAGAAGACGGCGTCGCCGAGACCAAGCCCAAGTTGCTGTCGAATTGCCTCGGTCCTCTGCGGCCCGAGCGCTTTGGCAATTGGCCCAGCTGCCTCGATCCCAGGGTTAAACTCTCGGAACAACGCAACTAGTCGGTGATACTCCTCGACCAACGCATTACCCCGTACGGCCGACAGCATCCTATTGATAAAGTCCGTTCTAGATCTCATGCTTTCCAGATGCGACCAGACTTCCTTGTTAATTTCACTGAGCCTCTGGTCAAGCTGTGCGAGAATGGGATCATTCGCGCCCTCTGAAGGATAACTATCTATAATGGCGGAAACGCGGTCACCTTCATCAAGTAGGGTCTCAATCTCGCGATCCGCTTCTTCCGACCGGCGCCAGAAGATATAGCCCATGCCCGGCAGGCCTTCCTTCTGCGCGAAGGCGTTCATCCGGTCGGCGAATTTGCGGCTGCCGCCCTTGGGCGCCGGAATGGCGCGCACTTCGGTGCCTTCATTCTGCAGAAGGTTCGCGAAGATCGCAAAGCCCGAGCCGCGGAAATGCTCGGACACATCCTGCATCTTGATCGGGTTGCGCAGGTCGGGCTTGTCGCTGCCATACCATTTCAGCGCGTCCTTATAGGCGATCCGCGGCCAGTCGGCGTAAACCTTGCGACCCTTGCCGAAATGCTCGAACAGGCCCTGCAGCACCGGCTGGACGGCGGCGAAAACGTCGTCCTGGGTGACGAAGCTCATCTCAACGTCAAGCTGGTAGAAATCGGTCGGGCTGCGGTCGGCGCGCGGGTCTTCGTCGCGGAAACAGGGCGCGATCTGGAAATAGCGGTCGAAGCCGGCCACCTGGATCAGCTGCTTGAACTGCTGCGGCGCCTGCGGCAGGGCGTAGAACTTGCCCGGATGCAGACGCGACGGCACCAGAAAGTCGCGCGCGCCTTCGGGGCTGGAGGCGGTGATGATCGGGGTCTGAAACTCGGTAAAGCCCTGATCCCACATCTTCTCGCGCAGCCAGCGCACCACGTTCGACCGCAGCATCATGTTCTGATGCATCGTGTCGCGGCGCAGGTCGAGGAAGCGGTAGGTCAGCCGGGTTTCTTCCGGATATTCCGTCTCGCCAAAGACCGGCAGCGGCAATTCGCCCTCGACCGGGCCCAGAACCTCGACCTCAAGCGCATAGACCTCGATCTCGCCGGTCGGGATCTTGGGGTTCACCAGGCTGGCATCACGCGCCTTCACCCGGCCGTCGATGCGGATCACCCATTCCGAGCGCACCTTTTCCAGCGCGGCGAAGGCCGGGCTGTCGCTGTCGGCCAGCACCTGGGTGATGCCGTAATGGTCGCGCAGGTCGATGAACAACACGCCGCCATGGTCGCGAACCCGATGGACCCAGCCCGAAAGCCGGACGGTCTCGCCCACCTGGGCCTTGGTCAGTGCGGCACAGGTGTGGCTGCGATAGGCGTGCATGGTCAATCCCTTTAAAGCGGGGTCATTCGGATCGTGGCGATAGAACGCCAGAGGACCGCGAAGTCAACCCCGCGCAGGGATGCGCCGCGCCCGCCGGCGCCAGTGCCGCCCCTAGGCCAGAAGCCGCACAGCGCCGGTGTCGATATCGTAGATCGCCGCCACCACCACCAATTCGCCTGCCGCGACCCGTTCGGCCAGAACCGGGCTTGCCGCCACCAGCTTTGCCGCGGCATCGCGGGCATTGGCCTCGGCCACGGCCTCGACCAGTTCATGGTTCTTCGACGACCGCTCGCCCTCGTGATGCACGGCCAGGACCACGGGTTCGATCTCGTCCAGAAGCGCGGTCAGATTGGCGCCGACATCGGCCTTGTCGATGGCCCCCTTGATCGCGCCGCAATGGGAATGGCCCAGAACGACGATCGCCTTGGCGCCGGCCACCTTGGTTCCGTATTCGAAGCTGCCGATGATTTCCGGCGTCGCCAGATTGCCCGCCACGCGCGACACGAAGATATCGCCGATCTGCTGGTCGAAGATCAACTCGGGCGCAGCCCGCGAATCCATGCAGCCCAGCACGCAGGCGAAAGGCGTCTGCTTTTCTGCGACCGCTTCGGCCTGGGCAAGAAGATCGCAATGCAGGCTTTGGCCGGCCAGGAAGCGGGCATTGCCTTCCATCAGCTTCGCGACCGCCTGGTCCGGCGTGATCGCGCCTTGCGCATCGGCGCCGAAGGCCATGCATTCATCCGCCCGCGCGGCCCCGCCCAGGGCCGACACCGCAATGGCCCCCGCCCCCATCAGCCCGAGCCGCAGAAAGCCCCGCCGGCTTTCGCCCCCGCCTTCGCCCTGGTTATCGCCCGAACAGTCATTGCACATCCCGCGTCTCCCTCCGCAGCCAGAGATTGCAGCCCTGCCACGGCGGCGGGCGCAGGACGGACGCTAAGGGCCAGTGGTAAACCCTTCGCTGATGCCGGGGCGGGATCGGTGCGGCAAATTCCGACAGTCTTAGACAATCGCAGCCGGGCTTAGACAATCTCGGCCGGGATCAGCCCGCGCAGCGCATTGCCGACCCAAAGCCGGACGCGCGGCAGGTCTTCGGCCAGCAGCACCTGTTCCGGGCAGGCCAGTTCGGCGCGCAACACCCCGGGCAGAAGCCCGCAGGCCAAAGGCGGTGTGCGCAGGCCCTGGCCGCGGTCGAAGAAGACCGTGGTGATCGTGCCCTCGCAGATCTCGTCGCGTTCGTTCAGGAACAAAAGCTCGTCCAGCCCGGCGGGCAGCGCGGCGCGGGCCTGGTCATAGACCTCGCGCCGGGTGGATTTGACCCGCAGCCAGGGATCGCCGGAGAAAAGCCGCGTCGCGGCCAGCCCGACCCGCCATTGCGGCTTGCCGGGCGGCAGGGGGTGGGTTTCCCACCGCACCGCCCCGCCGCGGTCCAGCGTCAGGCGCAGCCTTGCGGGATGGGCGGGCCCCATGGGCGCAAGATCCGGGCAATCCCAGCCCAGAAGCCGCGCCGAGCGCTGCAGCCGCGCCGTATGCAGCGGCCAGCGCGGAGCGCGCGCGCCATCCCACAGCATCGTCTCGATCAGCCTCAGCCCCGGCGCACCGCCGCCTTCACGAAGCGCGCTTTCCACAGCGCCTCCTCCCATTCGCCCTGCGCGGTGGAATCATGCACCACGCCGCCACCGACATTCATCACCACATCCTGCCCGCTGACCGTCAGCGTGCGGATCGCCACCGAGAAATCGGCCCGCCCGTCCGGCGCCATCCAACCGATTGCGCCGCAATAGGCGCCGCGGGGCGCGCGTTCGACCTCGCGGATCACCTCCATCGCGCGGATCTTCGGCGCCCCGGTGATCGAGCCGCAGGGAAACAGCGCCGCGACCAGCGCCGGCAGCCCCACCGGCCCGGCCAGATCGCCGGTGATGGTCGAGGTCATCTGATGCACCGTCGCATAGCTTTCCACCGCATACAGCGCCGGCACCTTCACGCTGCCCGGCCGGCACAGCCGCGAGATGTCGTTGCGCAGAAGATCGACGATCATCAGATTCTCGGCCCGGTCCTTGACCGAGGCCGCCAGCTCCGCCTTCAGCGCGGCGTCGCGCGCCGGATCGGCATCGCGCGGGCGGGTGCCCTTCATCGGGCGGGTCTCGATCCGCCCTGCCCCGTCCAGCCGCAGGAACAGCTCGGGGCTGCGCGAGACCAGCGCCTGCCCGCGGCCCAGATCGGCAAAGGCGCCATGGCCGACCGCCCCGCTGCGGCGCAGCGCCCCGTAAAGCCCCAGCGCCGAGCCCGCCAGCAGCCGCGCCGCCATCGGGAAGGTCAGGTTGACCTGATAGCAGTCGCCCGCCGCGATATAGTCCAGCACCCGGCCGATCGCCGTGCCATAGGCGCGCCGCCCGATCTGCGGAATGGGTTCCGAGATTTCGGTCACCTGCCCTTCGGCCTCGGCCCGGTCCAGCACCGGACCCGCCGGCCCCGGCCGGTCGAAGACGCCCAGCGCCAGCAGGGGCCCGCTGCGCTTGCGCGGCATCCGCCGGTGCAGCCGCGGCTCCAGCACATAGCCCGCCTCATAGGCGATCCAGCCGGCGATCCAGGCGCCGCCCGCCCGCGCCGCCTCGGCCGCCTGCAGCGCCGGCATCACCTCGGCCGGGCGCTGCGCCAGAATCACCCGCGCCGGCCGGTCGAAAACCGCAGGCCTGCCGCCCGGACCATGCTCGACAAGGATCACCCGCCGCCCCCTTCTGCTTTCCGTCCGGCCGCTTCGCTTCCCGTTCGGATAGAGGCTTGCCGGCCAGCGCGCCAGCCGAAACGCCACCGTCCCGCGGCGGAATGCGACGCGCCGGCCCGGATCGGTTGACGCATCCCCGCAAAGCGGCGATGCCAGGCGCAACGCCCCGATCGCAGCGAAAGCCGATGACGCCCAACCTCTTCCTGCTTGGCGCCGGGAAATCCGGCACCACCTCGGTTTGGTCCATGCTGGCCGACCATCCCGATGTGCATATGTCGCGGCCGAAAGAGCCCTCGTTCTTCTGCAGCCATTTCCAGGTGGTGAAGAACCCCGTCACCTATTTCGGCCTGTTCGACAGCCCGCGGCGCTGGCGGGGCGATGCCTCGCATGTCTACATGACCAATCCCGAAACCGCGCCGATCCTGCGCGACCTGTTCCCCGAGGCGCGATTCGTCCTGACCCTGCGCGCGCCCAAGGCCCGGGCCCATGCGCTGTACCGCCATATGCGCCGCTTCACCTCGGGCAAGGGCACGCCGCATGAACCGCATGAGCGTTTCGCCGCCGCGCTGGCAGCCGAAGAGGCGCGCTTTGCCGATCCAGAATTTCCGGCGCGCTGCGGGCAATATGCCTGGAACTTCTTCTATTGCCGGTCCTGCTTCTATGACGAACAGCTTGCACGCTATCTGGCGCTGTTCCCGCGCGACCGTTTCCATGTGCAGACCCTGGCCGACCTGTCGCATCGCCCTGCCGAAACCGCCACGGCCCTGGCCGATTTCCTGCAGATCGACCCAGGCCCGCTGATCGCCGCCGCCACCCAGGTGCGCAATGCCGACCCGAATCCCTATGGCTGGACCGCCGAGGAGGATGCCTGGATGGAGGCCCGTTTCGCCGGGCTGACCGCACGGACCGAGGCGCTGGTCGGCCGGGCATTGGACTGGAGTCTCTAGCCCGCGTCGGTTCGCCCTTGCGCCCCTGCCGCTTCGCTCTTAAACCCCCGGCAATTTGCCGATAGCCACGATGACAGAACGGGGACCGACCATGCCGAAGCGGACAGATATCCACTCGATCATGATCATCGGAGCCGGTCCCATCGTCATCGGCCAGGCCTGCGAATTCGACTATTCCGGCGCCCAGGCCTGCAAGGCCCTGCGCGAGGAAGGCTATCGGGTCATCCTGGTCAACTCGAACCCCGCCACGATCATGACCGATCCGGGCCTGGCGGATGCCACCTATATCGAGCCGATCACGCCGGAAGTGGTGGCGAAGATCATCGAGAAGGAACGCCCCGACGCGATCTTGCCGACGATGGGCGGGCAGACGGGGCTGAACACCGCACTGGCCTTGGCCGATATGGGCGTTCTGGACCAGTTCAATGTGGAACTGATCGGCGCCAAGCGCGAGGCCATCGAAATGGCCGAGGACCGCAAGCTGTTCCGCGAGGCGATGGACCGGATCGGGCTGGAAAACCCCAAGGCCACCATCGTGGCCGCGCCGAAGATCGGCAAGAAATACGATATCGCCGCGGGCGTGCGCCAGGCGATGGACGCGCTGGAATATGTGGGCCTGCCCGCGATCATCCGCCCCGCCTTCACGCTGGGCGGCACCGGCGGCGGCGTCGCCTATAACCGCGACGATTACGAAGCCATCGTGAAATCCGGCCTTGAAGCCAGCCCCGTCGCCCAGGTTCTGGTCGATGAAAGCCTGCTGGGCTGGAAGGAATACGAGATGGAGGTCGTCCGCGACAAGGCGGACAATGCGATCATCGTCTGTTCCATCGAAAACGTCGATCCGATGGGCGTGCATACGGGCGACTCGATCACCGTCGCCCCCGCGCTGACCCTGACCGACAAGGAATATCAGATCATGCGCAACGGCAGCATCGCCGTCCTGCGCGAGATCGGGGTGGAAACCGGCGGCTCGAATGTCCAATGGGCGATCAACCCCAAGGACGGCCGCATGGTGGTGATCGAGATGAACCCGCGCGTGTCGCGGTCTTCGGCCTTGGCCTCGAAGGCGACCGGCTTCCCGATCGCCAAGATCGCCGCGAAACTGGCCGTCGGCTATACGCTGGACGAATTGGACAATGACATCACCAAGGTCACGCCCGCGTCCTTCGAGCCGACCATCGACTATGTCGTGACCAAGATCCCGCGTTTCGCCTTCGAGAAATTTCCCGGATCCGAGCCCAACCTGACCACCGCGATGAAATCGGTGGGCGAGGCGATGGCCATTGGCCGCACCATCCATGAATCGCTGCAAAAGGCGCTGGCCAGCTTGGAAACCGGCCTGACCGGCTTTGACGAGATCGACATCCCCGGCGTGTCGTCTTCGGGCGCCCCGGATGTCGCGGCCCTGTCGAAAGCCCTGTCGCAAGCCACGCCCGACCGGCTGCGCGTGATCGCGCAGGCGATGCGCCATGGCATGACCGACGACCAGATCCAGGCGATCACCGCCTTCGATCCGTGGTTCCTGGCCCGCATCCGCGAAATCATCGAGGCCGAGGCCGAAATCCGCCGCACCGGCCTGCCGATGACCGCCGAAGGCCTGCGGGCGCTGAAGATCATGGGCTTCACCGATGCCCGGCTGGCCCGGCTGACCGGCCAGGACGAGGCGCAGATCCGCCGCAGCCGCCGCTCGCTTGGGGTCACCGCGGTGTTCAAGCGCATCGACACCTGCGCGGCCGAATTCGAAGCCCAGACGCCCTATATGTATTCCACCTATGAAATGCCGGCGATGGGCGATGTGGAATGCGAATCCCGCCCCTCGGGCGCGAAGAAGGTGGTGATCCTGGGCGGCGGGCCGAACCGGATCGGGCAAGGCATCGAATTCGACTATTGCTGCTGCCATGCCTGTTTCGCGCTGACCGCGGCCGGCTATGAGACCATCATGGTCAACTGCAACCCCGAAACCGTGTCGACCGATTACGACACGTCGGACCGGCTGTATTTCGAACCGCTGACCCTGGAACATGTGCTGGAAATCCTGCGGGTCGAGCAGGAAAACGGCACGCTGCATGGCGTCATCGTGCAATTCGGCGGCCAGACGCCCTTGAAACTGGCCAATGCGCTGGAAGCCGAGGGCATTCCGATCCTGGGCACCACGCCCGATGCGATCGACCTGGCCGAAGACCGCGAACGCTTCCAGGGCCTGTTGCAGGAACTGGGCCTGAAGCAGCCGGTCAACGGCACCGCCCGGTCGCGCGACGAGGCCTTCGCCGTCGCCCGCGAGATCGGCTATCCGCTGGTGATCCGGCCCAGCTTCGTCCTGGGCGGCCGGGCGATGGAAATCGTCCGCTCGGACGACCAGCTGGAACGCTATATCTCGACCGCCGTGCAGGTTTCGGGCACGTCGCCCGTGCTCTTGGACAGCTATCTGTCCGGCGCGGTCGAGGTGGATGTGGATGCACTGTCCGACGGGCAGAATGTCCATGTCGCGGGGATCATGGAACATATCGAGGAAGCGGGCGTGCATTCCGGCGACAGCGCCTGCTGCCTGCCGCCGCACCAGCTGTCGGCCGAAACGGTGGAAGAACTGAAGCGCCAGACCGTGGTGATGGCCCGCGCGCTGAAGGTCGTGGGCCTGATGAACGTGCAATTCGCGATCAAGGACGGGGTGATCTACGTTCTGGAAGTGAACCCGCGCGCCTCGCGTACCGTGCCTTTCGTGGCCAAGGCCACCGACAGCGCCATCGCCTCCATCGCGGCGCGGCTGATGGCGGGCGAGCCGCTGTCGACCTTCCCGATGCGCGCGCCCTACCCTGCCGGCGTCGGCCCCGACACCGACCTGCCGCTGGCCGATCCGCTGACGCTGGCCGATCCGAACACGCCCTGGTTCTCGGTGAAAGAGGCGGTGCTGCCCTTTGCCCGCTTCCCCGGCGTCGACCCGATGCTGGGGCCGGAGATGCGCTCGACGGGCGAGGTGATGGGCTGGGACCGCACCTTCCCGCTGGCCTTCCTGAAGGCGCAGATGGGCGCCGGCATGATCCTGCCCGAAGCGGGCCGCGTCTTCCTGTCGGTCAAGGACATGGACAAGAGCCCGGCCTTGGCCGCGGCCGCCAAGGATCTGGTGGCGATGGGCTTCGAGATCGTCGCCACCCGCGGCACGGCGGCCTGGCTGGCGGCCGAGGGCGTGACGGCCGAGCCGGTGGCGAAGGTCTATGAGGGCCGCCCGAACATCGTCGACCGGCTGAAGAACGGCGACATCGCCCTGGTGATGAACACGACCGAGGGCACCCAGTCGATTTCCGACAGCCGGGATATCCGCCGGGTCGCGCTGATGGACAAGATCCCGTATTTCACCACCGCCGCGGCAAGCGTGGCGGCCGTGGCAGCGATGAAGGCGCGCGGCGAGGGGTATGGGGTGCGGACGCTGCAGGGGTGAGGCCTTTGAAGATGAGCGACGCGCGTTGAGCGGCACCATCTTCATCGATCCCATTGGCTTGCACGGATACGGGCCCGCCGAAGACGCCCTGAAACCGCTGAAAGCGGCGGGGTGACATGCGGCTCCTCGCGAGGAGCGTGGCGGGACGGACCTCCGAGGGCACAGGGCAGAAGCATCGACGCGACCAGGCTACGGGCGCAGCGCACGGCGTCGCGCCTGTGCGCAAAAGGGGCGACGGCCAGCGCGGGCGTCGGATCGGGCGCAGGGCGGGGCCTGGGCACCTAGCGGCACGCCGTGACCGACGCCGAGGGGCGCCCTTGAAGGTCGCAATGCCTGCGCGCGCCCTTCCCGGCGATACAGGCCTCGCCTGCCGCAGCCCTGTTGGGCAATCTGCCTGCTGTCGCGCAGGCGACTACGGACCGGAAGGTCCTGGCGCAGGATCAAACCCCGCGATGTCCGATGCGCCAGGCCTTTGGCTCCCCCCTCGCCCTCGCCCCAACAGCGATGTTCCGGCTTTCAGATTCCCTGAGTCCGAGGCGTTGCCTGCATGTTTTTTGACCGCAACAGTGTCGGCTTCCCCGCGGGCTGTGCTAGGGTTTATGGTTCGGTGCGACAAGCGGTTGACAGGGTGCTAAGAAGCCGGTGGAGCGTACGGCGGGAGAGGAGAGGCGATGGCGGATCTGGCAGTCTACGACATGACGTCGGAAGAGATTTCCGGCTTTGCAGAGATTGTCGGCATGTTGTCCGGGCCGATCACCCAGCAAGACATCCGTGAACACACCTACCCCAAGATCATGGCGCTGATGCGCTCGGAATTCCTGGCCTCTTACACCTGGCACGAGACCGGACGTCGCTTTGAGGTCAGCCATGTGATCAACCAAAGCGCCGAATGTGTCGACAGCTACCTGAAAACCTATCAGTTTCAGGACCCGATGACCGCAAAGCTGCGGGCCCTGTGGCGCCCCGCCTTCGTGGACGAGGTGATCACACGGGCGGACCTGAGCCGCACCGGCTTCTACAATGACTTCCTGGCGAAGGATGGGATGAGCCATGGCATCAACCTGTTCATGCGCCAGCAGGGCCGGGAAATGCCCGACCTGCGCCTGTGGCGCGGCTCCAGCCGGCCCGACTATTCCGACCGCGAGATCCGGCTTCTCGGGGCCATCGGCCCGTTTCTGGCGCGCGCCTTCAACAGCCTGCCCGATGTCACCCTGGACTGCCTGACAGAACGCGAGCGCGACATTTCCTTGCTGGTGGCCCGGGGCTGCAGCGACAAGGACATCGCCCGGATCCTGCAGATCGGCTTTGCGACGGTGCGGACGCATGTCGGCCGCTGTTTCGAGAAGCTGTCCTGCAGCAATCGCTCAGAACTGGCCGCACTGGTCGCCCGTCTGGCGCATTAGCCCGGCGTGTCGAGGGTCTCGATGCCAAGGGCCATGCCCAGCAACGAGACATCCGCGCCGATCGGTGCGTCGAAGGCCAGACCGATGGGCAGACCCGCGCTGGTGTGACCGACCGGCATGCTGATGCCCGGCAGGCCGGCCGTGCTGCCCGGATCGGTATTCCGGATCAGCGCGTCGAAGATTGACAGCGGCTCTCCGCACAGATGCGCCGTCTTTGTGCCGATCAGGGGCGCGGGCAGCGGACTGGTCGGGAAAGCCAGCGCGTCAAGACCGGCCCCCGAGAACAGGGCCGCAAACTGCGACATCAGCGCCGGCCGGTCCTTGGTGATCGCGGTCAGGTAGCGGGCGGATGACACGCCCGCGCCGGCAATCTGGCTGTTGTAGGTGTTGCGGATCTCGGTCGTCACGATCGACGAGATCACCTCTGCCAGCGGAATGTCGAGACCGACATCTTCGCCATGCGCCTTCAGCATCGGCAACGCCTCGTAGACAGCGATCTCGGCTGCGCAGCGCATCGACAGGCGCATGATCTCGGCTGCATCCACCTCGATCAGGACGGCCCCCCTTCTTTCCAGCTTCAGAAGCGCGCTTTCGCAAGCCGCGCGAACCTCTGGGTCGGCCGTCAGCCAGTGCGTCTCAAGCGGAATGCCAAGCCGCAGGCCCGCGACCGTGCCGGCGGGCGGCGATAACGGTGCGCCGGTCACGGCCTGATCGATCAAGGCCAGATCGGCGGCACTGCGCGCCAATGGTCCCGGCGTGTCGCGGGTGTAGGAAATCGGCACGATCCCATGGCGGGGCCAGCGCCCGGTGGAGGGCCGATAGCCCCAGACGCCGCAAAGCGCCGCGGGGATGCGCACCGAACCGCCGGTATCGGTGCCGATCGACGCCGGAACAAGGCGCCCGCCAACGGCACTGCCGCTGCCGCCACTGGATCCGCCGGCGCTGTAGCGGGGATCTGCCGGGTTGCGCACCGGCTTGTCGGGCGCGGTATCAGAGGTCGCACCGAACGCCAGCTCGTGCATCGCGTTCTTGCCGAACATCACAGCCCCGGCCGCGCGAAGCCGCGCCGCGACGGCGCTGTCGCGCGTGGGCTGCCAATTGGCCAGACCGGGCGTTCCGGCACTGTTGGGATAGCCCGCGACGCCGATATTGTCCTTGCAAGCGATCGGCACGCCTTCCAGCGGCCGCGCCCGGCCCGTCCTGAGCCGCGCATCGGCGGCCCGAGCCTCGGCCCCGACCCTTTCGGCATCAAGCGCGGTGAAGGCGTTCAACGGGCTGGCCGCAACCCGCGCGCAAAGGGCGTTTGCCAGTTCGGCCGCACTGAAATCGCCGGATCGCAGGTGCCGGGTCAGGTCACTGACCGTGAAATCATGGAGTTGCACTGCGTTGCGCCCTTGTGTGTGGAATTGGTCCACCGCCCGCAAACCGGCCGGCGGAACTGTTGAAGCGGTCACGCCGGCACTCCGGCGGGCAGCTCCAGCACGTTGTCCAGCAACATGCGGGTGTAGGGATGCTCGGGCGTGGCAAAGACCTGATCCGCCGGCCCCTGCTCGACGATCCTGCCCTGCTTCAGGACGATGATCTCATCGGCAATGGTTCGCACGACGCCCAGATCATGCGTGACGAACAGCAGCGACAGCCCGTCATCCATCAGGCGTTTCAAGGTCTGCAGCACGCTTGCCTGAACGGAAACATCAAGCGCAGAGGTGATCTCATCGCAGAGCAGGACTTCCGGCTTGGCGACCAGCGCCCGGGCAATCGCGACGCGCTGTTTCTGGCCGCCCGACAGCTGCGAGGGGAAACGGCCCAGAATTGCGGGCGACAGATCCACCCGCGCCAAGGCGGCCTCGACCCGTGGGCGGGGGTCTTCTCCGGGGAAGAAATGCCGCGCGGCAAGGCTGATGCTGTCGCCGACCTTGCGGCGGGGGTTCAACGAGCCTGACGGGTCCTGAAAGATGTATTGCATGCGACGGCTGTCACGGAGGCCCGCGCCTTGCGCGGCGTCGGCAAAGCCCATCCGGCCCTCGGTGATCGGCTGCAGGCCGATGAGACAGCGCGACAGCGTCGACTTGCCCGAGCCGGATTCCCCGACCAGAGCCGTGCATTTTCCCCGCCGCAGCGCGAGCGAGATCCCATCCAGCAGCCGCGGCGCGGTCGGGTAACCGGCCGCCAGATCGTCCACCCTGTAGACGATGCCGTGATCCCCGACCGTCTCTGGCCCCAGATCGCCGGGACGGCGGATCGGCGCCGCGCTGGGAAAGAAGCAACGGACCCTGCCGGTCGCCTGTTGCGCAAGGGCGGGTTTGCTCTCGCGGCATTTCGGCTGCACCGCACTGCAGCGGTCGGCGAAAGAGCAGCCCTGAAGGCGGGCATCAAGGTCGGGCACCTGCCCGGGAATGCCCTTGATCGGCAGTTTCTGGCGAACCTGCGGCACGGCTTCCAGCAGCGCGCGCGTATAGGGATGCGCCGGCTGCGCGAAAAGGCGTTGCGCCGAGGCGGTCTCGACGATCTCGCCCGCGTACAGGACCGTCACCGCATCCGCGACGGCGGAAATCAGTCCGAGGTCATGCGAGACGTAAAGACTTGCGGCCCCCATGGATTGCGTCAGCTGGCGGACCATCGTGATGACCTCGCCCCGCGTCGAGGTATCAAGCGCGGTGGTCGGTTCATCCAGGATCAGCACCTTGGGTCGGGCGACAACCGCAATGGCAAGGCCTATGCGCTGCAACTGCCCCCCCGACAGCTCGCCCGGGCGGCGGGCAAGAAACTGTTTGTCGCTGGGCAGGCCAAGGGTCGTCAGAACCTCGGCAACTCTTCTAAAGGCCTCGGCCCTGTCCAGACGGTCGGGCCCGATCAGCAGCCGTTCGATGATCTGGCGGCCGACGGTCAGCGCCGGATTAAGCGCGGCGCCACTGTCTTGCGGAACATAGGCGATGATCCGGCCACAGGCATTGCGCAGATCCGCGGGAGACAGCGAAAGAAGCTCCCGCCCATCGACCGAGACCCGCCCCGAGGCGATGCGCACCCCGGCGCCGGTCTGCCCCAGCAGGGCGCGGGCGATGGTGCTTTTGCCCGAACCGCTTTCTCCGACCAGACCAATGGTCTGGCCCGCTGCGATGGTGATTTCGATGTCGCGAACGATCGGCGTTCCGTCTGCCAGCACGACCGAGAGGTTTTCAACTTTCAGCATGACTCACCGGGTTTGGCGGAAGGCGCGGGCAAAGCCCTCGGCTATGAGATTGCCACCGATGGCAAAGACGGCGATTGCCAGGATCGGACAGACCACCGCCAGCGGCTGGACACGAAGCGCATTGCGGTTTTCATAGATCATCAGGCCCCAGTCCGAAGTCGGCGGCTGGATGCCGTAGCCAAGGTAGCTAAGCCCGGCGAGCAGCGAGATCGACCACATCAGCCGCAGGCCGGTTTCGACCAGCAGGGGCGAGGTGATGTTGGGCAGGATCTCGCGGAACAGGATCCGGTGCGCGGGCAGTTCGACGGACCGCGCCCATTGCACGAAATCCTTGTCGACCACGGCAAGCGCCGCGCCGCGCAACACGCGTGCGGCCCCAGGCATCAGCGACAGGCCACATAGCAGAACCAGCAGCGGAAGGCTGGTCCCCAGCATGGTGACGAACAGCAAGACGAAGACAAGGCTGGGAAAAGCCATCTTCAGATCGACAACCCGCATCAGGACTTCATCGGTCCAGCCCTTGAAATAGGCGGCCGAGATGCCGACGGCGGCGCCAAGCGTCAGCGCGATGAACGTCGCGCCGAAGGCCATCCAGACCAGGTTCGCCCCGCCCCACAGAAACCGGGACAGCACGTCACGCCCCAGATTGTCCGAGCCGAGCAGGGTTCGCGGGCCGGTCGGCATGTATGGCGCGTCGATGATGGCCGAGGGGGAATGCGGCGCAAGCAGCGGCCCCATGGCCGCCAATGCGACGACGCCCCCCACCATCACAAACCCCGCGACCAGGGAAGGATTGCGCAGCAGTCTCATTTCTGTCCCCCCTTGCCGGGCGGCGTGATGCTGTGGGCCAGGGCGTCGGTCACCAGATTGCTGATCAGAAAGATCACCGCGATGATCAGCACCGCCGCCTGGACAACCGGCAGGTCGCGGGTGCCGACAGCCTGGGTCAGCGCAGAGCCTATTCCGGGATAGCTGAACACCGTCTCGACCACGACCATCCCGCCGACCGAGTAGGCAAAGATCGTTCCGATGGCGATCACGGCGGGCACGATCGCATTGGGCAGAACATGGCGGCGCAGGATCAGCCCTTCGGGCAGCCCTTTCAGCCTGGCAAAGTGGAAGTATTCGCTGGTCATGACATCAATGACCGCCGCCCGAACCAGGCGGTAAAGGTAGGTCACCTGCAGCAGCACAAGGCAAAGTCCGGGCAGGACCAGCTTGTCAAGCTGGTGCAGGACAGGTTGTCCGGGGGACAGGCTCGAGACGGCGGGAAAGAGATGCCAGATGTTGGTGGAAAGCAGGATCACCAGCAGCATGCCCAGAACGAATTCGGGCAGCGCGTTGATGGCGACCGACCCGAACAGGACAAGCTTGTCACCGACACTGCCTTCGCGGCGCGCCGTCGCAAAGCCCAATACCAGCGCCAATGGCACGGAAACCGCCAGAGACAGCACGATCAGGCTGAGCGTCGCCTGAAGGCGCGGCGTCAGCAAAGCGGCGACTTCCACGCGCGAGATGACGGAATATCCCAGATCCCCCGTCGCCACCCCCGCGATCCAGGCCGTGTACTGGCGCCACAACGGGTCTTCCAGATGCAGTTGCGCCCGCAACGCGGCCAGGCTTTCGGCTGTGGCGTCCTTTCCAAGGATCATAAGCGCCATGTCGCCCGGCAGCAGGCGCGTCGCCGCAAACACGAGCATCGTGATCAGGACCAGCGTGAGCAGCGAGGCGGCCAGGCGCTTGCCCAGCCAGCTCACCGATTTGCCTCTCACCGCCAGGCCGGTTTGCGGCGCTGCCGAGGTCATACGAACGAGACCTTCCGAAGGTGGTAGAAGGCGGAATCGACCACATAGGTCTCAAGCCCCTGCAGCCGGTCGCTGTAGGCATTCAGGATATTGGCGAAGCCCCAGATGATGTTGCCGCCGCGCTCGTGCTCGATCATGCGCATCTTCGAGATGATCTCGCAGCGCTTGGCTTCATCCGAGCTTGCCGAGGCCTCGGCGAAAAGCGCATTGAATTCCGCGTCGTCCCAATGCGTGTTGTTGAAGCTGCCGCCCGGCACCAGGCTGCGGGCCACCAGGGGCAGATAGGTGTCGTTCAGGAAGTCGACGCCGAAGGCCCATTCGCCATAGTTGGCCAGATAGGCCGCCTCTTCCAGTACGTTCACCTTGACGGTGACCCCGGCGGCCTTCGCCTGCTCGGCAAAGACCTGGGCGCATTCCACCATGCCCGAGGTGCCATTCACCGTGGCCAGCTCGACGCTCAGGCCGCTTTGACCGGCCTCTTCAAGCAGCTTCTTTGCCGCTTCGATATCCTGCTTGCGCTGCTCGACCTCGGTCGGGCCGCAAGGGGCGATGCTGCGCCCCTGCATATCGTTGCCGACTTCGCCATAGCCCGCCAGCGCCGCCCGCACCATCATGTCGCGGTCGGCGATCAGGCGAAAGGCCTGACGCACGCGCACGTCATTGAAGGGCGCAATGTCGGTCCGCATGTACAGGGGCAGCGACATGCCGCTGGGGTTGTTCAGCAGCTTGATCCCGGGCTCGGCCTCGAGAATGCGGGCTTCGGCGAAAGGAATCTTGTAGGCCATGTCGACCTGACCACCGCGCAGCGCGTTGATCGAGGCGGTCTCGTCCGAGATATTGGTGATCTGCACCTTGGCAACGCCCGCCTTGCCGCGGAAATAGTCGTCAAACCGCTCGAACATGCTTTCCTGGCCGGGGGCGAAGGACAGGAATTTGAACGGTCCGGTGCCGACGGGTGCGGCAGGATCGAAGTCCTGCGTCACCATGCGAAGATAGCGGTTGGCCCAGATTTCCCGGAAGGGCCCATAGGGGGTGGCCAGCGTGAACCTGATCGTCAGGTCGTCGACTTTTTCGACCTTCTCGGCGTCGATGAACCCGATCAGCGAGCCGCCCTTGGTCGGGTTCGCCGGATCAAGGATGCGCTTGACCGAATAGATCACGTCATCCGCGCCGAAATCGCCGCCCGCATGGGTTTTCACCCCCGAGACCAGCTTGACCGTCCAGACGGTTGCATCCTCATTCGGGGTAAAGCTTTCGGCCAGAACGTTGGCGACGCTGGTATCGGGGTTGAATTCGCACAGACCATCGAAAAGGTTGGTGAACCGGACGATGTCGGTCAGCTGGCCCTGCGTGCGGTGCGGATCGAGCGAATCCGCATTGCTTCCGGTCACAGCCAGACGAAGCACATCGCCGTCCTGTGCCCGCGCCATGCCGGTTGACAGCCCCGTAAGGGCGGCAGAGCCCAGCACCGCGGCGGTTCCCAGCAACATGGTGCGGCGGGTGACGTTAAGTCGGTTATCTTTGGTCATTTTAAGCCCTGTTGGTTTTTTGTTCCGTACTGTCGTCTAGTTCGTGCGGCTGCGCTGCATGCAGCTGGCGGCCTCGAGCATCAGCCCGCCGATGACATCGGGGCCGCGCGGATCAACGTCGGGGTCGTAGGAGCTGAAGCTTGTCGCCAGAATTTCAAAGCGGTCTGCGGCTTCGCTGAAAATGCTTGCGACTTGCGCCGTGGTCAGGCCGCCTTCGGCGCAGTGGCGGTTGGCGGCCAGCGCCGTTTCAGGATCAAGCACGTCGGTATCGACATGGATATAGACCTTGCGAACCTGCCCCGAGAGCAGGTCAAGCGCGGCTGCGATCGCCCTTTCAAAGCCCAGCCTCTGAATGACGGGCGGATTGACCAGCGTTCCGACAGCGATCCCGGCATGGGCGCGCGCTTTCGCCGAAAACGCCTCGTGAAGGCCGATGGAGACGAAATTCCGCTCTTCCACCACGCGGAAGCCCTTCAGATTCTCGCGCCAGGCCTTCCAGCATTTTCCGGTGATGGTCGTGGTGACCATGCCTTCGATGAAGCCGTTCGAAGAGGTTTCGGGGGTCATGGCGTCGCCATGCGCATCCAGCCACAGGACGCCGAACGGCTCTGCCGTCTCGGAAAGCCCCGCGACAACGCCCAGCGTGCCGCTGCAGGTGCCAAGCGAGACGATGGGCAGACGGTCCGCGCGGCGCGCTTCGCGAACGGCCTCGGCCAGCCGGGTGTTCTGAACCAGGATGCGCCCCATCTGATCCCCCGCCGGGATCAGACGATAGTCGCCGCCAGTGTCGGATTGCCGCGGCACTTCGGCATCGACAAGCAGCTCGACATTCAGGTCGTCGACGCGCGGGGCAAGCAGCGCCGGCGCATGATCCGGCGCCAGCAGCACTTCGGGACCGATCGCCATTGCGTTGGTCGTGGCGCCGGTCACGCGACCGCGCGTGCCGCAATGGTAGGGCAAGCCGATCAGGGAAACGCGCTCTGCCAGTTTTGCCACAGACATGATGGATCTCCGTTGTTTCTGTCATCAAGGCCCGAAAACCGCCGTTTTGGCATCCGCAAGATTGTGGATGGCGGCGCGGCGGCTTGCGTCATCTGCTACCCGGAAACCGCAACCGCCCGCGACGGTGAACGAGGCCCCGCATGACCAGGACACCCGCATGACCAGGACCCCCGAATGACCAAAACTCATATCGCCATGCCTGTCGCGTTGGTCCTGCTGCCCTACCACTATGGCCGTCACGCGCCGGAACCGCTGATTCCCATGGCGCTGGGTCCGCGGGCGATCCTGGCAAGCTCGGCTCTGCTGTCGGGGCTGAAGGATCTGGGGGTGGTGCCCGCAGTGACCGAGATCAGCGGCGTCGATGACCCCTCCGCCAGCGAATCGGCGGGCCAGTCCGGCGTGGATGTCGAGGGCCTGTTCCCCGGGGATCAGATGAGCCGGATGTTCGTTCAGAACGTGGCCTTGGGGCGGGAGGTGCGCAAGGCCCGCGGGCGCGGTTCCTTCGTCCTTGCCCTGAACGGCGCCTGCACGGCCGCGCTGGGCATGGTGGCCGGTGTGTCCGAACCTTCGGGCGAGGTCGGCATGATCTGGCTCGACGCCCATGATGACGCGATGACGCCGAATGAATCCGTCTCGGGCCTGCTGGAGGGAATGCCGGTGGCGATGATCGCCGGTCGCTGCTGGCAAGCCTATTGTGCCAGGATGGAAGGGTTCCACCCCATCCCCGAAGACAGGATCCTGACCATTGGCCTGCATGAGCGCTATGAAAGCCGGGTGCCGCGCAGCAACCTGCCGGGCAGCAGGGTAAGCCCCGCAGAGATCGCGGCACTGGGCTTTGAGGCGGCAATAGACCAGGCATTGCAAAGCCTTGCCCAGCGGTGCAGCCGGGTCTATGTCCACTTTGACGTTGACGTGCTGGATCCCTCGGTTGCGCGGGTCAGCCGCTATATGGCCGAGGGCGGCCTGACGATGGACCAACTGGTCCACCTTTTCGGGCGGATCGCCGACCTCTTCAAGGTCGAGGCCATGGATGTTGCCAGCTTTGATCCGTCGATCCAGCCCGAGGCGGCCGAGACGATCGGCCAGGCCATCGTGGCGGCGGTCAAGGCTTTCTGTGGGCCGAAGGCGGCCCGCTAGGGGCGGGGTCGCGGGGCCTGTGACCCCCGTCGCGTTGACACAAGGAGGGTCGGACCTGACACGCATCTTCACGGCTCCTGCACATTCTGCCTTGGCCATGCCGGCAGCATGAGCAGGCACCCTGCCCCCCTGCCGGATCTGGACGCGTATCGCCGGCGCGCCGCCCGCTATCTGCCGCGGATGGTCATGGATTATGTCGACGGTGCCGCGGGAAGCGAACGCGGGCTTGTGCGCAATCGGGCCGCCTTTGCGCGGGTGCTTTTCGCGCCCCGCAGGCTGACCGATGTCGCGCAGCGCGACCCCTCGGTGACCTTGTGGGGGCAGCGATATCCGCTGCCTCTGGCGATCGCACCGACGGGGCTGAATGGCGTGGTGCGGCCGGATGGCGATCTGATGCTGGCGCGGGCCGCCGGGCGGGCGGGCCTGCCCTTCTGTCTGTCCACGGCCTCAACCTCGTCCATCGAGCAGGTCGCGCGGGCCGGGGATGGCGAGAAGTGGTTTCAGCTTTACGTGTTGCACCGGGATCAGGCGAAGGTTTTCGTCAAACGCGCGCTGGACGCGGGCTACACAACGCTGATCCTGACCGTGGATGTCGCGGTGAATGGCAAGCGCCTGCGCGATCAGCGCTCGGGCTTCAAGGTTCCGTTCCGGATGACCCCGCGCATCCTGATGGACGTGGCCCGCCATCCGGCATGGGCGGTCTCGCAGCTGCGCCACGGGCTGCCGGAACTGGCCAACTTCGCCTCGGCCGACGCGACGGATGCGACGATGCAGGCCGCGCTCATGAACCGGCAGATGGATGCGGGCTTTGACTGGCAAGCGCTGGAGGCGCTTCGGGCGGCCTGGCCGCATCGGTTGATCCTGAAGGGATTGACCTCGGCCGCCGAAATGCGCCGCGCGCAGGCCGCGGGCGTGGACGCCGTGATCTTGTCAAACCACGGTGCGCGCCAGCTTGAGGACGTGGCCGCGCCCTTTGACATCCTGCGCGGCCTGCCCGGCGACACGGCCATGCCTGTCCTGCTCGACAGCGGTATCCGCACCGGCGAGGATGTGGTGAAGGCGCTCTGCGCGGGGGCGAGGATGTGCTTGCTGGGCCGGGCCACCCTTTATGGATTGGCGGCACGGGGCGAAACGGGGATCAGCGAGGTCATCGCCATGATCGGCGCCGAGATCGATACGACTTTGGCGCTGCTTGGCTGTTCCAGGGCCAGCGGTCTGGGCCCGGACTATATTCTGGACGATCCGGTCCGTTAGGGTCAGGGCCGCCGGGCGGGCGGCGCTGGAACCTTGCGGCCCATCCCCTGCCCCGCCCCGTCAGGCGCGCTCGGGCCGCAGCAGGTGGTGATAGCTGGCCGCCACCGCGATGCCGCACAGGATCAGCGCCGCGCCGCCCTGCAGATAGGCCGAAAAGCCATGGCCGACGATCCCGGCCTCGGCGGCCAGCAGGAAGACCATATTGGCATCCAGCCCCAAGGGCGCGGTCTTGGGATTGGCCCGCAAGCTGGCGCCAAGCGCCAGGAAGGGCAGCGCCAGCAGAAAGGCTGCCCCCTCGGTCGCAGGCAGGATCTCATAGACGACGCGGTAGCAAAGCGCCGCGATCACGCCCAGGAAGACGCCGCGCGGCATGACGTAAAGCACCGGCTGCGGGTGGCGCATCGATCCGATGATGACCGGAAAAATGCTCAGCGCCATGCCCGCGGCCATGCCGATCGGCCCACCGACAAGCGCCGCGACCGAGCCGCCGGTGCCCCCCGCGACCAGCGTGATCCCGGCCCGGCGCCACAGGCTGGCGCGGTCGGGATGCGCGCGTTCGGGCTTTTGGCCGCTGTGGCGCGGCGTGAACAGGAAGGTGGTCGCGGTCACCGCCACCACACCGATCAGCGTGCAGAGAATGCGGTCCCGCGCCAGCGGCAGGATGTCATCGGCCCGTGCCAGATGATGCACCATCGCCGGCACCAGCACCACCGCGACCGTGATCGCCGCCAGCTGGACGCCGTAATTGTAAATGTTGCCGATCCAGTAGCTTGCAACCGTACCGCAGCTCAAAGCCAGCGCAAGGAACAGGATCAGCAGCGGGGTCGAGGGCAGCCAGTGCAGCGCGGCCCAGCCCAGCGCCGCCCCGATCAAGGTGCCCGCCACCCGCAACACGCCGCGCAGCAGCAGATCCTGGCGCCAGGGCTGCGCCACCACCCAGACCGGCATCGCGGCCCAGAACGGGTTTTGCAGCCCAAGCGCCACCGCCGCAGCAAGCGCAAGGCTGGCCGCAAGGAACAGCCGGAAGGCAAGGAAGGGCCAGCGGGCCGGGCTGTTCTGGGTCGTGGTCATGACGCTCTCCTGTCGGGAACCGCCAAGGCCATTCCCGCACATCGCAACTGCCCTTGGGCAGCGGCAGGGGCAGGTTTAACCACGCCTTGCCCCGCCCCGCCATGGCGGCGGCTGCGGGATGGACTGTGCGCAGATGCGCGGCATGGCACCGGATGCGGGCCGTCGCAGCGCCCCTAAAGGTAGTTCAGCGGCACGGCGGTGGTGAATTTCAGCTCTTCCATCGAGATGGACGAGTTGATCTGCGAGAATTCCAGCCCCTCGATCATCGTCTTGTACAGCTGGTCGTAAGCGCGGATGTCCGGCACCATCGCCTTCAGGATATAGTCGGTCGGGCCGGTCAGGCGGTAGGCCTCGACAATCTCGGGGATGCTTTCGATCAGGCTGCGGAAACGGTCCAGCCATTGCGCCTCATGACGCGGAGCGGTGACCGAGATGAAGACGGTCAGCGGGACGCCCGCCTTCTCGGGATCGACCAGCGTGACCCGGCCCCGGATCACGCCCGCCTCTTCCAGCTTGCGGATACGCCGCCAGCAGGGCGTTTGCGACATGCCCAGTTCTTCGGCAAGGACCGCCACGGGGCGGTCGTGATGTTGCAGAAGATCAAGGATCTGCCGGTCGGTTTCGTCAAAACCCGAGGTCTGGCCGCGCTTGCGGCCAGGTCCGGTTTTTTCGGCAGCCGGCTTTTCCGCACCCGGTTTTTCGGCACCCGGTTTTTCGGGGCTGGCGTTTTCGCTCTGGCTCATGCGGATACGAAATGCAGGATCATGCCGCTGGCCTCTGCCGGGGCGACCCAAAGGCCCGCCTCGCCCTTAGTCGCATCCTGGGCCGCGTCCCGGAAAGCCACGCCATTTTCCCGCAGCACCCGCGCGGTCTGCGCCAGATCGGCAACCCGCAGACGCAGCGCGGTGAAGCCGTCGGCGGGGGTCGCGGCCACGGCTTCGGGCGCATAGGCGCGGCCTGCGGCCTCAACCCGCATGCAGATGATCTTTGCCGAATCGCGCCCGGTTTCAACCACGGCAGACCCGTCTGCGGCGGTCGTGACGGTTCCCGCCGCGAAAAGCCGGGCGAATTCCGCCGCCTTCGCCGCCGGATCGGCGGTTGCGACGATCACCGCGTCGATATCGGTCGCGCCATTGGCGTGGGTTTGCAGCTCGGGTCGCCAGACCATCTCGGGCGTGTTGTGCTGGCACATGAAGACATGGCCGACCGGCATCTCTTGCGGGGCGAACTGCGTGATCGAGAACGAGGCCACGCCTTCCGACCCGTCGGGCAGCGGCAGCGGGCGCGAGAAGTTGATCACCGGCGTCGCGGCGATTCCCAGTTCGGCCAGCGCCTCACGCGCGGTTTCGGCCCCGGTGATCCGGCAGGCGATGGCGCGCAGCCCCTCGCCGCTGGTCTGCAGAAGCTGGCGCTGCGACTGGTTGAATTCGGTTTCCGCAACCATCCCCAGCAGCTCGATATAGTCGCCGCGCAGCATCATCGTGTAGTTCGCCGAGCCCATCTGCGGGCTGTGCAACCCCCGCGGCGAAAGCGTGAAGCCCAGCCTTCTGTAACGCGCGGCGCTGGTTTCCAGGTCGCTGACCAGCAGGAAAACGTGGTCGATTCCGGTGACGGGATGGGACATGACGGGCCTCTTTCGCAGGTTTGCCGCGAGACTTCTTCATCTTGGCGGACGTTTCAACCTGAATTCGGGCAGGGATCGGATTTTTCTCACCAGAACGCTGCCTGATGCGGAACAGTCTTCCCCTTAACCGGCAAAAAACAGTATGATTCAACCATTCTGAACAGAATCCCCCAAAAGCGCGGGCCGGAGTGGTATTTGTAAGGTTATTTTTTTCCACATATCGCAAAATAGAGAAATTTTACACCCGATCTTGCGCAGGTGGATGTGTGTAAAGACGCTAAACTTCGGCATAAATTGTGTATTTAACACTTGACTTGTCCCCTCGGTTGCTGACTTTGCCTGAGACCAAGTAACAAGAAGGATGTCGGCCAGGCCGGAACACATCCCGAACCACAGAGAGGATTTGGACATGAAGACCCTGAAGCGAGGGCTGGCGGCAGCTACCTGCGCGATTGCAACCGGCGCCATGCCCGCATTGGCCGAAGAGCCGCAGCGCGGCGGCACATTCGTGACCCATGTGGTCAGCGACCTGGGCGTGCTGAACCCCGCGATGCGGGCCTCGACCGCCGTGTATCAGATCACCGGCAAGATCATGGAGCCGCTGATCGACCTGACGAAAGACGGCTATGTCGGCGTTCTGGCGACCGAATGGTCCGCGTCGGAAGACGGCAAGCAGATCACCTTCAAGCTGCGCGAAAACGTGCGCTGGCATGACGGCCAGCCCTTCGGCTGCGATGACGTCGCCTTCACCGCGATGGAGTTCTGGAAGCCGATCCTGAACTATTCGTCGACGCTGCAGGCCAATCTGGAATCGGTCGAATGCCCCGACCCGCTGACGGCGGTGTTCAACTATTCCAAGCCGATGCCGCTGAACCTTCTGGTCGCGGCGATGCCGGATCTGGGCCATCCGGTGCCCAAGCACCTTTACGAAGGCACCGACCTGCTGCGCAACCCGCACAACCAGGCGCCGATCGGCACCGGCCCGTTCAAGTTCGCGGAATATGAGCGCGGGCAGTACATCATTGCGGTGCGCAACGATGACTACTGGCGCGGGCCGGAATACCCCTATCTCGACCGGGTGATCTGGCGCTTCATCCCCGACAAGGCGGCGGCGGCCGCGGCGCTTGAGGCGGGCGAGGTTCTGGCCTCGGGCTTTATCGGTATCCCGATGGAGGACATGGTCCGTCTCGGCGAAGATCCGCGCTTCAAGATGGGCCCGGAAGGCTATGAAAACAACGTCGCCCATTCGACGATCGAGTTCAACCTGCGCAACCCGATCCTGGCCGATCTGCGGGTGCGTCAGGCGATCTATCACGGGCTCGACACCGATTTCGCGATCCAGGCGATCATGCGCGGGCACGGCAAGGCCGGGCGCGGCCCGATCCCCAGCACCAGCAGCGCCTTCTATACCGATGACGTCCCGACCTACCCCTATGACAAGGCCAAGGCCGAGGCGCTGCTGGATGAGGCGGGCTATCCGCGCGGGCCGGACGGGGTGCGGTTCAAACTGCGTCACCGGGCGGCATCCTGGGGGGAGTATACCGGCCTTTGGGGCGACTATTTCGCCCAGGCGATGCGGGAAATCGGCATCCAGGTCGAGATCGTGCCCAGCGACGCGACCAGCTTCCTGACCACGGTTTACCGCGATCATGATTTCGACACCGCCAGCGGCTGGCACCAGTATCGCTCGGACCCGGCGGTTTCCACGACCGTCTGGCTGCGCTCGGGCGCGCCCGCCGGCACGGCCTGGTCGAACCAGTTCGCCTATCTCTCGCCCGAGATGGACAAGCTGATCGACGATGCGGCGACCGAGCTGAACCCCGAGGCCCGCGTGGCGCTGTATCACGAGATGCAGAAGCTTGAGATGACGGATCTGCCGGTGATCTTCGCGATCGAGCATCCCTTCCTGGGCATCCACAGCGTCAAACTGCAAAACGCCTACAACACGCCGCGTTGGGAATCGTCCAGCTGGTACGATCTGTGGATCAAGGAGTGATCTGAAAGCCCGAAAGGGGGGCGCGGCTGCCAAGCCTGCGCCCCCCTGCCCCCCGGATCCCGCAAGATCCGATCCTTGCGCAGCGGCGCCACGGGTGGCCCGCTGACACTGGCCGTACAGCCCCTGTCCCCTTCATGAACCGGAGCCCCCGACCAATGGGCATTCACCTTCCCCCCGTTCTGGCCTTTGCCCTGCGACGATTGCTGCAGGCGGTGCCGGTGATCCTTCTGATCATGATCGGCAGCTTCCTGTTGCTGAAACTGACACCCGGCGACACGGTCGACGCGCTTGTGGGCGATATGGGCGGGGCGGACCCGGCCTTCGTCGCAAGGCTGCGCGCCGAATACGGGCTGGATCAGCCGGTTCTGGTGCAGATGTGGCGCTACCTCTCGAAACTCGCCATGTTCGATTTCGGCTGGTCCTATGTCTATGAGCAGCCCGTCTCGACCGTGCTGCTGGACCGGCTTGGAACCACACTTCTGCTGATGGCAAGCTCGCTGAGCATCGCCTTCGTCTGCGGCGTCTCGCTGGGGGCCTTTGCCGCGCGCCGCGCCTATTCGCTGACCGACAACGTGATCTCGACGCTGGGGCTGGTGTTCTACGCGATGCCGTCCTTCTTCCTTGCGCTGCTGATGATCCTGTTGTTCTCGGTGAAGCTCGGCTGGCTGCCGGTGGGCGGTGTGGCGACGATTGGCGCCTTCTACACCGGCTGGGACAAGGTGGCCGATACGGCGATGCACATGGTCATGCCGACCATGGCGCTGTCGCTGATCTATCTGGCCTTCTACATGCGGCTGATGCGGACCTCGGTGCTGGAGGTTTCGGACCTTGATTTCGTGCGCACCGCGCGGGCCAAGGGGGCAAGCCCCTCGCGCGTGATGTTCCACCATATCATGCGCAACGCGCTTTTGCCGGTGGTGACGCTTCTGGGCCTGCAATTCTCGACCGTGCTGGGCGGGTCGGTGGTGATCGAGACGATCTTCTCGCTGCCGGGCCTTGGCCAGCTTGCCTATACCTCGGTCGTCAAGCGCGACCTGAACACGCTTCTGGGGATCATCTTCCTCTGCTCGATCATCGTGGTGATCGTGAATTTCCTGACCGACCTTGTCTATGCCTGGCTTGACCGGAGGATCGACCTGAAATGACCGCTTCCGATACGATCCCCCCCCAGGGCCCTGCCCCCATGGCCCCGCAGGTGTCGCGCGCGACCGTGCTGTGGCGCCGCTTTCGCCGCAACCGCGCGGCGGTGCTTGGGCTGATCCTGTTCGTCGCTGTGGTGCTGATGGCGCTGCTTGCCGATGTCATCGCGCCCGGCGATCCGCTGTCGCGCACCGGCATGCCGCTGGTCTGGCCCTTTACCGAGGCCGCGAACCCGCTTGGCACCGATCAGCTGGGCCGCTCGATCCTTGCCGGGATCGTCCATGGCGCGCGCGTCACGCTGATGGTGGGCGTGGTTGCCACCGTCATCTCGATTGCCATCGGCGTGGTGATCGGCGCGGTCGCGGGCTATTTCGGCGGCTGGGTCGATGACGTGCTGATGCGCGTGACCGATGCCTTCCAGACCATCCCAAGCTTTGTCCTGTTGCTGACGCTGGTTGCGATCTACGGCTCCAGCATCGAGAATATCATCCTGGCGATTGGCGTTGTCTCCTGGACTGCGCCCGCCCGGATGGTCCGGGCCGAGTTCATGGCGCTGCGCCAGCGCGAATTCGTCGATGCCGCGCGCAACCTTGGCGTCAGCACGCCCGCGATCATCTTCCGCGAGATCCTGCCCAACGCCCTGCCCCCGGTGATCGTCTTCGCCTCGGTCGTCATGGCCACCTCGATCCTGATGGAGACGGCGCTGGCCTTCCTGAACCTTGGCGATCCGAACTATGCCAGCTGGGGCAACATGATCGGCCAGGGCCGCGCCGCCTTGCGCACCGCCTGGTTCTGCGCGGTCATCCCCGGCGTGGTGATCCTGCTGACCGTCCTGTCCTTCAGCCTGATGGGCGAAGGCATGAACGACGCCCTGAACCCGAGGCAGAAGAAATGACCCCCGCAAAACCGATTCTGGAAATTCAGAACCTGCGCGTCGCTTTGCCCGAAGGGGGCGACCGCCCGAATGCGCTGGATGATCTGACGCTGACGGTGAACGAGGGCGAGATCGTCTGCCTTGTGGGCGAATCCGGCTCGGGCAAGTCGATGGCGGCGGGGGCGGTCATGCGCCTTTTGCCCGAACCCCATGTGCGGGTGACGCAGGGCGCGGTGCGCCTTGATGGCCAGGACATCACCGCGCTCGGCCAGCGCGAGATGCGGGCCCTGCGTGGCGACCGCCTGTCGATGATCTTCCAAGAGCCGATGACGGCGCTGAACCCGCAAAAGACCGTGGGCTGGCAGATCGACGAGGTCCTGCGCCTGCACACCGATCTTGACCGCCGCGCCCGCAAGGCCCGTGTGCTGGAGATTCTGGCCGATGTGCATATCCCCGACCCGGCCTCGACCTATAATGCCTATCCGCATCAGATGTCGGGCGGGCAGCGCCAGCGGGTGATGATCGCCATGGCGCTGGTGCTGAAGCCGCGCCTGATCATCGCGGATGAGCCGACGACTGCGCTGGATGTGACGACACAGAAGCAGATCCTGAAACTGATCAAGGATTTACAGCATGTCCACCGCACCGGGATCCTGTTCATCACCCATGATTTCGGCGTGGTGGCCGAGATCGCCGACCGCATCGCGGTGCTGCGCCTGGGCGAATTGGTCGAACAGGGGCCGGCCGCGCAGATCCTGAACGCACCGCAGCACCCCTATACGAAAGCGCTGATCGCCGCCGTGCCCGCGCTGACGCCGCCGCCGGAAAAGCCGCTTGTCGACGCGCCGGTCGTGCTGGAGGCCAAAAGCCTGCGCAAGACCTTTGCCGCGCGCGGCGGGCTTTTGTCGGGCAAGCGCGCGCCGGTGGTGGCGGTCAAAGACCTCAGCTTCCAGCTGCGCCGGGGCGAGACGCTGGGCGTCGTCGGCGAAAGCGGTTCGGGCAAGACCACCGTGTCGCGGATCGTGACGCGGCTGCTGGAGTCGGACAGCGGCGAGGTGCTGATCGACGGGCGCGACCTGATCGCCGCCAGCCGGCGTGAGCTGCGGGCGCTGCGCAAGGACATTCAGATGGTCTTTCAGGACCCGATGGCATCCTTGAACCCGCGCAAGCGCGTGATCGACCTGATCGCGCAGGGCCCCATCGTCCACGGCACCCCCAAGGCCGAGGCCCATGCCCGCGCCCGCGAACTTCTGAGCCTTGTCGAACTGTCCCCCGCGGCCGCCGACCGTTTCCCGCATGAATTTTCCGGCGGCCAGCGTCAGCGCATCGGCATCGCCCGGGCGATTGCGATGGAGCCCCGGGTGATCGTCGCGGATGAACCGGTCTCGGCGCTGGATGTGTCGGTGCAGGCGCAGGTCCTGCGGCTTCTGGCCGATCTGCGCGACCGGCTGTCGCTGTCGCTGCTGTTCGTGACCCATGACCTGCGCGTCGCGGCGCAGCTTTGCGACAAGGTGATCGTGATGCAGAAGGGCGAGATCGTCGAGGCGGGTCCGACCTCGCGCGTCTTTGCCGACCCGCAGCACTCCTATACGCAGTCGCTGCTGGCCTCGATCCCCGGGCGGGACTGGGAGCCGCCGGTGCAAGCGCTGGCTGTCAAATGACCGGCGTGACCTTCCCCAAATCGCTCTGGGCGGAAACCGCGCCACCGCGCGCGCTGGCGCCTGCGCTGGACGCGGATCGCGACGCCGATACCGTCATCATCGGCGCGGGCTTCACCGGGCTTTCCGCCGCGCTGGAACTGGCGCGGGCGGGGCAACGCGTGGTGGTGCTGGAGGCGATGGCGGTTGGCTGGGGCGCATCGGGGCGCAACAACGGCCAGGTGATCCCCACCATGACCGCCGCCGAACCCGATGCCATCGCCGCCCGCTACGGCGCGGCGGGCCAGCGTTTCGCGCGGCTGATCGGCAACAGCGCCTCGGTGCTGTTCGACATCGCCCGGCGCGAAGGCATCCTGGAGCGGGCCGAGGCCGAACAGACCGGCTGGTTCCAGCCCGCGCATTCGCCGGGCCGGGTCAGGCTGTCGCAAAAGCGGGTGGAAGCCTGGAGCCGCTTCGGCTTTCCTGCGCAGTTTCTGGACCGTGAGGCGACCTCGGCGCTGCTGGGATCGGATTTCTGGTATGGCGGCATGCTGAACCCCACGGGCGGGCATATCAACCCGCTGGCGCTGGCGCGCGCTTTGGCCGGCGCGGCCGAAAGCCACGGTGCGGTGATCCATGAGGCAACGCCCGTGACGGGCTGGCAGCGCGACGGCGCGGGGTGGATCGTCACGGCGCAGACCGGCCGCAAGGTCCGCGCGCGCCATCTGCTGGTCTGCACCAATGCCTATACCGGAGAGATCGTACCCCGCATGGCGCGGCGGCTGGCGCACAGCATCGTGCCGGTCCTGTCCTGGCAGATGTCGACGCCGCCCTTGCCCGAAGCCCTGCGCCAGACCATCCTGCCGGGCCGTCAGGCGGTATCGGACACGCGCGGCGATCTGCGGTTTTTCCGCTATGACGCGCGCGGGCGGCTGATCACCGGCGGCGTGGTGATCGGCAGTCATGACGTGGCCCGCCGTGTCGCCGCGAAAGCCAGCGCGAACCTTGCCGAGGCCTTCCCGGCCCTTGGGGTTCAACAGATGACCCATGTCTGGAGCGGCTATCTTGGCATGACCTGGGACCGTTTCCCCCGCATCCACAGCCTTGGCCCCGGTGGCTGGACCTGGATCGGCTGCAACGGGCGCGGCGTGGCGCTTGGGGTCTCGCTGGGCCGCGAAATGGCGCGCGCCGTCTCGGGCCATGCGCTGGACAGCCTGGCCCTGCCCCTGTCCGAGCCGCGGCCCCTGCCCTTCCACGCCATCGCGCGGCGGATCGCGCCGGGCTACCTTGCCTGGCTGCGCCGCAAGGACCGGACCGAACCGAAATGACGCGCGCGGCCCCCCGGGGGCCGGGCGCAAGACCGACCAAGGAGAGCTGATATGCCCGTCGAAAACTGGATCGCGGACCACCTGGACCGGCTGAAGGCATTCCGCCGCGACCTGCACCAGAACCCCGAACTGCTGTATGATCTGCCGCGCACCGCCGGACAGATCGCCAAAGCCCTGCGCGAGGCGGGCGTTGACGAGGTGCATGAGGGTATCGGCAAGACCGGGGTCGTCGCCGTCATCCGCGGGCAATCGACCGCCTCGGGCCGGATGATCGGGCTGCGCTCCGACATGGATGCGCTGCCGATCCATGAGGCCACGGGCGCGGAATGGGCGTCGAAGGTGCCGGGTAAGATGCATGCCTGCGGCCATGACGGGCATGTGACGATGCTTCTGGGCGCGGCCATCGGCCTTGCGCAGAACCGCAATTTCGACGGCACCGCGATCCTGATCTTCCAGCCCGCCGAAGAAGGCGGCGCAGGGGCCCGCGCGATGATCGAAGACGGGCTGTTCAAGCGCTTTCCGGTGAACGAGGTTTACGGAATGCACAACCGCCCCGGTCTGCCGCTGGGTCATTTCACCATCGCGCCGGGGCCGATCATGGGCTCGGTCGACATGATCGAGATCGAGATCGAAGGCGTCGGCGGTCATGCCGCGCTGCCCCATACCACGGTTGACCCGATGCCGGTCCTGGCCGCGGTGATCCAGGCCGCGCAAACCGTCACCGCCCGCAATATGGACCCGATGGACAGCGCCGTCGTGTCGATCACCACGGTCTCGGGCGGCGATGCGTTCAACGTGATCCCGCAAACCCTGCGGATGACCGGCACCGTGCGGACGCTGCGCGAAGAGGTTCGCGACCTGATCGAGGCGCGGCTGACGGCGATCATCCCGGCGATCGCCACGGCCTATGGGGCGACCGGACGGCTGAATTACACCCGCCATTACCCCGTCACCGTGAACCACGCGGCCGAGACCGAGATCGCGGCGCAGATCGCCGAGAAACTGGCCGGCCCCGACCGCGTCACCCGCGACATGCCGGCCTCGCTGGGGGGCGAGGATTTCTCGTTCATGCTGAACGAAGTGCCGGGCGCCATGATCAATCTGGGCAATGGCGACAGCGCGGGCCTGCACCATCCGGCCTATGATTTCAACGACGAGGCCATTGCCTGGGGCAGCTCGTACTGGTGCGCGCTGCTGCGCGGCCGCCTGCCCCTGAACGCCTGAGACGGGATAGAAAATGTCGGATCTGCTTACCCTCGGCTTCGATGCCGGGTTGCCGCCCTTGCCCGAATGCCATGAACGCGCCTGGGCGCGTCATGCCATCGGCATTCTGAACGGCGACGCCCATCGCTCGGCCGATACCCATCTGGTCAAACCCGATTTCGCCGGGCTGAAGGGGATTTCGGTCTATTTCAAGGATGAAAGCACCCATCCGACCGGCAGCCTGAAACACCGCCTGGCGCGCTCGCTGTTCCTTTACGGCATCTGCAATGGGCGCATCCGCCAGGGCACGACGCTGGTCGAGGCCTCATCGGGTTCGACCGCCGTCTCCGAGGCCTATTTCGCCCGCCTGCTGGGCCTGCGGTTCATCGCGGTGATGCCGCGATCGACCAGCCGCCAGAAGGTCGACGAGATCACCCGTTTCGGCGGCGAAAGCCATTTCGTCGATCACGCAGGCGCGGTCTATGCCGCCGCCGCGCAAATCGCCGATGAAACGCAGGGCTATTACCTCGACCAGTTCACCTATGCCGAACGCGCGACCGACTGGCGCGGCAACAACAACATCGCCGACAGCATCTTCCGCCAGATGGAGGATGAGGAAAGCCCCGTCCCCGAATGGGTGGTGATGAGCGCGGGCACCGGCGGCACCGCCGCGACGCTGGGCCGTTACATCCGCTATCGCAACCTCGGCACCCGGCTTTGCGTGGTCGATGTCGAAGGCTCGGCCTTCTACGATGCCTGGCGGCTGAATGACCGCGAGGTCACCGCGCCGGGATCGCGCATCGAGGGCATCGGCCGCCCGCGGGTCGAGCCGTCCTTCGTGCCCGGGGTGATCGACCATATGATGGTGGTGCCCGATGCGGCGTCGATCGCCGCAATGCATGTGCTGAGCGAGCGGCTGTATCGCCGCGTCGGCGGGTCGACCGGGACGAACTTCTTCGGCCTGTGCTGCATCGCCTCGGCCATGATGCGCGAAGGGCGCAAGGGATCGCTGGTGTCGCTGATCTGCGACAGCGGCGAGCGGTATTCGGCGACCTATTACAATCCCGACTGGCTGGCCGAGCAAAAGATCGACATCGCGCCCTGGCGTCAGATGATCGAGCGCCTGATCGACTGACCGCGGCCTGCGCGGGGTGTCTGGCCCCGCGCAGGCGACTTAGGGACCGACGGTGAGGCGGCTGCACGCGGCGAAACTTCGCAGACCTCTGCCGTTTCATGCGCATACATAGTCCAACACCGTATGGATATCAGCACGGGAAAGGCCCCGTCATCAGCCAGGAAGCCCCATGGGATACACCTTGGAAATCACCGGCAAGGCCGTGCGCCAGATCGAAGCGGCGCAGGCGCTGATCCCGCCGGGCACCCAGATCAACATCGCCTTCCTCGGCAACGAAACCCATGCGCAACGGGTCAATGCCGCCCGGGTGATCCGCGCCTGCGGCTTTCAGCCGGTGCCGATCCTTTCCGCGCGCCGCCTTCTGTCCGAGGCCGATGCGTCCCAACTGATTTCCGACTATCAGAACGCCGCCGCACCCGAGCGCTTTCTGATCGTCGGCGGCGATCCTGAACGCCCGCAAGGGCCCTACCAGAACGCGATGGCGCTGATGAACAGCGGCATTCTTGGCCGGTTCGGCATCAAGACGGTCGGGATCGTCGCCTATCCGGAAGGTCACCCGGCCATCGCACCCCCCGCCCTGTGGGCGGCCCTGGACTGGAAGCGGCGCTTTCTTGACGAAGCGGGGATCTCCTTCGAGATCACCACGCAATTCGTGCTGGATCCCCTGGCGATTGCGGCCTGGCTGGCCGATCTGCGCGCACGCGGGATCGACACCCTGGTGCGGCTGGGCGTGAACGCGCCCGCCCCGGCAAAGCGGCTGCTGTCCTATGCGCGGATGTTTGGCACCAAGGCGGATGCAGAGATCTGCGCCCGCTATGCGATGCCCGATGACCGTGACGCCATCGCCGCGCCAGAGCCGTTTCTGACGGCGCTGGACACGGCGCTTGCACAGATCGCCCCCGGGCGGATCGACGCCCATCTCTATCCGTTTGGCGGCATCGGCATGGCGGCAGGCTGGGCGCAGGGCTGGCGCGGCCTGTCCTGACCCGGGGGGCGAGCCATCCCAAGGTTCGGGGCCATCGACATTGGACAGGACTGTATGCTTCCGACGGTCTTCGCAAGATTGCAGATCCCCGCCTGTCGCCTCGGGCCCGCCGGGCGCCCCCTGTCACGGCCAGTCGGCATAGCCGCGTTCGGGCGCCTGCGGCTGGGCCTGGGTCTGCAGCCCGGCGCGATGATGCAGCGGCGAGACCCCCATGGCGCGGCGGAAGAACCGGCTGAAATTATGGGGTTCGCTGAAACCGCAGGCCCAGGCGATGGCGGCCACAGGCTCGTCCGTGCGCTCGATCCGCAGGACGGCCTCGCGCAGCAGGCGCTGGTGGATCAGCTGCAAGGGCGACCGGCCAAGCTTTCGCCGACAGATCCCATGCAGCCGGTCATAGCCGACGCCAAGCAGCCGCGCATACTCGGCCACGCCCAGATGGTGGCGGAAATGCAGCTCCACAAGCGTGCGAAAGGCGCGGATGACTTCGGCCTCGCCGCTGATCCCCGCACCCTCGGGCCGGTCCAGCGGGGCTTCGCGCCAGAGGTTGACCAGCAAAAGGCGCAGCCAGGCGATCACCGCGATATGGGATCCGGGCCGCGACGCCCGCACCTCGGCTTCGATCCGGGCGGCGGGGATCATGTAGCTTTCGGCCATTGTGTCCTGGGCGGGGCGGATCAGGCGGCTTGAGGACAGAAGATCCTGCAAGGCCGGCCCTTCGGCCGAGCGCCCGGCAATCTCGGCGCTGGCCGCCTGCGGGATCACCAGCAGATAGCCCTCGGACCCGGGCCCGAAGACAAGCTGCACGCGTGACGTCTTCTGCACCAGCTGCACAAGCGGCGCGGTCAGGTCTTCGCCCTCTTCGCCCAGCCGCAGCTGACCGGATGCCAGGATCACGACCACGGTCTGGCTTTCGCCCTCGGGCGGGTCGATCCGGCGCGCCCCCCCGCGCAGCATCGGCTGGATCACCTCCACCCCCACCGGGGCCGGCAGGCCAGGGGGCGCGGCAGGAAAGGGAATGGCGCTCATCGGGACGATTTGCCAGAAACAGATACTCTTTGGCAAGATTTTGATATTCAATCCGGGCGCAAAATCCTGATTCCTGAACCTGTCTTAGCGCAGGACATCTGCGGGCCGCTGCCCGCTGGTCTGGAGGGGCCAGTTCCGCGCGAAGCGAGGGAGAGGATCATGGCCAACAGCGCTGGAACCCGGCCATCTTGCATGACGTTTCTGCAAGACGAGGCCGCGTGTTTCGACCGTATCGACCCGATACTGGGCAGCACCGCGTCCAGCGCCCCCGCCTGCACGGCGGCAGATGCCACACGCGCCGTCAACACCGCCGCCCGCGCCTTTGCCGCCTGGTCCGCCACCGCCCCGGCCGAACGTCGCCGCATCCTGATGCGGGCCGCCGAAATCCTGCGCGACAGCGAGCATCGCATCGCGCCCTTGATGATGGCCGAGATCGGGGCGCCCCGGGCCTGGATCAGGATGAACATGCGCCTCGCAAGCGACCATCTGGAAGAGGCCGCCGCGCTGACGACCCAGGCCTTTGGCCATGTGACGCAGGACATGCGCGCCTTCGCCTTTCGCGAAGCGGTGGGCGTCTGTCTGGCGATTGCGCCCTGGAACGCGCCGCTGGTGCTGGCCTCCCGCGCCGTCGCAACCGCGCTGGCGCTGGGGAATACGGTGGTGCTGAAGGCGTCGGAACTTTCGCCCGCCACCCATCTTCTGATCGGCCAGATCCTGACCGAGGCGGGCCTGCCCGAGGGCGTGCTGAACATCGTCACCCACCCCCCCGAAACGGCGGGCGAGGTGGTCGAGGCGCTGATCGCGCATGAGGCCGTGCGGCGGGTGAACTTCACCGGATCGACGCGCGTCGGCCGGTTGATCGCCGAAACCGCCGCCCGGCATCTGAAACGCTGCCTGCTGGAGCTGGGCGGCAAGGCGCCCTTCCTGGTGCTGGAAGACGCCGATCTGGACCTTGCCGCCGAAGAGGCCGCCTTCGGCGCCTTCATGAACCAGGGCCAGGTCTGCATGGCAACCGACCGGATCATCGTGGTCGAGCCGGTGGCAGATCGCTTCGCGGCCCTTCTGGCCGCCAAGGCGCAGCGCCTGCGCGCGGGCGATCCGCGCAGCGGGAAATGGCCGCTCGGCCCCATCGTCAGCCCGCAAGTGGCGCGCAGGCTTTCAGATCTGGTCGGCGACGCCGAACGGCGCGGCGCGCGCATCCTGGCCGGCGGCGCGGCCAATGGCGTTTTCATGGATGCAACCGTGATCGACCATGTCACCCCCGGCATGGCGGTCTATCACGAGGAATGCTTTGGCCCGATCGCCACGATCTGCCGTGCGGTATCGGACGCCGAGGCCGTGTTCATCGCCAATGACACCGCCTATGGGCTGTCTTCCGCGGTGTTTTCCCGCGACCTCGACCGCGCCATGCGCATCGCGCGCCAGATCGATGCCGGGATCTGCCATATCAACGCCACCACGCTGAGCGACCGGGCCGACATGCCCTTCGGCGGCGTGAAAGACAGCGGCTATGGCCGCTTTGGTGGCCGCGCCGCCCTGGATGAATTTACCGAAACCCGCTGGATCTCGCTCGGGCCGTCCGGGCCGCGTCCGGGCTTCGGCGAGGAAGCCCGCGAGGGGAATGGAGAGACAACATGATGCTTTTCGGCAAGACAATCGTGGTGACCGGGGTCGCAAGCGGCATCGGACGGCGCACGGCGGAACTGGCGCTGCAGCTTGGCGCCGAAGTGATCGGCATTGACCGCGCCCGTCCCGATCAGGTCTTTGGCGCGTTCCTTTCGGGCGATCTTGGCACAGCCGAGGGCGTGCAGGCGATCCTGGATGCGCTGCCCGGCGGCATTGACGCGCTGTGCAATGTGGCGGGCGTCTCGGGCCAGACCGGGGTCGCGCATACGCTGGCGGTGAACTTCCTTGGCCTGCGCGCGCTGTCGGAAGGCACCGCGCCGAAGATGCGCGAGGGCGGCGCGATCGTGAACGTGGCCTCGATCGCGGGCTATGGCTGGCGCGCGAATACCGCGCGCGCGACGGGCATGGCCCGAAGCAAGGGCTTTGATGCGGCGGCGCTGGTGGCGGCGTATCAACTGCCCGAAGAGGCGGGCTATCCGATCTCGAAAGAGGTGCTTCTGGTCTGGAACCAGCTTGCCGCGCGGGATCCGCTGTTTCGCGACCGGGGCATCCGCGTGAACGCGGTCTCGCCCGGCCCGGTGACCACCCCGATCCTGACCCAGTTCCGCGACACTTTGGGCGATGCGCGTGTGAATGCCGACATCACCCGTGTCGGCCGTGCCGGCACCGCAGGCGATATCGCGCCGGTGATCCTGTTCCTCTGCTCGGATGCGGCGCGGTGGGTGAATGGCGCGAATATCCCGACCGATGGCGGGCTGGAAGCCGCGGTCAATATCGAAACACTTGGACTTTGAACGGAGAGAAGTCATGAAAATCAGCCATTTGATCAATGGTGCCGACCATCCCGCCAGCGATGGCCGCGTCTTTCAGCGCAAAGACCCGGTGACGGGCGAAGTTGCCAGCACCGCACCCGCCGCCAGCCTTGAGGACGTGAAGACCACCGTGGCGGCGGCCCATGCCGCCTTTGCCAGCTGGTCGCAGACGCTGGTCGGGGAACGGCGCAAGCTGCTGAACCGCGCGGCGGACATCATGGATGCCAAGGCCCCCGATTTCATCGCCGCCGCGATTGCGGAAACCGGCGCGACGGGGCCCTGGATCGGCTTCAACGTGGGCCTTGCCGCGAATATCCTGCGCGAGGCGGCCGCGGTCGTGACCCAGCTTGGTGGCACGGTGATCCCCTCGAACAAGCCGGGCACGCTGGCGATGGCCGTTCACCGCCCCAAGGGGGTTTGCGTCGGCATCGCGCCCTGGAATGCGCCGGTGATCCTTGCGACCCGTGCGGTTGCGATGGCGGTGGCCTGCGGCAATACCGTGATCCTGAAATCCTCCGAGCTGTGCCCCGCGACCCATCGTCTCATCGGCGATTGTTTCACCGAGGCGGGCTTCCCGGCAGGTGTGGTCAATGTGATCTCGAACGCGCCGGAAGATGCAGGCGCGGTGGTCGAGGCGCTGATCCGCGCGCCCGAGGTGCGGCATGTGAACTTCACCGGCTCGACCAAGGTAGGCCGGATCATCGGCCGCCTGGCGGGTGAAGAGCTGAAGCCCGCGATCCTGGAACTTGGCGGCAAGGCGCCCTTCGTCGTGCTGGCGGATGCCGATATCGATGCTGCGGTGAATGCGGCGATCTTTGGCTGCTTCATGAACCAGGGCCAGATCTGCATGTCGACCGAGCGGCTGATCGTCGATGACAGCATCGCCGATGACTTCGCCGCGCATCTGGCGGCGCGGGCGTCGAAACTGCCCGCCGGCAACCCGCGCGAACATGTGGTTCTGGGCGGTCTCTGCACCCCCGGCGCGGGCGACAAGATGGAAGAGCTGATCGCCGATGCCGTCGCCAAGGGCGGCAAGCTGATCGCGGGCGGCACCCGCGACGGCGCGATCGTGGCGGCGACCCTGATCGACCACGTCACGCCCGAGATGCGCATGTATTCGGAGGAAAGCTTTGGCCCGGTGAAGCCGATCATCCGCGTCAAGGGCGAGGAAGAGGCGATCCGCGTCGCCAATGACAGCGACTATGGCCTGTCCTCGGCGGTGTTCTCGCGCGATATCCAGAAGGCGATGGCGGTGGCGAACCGTCTGGAAACCGGGATCTGCCATATCAACGGCCCGACCGTGGGCGACGAGCCGCAGATGCCCTTCGGGGGCGTGAAGGCCTCGGGCTACGGTCGTTTCGGCGGCATGGCGGGTGTGTCCGAGTTCACCGATCTGCGCTGGCTGACCATCGAAGACCCGAACCAGCATTACCCGTTCTAAGCACGAAGGGCGGCCTTCCGGGGCCGCCCTTTTCCGATTATCCGGCGTGTCTTGCGATGAAATCCTGCAGAAGCGCCGCCATTTCCGCGGTGGCCTCGACCGGCGGGATATGCCCGGTCGCGGTCAGGATGTGAAAATCCGCGCCCTTGATCTGCCTGGCCATCGCGCCCACCAGATCGGGCGGCGAGGCGCCATCTTCGGCGCCGCCGATCACCAGAACCGGAAGCGCCAGCACTGCGGTCGTGGCCGTCAGATCCGCCGCGGCAAGCGCGTGGCAGGCCTGGATATAGCCCTCAACCGGGGTGCGGGTCAGCATATTGCGCCAGACCGCCAGATCGGGTTTCGCGCGGTAGACGGGGGCGAACCAGCGTTCCATCACCGCCTCCGCAATCGCCTCGATCCCGCCTTTGCCGATTGCGTCGACGCGCGCGGTCCAGGCCTCGGCCGTGCCCATTTTCGGCGCGGTGTTGGAAAGCACCAGGCCGCGCACAAGGTCGGGCCGCCGGGCGGCCAGCGCCTGGCCGATCATGCCGCCGATGGAAAGACCGACAAACACCACCGGCCCCAGGCCAAGCGTTTCGATCAGTGCTGCGACGTCATCGGCATAGGCTTCAACCGTGACCGCGCCGCCAAGATCGGAAAGCCCGTGGCCCCGCTTGTCGAAGCGGATCGCGCGGATGCCGGGCAGGCGTGCCACCACATCGTCCCAAAGGTGCAGATCGGTGCCAAGCGAATTGGCGAAGACCACCGCCGGCCCGGTTTCCGCCCCGTCGATCCGGTAATGCATCGCGCCCCAGGGGCGGGTGAGAGCAGGCATGATCAGGTCCTTTCCGTTACGATGGCGATGCCCTGGGCCAGCCATCTACCCGGGATAGGCAGAGCCGGGGCGACGGTAAAGCCGCTTGTGCGATATGAAGACTTTGTTCGCCTATCGCACGAATCCGCCCGGTGTTCCTGCGGGAAAAGGCGGGATGGCGGGCCGGCCAAGGGGGCATGCGGGGATCGACACTGTCCTGCGGCGCCGGGTGACCCTGCGCGGCCCGTGCGGCCCCGCTAGGCCTGAAACCGCGCCCGATAGGCCAGCGGCGATTCCCCCGCCTGGCGGCGAAAGCTGCGCGAGAAATAGGCCGCATCCTCGTATCCCAGATGCCAGGAAATCGCGCCGACGGGTTCGCGCGTATAGGCCAGCATCCGCCGCGCCTCTTGCAAGAGGTGCCGCTCCACATACCGCGCGGCAGAGGCGCCGGTCTCGGCGCGGGTCACCCGGTTCAGATGCGTCGAGGTCATGCCAAGCGCCGCTGCGTAATCGCTGACCCGCCAGTGGTCGCGCAAGTGGCGGGTGATCAGCGCGTCAAACGCCGCCATGCGTTTCGCATAGGGGCGCGGCGGCACGGGCGCGGCCGCGCTGATCCGCCGCGCAACCGTGGTCAAAAGCTGCTGCGCCATCGCCTGCAGCATCAGCGCCCGGCCCTGCGCCAATCCGCGATGCTCGGCCGCCAGCGCCGCGACCTGCGCGGCCTCCGCCACGGGCGCGGGTAGAACGGCCCAGGCGGCAAGCGCGGTGGCAAGCGGGCTGTCCGGGCCAAAGACCTGCGGCAGCTCGGCCATCGGGATCGTCACCACCATGCCCGCGGTGCCTTTGGCAAAGCGGAATCCATGCACGGTCAGATGCGGCATCGAGACCAGAACCGGAAGCTGCAACGGGCGGTCCACCCCGTCGGCGCTGAGAACCGCCTCGCCCGAGGTCAGCAGGAACAGCTGATGCAGCCCGGCATGACGGTGAATGTCGATCTGCCAGTCATGCAGCGCGGCGCGGTCATTCACCGTCTCGCAATGCAGGATATCGGGGAAGGCGCGGTTCTCGCCGTAAAGGTCGAACAGAGGGATGGCCGCGCGAATATCCATGTCTCAAAAGTACCATTGATTGGCCGATGGGTCCATTCGCCCCCGCCTGTGCATCGCGCATACCTGCGCGACGTTTCGGGAGGATCATATGCGTACCCAGGTCGCCATCATCGGGGGCGGGCCGTCCGGCCTGCTGCTGTCGCAACTGCTGAACAAGGCCGGCATCGCCACGGTCGTGCTGGAACGCCAGACCCGCGTCTATGTGCTTTCGCGCATCCGCGCGGGGGTGCTGGAACAGGGGATGGTCGATCTCTTGAACCGCGCCGGCTGCGGCGCGCGCATGGCGCGCCAGGGCCTGCCGCATGACGGCTGTTACCTGTCGACCGTACAGGGCCAGTTCCGCGTCGATTTCCACGAGTCCGTGGGCCAGCGCGTCATGGTCTATGGCCAGACCGAGGTCACCCAGGATCTTTATGCCGCCCAGGACGCCATCGGCGCGACGATCATCCATGAGGCGGCGAATGTCGCGCTGCATGACGTCGAGACTGAGGCGCCTTTCGTGACCTATGAGAAGGACGGCCAGACCCACCGGATCGACGCCGACTGGATCGCGGGCTGTGACGGCTTCCATGGCGTGTCGCGCAAGACCATTCCCGCCACCGTCCGGCGCGAGTTCGAAAAGGTTTATCCCTTTGGCTGGCTTGGCATTCTTTCGGAAACCGCGCCGGCGGCGGATGAGTTGATCTATGCCAACCACCCGCGCGGCTTTGCGCTGGCCTCGATGCGCAACCTGCGTCTGTCGCGCTATTACCTGCAGGTGCCGCTGACCGACAAGGTCGAGGACTGGTCGGATGAGGCGTTCTGGGCCGAGTTGAAGCTGCGCCTGCCGCAAGAGGTTGCGGCCAAGATGGAAACCGGCCCCTCGATCGAGAAATCCATCGCGCCCCTGCGCAGCTTCGTGACCGAACCGATGCGCCATGGTCGACTGTTCCTGGTCGGTGACGCCGCCCATATCGTGCCGCCGACCGGCGCCAAGGGGCTGAATCTTGCCGCCTCGGATGTACATTACCTGTTCGATGGATTGTCCGAATTCTACGGCAAAGGCACCACCTCGGGCGTCGATGCCTATTCGGCACGGGCGCTGAAGCGGATCTGGGGCGCGATGCGGTTTTCGTGGTGGATGACCTCGATCCTGCACCGCTTCCCCGACCAGACCGAGTTCGACCAGAAGATCCAGGAAAGCGAGCTGTTGCAGCTGCAAACCCTTGACTCGGCACGGTCGACCATGGCGCGGAACTATGTCGGCCTGCCCTATTAGGGGCAGGTTCGCAGCCGGAACGCGCGGCAGGGATCGCACCGGACGTTGGGGGGGGGCTGGCGCGAAGCCCCTAGGCGTCGGGGCTGATCGCGATGTTCAAAAGCACCTGCCGGCGGTCTTCGGTCGCGATGCGGATCGCCTTTGCCAGCGCGGCGGGCAGGTCGGCGCCATCGGTGACCGTCTGCGTCCAGGCGCGGCTGGCGGCGGCGGTCAGGGTGAAATCCGGGCTGGGTTTAAGGCTGGTCAGCGGCACCTCATTGGCCTGTTTCGCCACGCCCTGCGGGTAAAGCCCCAGCACCGATTGCCGCACCGCCCCCCATTCGCCATTGTTCAGGACCAGCACGACAACGGGCAAGTCATGCGCCTCGGCGACCTGGTGGCAGGCGGTCGGGTTGGCGAACATGTAGCTGCCATCGCCCATGGTCGCGATCACCAGCCGGTCCGGGTCGGCCAGCTGCGCGCCAAGCGCGGCCGGCAGACCCCAGCCCAGGCCACCGGAATGCGGCTCTTGGAAATAGCTCAGATGGTCCTCGAGATCGAGATGCTGCAGCGGGCAGCCCAGTTCATGGAAGACGCTGGCCTTGCGGCCCTTGATCGCGCGGCCCAGGCAATCCGCGACATAGGCCTTGGTCATCGGGCTGCCATTGCCGCGTTCGGCAAGCGCGCTCAGCGCCGCGCGGTTGGCGGCCGAGATGCGCGCGGTGGCCTCCCTGCGGGCGGCCAGCGCGGGTTCGTCGCGGGGCTGGCGGTCGACGGCCTCGATCAGCGCCATCAGCGTCGGGCCGGTTTCGCCCGGCAGGGTCACATGCGCGGGGAAATTGCGGATCGGCGTGCGGCTGAACAGCGGGTCGGGGCCAAGCTGGATCACCTGCACATCCGGGCGCAGCGTGACATGGTCGGGCCACCAGGGCGCCAGCGAGTCGATCACCAGGACCACATCGGCCGCGGCCAGGGCGGCATCGGGGTTCGCGCCGATATGCATCGGATGCGCCAGCCGAAGCGCCGGCGTATTGGCCCAGTATTGCGACACCGGCAGCGCATGGCGGGTGACGAATGCGTCAAAGGCGGCAAAGGCTTCGCTGCTGCCCGCACCGCGCTGCGCAATGATCAGCGGCGCCTTTGCGCCCGCCAGAAGCTGGGCCGCGCGTTCCAGCGCTTCAGGCTGGGGCGCCGGCACCACGGGCACCATGCGCGACGGCTGATCAAGCCCCTCGGCGCCCAGCGTTTCGCACAGAACCTCTCGCGGCAGGCACAGATAGACCGGGCCTTTGGGCACCGATTGCGCGATGGCGCAAGCGCGGTCCAGAACCTCTGGCACCTGATCGGGGAAGCGCAGTTCATATTCCCATTTCGTGCATTCCCGCACCAGCGCGCCCTGGTCATACATCTCTTGCCCCCAGCCGATGGGGACCGTGCGGGCGCCAAATCGGCGGCTTTCGGTGACGGGCGTGCGGCCCGACATCAGAAGCATCGGGATCTGGTCGCACCAGGCGTTGATCGCCCCCATCGCGCCATTGGCAAGGCCGACATTCGTGTGCAGCATCACCGCCGCCATCTTGCCCGAGACCTGGTAATAGCCATGCGCCATGCCCAGCGCGACGCTTTCATGCGGGCAGATCACCGGTGTCGGCAGGCTGATCGCGCGCCGCCCGGCCTCGACCAGACCTTCGACGATGGGCGGGAAGTCGGTGCCGGAATTGACCAGCACATGCTCGACGCCAAGCGCCTTGAGCTTGCCGAAAATCGCGGCGCCTGCGGTGATCTGGCTGTCGGTCATGGGCGGGCTCCGGCGGTGTTCTGGCGGTAGGCGGGCATGGCTTCTGCCAGCCGCACAAGGGTGGTGAGCATGCGGTTGATCGGAACGGGAATGCCAAGCGCCGCGCCCCGCTCGGCAATGGCGGCATTCAGCGCGTCGATCTCGGTGCGCCGCCCGGCCTTGCGGTCCTGCAGCATCGAGGGCGCGTGCAGCAGGTGATGCGCGGCGGCATGGTCGATCAGGGCGCGGACACGTTCGCCGCTGGCGGCAATGCCGCTGGCCCGGGCCACGGCGATGCCCTCGGCGGCGGTATCTTGCGCCAGCGTCAGTGCCTCGGGCAGCGCACCGATGCCGCCGGGCGTGCCGTCAGTCAGCGCACAGATCGCATTCATCGCGCAGTTGAACGCGGCCTTTTCCCAGATTGCGGCCTGGATCTCGGGGTCGGCCTTCGCGTCGATCCCGCCCTTTCGCATGACCGCGACCAGATCATCGAGGATCGGGCGGGCCTGGCCGTCGGCGCTGTAGAAACGGGTCGTCGCCGCCCCATGCGAGGCCACGCGGCCGGGCGCGAGAAATTCGGCCGGCGTCATGGTCAGACCAAGGATCACCCGGTCTGCGGGCAGATGCGCGGCGATCCTTTCGGCATTGCCGATGCCGTTTTGCAAGGTCAGCACCATCGCATCGCCCAGCGCGCCCTTGATGGCGCCCAGCGCGGCGTCGGTGTGGAATACCTTGGTGAACAACAGGACCAGATCCGCCGGGCCGGTGAAATCGGCAGGCGTCATCGCCGCAAGGGGCAGGCGATGTTCGGTTCCGTCCAGATCCGCGATCAGGCCCCGCGCGGCAATCGCCGCCAGATGCGCCGCGTTCACGTCAAGAAGCGTGACCTTCGCCCCGCCAAGCGCCAGCCGCGCCCCGAAGACCGAGCCCATGGCCCCAGCGCCCAGAACTGCAATCCGCATTGATCCTCCCCCGCCGGCACTGGCGTTTTCGCGGGAAAAGATAGCGGCAGCACGGAATATTGTCTAAATTACAATTTGTATGGAGATCATTCATGAAATCAATTCGGCTGGAAGGTTTCGACCTGAACCTTCTGAAACTGTTCGTCGCCCTGGCCGAGACCGGATCGGTCACCGCGGCGGCGGCGCGGGTCGGGTTGACGCAGCCTGCGGCCAGCAATGCGCTTGGCCGGATGCGGCGCATCCTCGACGATCCGCTGTTTCTGCGCAGCCAGAACGCCATGGTGCCCTCCCGCTACGCGGCCGAGGTCCTGCCCGCCGTGCAGACCGCGCTTTCGACCATGATCGACGCGCTGAACCGGGCAAGCAGCTTTCAGCCCGGCGAAAGCCGCAGGCGGTTTCGCATGTCGCTTTCGGGGCTGGGCGAAGCGATGTTCCTGCCCGCGCTGGCCCGGGCGGTGGTGGCCGAGGCGCCCTTTGTCACGCTGGAAAACGCGCCGGTGCCGCTGGCCGATCTTGGCCAGGGGCTGATGTCGGGCCGGATCGACCTTGCCATCGGTCTGGTGACCCTGGCCGATCCCGGGGTGGAAACCATCACCCTTTACACCGAACGCTATGTCGCAATCTGTGCGCCGGATGATCCGGCGCCGCCGCAGACGCCCGCGGCGCTGAAGGGCGCGGCGCTGCTGATTGCAGCGCCCGCCGCGACCTATGCCGGCGAGATCGGCGCGATCCTTGCGCGGCTGGGGCTGGAGACGAACCCCAGCCTGGTGATCCGCGAATTCGCGGCCCTGCCGGATCTGCTGGCGGGTGGCCATTACGTCGCCATCGTGCCCGCGCGTTACGGCGAGATGCTGGCGCGCGCCGGACGCGCCAGGCTGCTGCCGATCACGCTTGGCCAGGCCGAGACGCCGGTCAACATGGTCTGGGCCGCGCATTCCATGGGTGATGCGGGGTTTCGCTGGTTTCGCAGCCTTGTCGAACGCGCGATCCGGCAGCCCGCGGCCCCTGGCCCTGACCCGAGCGCGACGGGTGCGCGCGGGGCATTGTCAGCAGTGCCGCCCCCCGGGGCCGCGGTACCGCCGCACGGAAAAAGCCGCCCGGATCCTGATCCGGACGGCCAGTGAGGCCTGATGCCTGAAGGAGAGTGGCGTCAGGCGGCGGCGCGTTTGCGCTGCTCGTTCACCTGGTTGTCGACACCGTCAATCAGCGGCGTCAGGAAGATGTCGAACTCGATCTCGGCGAAGGGGCCGTTCAGGCCGTTCGCGTGGATGCTTTCCTCATCCCTGCGCTCTTTGACGCTGGGCACCAGGCCCTCGCGAGTTGCATAGGCGAAGTCGTCATTGATCAGCGGGTCGCCCTCGATGTTGATCTGGGTGGTCAGCTTGCGGTGATCCGGCGCGCTGACGAAGAAATGGATATGCGCCGGGCGCTGGCCGTGACGGCCAAGCGAGGACAAGAGCCGCTCGGTCGGGCTGCCCGGGGGAACACCATAGCCCGAAGGCAGGATGCTTTGGAATTTGTAGCGGCCGTTTTCATCGGCGATGATGGTGCGGCGCATGTTGAACGGCGCCTGGATGCCGGTCGGGTCGAAATGCGAATAGAAGCCCCGGGTGTCGCAATGCCAGACCTCGACCTTCGCGCCCGGCAGCGGCTTTTTGTCGGCGTCATGCACCACGCCATGCATGATCAGCGTCTGGCCATCAAGATCGCGGCCATCGTCAAGCCGCGCGAAGCCCACCGATTCCGGCGCGCCGGCCACATAAAGCGGCCCCTCGATGGTGCGCGGCGTCGGGTTGTCGATGCCAAGCGCCGCGTCGATCGCATCAAGCCGTTCGTCGATGAAGTGATCCAGCCCCAGCCCGGGCGAGATCAGCCCCGCCTGCCCTGCCGCCCCGATATCATTCAGCCAGGCGATGCCGGTCCAGTATTCGTCGGGCGTGATGTTCAGATCGTCGATGGCCTTGAACAGATCCGACATCAGGCGATGCGTGATCTCTTTCATCCGCGCATTGCCTTTCGAATTGTCCAGCCCGCTCAGCGTCTTGAGGAAGTCCTGGATATCTGGGCGGTCGAAGATCTTGACGGTCATGGTTTTTCTCCTCCTGGATCATTGGGAATGGGGCCGCGCACTCTCCTCTCGCGTCCCCCCGGGCATTGGTCAGCTGTCGTCTTCGCGGATCGAAGACGGGTGGCGCAGCAGCGGCGTCACCTTGATTTCCATGAATTTGAACAGCGGCAGACCCAGCAGGATCTCATGCAATTCGGTATTGTCCTGCACATCGAAGACGCTGAAATTCGCGTATTCCCCGGCCAGCCGCCAGATGTGGCGCCATTTGCCGCTGGCCTGCAATTGCTGCGAATAGGCCTTTTCGCGGGCAAGGATACCGGCCAGCTCATCGGCGGGCAGATCGCGGGGGATGCGGACATCCATGCGGACGTGAAACAGCATTGACGCCTCCTCTCAGATGGATTTGCGGGCAAAGCCATCGCGGGCGAAGAAGGCCACGCGATCCTCGTCCAGCGCGATCCCCAGTCCGGGGCCATTCGGCACGGTCAGCTCGAAATCGCTGTAATCAAGCGGATCCTGCAGGATTTCCTCGGTCAGCAGCAGCGGGCCGAAAAGCTCGGTCCCCCAGTCCAGCCGCGGGAAGGTGGCAAAAAGATGCGCCGCGGCCACGGTGCCCGGCGCGCCTTCCAGCATGGTGCCGCCGTAAAGGCCGATCCCCGCGGCATCGGCAATCGCCGCCGTGCGGCCTGCGGCGAAAAGCCCGCCATTCTGCTCGATCTTGATCGCGAACACATCGGCGCCATGCACGCGCGCGATCTCGAAGGCCGAGTCCGGCCCGGTGATCGATTCATCCGCCATCAGCGCAACCGGGAACCGCCGCACCAGCCGCGACAGGCCCGCGGCGGTGGCGACGGGTTGCTCGACCAGCTCGCAGCCGGCATCGGCCAGGGCCGCCATGCCCCAGGCCGCCTCGACCTCGTTCCAGGCCATGTTCACATCGACCCGCACGGCGGCGCGTTCGCCCAGCGCGCGCTTGATCTCGGCGACATGGGCGATGTCCTGGCGCAGGGCCTTTGCCCCGATCTTCAGCTTGAAGATCCGGTGGCGGCGCAGGTCGAGCATCGTCTCGGCCTCGGCAATGTCGCGCGCGGTATCGCCCGAGGCCAGCGTCCAGGCGACGGGCAGACGGTTGCGCTGGCGCCCGCCAAGCAGCTCGCTGACCGCCAGGCCGCAGCGTTTGCCCAGAGCATCCAGCAGCGCGGTCTCGACGGCGCTTTTGGCAAAGCGGTTGTCTTTGACCATCTTGCCGATCCGCGCCATCAGCGCCTGAACCCGGCCTGCATCCTGGCCGATCATCAGCGGCGCGAAATAGGTGTCGATCGCCAGCTTCATGCTTTCAGGGCTTTCCGCCCCATAGGCGAGACCGCCGATCGTCGTGCCCTCGCCGATCCCGATGCTGCCGTCCGAGCAGGTCACTTTGACCAGCATCAGCGTCTGGCCGTTCATCGTCGCAACCGAAAGCTTGTGCGGCCGGATCGTCGGCAGATCGACAAGCAGCGTCTCGACGCGGTCGACACGGATGCCGCTGGCCGGGATGCTGCCCTGCGGGTGGGATGTGAGGGTCTGGTTCATGGCCCGCATCATGCGGGCCGCCGCCACGGGCGTCCAAGATCATTTGCATTTGATGCGATACCTGAAAGGTATTATTACCGGGACCAATGGCATGATCAGGGTCTTAGACCGGGGCATGGGCGATGGATCTTCGGCAGATGCGCTATTTCGTGGCGGTGGCGCGGGAGCGCAATTTCACCCGCGCCGCGCAGATGCTGAACATCGCGCAACCGCCGCTGAGCCGGCAGATCCAGCTGCTGGAGGAAGAGCTGGGCGTGCCGCTTGTGCTGCGCAACAGCCGCCCGGTGCGGCTGACCGATGCCGGGCGGCTGTTCCATGAACATGCGTTGCAGGTCCTGGGCCGGGTGGAGCAGATGCAAGCCGCGACGCGCCGCGTCGGGCTGAACCAGAACCGGGTTCTTTCCATCGGCTTTGTCGCCTCGACCCTTTACGGCGGCCTGCCGGTTCTGGTGCGCAAACTGCGCCAGAAGATGCCGGATCTGGATATCCAGCTGCTTGAACTGCTGTCGGTGCAGCAGATCCCGGCGCTGAAAGAGGGCCGGATCGATATCGGTTTCGGGCGCCTGCGCCAAAGCGATCCGGGGGTGACCAGCACCGTGATCTATGAGGAACGGCTTGCGCTGGCCGTGCCGCCGGATTCGCCCCTGGGCCGCGAAAGCGGGACGCTGCCCTTCTCGGCGCTGAGCGGGGAAAAGCTGATCGTCTATCCGAAAGAGCCGCGCCCCAGCTATGCCGATCAGGTGCTGACCCTGGTTCAGGAGGCCGATATCCGCCTGGGCGAGGTGCAGGAGGTGCGCGAGATCCAGACCGCGCTTGGCCTGGTCGCGGCGGCGGCGGGGCTGTGCATCATCCCGGCTTCGGCGCGACAGATGCGGGCGGATCTGCAGTTTCGCCTGATCGAAGACCCGCGCGCGGTGTCGCCGGTGATCGTCAGCCACCGCGCCGGCGATACCTCGCCCTGGCTTTCCATGGTGCAGGATCTGCTTGCCGAGATCATCGAAAGCGCCCCGCCCTGGATGGAGCGCGACTAGGTGGACATCATATCAAAGAGGTATCCAAGAATACCCTTTTTGCGGGTTGTGGCAGTCTGTGGAATCGGCTTCCATGACGCCTTCGGACGATAGCTGAAAGGCCAGGTCGTTCCGGATTCCGCTCTGGGAGGAGATCATGGAATTCCGGCAGCTCAAGTACTTCCTTGCCGTCGCCGAAGAACTGCACTTCGGCCGCGCCGCCACGCGCCTTGATATGGCGCAGCCGCCCTTGTCGCGCCAGATCGCCGCGCTGGAAGAGGATCTGGGCGTGCAGCTGTTCGACCGCAGCCGCAGCCAGATCCGGCTGACCCAGGCCGGGCTGGTGCTGCAGGACCACGCCCGGCAGCTGATCGAGCGGCTGGATGCGGCGCGGCGCGAGACCCAGCTGGTGGGGGCGGGCGGCGCCGGTCGGCTGCGCATCGCCTTTGTCGGATCGGCCTCGCATGGGCTGCTGCCGATGCTGATCAAAGCCTACCGATCCAGCTACCCCGAGGTCGAGCTGGCGCTGTCGGCGATGAACAATGCCGAATTGCACCGCGCCCTGATCACCCGCGAAATCGACATCGCGGTCGCGCGCCCCGAGTTGAAGGATGACGAATTCCGCCGCGAGCTTCTGTACCGCGAACGCCTGATCCTGGCCCTGCCCGACAACTCGCCGCTCGCCGCGCAGCGCGAGGTGCATTTTGCCGATCTGAGCGGGCAGAACTTCGTCCTCTATCCCCGGCGCCCCCGCCCGGGCTATGCCGATCTGGTGCTGTCGATCTGCGAGAAAGAGGGCGTGAAGCCCGCCAATCTGGAACTGACCCAGGATTTCCAAAGCGCGATCTCGCTGGTGTCGGTGGGGGTCGGGCTGTCGGTGGTGCCGGAATCGGTCAGCAATACCACGCGCCCCGGTGTGGTGTTCCGCCCCTATGGCGGCCACAATCCCGGCACCGCGCTGACGGTGCATTCACGGCTGGACAATCGCGCGCCGCAGGTGGTGAATTTCATGGAGACCACGCGGAAATTCGTGCGGCTGGGACAGAATGCCTGTGCCTAGCCCGGCTTGTAGCCCAGACGGGCAGAGATCTGCTGCGCGGCCTCGACCGTAACCGATCGGAAGGCGCGGGGCTGGCGGGCATGCCGGCCTTCGGGCACCGTCATCGACAGGACCGCCACCGCCCGGCCCGCATGATCGCAAACCCTTGCGGCAAGGCAGATCAGGTCTTCATCCTCGCCGATCGGGCCGCTGTCGAAGCCCTCGGCCGCGATCCGCGCCAGGTCTTCGGTCAGCCGGGCGCGGCAATCGACCCCGCCGCCAGAGCGGCAATGTTCATTCAGCCACAGCCCCAGCCGCGCCGGGCTGAACGAGGCCAGATGCAGCCGCCCCGGCGGCGCCTGGTTCAGCGCGACATGCGGACCCAGCACATTGGTCGAGACATGCAGCGGGCGGTTGCCATCCATCGCCTCGACCAGCAACAGCCGGCCGTGGTCGTGCATGGTCAGATGCAGCGTCTCGCGATGCTCGGCGGCCAGCCGCGCCATCACCGGGCGGGCGGCCTCGACCAGGGACGAGCTGTCTTCCAGCGCGTGGTACAGCGTCGCGACCAGCGGGCCCAAGCGATACCGCCCGCGCGAACTTTTGCGCAACAGCCCGATGGCCGCCAGTCCGTCCACCAGATCATGGGTGCCGCTGACAGAGTTCTGCATGATGCGCGACAGCGCCGTGACGCTGTGTTCCGGATGATCGGCGGTGAAACAGCGCAGCACCTCGCCCAGTTTGCGGATCGTTTTCACGCGGCCCTCCCCTGCCCCTTGCACGGCCACTTTCCGGTAATGCCGGAAAAAGGCCAGGTATTACCCGATACCTTCCGAGATTTGCGCCGCGCTGGCAATCTTGCGCCCGGAGAGGGCCGAAGCGCCCGAGGGAGGAAGCGATGAAAGACCAGACCACCATCACCCGGACCCCCTATACGGGCGCCGAATTTCTCGACAGCATCCGCGACAATCGCGAAATCTACATCCATGGCGAGCGGGTGAAGGATGTCACCACGCATCCGGCCTTCCGCAACTCGGCCCGGATGGTGGCGCGCTGGTATGACCGGCTGAATGCCGAGAAAGCCACGCTGGGCCGGCCCACCGATACCGGGTCGGGCGGGTGGACGCATCCCTTCTTCAAGGGCGCGAAAACCACCGAAGATCTGATCGCGGGCCGCGACGCCATTGCTGCCACGCAGAAGGTGGCGAATGGCTGGATGGGCCGCTCGCCCGATTACAAGGCGGCGTTTCTGGGCACGCTGGGCGCGAATTCCGAATTCTACGGCGAATATGCCGGCAATGCCAAAGCCTGGTATGCCCGCACCCAGGAACGGCTGGATTACTGGAACCATGCCATCGTCAACCCGCCGATCGACCGCCACCTGCCGATCGAGGAAACCGGCGATGTCTATATGCAGGTCGAGAAGGAAACCGATGCGGGGCTGATCGTCTCGGGCGCGAAAGTGGTCGCCACCGGGTCGGCGCTGACCCATTGCAACTTCATCGCGCATTACGGCATTCCGATCAAAGAGAAGAAATTCGCGCTGATCTTCACCGCGCCGATGGACAGTTCGGGCGTCAAGCTGATCAGCCGCGCCAGCTACGAGCTGAACGCCGCGGTGATGGGTACGCCCTTCGACTATCCGCTGTCGTCGCGCGCCGATGAGAATGACGCCATCCTGGTGTTCGACAAGGTGCTGGTGCCCTGGGAGAATATCTTCATCTATGGCGATATCGCCAAGATCAACGCCTTCTTCCCGGCGTCGGGGTTCGTGCCGCGCTTTACGCTGCATGGGGCAACCCGGCTGGCGGTAAAGCTGGACTTCATCGCAGGCCTTTTCTCGCTGGCGCTGGAGGCCACCGGCTCGGGCGCCTTCCGCGGCCCGCAAACGGCGGTGGGCGAGGTGCTTGGCTGGCGCAACATGTTCTGGGCCTTTTCGGATGCGATGGTGAAAAGCCCGGTCCCCTGGGCCGGCACCGACGGCTATGTGCTGCCGAACATGAACTACGGCCTCGCCTCGCGGATCTTCGCGCCGATGGCCTATAATCGCATCAAGGAACTGATCGAGCGCAACGTCGCCTCGGGGCTGATCTACCTGCCGTCCTCGGCGCTGGATTTCGCATCCGACGCGGTGCGCCCCTATCTGGAACGGTTCGTGCGCGGATCGAACGGTATGGTGGCGCTGGACCGGGTGAAGCTGCTGAAACTTCTCTGGGATGCGCTGGGGTCGGAATTCGGCGGGCGGCATGAGCTGTATGAAACCAACTATGCCGGCAATTACGAAAACATCCGCATCGAGACCATGCTGACCGCCCAGGCGACCGGCGAGATGGAGATGCTGCATCAGACCGTGCGCGACTACATGTCGGAATATGACCTGACCGGATGGACCTCCCCCGACCTGATCAATCCATGGGATGTGAACCGCCTCAAGGCCGGGTTCCAGGGCTGAGACAGGTCGACCTCGGGGGCGGGGCCGCAAGCGCCCCGCCCCCGTTTCCGGACAGAAGACTGGGCCAGAAGGATGGTCAACATGGGGCTTGATTTCAGCGGTGAGAAACGGCGTGTCGTCACCGACCGGCAAATCGCGCTGGCGGCAAGTGTGGTGGCGGTGGGGGCGTTTGACGGCGTTCATCGCGGCCATCAGGATCTGATCCGGGCCGCGGTGGCCGAGGCCGCCGAGCGCCGCCTTCCGGCGGTGGTCTGGACCTTTGACCCGCCGCCCAAGGTGCATTTCGGGCGCGCGGCGCGGCTGATGCCGCTTGGCGAGAAGCTTTCGCGGATCGCCGCCCTTGGGCCGGACTGGATCGTCGTCGCCCCCTTCACCACGCGCTACGCCGGCCGCAGCGCGGCGGATTTCATCGCCGATCTGGCCCGCATCGCACCCGCCCGCATCCATGTCGGCGCCGATTTCCGCTTTGGCGCAAAGCAATCCGGCGATGTCGCGCTGCTTGCCCGGCATTATGCGCTCGCGCAGGCGAAGCCCACCTGCTGCTGCGCGGGCGAGACGATTTCGTCAAGCCGGATCAGGGCCTTGCGGGCCGCCGGCGCGCATGATGAGGCCGCGGCCCTTCTGGCGGCCCCGCCCCCCTGGCAGATGCTGGGCGCGGCGCTTTCGACAACCGATATCCGCCACAAGGACGATCACGATGTCTGGAATTGACCCGCGCGACCTGCGCAATGCCTGCGGCGGTTTTGCCACCGGCGTCACCGTCATCACCACGCGCACCGAGACCGGCGATCACGGCATGACCGCCAATGCCTTCATGTCGGTCTCGCTTGACCCGCCGCTGATCACCGTCTCGCTGGATCACAAAAGCAAGATGCGCGACCGCATCCGCGCCTCGGGACGCTATGCCGTCAGCGTCTTGGCCCATGACATGGAACATGTCGCCTGGCATTTCGCGGGCCGCCATAACGCAGACCTGGCAACTATCCTTGAAGACCGCCACGGCCTGCCGGTGGTGCCCAATGCGGCGGCGACCTTCGTGACCGAGGTCGCGCAAGAGGTCGAGGCGGGCGACCACACGCTGTTCATCGGCCGCGTCCTGCATCTGGAGCGGCGCGATGACAGCGAGCCGCTGCTGTTTTGCAGCGGCAAGTTCGGGCGGGTGGCGGTGGCGGACTGACCGTCCCGCCGTCAGCCGCGCGCAACGATGATGAAGAAGACAAACACGGCCGCGGTTGCCGCGAGGCCGATGAAGGTCAGGCCGGGAAGAATATAGTCCATCGTAAACCTCATTCGGGTTCAGGGCTTAAGAGGCAGGCTGCGGTCAGGTGACCTTAACCCAATTCGGTCGCGGGCGCAGCCTTGGCTGCATCCGCATGGCAAGCGTTTCGAACTCTGCGCGCAGGATCGGCAACAACGCAGCGGTCGCGGCCCGGTCCTCGCCCCCGGCGACGCCAGAGACAAAAAGCCGAGCCGACCGCGAGGTCACCGAAACCGGCGAAAGGGACAGGCCGTCATCGGTATAAAGACGGGTGTTCCAGACGGTCGACAGCGCCTCGCGACGTCTCGTTGAATAGGCACCCGGGCGCAGGCCGTCTTTGACACAGATCACGGACCAGGCCAGCTGAACCCGCGCCCGGACCATCTGCCGGACCGGCCAGGACCAGGACGAGTTGGTCAGCCCCAGATCCAGCGCCCAGCGGATGAAAAGCGCGGCCTCCTGTCGGTGGCGCTGTTTGCTGTAGCCCTTCAGCGCCGCGAGATGGGGCCTTGTCGCTTCCGCCAGCCGATCCTGCGCCTCGCGCGCCCTGATCCTGAGCCCGATCATGCGCGTGGCCTTTCCCGCCCCGCCGGCGCGCTGCCGCACAAGGCCATCGAGCCCTCGGCAAACCGACAGACCCGCGCCCCCTGCCCGCTTCGCGCCGAAGCCCGCGACAGCGGCCGGCCGGCCGCTGTCGCGCTTGGGCTGTGACGCAGGCTGGTCGCCATGGGGCCAGGGGGCGCGAAGGAACGGAGGGCAAGCAGCGCCACGGCTTTTCAGGCTCCTGACTCAAACATCCTCAGACCCTGTACCCTACCGAGGCGACAGGGGCGAGGGAGGCTTGGCGCATCTGGCATCGCGGGTTGCGGACCGCGCGACCGTCTCTCCACCGCGCGAAGACCGTCAGCCAGCTGAAGAACGGAGGCATCGCGCTGGTGATGAAAATGACCGAGGGCACGCAGTCGATTTCCGACAGCCGGGATATCCGGCGGGTCGCGCTGATGGACAAGATCCCGTATTTCACCACGGCAGCGGCGAGCGTGGCGGCGGTGGCGGCGATGAAGGCAAGGGGCGAGGGGTATGGCGTGAGGACGTTGCAGGGGTGAGGTAGATCACCCCTGCAACGTCAACAAAATATTTACGCATTGCACGAACAGTGCTAGCGTCAGGCAACACTCGGAAGGGTAGCGCACAATGGATGGCTTCACTATGACGCTGGCCGTTGCCAGCGCGATTAATCTTGTAAACATATTGTTATTGATATATTTGGCCCTGCACAAAGGAAAATTCTCGATCTAGGGCGCCATGAAGAAGGCTTATGTTGCGGCTGCCATAGCGACGCTACTGGCAATTCTAGGGATTATGGGGAGCCTATGGGATTTATCGGAAAAGATTTCCGCTAGGTTTCCGCAAATTGAACCATTCATCTGGATTATTGAGTTTGGTTTCTCCAGCATACTCGTCATTCTTTGCGTTAGCGTATTAATCTATATCTTCTGGACTGTAATTTCAATCTCTCGCGAGAAGCTCAAGGCGCCAAGCAATTTTCAGCATTTTGCATTGGATATCCCTAAGGCGGCTGAATTGCAGGAGCTTCACGCTCTTTACACCTCTAGCACCGACGGCCGAGTAACAGTTGAAGGCTCAGTTTCAATTTACAATCACTGCAGGAAGAGCTTCCATGCAATTAGAGATACACGCAGTGGCAAGTTTGTCGGATACTTCATAGTCCTTCCCTTAAGCAACGCTGGCGTTAGTGCGATTGAAGGGCGTTCCTTCGATGCCGCGGGGGCCGATTGCCTCAACTACTTCAGCAAGCGTTTCTCATCACGCTGCGCGGCATATATTGGGGCCATTATCGTCGACAAGGACGCGATCTACGCAAAAGCTTTCGCGTTAAATCAACTCAAGGAATTCATCGCAAAGAAGCACTTTTCAGTGATTTACGCGCGAGCATCAACAAAAGATGGGCTTCGGCTCGTAACTCAATCAAATTTTTCCCCTGTCTTTCCCGAGGATAAATTTTCTTTGGGTGTTATCTTTAAACGAGCAATGCCTTAGCGCAATTGCCCCCTAATAATTACGACAATCTTTCTGCTCAGCGTCTGCCCCAGAAACGTAGTCTCCCGCTTCCAAATCCCCGTCGGCCCTACGCTCAGCAAGGAGCGCCGCCGCTCGCGCCGCGAGCCGGTTCACCTAAACCCCTCCCGCGCTGCAATATCCTCCAGCCCCCGCTTGTGCCGGCGGAGCACCTTCACCGCGATGCGTTTCCTGTCTCCCATGCCCCAACCCGACATGATCCCCGTAGGGTGCGAATTCATGACGCACCTCTTTGGTGGGCGATACTCGCGCAACGCGTAGGGTGTGCCTTCACCACACACCTTTTCGGCAAGCATCCACAGCGCCCCACCCCACCCGTGGGTCGAGATTCACCCCGGCTCCCTCCCCCTACGGGCACCCATTGCAACCTCACTCTCCCGCTCAATCCTTACCAAACCCTGAATTCCACCGACCCAACCCGTTGATTTCCCTCACACCACAGCTTGTCTCACCGTGAGACACCCCTCCCCCCGCTTGACTTCCCCGCCAAAATCCCCCATCTCCCCCCAGTCCGAAGCCCGTGCCGCGTGAGCACCGAAAGGCCCGGACACAGGTTCCCACCATCACGCAGGGGCGCCGACGGCGCGCACGGTCAACGGAAATCTCCGGGGGCGAGGGCGCGGCGTCCCTGATCTATGGACGGACCCATGACCAATTCCCCCTCGACCACCCTTTCCAGCTCGACCAGCTTTGCCGATCTCGGCCTGTCGCCGCGCATTCTGAAGGCGCTGGAATCCACCCATCTGAAGACGCCCACGCCGATTCAGGCGCAGGCGATCCCGCATATCATGGCGGGCCGCGACCTGATGGGGCTGGCACAGACCGGCACCGGCAAGACCGCCGCCTTCGGCCTGCCGCTTCTGCACCGCATCCTGGATATCGGCCATCCGCCGGGGCCCAAGCATATCCGCGCCCTGATCCTGGTGCCGACGCGCGAACTCGCCACCCAGATCAAGGACAATCTGGAAACCTTCACCAAGGGCACCGCCGTCAAGGTGGTGATGGTCGTCGGCGGCGCCTCGGTCAACCGCCAGGCCCAGGCGCTGACCCGCGGCGCCGATGTGCTGGTGGCCACCCCCGGCCGGCTGATCGACCTGATCGAGCGCGGCGACGTGATCCTGGAGCGCTGCGCCTACCTTGTCCTCGACGAGGCCGACCACATGCTGGACATGGGCTTCATCCATTCCCTGCGCCGCATCGCCAAGCATATCCCGCTGAAGCGGCAGACGATGATGTTCTCGGCCACCATGCCGAAGGACATCACCGAAATCGCCGACACCTATCTGCGCGATCCGGTCAAGGTGCAGGTGGCCCCCCCGGGCAAGCCCGCCGAAAAGGTGACGCAGGGCGTGCATTACATTCCGAACGGCGACAAGGCGAAGCTGCTGGAAGAGTATCTCAAGACCCATCCGGGCGAGCAGGCTCTGGTCTTCTCGCGCACCAAGCATGGCGCCGACAAGCTGGCCAAGGTGCTGGGGCAATGGGGCTTCGAGGTGGGCGCCATCCATGGCAACCGCAGCCAGAACCAGCGCGACCGCATCCTGACCGAGTTCAAGGCCGGCGAAGTGGATGTGCTGGTCGCCACCGACGTGGCCGCCCGCGGCATCGACATCCCGACCGTCCGGCATGTGTACAATTACGACATGCCGAATGTGCCCGAGAATTACGTCCACCGCATCGGCCGCACCGCGCGGGCGGGGGCCGAGGGCTCGTCGATCAGCTTCTGCGCGCCGGCCGAGATGGGCGAGCTGCAGGCGATCGAGAAGCTGCTGAAGAAGCCGCTGCCGGTGATCGGCGGCGCGCCCTGGGCGGCCGATGTGGTGGCCGCGGCACCGAAGCCCGGGCAGAACCGCGGCAACCGCCAGGGCCAGGGCGGGCGGCAGGGCCAGAAGCTGGCCGCCTCGCCCACGCGGGCCGGCGGCAAGCCGCAGGGCCAACGAGCGCAGGGGCAAAGGCCGCAGGGTGCGGCCCCGCAAGGCGCCAAGCCGCAGGCCGGCCGCCCCGGCCAGAAGCCGCGGCCGCAGGGCGGCGCGACCGCCCCGAAGCGGCGGCCTAGCTGACCTCGTCTTCGAGGTTCAGCTTCATGTCCAGAAGCACCTGCTGCAGCGCGAGCGTCTCGCGCAGCATGCGCTTGGCCTCGTTCACGCTGATCTTGCCATCGGCAATCGCCTGATTGTACTCGCTCATCAGCATGGCAAAGCGCTGCGCCAGGGCGACCACGTCCTGGTTCACCCCCTTGCTTTGTGAATTGTGCCGCTCGGCATCATAGCTGAGCGTCACCCCTTTCAGATCGGCCAGCGCCGAAGTCACATGCGGGAAACGCGCGGCGGATTCCAGCGCCGCGACAACGTCGATCGGCATGAAGCGGTCGTCATGCTCGTCGCTGTCGGAATAGTAGCGCCCCAGCGTCGCCTTGGATTTTCCGGTCAGCGCGCAGGCCGCTTCAATCCCGACGTCTTTCACCAGGGCTTCGGTGTGTTTTTTCAGATAGCTTGCAGCAGACATCAGCCTCTCCAGGGTCCGGCCGGAAATGCAACCGGGGGAAATCGTTAAGAGTTTTCCCATTAATTTCGTGTTAGGGAATTGTCATTCATAAAAGCGTCCCGGGCGACCGGGATCGTAGCGAGTGGTCGGCGCCCCCAGCGCCGGCTTGGGTGGGGGTTCGCGGGGCGGCGTCGAAATTGACGCCGACGGTTCCGTCTTGGGTTCAAGGTGCGGCAGGGTCTCCTGTCTTGTCAATGGTGCGACGGGCCGACGGCCCCCTCCCGTTTTCTTTGCGGCGAGGGGCAGGCGTGGCTTTTCGGGCCCCCTGCCCCTCGCGCGCGGGGGCGGGCTTCGGGGCGGCGCGGCTCTTGCACACGGGCCCTGCCCCGGCTAGGCCACGGCCATGGCGAAGCTGTATTTTCATTACTCGACGATGAATGCGGGCAAATCGACCCTGCTTCTGCAGGCGGCCCACAATTACCGCGAAGGCGGGATGGAGACGTTCCTGCTGACCGCGCGGCTGGACACCCGCGCCGGAGAAGGCCGGATCGGCAGCCGGATCGGCATCGGCGCCGCGGCGCAGACCTTCGGCCCAGGCGATGACATGTTTGCCCTGCTCGCTGCCCGTCTGGACCAGGGTCCGGTCGCCTGCGTTTTCATCGACGAGGCGCAGTTCCTGACCAAGGCGCAGGTCTGGCAACTGGCGCGCGCCGTCGACGATCTGGGCGTGCCGGTCATGTGCTACGGCCTGCGGGTGGATTTTCAGGGCAACCTGTTTCCCGGCTCGGCCGCGCTGCTGGCCTGGGCCGATGAAATGCGCGAGGTGCGCACGATCTGCCATTGCGGCAAGAAGGCCACGATGGTCATCCGCCGCGGCCCCGATGGCAAAGCCCTGCAGGCAGGGGATCAGGTGCAGATCGGCGGCAATGAAACCTATCAAAGCCTGTGCCGCCGGCATTGGCGCGAAGCGATGGCCGAGGCGTAAGCACGGGTTTCTTCAAAGAAACCTGAAAATTCTTCCGAAAGACCGGACTCAGCCTTCCTGCGCCTGGGCGCGCAGCGCGATCATCGTGCCGGCCAGCGCGATCAGCGCCAACCCCGCCCAGGCCCAGCCGGTCAGCACCTCGTCCCAGATCACCCAGCCCCAGAAGGCCGAGGCCGGCAGGATCGCATATTCGATCACCCCCGCCCGCCCGGCATCGGTCAGCTGATAGCCGCGGATCATCAGCCCGACGCCCAGAAGCGACCCCGCCGCCTGGACCAGCGTCCAGATCCAGAAAGCGGCCGGCGGCCAGACCGGGCCGCGCAGCACGAAGCCCTCGGCCCCTTCGGGCACCGGCAGCGGCACCAGCATCAGCACCGCCATGCCCAGCGCCCCGAAGATCCCCAGCGCGGCGAAAAACCCCGCCAGCAGCACCTCGGCCCGCTCGCCCTCGCACCATTGCCGCGTGGCGATGTTGCCCAGCGCATACAGCGCCCCCGCCGCAATCGGCATCAGGGCCGCGGGCGAGGCCGAGCCCAGCGCCTCGGGGCCCAGAACCAGCAGCACGCCGGCAAAGCCCAGACCCACCGCGGCGATCCGCACCGGGCCGATGCGCTGGCCAAAGGCAAAGCGCGAAATCAGCAGCACGAAGATCGGCGCGGTGAACAGCCCCGCCGCCACCATGGCGACCGGCAGAAAGGCCAGCGCGCCGAAATAGATCACCATGGCCGAGCCATGGATGGCCGAACGCAGCGCCACCGCGCGCAAGTTCTTGGCCCGCAGCACCAGCCCCACGGCCGGCGCCACCGCCACCAGCAGCGCCAGCGCCAGGACGCTGCGCGTCGCATGGAACTGCCACAGCCCCGCATCCTGCGCGATGATGCGCACGAAATTGTCGGTAAAGCCGATGATCGCGGCATAGGTCAGGATCAGCCCTGCGGCGGCGAGGGTGCGGTCGGGGGGGCTTGTCACTGTGCTTCTTGCGTCATCTTGCGTCTTCCGGTGGCAGATAAGCCTGTTAAACTCGGTCCTGCGCGCCGGAAAACGACGCTGGAAAGCGAAATGGCCTTTTCCGCGCAAGGGAATGAGGGAGATCGGGAAATGGGCTGGCTGCCGGACGAAAGCGGGCTTGAGAAATGCGCGGCGAATTATGCGGCCCTGACGCCGCTGTCGCATCTGAAACGCGCGGCCCAGGTGCATTCCGATCGCACGGCGCTGGTCTGGAAGGATATCCGCCTGTCCTATGCCGACTATGCCGATCGGGTCACGCGCCTGGCCTCGGGCCTGGCGCGGCGCGGCATCGCGCCGGGCGATGTGGTGGCCACCCTTCTGCCGAACATCCCCGCCCAGGCCGAGGCGCATTTCGGCGTGCCGGCCTGCGGGGCGGTGCTGAACACGATCAACACGCGGCTCGATGCCGATACGGTCGCCTATATCTTCGGCCATGCCAGCGCGAAGATGGTGATCGTCGACACCGCGCTGATCCCGCTGGCCGAGGCCGCGATCAAGCTGATGCAAGGCTCTGCCCCGCAAATCGTCGAGGCGCCGGACCGCGGCTTTACGGCGACGGGCCATTACCTGACCTATGAGGAATTGATCGCCGAAGGCAGCGCGGATTTCGCCTGGGTGATGCCGGAAGACGAATGGGAATCGATTGCGATCAATTACACCTCGGGCACGACCGGGCGGCCCAAGGGCGTGGTCTATCACCATCGCGGCGCCTATCTGGCCGGAATGGGCAATCTGATCGCCTGGCGGATGCAGCTTTTCCCGGTCTATCTGACCATCGTGCCGCTGTTTCACTGCAATGCCTGGTGCCACCCCTGGATGCTGCCGATGCTGGGCGGCACCATGGTCTGCTGTCGCGACATCACCGCCAAGGCGATCTATGACGCCATCGCCGATGAGGGCGTAACGCATTTCGGCGGCGCGCCGATCGTTCTGAACATGATCGTCAATGCCAGGCCCGAGGACCGCCGCGCCTTCGACCATGTGGTCGAGGTCCTCACCGCCGGCGCGCCGCCGCCCGCAGCCACTCTGGCCGCCTTCGAACCCTTGGGCTTCAACGTGACCCAGGTCTATGGCCTGACCGAAACCTACGGCCCCTCGACCGAATGCCTTTGGCAGCCCGGCTGGGCCGGGATCGAGGGCGAGGAACGCGCCGACCTGAAATCGCGCCAGGGCGTGCCGATGGCGATGCTGGACGGCGCCGAAGTGCATGATCCGAACGGTGCCCCGGTCGAAAAGGACGGCCGCCATCTGGGCGAAATCGCCCTGCGCGGCAATCTGGTGATGAAGGGCTATTACCGCAATCCCGACGCCACGGCCGAGGCCTTCCAGGGCGGCTGGTTCCGGTCGGGCGATATCGCGATCCAATATCCCGACGGCTATCTGAAAATCACCGACCGGGCGAAGGACATCATCATCTCGGGCGGCGAGAATGTCTCGTCGGTCGAGGTCGAGGGCGTGTTGATGAAACACCCCGCCGTGTCGCTTTGCGCGGTGGTGGCCAAGCCCGATGACAAATGGGGCGAGGTGCCCTGCGCCTTTGTCGAATTGAAGCCCGGGGCGTCCGTCACGGCGGACGAGCTGATCGCGCATTGCCGCAGCCAGCTGGCCGGGTTCAAATGCCCCAAGCTGGTCCTGTTCCACGATCTTCCGAAAACCTCGACCGGAAAGATCCAGAAATTCGAACTCAGGGCCGTGGCCAAGCTGATCTGATTGTGGCCGGGCGCCCGGGGCGTTAGGGTGGCCGCAAAGGCAGGGCAGCAACGGCCGATGACGGCGCTGAAGAAGTATCAGAAACTGGAATGCACGGGGCTTTGGCGCGACAGCCCCGAAGGCCAGCGGCGCGAGGTTGTCGTGCGGCTGGGCGATGCCACGCTGATGCTGTCCGAACCGCGCTCGGGCGTGGTGGTGTCGCATTGGTCGCTGCCGGCGGTGACGCGGGTGAACCCCGGCCAGCGCCCGGCGATCTTCGCCCCCGATGGCGACGGGGCCGAGACGCTGGAGCTGGAAGAAGACGAGATGATCGCCGCGCTGAAGACGGTGCAGGTGGCGCTGCGCCAGGCCCGGCCGCATCCCGGCCGGCTGCGCGGCGTGCTGATCGGCGGCGCGACGGCGGTGATCCTGGGCGTCGCCGTCCTGGTGCTGCCGGGGGTGCTGGTCTCGCATACGGCCAAGGTCATGCCGGCGGCAAAACGGGCCGAGATCGGCCAGCGGGCGCTGGATGACGTGACGCGGCTGACCGGCACGCCCTGCGATGGCGCCCTGGGCCTGCCGGCGCTGGCGGCCCTGTCGGAACGGGTCTTCGGCCCCGAGGATACGCCGATCCTCTATATCCTGCCCGAAGGACTGACCCGCCCCGCCCATCTGCCGGGCGGCGTCATCCTGCTGCCCCGCAGCCTGATCGAGCTTGAGGCCCCCGATGCCCTTGCCGGCGCCGCCCTGGCCGAGGGCGTGGCGGCGGGCCTGCACGATCCGGTGGTGCCGATCCTTGACCATGCCGGGCTGCGCGCCAGTTTCGATCTGCTGACCTCGGGCACGCTGCCCGCCGATGCGCTGGACGGCTATGGCGAGGCCTTCCTGCGCGCCGCCGGTGACCGGGTGCCGGATGCCCAGCTGATCGAGGCCTTCGAGGCGGCGCAGGTGCCGCTGACCCCCTATGCGCGCTGGCTGGACCCGTCGGGCGACAACACCAAGGGGCTGATCGCCGGCGATCCGTTCAAGGGGCTGATCCAAAGTCCGCTTCTGCCCGATGACGACTGGATCGCGCTGCAATCGGTCTGCGCGGGCTGACCGCCCCCGGGGCCACGGAAAAGGGCCCGCAAGGCGGGCCCTTGGATTATCGAAGAAAATCCGCGCCTTACTGCACGATCACCGCATCCGAGAAGCCGGCGCCCCGCGCCGCCGACAAGGCGGCCTTGGCCTCGGCAGCCGAGCCATAGGGGCCGGCGAACACGACCTGCAGGCTGCCGCCCTTGGCCTTGCCGCGCGCAACCTTCAGCCCCAGGCCCTTCAGCCGTCCCGCGGCGCGATCGGCATTGGCGGCCACGCCGAAGCTGCCGACCTGCACGAAAAGCCGCGTCCCGGCCGCGACGGCCGGCGCGTCTTTCGCCGGCGCCTTGGCGGCCGCCCTGGGCGTGGCCTTGGCCACCGCCACCGGCGCCGCCTTCGCCGCGGGCGCAACCCCGGCCTTCGGATCGGATTTGGTCGATTTCACCACCGCCGGCGGCAGGGTCATCACCTTGCCATTGTCCAGCTGCACCACCCGCTGCCCATCGCCCTTGGTCGACAGGACCACGCCGTCGTGGCGGATCTCGCTGCCATCGGCGCGACGGACCACGATGGTCAGCGGCGCCTTCGGCTTGCCCCAATCCTCGCGCAGCACCATCGGTGTCGTGCGGGTCCAGATCTGGTCCTGGGCCAGCACGCCCGCCACGGTCTGCTTGCCGCGATTGGGGTTCAGCCGGTCATCCTTCCAGGCCGCCTTGTAGCCTGCGGGCGGGTTCGGATCGGGCAGCTTGGCCGATTTCGTTGCCGCCACCACCGCATCGCCCTTGGGCGCCGAGACCGCACCGCCCGAGGAGACCGCCTTCGGCCCCGCCCCGGCCGCGACCCAGGCATCATAGCCGGTCGGATAGCCCGCCGTGCTGCCCGCCACCAGAACCGGGAAATTCGCCCCGTCCAGCGAGCCATCGCCCTTGGTGCACATCACCTTGCTGCCGCCACCGCGGATCTCGAACCGCTCGGCCATCGGCGTCTCGGCCGGGCAGGCCAGGCGATAGCCGGTCTGTCCGCCCGGCACGGCGGGCACGCCCGAAACCTCGGCCGTGGCCGCCCGCTCGGTCGGGGTCACCGGACGCACCGCTTCGGGCGCGGGGGCGGGTTTTGCGGCCGCAGCCACCGGAGCCATGACGACCGGCGCCGCCACAGGCGCCGGCGCGGGCGCCGCAGCCGGAGGCGCGGCCTCGGCCACTTCGACCGTTCCGCCCGATTTCGGATAGCCGCACAGCTGCTTGCGGTCGCGGCTGACCCGCGGCACCCAGGTCACCTGCCCGCCATAGCCCGCGCGCAGGAACACACAGCCGCGGCTGTCGACATATTGTTGCCCCTGATAGGACGCCGGCGGCAGCTCTGCCGGCCCCTTCAGATCGGCGAAAGCGGGCGCAGCCCCAAAGACAGCCGCCAGAACCGCGGCCGACAGACGAAAACCAGACATCACTACCCCCAAGTAGCTTTGGGCGATAGTGATGCATCACTGTTTCCAAGTCAAAGGGGAAACACCCCTTATTTCGTACCAAACATGCGGTCGCCCGCATCCCCTAGTCCTGGCACGATATAGCCATGGTCGTTCAGATGGCTGTCCAGCGCCGCCGTCACGATCGGCACATCGGGATGTTCGGCCTTCATCCGCGCCACGCCCTCGGGTGCAGCCAGCAGGCAGAGGAAACGGATATCCTTGGCCCCCGCCTGTTTCAGCAGGCTGGTCGCCGCGGCGCTGGAATTGCCGGTGGCCAGCATCGGATCGACCACGATCGACACCCGTTCGTCCAGGTGATCGGGCAGCTTGCAGTAATATTGCACCGGCTGCAGCGTCGCCGGATCGCGGTAAAGCCCGACAAAGCCCACCCTTGCCGCCGGGATCAGTTCCAGGATCCCGTCCAACAGCCCGTTGCCCGCCCGCAGGATCGAGATCAGCGCCAGCTTCTTGCCGTCGATCGTCGGCGCATCCATCGGCTGCAGCGGCGTCTCGATCTGCTTCGTGGTCATCGGCAATTCGCGCGTGACCTCATAGGCCAGCAACAGGCTGATCTCGCGCAACAGCTGGCGGAAGCTGGCGGTCGAGGTGTCCTTCTCGCGCATCAATGTCAGCTTGTGGCTGACCAGCGGATGGGAAACGACGGTCAGATGGTCCGGCATGTCAGCGCTCCAATAGCTTGGCGATCCTGGCTTTCGTATCGGCATCGCAAAAGGCCGCGTCAAGCGAGGCCTTGGCGATCTTGTCGAACTGCCCCTCATCCCAGTCGAAGGCGCGGTGCAGCGCCTCGTATTCCCGCGCCATGGTGGTGTGGAAGAAGGGCGGGTCATCGGTCGAGACGGTGACCTTCACCCCCCGCCGGTCCAGTTCGGCAATCGGATGGGCGCGGAACGACGGGTAAAGCCCCAAGGCGACATTCGAGCCGGGGCAGACCTCCAGCACCGTGCCGCGCTCGGCCAGTTCATCGACCAAAGCCAGGTCCTCGATCGCCCGCACGCCATGGCCCAGCCGTTCGGGCGCCAGCGCGGCCAGCGTGTCGCGAATGCCCTGCGGCCCGCGCCATTCCCCGGCATGGGCGGTGATCCGCAAGCCCGCCTCGCGCGCGCAATCGAAGGCCCAGACAAAGTCCTTCGGCTCCGCCGTCTTCTCATCGCCGGCGATGCCGAAACCCACCAGCCAGTCGCCCGCGGTTTCCGCGGCGCACAGCGCCGTTTCGCGCGCCTTGTCGGGGCCGAAATGCCGAATGCAGGTGACGATGCCGCGCAGGGTGATGCCCAGCGTCCGCTCGGCCTGATCGGCCGCATCGCGGATCGCCGCCAGATAATCGCGCCACGCCGCCACATCGCGCCCGCCGCAGAAATCCGGCGACAGGAAGCATTCGCTGTAAACCACGCCCGAAGCGGCGCTTTCCTCCAGCACCGCCAAAGTCAGCCGCCGGTAATCCTCGGGCGAGCGCAACACCGATGTTGCCGTCTCATAGACCTTCAGGAAATGCCAGAAATCCTTGTAGGAATAGGCGCCGCGCGCATCGAAGATGCCCGAGATATCCTCTTTCTTCTCGGCCGCCATGCCCCGCACGAAGGCCGGCGGCGCCGCCCCTTCCAGATGCAGATGCAACTCCACTTTCGGAAGCTCTTTCATCTCCCGCCTTCCTCTCTGCAAAAATATCCCACGGGGGTCCGGGGGTGTGAAACCCCCGGGGGCCGGTCACAGGAACGACCGCCCCGGCCCCTGCCCCGCCACGCCCAGATGCGCGGCGATGCTGGCCCCCACATCGACATAGCCGCGCAGCCCCACCGCGCGCGGACCCAGCCCCCAGCCCACGACCGGCACCCGTTCGCGGGTGTGATCGGTGCCCGACCAGGTCGGGTCATTGCCGTGATCGGCAGTGAAGATCGCCAGATCGCCGGGGCGCAGCGTCGCCAGAAACCGCGGCAGGGCGGCGTCGAACCATTCCAGATGGCGGGCATAGCCGGCCACATCGCGCGGATGGCCATACAGGCTGTCAAACTCGACGAAGTTCGCAAATGTCAAGGAACCAGGCTCGGCCTCGGCGCCCAGCCGCGTCAGATGTTCGAAAAGGTCAGCATCGGATTTGCCCTTCCACAGCTTGCCGATGCCGCGCATGGAAAAGATGTCGCCGATCTTGCCCACGGCATGGGTCGCGCGGCCCGCATCGGCCACCCAGTCCAGCAGCGTGGGCGAAGGCGGCGCGATGGCATAGTCGTGCCGGTTGGCGGTGCGGCGGAAATCGTCGCAGGTGCCGGTGAAGGGACGCGCGATCACGCGGCCCACCTTCATCGCATGCAGCGTCGGCGCCAGCGCCTGGCACAGGGCCAGCAGCCGGTCCAGCCCGAACCAGTCTTCATGCGCGGCGATCTGAAACACCGAATCCGCCGAGGTGTAGCAGATCGGCCAGCCCGTCCGTTTATGCTCGGCGCAATAGCGCGCGATCACCGGCATGCCCGAGGCGTGGCAATTGCCCAGGATCCCCTCGGTCCCGGCCAGCCGGCAGACCTCGGCCACCAGCTCGGACGGAAAGGCCGGCACGGTGTCGGGAAAATAGCTCCAGTCCCAGGGCACCGGCACGCCCGCCAATTCCCAATGGCCCGAGGGCGTGTCCTTGCCCGGCGAGACTTCCTCGGCCGCGCCCCACAGGCCCTGCGGCACCGCGCCAAGCCCCGGCGCGTCAAAGCCCGAGGCCAGCTTCACCGCCGCGCCCAGCCCCAAGGCGTCCAGGTTCGGCAGGTGCAAGGGCCCCGAACGCCCAACCTCGGCCCGCCCCGCCGCGCATTCGGCGGCGATATGGCCCAGCGTATTCGCGCCCGCATCGCCAAAATCCGCGGCATCGGGTGCGCCGCCCGCGCCCACGGAATCGAGGACGACCAGAAAGGCCCGGGATCCTGGCGCGCTCATCAGCCGATCCTCTTCAACACCAAAGGCGGCTCTTCCGGCATCGCCGCACCGACCCGATAGGCCGCCTGCACCGCGCGCACCGCCGCCTGGGCGGCATCGATACTGGTTGCATGCACCATGGCCAGCGGCACGCCGGCGCCGGTTTCCTCGCCGATGCCGGCCAGATCCGACAGACCCACCGCCGGGTTGATCCGGTCGCCGTCGCGCAGCCGGCCGCCGCCCAGATGCGCCACCGCATGGCCCAGCGCCCGCCCGTCGATCGCGGCGACATAGCCGTCTTCCAGCGCCGGCGCTTCCATCACCACCGGGGCCGAAGGCAGACGGTCGGGCCAGCGTTCGACGAAATCGGCCGGACCACCCTGGGCCGCGACCATGCGGCCGAAACATTCCGCCGCCTGGCCGGATTCCATCGCCTCGGCGATCCGCGCCGCGCCATCGGCCGGATCGGCGGCCAGTCCCGCCAGCGCCAGCACCTCGCCGCCCAGATCGGCGGTCAGATCCCACAGCGCGGAATTGACCGAGGTGCCGGTCAGCGTCTCCATCACCTCGATCACCTCAAGCGCATTGCCCGCGGCGGTGGCCAGGGGCTGCGACATGTCGGTGATCAAGGCGCTGGTCATGCAGCCCGCGCCCTGCGCCGTCGCGACCAGCGCGCGGGCCAGCGCCTCGGCCTCGTCCAGCGAGGCCATGAAGGCGCCCGAGCCGCATTTCACGTCCAGAACCAGTGCCTCCAGCCCGGCGGCCAGCTTTTTGGACAGGATCGAAGCGGTGATCAGGTCGATCGATTCCACCGTGCCCGAGATGTCGCGGATCGCGTAAAGCCGCCGGTCGGCCGGGGCCAGTTCGGCGCTGGCCGCGACGATGGCACAGCCGATCTCGGCCACCTGGGCGCGGAACTGATCCTCGCTCAGCCCGGTGCGAAAGCCGGGGATCGCCTCCAGCTTGTCCAGCGTGCCGCCGGTATGACCCAAGCCCCGGCCCGAGATCATCGGCACCGCCGCCCCGCAGCAGGCCAGGGCCGGTGCCAGCAGCAAGGACACGCAATCGCCGATCCCGCCGGTGGAATGCTTGTCCACCACGGGGTCTTCCAGATGCCAGACCATGGTTTTTCCGCTGTCGCGCATGGCCCGGGTCAGGGCGACGCGGCCCTCTTCGCCCAGGCCTTTCAGCAGAACCGCCATGGCGAAGGCCCCGGCCTGGGCATCACTCACCGCGCCCGAGGCCAGGCCCTGCGCGAACCAGCCCAGCTCTTCGGCCGTGGCGGGCCGCCCGTCGCGGATCTTGGCGATGATCTGGCGGGCATCCGGCTGCGCGGCCATCTTACGCCCGATCCATATGCGCGGCCGAGAAGACGCCCGGCAGCAATTCGGCCACCGTCACGGTCTTTTCCTTGCCATCGGTGGTGGCCATGGTCACCCGCACGTCGGGCCCGGCGAATTCGGCGATCTTCTGCCGGCAGCCACCGCAGCAGGGCACCGGCTCGGGGCTGTCGGCGATCACATAGACTTCGGCAATCTTGTAATCGCCCCCCGCGCACATGGCGGCAATCGCGCCCGCCTCGGCGCAGGTGCCTTCGGGATAGGCCACGTTTTCCACATTGCAGCCGGCATAGACCTTGCCCGAGGCCGCACGGATCGCCGCCCCGACCTTGAAGCGCGAATAGGGCACCCAGGCGCGTTCGCGCACCTCTGCCGCGGCTTTGGCCAAAGTCATGACGGGTCCTTTCCTGACCGGATGGTCAGAGGATGGCGCGAAGCCCGCCCGCCCGCAAGCCCGCCCTTCAGCGTCGGGCAAAGGCCGGCCCGCTTCGGTCCGGGGCGCGGGCCAATTCCGTTGCGCGCGCCTGCCCCGCCTGTTAGGCCCGGCGCATGCTGTCCTATCAACATGCCTTCCATGCCGGAAACCTGGCCGATGTGCAGAAGCACGCGCTTCTGGCCTGGGCGCTGGACTATCTGACCCGCAAGGACAAGCCGGTCTCGTATCTGGAAACCCATGCCGGGCGGGGCCTGTATCGGCTTTCGGCGCCCGAGGCGGAAAAGACCGGCGAGGCGGCGAAGGGCATTCTGGCCCATGCCGACTGGTTTCCCGCCGCCCATCCCTATGCCCAGCGCCTGGCCGAGACCCGGGCCATGCTGGGCGACGATGCCTATCCCGGCTCGCCGCTGATCGCGGCCATGACGCTGCGCGACATCGACCGGCTGCATCTGGCGGAACTGCATCCGCAGGAACATGCGGGGCTGGTGCAGGCGATGCAGGGCTGGGAGGCGGATATCCGCAAGCAGGACGGGTTCGAAATGGCGCTGTCGCTGTGCCCGCCCACGCCGCGGCGCGGGCTTTTGCTGTGCGATCCGTCCTTCGAGGTGAAGGAGGATTACGACCGCATCCCCAAGGTCTTTGCCGCGCTCGCGCGCAAATGGAACGTGGGCATCCTGGCGCTGTGGTATCCGATCCTGCGCGGCGGGCCGCATGGGCCGATGGTGGCCGCGCTGAAGGCGCAGCATGCCGATATCCTGGTGCATGAGGTGCGCTTTCCGCCCGCGCGCGACGGCCACCGGATGGAGGGCTCGGGGATGATCTTCGTCAACCCGCCCTTCGGCCTGGCCGATGAGGCCGCGCGGCTGAGCGCGCTGTACAAAGGGCTTCGATGACCGAGACCCTGGCCTTCCACACGCTGGATGTCTTCACCGACCGGCCCTTTGCCGGCAATCCGCTGGCGGTGGTGCTGGGCGCCGATGGGCTTTCGACTGCCCAGATGCTGATCCTCGCGCGGGAATTCAACCTGTCCGAGACGATCTTCGTCCAGCGCCCGCAGGATCCGGCCCATACGGCGCGGGTGCGCATCTTCTTTCCGACCGACGAGATCCCCTTTGCCGGCCATCCGACCATCGGCTGCGCCATCCATCTGGCCTGCGCGGATGAAGGCGGCGATTTCGACAAGGTCATCACGCTTGAGGAAGAAGCGGGGCTCGTGCCCGTCACGGTCCGCCGCCGCGGCGCGTCGGTCACGGCCGAGCTGACGGCGCCGGTCCTGCCCTATGCGGCCGGACAGGTGCCCGAGACGGGCCTCTTGGCCCAGGCGCTGGGGCTGACCGAGGCCGAGATCGGCCCTGACCGCCCGGGTTGCCAGGCAGGCGGCCCGCGCTTTCTGTATCTGCCCGTGCAGGGGCTTGATGCCCTGGCCCGCGCCCGGCCGCAGGAACCGGCCTGGTCTGCCGCCTGTGCAAAGGCGGGGGTGGATTCGATCTATCTTTATGTCCGCACCGACCCGCAGGCCTTCCGCTGCCGGATGTTCAGCCCCACCGCCGGCATCCCGGAAGACCCGGCCACCGGCTCGGCCGCAGCGCTTTTCGCGGCGCAACTTCTGGCCAATGGCCATCTGGCGCCCGGCACAACCCGGCTGGCGCTGACCCAGGGGGTCGAGATGGGGCGGCGGTCCGAGATCGGGCTGACGGTCGAGCTTGCCGAAGGCGCGCTGACCGCCGTGCGCATCGCCGGCAGCGCCGTGCCGCTGTCACAAGGCCGTATCCGGCGCCCAGAACCCGGTTGAGATCTGGCGCGGCCGCCCGCGCCCGCCTATCTTGCCGCCATGTTCCATTCGCTTCTGCGCGGCCTGCTGGCCCCCGCCCCGCCCCGCCTGCCCGATCCCGACGCGCGCCTTGCGCTGGCGGCCCTGCTGGTGCGGGTTGCCCGCACCGATGGCCGATATACCGAGACCGAGATCGCGCGGATCGACCGCACGCTGATCGCCCGCCATGGGCTGGGGCCTTTCGAGGCCGCAAGGCTCAGGACCGAAGCCGAGGCGTTGGAAGAGGCCGCGCCCGATACGGTGCGCTTCACCCGGGCGCTGAAGGCCGCGATCCCGCTGGAGGACCGGACCGATCTGGTCTCGGCGCTGTGGTCGGTGGCCCTGGCCGATGGCAGCCGCGATGCCGAGGAAGACCGGCTTTTGCGCATGGTGGCGAACCTTTTGGGCCTGAGCGACGTTGAGAATGCGATCGCCCGGCAGAAAGCGGAGAAACAGCCATGATCGCCTCGCTTGGCATGTATGACAGCGGCCCCGCCCGGGCGGCGAATGACCGGCTTTGGGCGCTGGCCCGGCAGGAACTGGCCCATCGCGGGATCGAAGCGCCCCAGGGTCTGACCCGCGGCGAAGGCGCCTATTGGCCGGCCTGGACGGCCGAGGATCTGGTCCTGTCGCAGACCTGCGGCTTTCCCTATCGCGCCCGGCTGCATGGCCAGGTCACGCTGATCGGCGCGCCGGATCACGGATTGCGCGACTGCCCGCGCGGCCAGTACCGCTCCGTTCTTGTGGCGCGGAAGGACGATCCGCGCGCGGATTTTGCCGATTTCGCCACCGCGCCTTTCGCCTTCAATGACGACCTGTCGCAATCGGGCTGGGCTGCGCCGGCGAACTGGGCGGCCGAGCAGGGCTTTGCGCTGACGCCGCGGCTGCGCACCGGCGGGCATCGCGCCTCGGCCGCGGCGGTGGCGGAGGGTCGGGCCGATCTGGCGGCGCTGGATGCGGTGACCTGGGCGATGATGCAGGAAGATGGCGACCCCGCCGTGCCGGGGCTGAAAATCGTGGCGCTCACGCCCCCGACCCCCGCCCTGCCCTATATCGCCGGGCCCGGTGCCGACGGGCCTGCGATCTTCGCCGCGCTGGATGCGGCCATCGCCGCCCTGTCGGACGAAGACCGCGACACGCTGCATCTGCGCGGGCTGGTGGCCTTGCCGGCCGAGGCATGGCTGGCCGTGCCGATTCCCGCCGCGCCTGCCGATCTTGGCGCCGCTTCGTGATGAATTGACAGGCAGACCCGGCGTCACATGCCGGAATCGCCGTTGCAATACGGGCTGTTCTGCGCCCTAATCCGTAGCAAGGGCCGCGCATCCCGACAGAAGGCTGCGGGCCGTCCACGACAGGGAAGCCGGGGGGAATGGCCGAAACGCCCGTCATCGAGATCCGCGATCTCCACAAAAGCTACGGTCCGCTGGAAGTGCTGAAAGGCGTCGATCTGGTGGCGCCGCGCGGCCATGTCGTGTCGCTGATCGGATCCTCCGGCTCGGGCAAATCCACGCTGCTGCGCTGCTGCAACCTCTTGGAAGACAGCCAGCAGGGCTCAATCCGATTCGAGGGTGAAGAGGTGCATTGGAAGGGCCAGGGCCTGCATCGCCACCCTTCCGACCGCGCCCAGGTGACCCGGATCCGCACCAACCTGTCGATGGTGTTCCAGCAGTTCAACCTCTGGGCCCATATGACCATCCTGCAGAATGTGATGGAGGCGCCGGTGACGGTGCTGAAGCGCGACCCGAAAGAGGTCGAGGTGAAGGCGCGGGAATACCTGGCCAAGGTCGGCATTGCCGACAAGGCCGAGGCCTGGCCCGCGCAATTGTCGGGCGGCCAGCAGCAGCGCGCCGCCATCGCGCGGGCGCTGTGCATGGAGCCCCGCGCGCTGCTGTTCGACGAGCCGACCTCGGCGCTGGACCCGGAACTGGAACAGGAAGTCGTCAAGGTGATCAAGGCCTTGGCCGATGAGGGCCGGACCATGCTGCTGGTCACGCATGACATGCGCCTTGCCGCCGATTGCAGCGACCATGTGATCTTCCTGCACAAGGGCCGGATCGAGGAAGAAGGCCCGCCCGGCGCGCTGTTCGGCAATCCGCAGACCGAACGGCTGCGCGGTTTCCTGTCGGCCACGGCGGCTTAGGGGGCGGCGATGGCCTGTTTCGCCTCTCTTTCGGCCCTGGGTGCGGCGCTGGTGCTGGCGGCGGCGGGCGACCCGCCCGCGGGCGCGGGCAACCGTCTGGTGATCGGCACGGATGAAAGCTTTCCGCCCTATGTCCAGCCCCAGGCCGGCGGCGGGCTGGAAGGCTTCGACATCGACGTGATGACCGAGATCTGCCGGCGCAGCGGCCATGTCTGCCAATGGCAGACCGCGGCCTTCGACGAATTGATCCCCGGCGTGATCTCGGGCCGCTTCGATGCCGCGATCGGTGGCATCGCCGTCACGCCCGAACGCCGGGCGCTGGTCGATTTCACCACGCCCTATGCCAATGGCGACGAGACGGAATGGTTCGTGGGCCTGCCCGGCGCGCCCGCGCCCGAGACGGCCCGCATCGCGGTGCAATCGGGCACGATCCACGAAGCCTGGCTGCGCGCCGAGGGCCTGGATTTCCGCAGCTTCCCCGGCGAGGCGGAAGCGCTGCAATCGGTCGGAAGCGGGGAAAGCGACCTGGCGCTGGGCCCGTTCCGCGACCGCCCCGATCTGGAGCCGCTGCTGCTGGGCGCGGGGGTGGAGTATCTGTACCCTGTCGACATTCCCGACGAGGGCACCGGCATCGTCCTGTGCAAGGGCAGCCCGCTGAAACCCGATTTCGACGCCGCCATCTCGGCCATGCGCGCCGATGGCACCATCGACAGCTACGACGCGCGCTGGTTCTAGCCCGGCGCGCCCCGCCGTCCTTCGTTCCGGATCAACAAGAAGCAAACCTGGGAGACTCGAATGAAAAAGCTGCTTCTCGCCACTGCCCTGGGCCTGATCGCCCCCGCAGCCTTCGCGCAGGATGTCGTGCGCCTTGGCACGGAAGGCGCCTATCCTCCCTACAACTTCATCAACGATGCCGGCGAGGTTTCGGGCTTCGAGCGCGAGCTGGGCGACAAGCTGTGCGAGATCGCGCAGCTGAACTGCACCTGGACCACCAATGACTGGGATTCGATCATCCCGAACCTGCAATCGGGCAATTACGACGCGATCATCGCCGGGATGAGCATCACGCCCGAGCGGGAAGCCGTGATCGCCTTCAGCCAGGGCTATCTGCCGCCCTCGGCCTCGGCCTATCTGGCGCTGTCGAAGGATGTCGATCTGAAATCGGGCCCGGTCGCGGCGCAGACCGCGACGATCCAGGCCGGGTTCGTGGCCGAGAACGGCATGACGCTGGTCGAATATGCCACGCCCGAGGAAACCGTCGCCGCGGTGAAGAATGGCGAGGCGGTCGCGGTGCTGGCCGACAAGGACTATTTGGCGCCGGTGGCGGCGGAATCGGGCGGCGCGCTGGTGCTGCTCGACAAAGAGGAAACCATCGGCGGCGGCATCGGCATGGGCTTCCGCAAGTCGGATGACGCGCTGCGCGCCAAGTTCGACGCCGCGATCAAGTCGATGAAATGCGACGGCTCGCTGGATGCGATGATCGTGAAGCCGGAATATTTCGGCCCCGACTCGCTGGTCTGGGGCGACGCCGGCAAGGAAGGCTGCTGATCGGATGCAAGCGCGGGCCGGCGCCCGGCGACAGGCGCCGCCCGCTTCTGCCTGACATCCCTGGGCCCTGGCCGGGCCCGGGGCACCCCGCCCCGAATTTTCGCCGAAAATTCGCCCCGCCCCGGAGCGCCGATGTTCGAAGCCTGCGCCGACCCGAAAGCCATCGAGGGCCTGCAATGGGCGCTCTGCTACCTGACATCGGGCAAGCATCTTGATTTCTACTGGTCCTTCATGACCGTGCTGGGGCTGCTGGCGATCACCGCGCCCAGTGCGCTGGCGATGGGGTTTCTGGGCGCCACCGCGGCACGGTCGCAGATCGCGCCGGTCTCGTGGGCGGGCAAGGCCTATATCTGGATGGTGCGCGGCGTGCCCGACATCATCTTCTTCCTGTTCTTCGTCATCGCGCTGGACCAGCTGATCGAATATCTGAAATTCCTGGCCGTCTGCCCCGCGACCGATGTCTCGCCCTGGCAGGGGCTGGAATTCCGCGTCTGCCCCGAGGCCAAGGTGCCCTCGGCCCGCGCCTCGGGCTTCGTGCATCAGCTGTACGGCTTCGGCCTGGCGGTGGTGACCTTCGCGATCGTCTTCGGCGCCTTCACCGCCAATGTGATCTATGGCGCGATGCAGGCCGTGCCGCGGGCGCAGCTGGAAACCGCCGAAGCCTATGGCATGTCGCGCGGCCAGGTGTTCCGGCGGGTGCTGATCCCGCAGATGTGGGTCTATGCCCTGCCGGGCCTGGGCAATCTGTGGATGATCCTGATCAAGGCCACGCCCTTGCTGTTCCTTCTGGGGGTCAAGGACATCGTCTATTACGCGCGCGAACTGGGCGGGTCGAAGACCCAGGCCTATGAATATCCGCATGGCGACTGGCGGCTGTACTACTTCCTGGTGCTGCTGGTCTTCTACCTTGCCTTCACCCGCGTCTCGGAACTGGGCCTGGCCCGGCTGACCCGGCGCCTGTCGCATGGCCAGGCGACCGCGGCGGGCGAAGCCCTGAGAAAGGCCGCGGCATGAGCGCGAGACAAAACTCTTCGAAGAGTTTTGCAAATTCCTTCGAAGGAATTTGCCGGCCCCCCGGAGGCACGCGATGACCTGCTGGGAAACCGTCCAGGCCTATGGGCTGCGCGCGATCGGCATTGGCGAGAACCTGCTGCCAAAGACCGATTTCACCCTGTGCCAGCAATTCACCCTGATCGGCTCGGGCCTGATCTGGAACGTCTATTTCGGCGCGGTGGCGCTGATCTGCGGCTTCTTCCTGGCCAATGCCGTGGCCCTGGCCAAGGCCGCACGCAGCCCGCTGATCCGCAAGCCGGCCGACTGGTTCGTCTTCCTGTTCCGCGGCTCGCCGCTCTTCATCCAGTTCTTCCTGGCCTATGAGGCGCTGGTGATGCTGCCCAAGGCCGGGATCGACATCTTCGGCATTCAGGTCAGCACCGCCTGGACCACCAAGGCCTGGGCCGGGGCGCTGTTCGTCCTGTTCCTGAACACCGCCGCCTATTCGGCCGAGATCTTCCACGGTGCCCTGAAGTCGATCCCCAAGGGCGATCTGGAAGCGGCCGAGGCCTATGGGCTGACCGGCTGGCAGAAGTTCCGCCGCATCGAATGGCCCACCATGCTGCGGCTGGGCTGGCCCGGCTATACGAACGAGGCGATCTTCCTGTTCCACGCGACGACCCTGGTCTTCGCCTCGGCCTTTCCGGTCCTGGGCCAGCGCGGCGATGCGCTGTATTATGCCAGCTATTTCGCCGACAAGACCTTCAACCCGTTCATCCCCTATCCGATCGTCGGCTTCTACTTCATCCTGCTGACCCTGGCCGTCACAACCGTCTACGGGATGGCGAACCGGCGGCTGAACCGCCACCTGCCATCGAACCAGCGACAGAAAATCCGCTTGCGCCCGAACCTGATCCGATAGTAGGCTTGGATTTGATCAAATTGTCCGGGCAGGGGCCCGGAACCGTGACAGGGACGACAGAGACCCGGCGGTGAGGCGATCGAAACCTGGGGAAGGACCAAGGGCATGGTCCCGAGCCTTGCGCATCCCTGGGGCCGCATTGGCCCCGTGGCGCGGGGGACCGTGCCTTTCGTGATGCTGATATGATGAAGGACTGGCTTAGAAAGCACCCTGATGTGCGCACGATCCGCGTGGCCGCGGCCGATCTGAACGGCCAGGCGCGCGGCAAACGCGTTCCGGCGCGCTTTGCCGACAAGGTGGTGAAGGATGGAACCCGCTTCCCCTTCTCGGTCTTGAACCTCGACATCTGGGGCGAGGATATCGACGAAAGCCCGCTGGTCTTCGAACAGGGCGACCAGGACGGGGTGCTGAAACCCACCGAACGCGGCTTCATGCCGATGCCCTGGCTTGAGGCGCCGACCGCGCTGCTGCCGATCTGGATGTTCCGCGAGAATGGCCAGCCCTACGAAGGCGACCCGCGCCATGCCCTGCGCGCGGTGGTGGAACGCTACAAGGCGCGCGGCCTGACGCCGGTCTGCGCGATGGAGCTGGAATTCTTCCTGATCGACGACTCGGGCAAGACCATGCAGGTGCCGGCCAGCCCCCGCAGCGGCAAGCGGCGCAAGGCGGCCGAGACGCTGTCGATCCGTGCGCTGGACGCCTTCGACACCTTCTTCACCGATCTCTACGACGCCTGCGAGGCGATGGACATTCCGGCCGACACCACCACGTCGGAAACCGGGCTGGGCCAGTTCGAAGTGAACCTGATGCATTGCGACGACGCGCTGCGCGCGGCTGACGATGCCTGGCTGTTCAAGATGCTGGTCAAGGGCCTGGCCCGGCGCCACGGCTTTGCCGCCAGCTTCATGGCCAAGCCCTATCAGGATTATTCCGGCTCGGGCCTGCACACGCATTTCTCGGTGCTGGACGATCGGGGCGACAATATCTTCGACTCGGGCGGGCCCAAGGGCACCGCGGCGCTGCGCCATGCGGTGGCGGGCTGCCTGGAGGCGATGCATGACAGCACCTTGCTGTTTGCGCCGCATCTGAACAGCTACGAACGCCTGGTGCCCGACAAGCACGCACCCACCGCCATCGCCTGGGGCTATGAGAACCGCACCGCCGCGATCCGCATTCCGGCCGGCAATCCGGCGGCGCGGCGGATCGAACACCGGGTCGCCGGGGGCGATGTGAACCCCTATCTGATGCTGGCCGCGATCCTGGGCGCCGCCCTGTCGGGGATCGAGGATCAGAAAGAGCCACCGGCCCCGGTGGCGGGCAATGCCTATGCGCTGGACCTGCCGCAGATCCCCTCCAGCTGGGACGCCGCGATCGACGCGTTCGAACATTCGGACATCATCTATCGCTTCCTGCCCAAGGAACTGGTGCGCAACCTGGTGCAGACCAAGCGGCAAGAGCTGCATTACATCGCCGAGCTGTCGCCAGAAGAGCAGGTGGAACTGTATCTCGACACGGTGTGAACGGGCGGGGGCTTGACCGCCCCCGGTTCCGCGCTCAGGTTCAGGGGAAAGATCCAAGAGGACGACATGCTGATCGGCATCCTGCAAACCGGCGAATCCCCCGACGCGCTGCGCGCAGAGATGGGCGATTACCCGGATTTCTTCGAAACCCTGCTGGCCGGGCGCGGGCTAAGCTTCCGGCGCTACAAGGTGATGGCGATGGATTTTCCCGCCAGCGTCCAGGATTGCGAGGGCTGGCTGATCACCGGCTCGCGCTTTGGCGCCTATGAGGACCACCCCTTCATCAAGCCCTTGGAGGATTTCATCCGCAAGGCCTATGCCGCGCATGTTCCGGTGGTGGGCATCTGCTTTGGCCACCAGATCATCGCCCAGGCCATGGGCGGGCGGGTCGAGAAATACCGGGGCGGCTGGTCGGTCGGCCCGACCGATTACGATTTTGACGGTGAAAAGATCACTCTGAACGCCTGGCATCAGGATCAGGTCACCGAAAAGCCCGAGGCGGCGACCCGCATCGCCTCGACCGATTTCTGCGAGAATGCCGCCCTGCTTTACGACGACCGCATGTTCACCGTGCAGCCGCATCCCGAATTCACCGCCGATTTCGTTCAGGGCCTGATCGACAAGCGCGGCCGCGGGCTGGTGCCGGATGCCACGCTGGATGCAGCGGTGGCCCAGCTGGGCCGGCCGCTGGGCCGGTCGGCCATGGCCGACCGCATCGCGGCCTTCTTTCTGAACCGCCAGAAGACCGAAGCCAATGGGGCCGAGAAGCTCCGCGCCTGACGGCCCGGGGGCCACCCCCTACACAGTGTGACCAGATGTCCAAATGGACCGACCAGCTGCCCGAGGCGGCCAAGGAATATATCGGCAATCGCCGCGTTGACGAGGTGGAATGCGTGATCGGCGACATTGCCGGCGTCGCGCGCGGCAAGGCGATGCCGGCCGCGAAATTCGCCAAGCAGACCAATTACTTCCTGCCGAATTCGATCTTCCTGCAGACGATCACCGGCGAATGGGCCGACAACCCGTTCGATGCTTTCACCGAGCCGGACCTGTATCTGGAACCCGACTGGAGCACCGCCACCGCCGCGCCCTGGACGGCCGACATCACCCTGCAGGTGATCCATGACGCAAAGGACCAGGACGGCACGCTGATCCCCTATTCGCCGCGCAATGTGCTGCGGAAGATCGTGGATCTTTACGCGGCCAAGGGCTGGCGCCCGGTCGTGGCGCCCGAGATGGAATTCTTCCTGACCGCGCGCAACACCGACCCGAACCTGCCGGTCATTCCGCCGATGGGCCGCTCGGGAAGGCGGGCAGCCGGCAAACAGGCCTATTCGCTGTCGGCGGTGGATGAATACGGCAAGGTCATCGACGACATCTATGATTTCGCCGAGGCGCAAGGTCTTGAAATCGATGGCATCCTTCAGGAAGGCGGCGCTGGGCAGGTTGAACTGAACCTGGCCCATGGCGATCCGGTCCGACTGGCCGATGACGTGTTCTTCTTCAAGCGGCTGATCCGCGAAGCCGCGCTGCGCCATGACTGCTTTGCCACCTTCATGGCCAAGCCCATCGCGGGCGAGCCCGGCTCGGCCATGCATATCCACACCTCGGTCGTCGATCTGAAGACCGGCAAGAACATCTTCTCGGGGCCGAAAGGCGTTGAAACCGAGGCCTTCAGCCATTTCATCGGCGGCTTGCAGAACCATATGGGCGCCGCGATCGCGCTGATCGCGCCCTATGTGAACAGCTATCGCCGCTATGTCCCTGATTTTGCAGCGCCCATCAACCTGGAATGGGGCCGCGACAACCGCACCACCGGGCTGCGGGTGCCGATCTCGGGCCCCTCGGCGCGGCGGATCGAGAACCGCCTGCCGGGGATGGATTGCAACCCCTATCTGGGCATCGCGGCGAACCTGGCTTGCGGCTATCTGGGCCTGATCGAACAGCAGGCGCCCCGGGCCGAATGCAAGGGCGACGCCTATTTTGACAGTGCCGAGATTCCGGTGAACCTGGGCGATGCGCTGGACCTTCTGGAAGAGGACAAGGCCCTGCAAGAGGTGCTGAGCCCGGAATTCGTGAAGGTCTACGATTCGGTGAAGCGCAACGAATACAAAGAGTTCCTGCAAGTCATCAGCCCCTGGGAGCGGGAGCATCTGCTTCTGAACGTCTGATGAGACCCGACGCATGAGACTGAACCTTCTGCATGCCAATGACCGGGTCGGGGAATATCCGCCCAGCTATTACGCCGCGACCGCCACGCCGCTGGACCCTTTCCCCACGCTGCATGGCGCGGTGACGGCCGATGTCTGCGTGGTGGGCGGCGGCTATACCGGCCTGTCGGCGGCGCTGCATCTGGCCGAACGGGGCCTGTCTGTGGTCTTGGTCGAGGCGCATCGCGTGGGCTTCGGCGCGTCGGGACGCAATGGCGGGCAGGTCGGATCGGGTCAAAGGCAGGATCAGCTGTGGCTGGAAAAGGCCGCCGGGCGCGAAAATGCCCGCAGGTTGTGGGACATGGCGCAGGATGCCAAGGCGCTGGTCCGCGATCTGATCGCCCGCCACGCCATGCCGGTTGCCTGGCATCCGGGCATTGCGCATGCCTGCTGGACCGAGACCGAAACCCGCGAGTTGCATCTTTACGCTGAAAAGTTGCACCGCGACTACGGCTATGACCAGCTGGAGCCGCTGGACCGCGACGGGATCAAGCGGCTGATCGGCTCGCCCGTCTACAAGGGCGGCGAGATCGATCGCGGGGCGGGCCATATCCATCCGCTGAACTTTGCGCTTGGCCTGGCGCAGGCCGCGGCACAGGCCGGCGTGCGGATCTTTGAACGCAGCGAGGTGCATCGCATCACGCCGGGCGCCAAGCCGGTGGTCGCCACCCAAGGCGGCCGCATCACTTGCGACCATGTGATCCTGGCCGGCAATGGCTATCTGGGCGGGCTGGAGCCGCAAATCGCCGCGCGGGTCATGCCGATCAACAATTTCATCGTCGCGACCGAACCCCTGGGCGATCGCGCGGCCGGGATCCTGTCGGAAAACGTCGCCGCGCATGACACGAAATTCGTGGTGAATTACTGGCGTCTGTCCGACGACAAGCGGCTGCTGTTCGGCGGCGGCGAAAGCTATGGCTATCGCTTTCCTGACATCGTCAAGACCGTGTCGAAGCCGATGCTCGAGGTCTATCCGCAACTGCGCGGTGTCAAGATTGACCATGCCTGGGGCGGCACGCTGGCGATCACGCTGAACCGGATGCCCTGTTTCGCGCGGCCGCAGCCGAATGTGCTGTCGGCCTCGGGCTATTCGGGCCATGGCGTGGCGCTGGCGACGCTGGCGGGCAAGCTTCTGGCCGAGGCGACGGCCAGCCAGTCCTCGGGCTTCGATCTGATGGCCAGCCTGCCGCAGCCGCGCTTCCCCGGCGGAGCGGCGCTGCGCTGGCCGCTGCTGGTGCTGGCGATGACCTGGTACTCCACCCGCGACCGGATCGGCTTCTGACCCGCCCCTGGGCTCTGCCCCGGACCCCGGGATATTTGCGCAGAGAGGAAGACGCGACGGGGTTCTGCCTTCCTCTCTGCGAAAATATCCTGCGGGGGCCCGGGGGTGCAAAACCCCCGGCGGCTGCCACCCTCGACTCCGCGGGCCAGAGCGCGCATATCTAGCGCATGTCCCTGCCCCCCGGATTCCTTGACGAACTCCGCACCCGCGTTTCGCTGTCTTCCGTCGTCGGGCGGAAGGTCACCTGGGACATGCGCAAGTCGAACATGGCCAAGGGCGACTGGTGGGCGCCCTGCCCGTTCCATCAGGAAAAATCCGCGTCTTTTCATGTGGATGATCGGAAGGGTTATTACTATTGCTTCGGCTGCCAGGCCAAGGGCGACGCGCTGAGTTTCGTGCGCGAGACCGAGAACATGTCCTTTATCGAGGCGGTCGAGGTGCTGGCGCGCGAGGCCGGCATGGTCATGCCCGAACGCGATCCGCGCGCGGCGGAAAAGGCCGACCGGCGCACGGAACTGGGGCAGGTGATGGAAGAGGTGGTGCGCTTCTACCGGCTGCAGCTGAAGACCGGCGGCGGCGCGCAGGCGCGCGACTATCTGGCCGGCAAGCGCCGCCTGGCCGAAGCCGCCTGGGAGCGCTGGGAGATCGGCTGGGCGCCCGACAGCCGGCACGCGCTGCGCGACGCGCTGGCGGCAAAGGGCGTGGCGCCCGATCTGATGGTGGCCACGGGCATGGTGGCGCGGGGCGAGGATGGCAGCCTGTATGACCGCTTTCGCGGCCGGATCATCTTTCCGATCCGCGACGCGCGCGGTCGGGCGATCAGCCTGGGCGGGCGGTCGATGGATCCGAATGCCCGGGCGAAATACCTGAACGGGCCCGAGACCGAGCTGTTCGACAAGGGCCGCAACCTGTTCAACCACGGCCCGGCGCGGGAAGCGGCGGGCAAGGGCAAGCCCTTGATCGTGGCCGAAGGCTATATGGATGTGATCGCGCTGTGCGAAGCGGGCTTCACCGCCGCCGTCGCCCCTTTGGGCACGGCGGTGACCGAAGACCAGCTGCGGCTGATGTGGCGGATCGCGGATGAGCCGGTGATCTCGCTGGATGGCGACGCGGCGGGGCTGCGGGCGGGCTTGCGGGTGATCGACCTGGCGCTGCCGCTTCTGGAAGCCGGCAAGGGCCTGCGCTTCGCGCTTTTGCCCGGCGGGCAGGATCCCGACGATCTGATCAAGGCCGAGGGCGCGCCGGCGATGCAGCGCGTGCTGGACACCGCCCAGCCGATGGTGCGGCTGTTGTGGAGCCGCGAGACCGAGGGGCGCAGTTTCGACAGCCCCGAACGCAAGGCCGCCTTGGACAAAAGCCTGCGCGCCACACTGAAACGCATCGCCGACCCGTCGATCCGCGCGCATTATGGCGAAGAGATCAAGGCGCTGCGCTGGGACCTGTTCGGCGCCGCCCGCCGCGGCCAGGGCCAGGGCCAGGGCCGCAGCCCCCGGGGCCCCCGCGCCGCAACCG
>NZ_JAICBZ010000059.1 GCF_020179405.1 Xinfangfangia pollutisoli | reverse complement strand
GCCATCGCCCGGCTCGGCGCCATAGCGCGGCCGCGGGATCGTCACCTCGGGCGCCAGGCCCGGCGCCACGTCCAGCACCGCCAGATAGGTGGCGCCCGCCGCCCCGTCATGAAGGCCGCGGATCAGCCAGGGCCCCGGATCCAGCGCCGTCTGCCAGGCGCCGGGCGCCGGCGCGCCGCTGGCCAGGGGCAGCGTCTCCTGCCCACCCAGCGCAAAGGCCTCCCAGCTGGTGAAGGCGCCGTCATAGACGCCCTTGATCCGCAAGGGCAACGGGGCACCCGGATCGGCCGCGCCCTGATCCTGATCTTCGCCCGCGGGCGACAGCTCGGCCGACAGCGGAATGGTGAAATGGGTCTCGCCCCCCGCGACAACCTCGATCCGGCCGGCAAAGACCTGATCGCCGGCCGCACCCGTGACGTCATAGAGGCCGGGCAGGAACGCGGCCTCGACCGGGCCCGCCACAGACTCGGGCATGGCCCAGGCCTCGGGCGGCAGATCCTGGCCTTCCACCGGCACGGCCGACCAGGACACCGCCAGACCCAGCCCGCCATCCGCCGCCTCGATCACCACCGGCAGGGCCGCAGGCGCCAGCGCATCGGCGGCCACGACCTGCAGCGGCCGGGTCGCGATCACCTCGGCATCCGACAGCTTGTAGCGCAGCTCATAGGCGCCGGGCTGGTCGGGCGCGGTCAGCACCAGCGGGTTGCCGGCGCTGACATAGGCATAAGAGATATAGTCGTCGCTGCCCGCCGGCCCGATCTGGATATTGTCGTAATCGGCGTTGGGCCCGGTCCAGTGCAGCTGAAACTCGGCCCCCGCCGCGACCTGATCGGGCGCCTCCATCACGACCGAGGCCGCCGTCACCTCGATCGGGGCGGTGGCGATCACCCATTGGTCGCGGAACTTGTAGCGCAGCTCATAACTGCCCGGCTCGCCCGGCATCACCAGCGACAGGGGGTTGCCCGCGGCGACATAGGCATAGGCCCAGCGTTCGCCATCGCCGGGCAGGCCGATCTCGATCACGTCCAGATCGGCGGCGGGCCCGGTCCAGCCCACGGCGATCGTCTCGCCCGCCTGCGCCTGGGCAGGCGCCTGCAGCGCGGCCTCGGGCAGAGCCTCCGGCGCCACATAGGGCCGGACCAGCATCAGAACCCCGTCCTTGATCCCCGAGACCCAGCCCTCTTCCGGCGGATAAAGCTGGTAATCCATCTCGGTCGAGGGCGGATAGGCAAAGCAGCGCGCCTCGGCGACGAAAAGGCTGCCCGGCGGTTCATAGCGCCAGGCCGCGCAAAGCGGCTGCCCCTCGCACAGGGCCTGGCATTGCGCCGCCGTGCCGTCGGGCGCGAAGGCAAATTCGGGCGGCGGATCGCCGGCAAGGCCGGTGGTCTGGCCGGTCGGCTCCAGCGCCAGCCCCTCCATCCGCGGCGCGCCGGGGAAGTAGCTGCGCGGGCGCGGCGGTTCGGGCACGGCCGCCGGTTCCGCCACGCTTTCCGCCAGCGCCGCGGCCAGCGCATCGGCATCATCGGCGGCGAAATAGCGCCCGCCCGTGGCATCGGCCAGACAAGAGACCTGCGCGCCCTCGGCCTGGGTCAGGCCGAAGCCGATGACATGGGCGGTGAAATCCAGACCCGCCGCTTCCAGTTCGCGCCCCAGCGCGCAAGGGTCGGCCGCGCAGGTTTCCAGCCCGTCGGTCACCAGCACCACCCGCGCCGCGTCCTCGCCATAACGCAGCGCCTCGGCCGCCTGGCGCACCGCATCCGACAGGGGCGTCTTGCCCAGAAAGCGCATCGCCGCCACCGCATCGCGGATCTGCCCGGCCGAGCCCGGCGCGGGCGGCACGATCAATTCGATATCGCCGCAATTGCCTTTCTCGCGATGGCCATAGGCCATCAGCCCCAGGGTCTGATCCGGCGGGATCTGGTCCAGCACCTTGCCCACCGTCTCACGCGCGATCTCCAGCTTCGGGCGGCCGTCGATCTGCCCCCACATCGAGCCCGACCCGTCCAGGACGATGATCGTGGCCGGCGTCTCGGCCAGGGCCGCGCCCGCGCCCGCGCCTGCCCATCCTGCCAGTCCCGCCACCAGCCCCAGGGCCATCCGCCCGATCCGCCCGCCTTGCCGCATCTTCCGCTCCGCCCGTTATGCGCGCGCACTATGGGCAAGAAGGACCGGGCGATCTTGGGCCCAGCGGAACCGAAGCCGGGGTCAGCGGACCAGCGCGGCCGCCCGCACCTCGGAGGGGGTGGCGCCAAAGGCCGCGCGGAAACGGGCATTGAACCAGGACACATCTCCGAACCCGGCATTCAGCGCGATCTGGCTGATCGAGCGGTGGGCATGGCGCGGGTCGGTCAATTGCCGATGCACCCGCATCAGCCGGCGCAGCGCGACATGGTCGGGAAAAGACGTGCCCTCTTGCGCGAAAAGCCGGCGCACATAGCGATCCGAGATGCCGTGCCGCGCCGCGATCCAGGCCGAGTTCAGCTCGGGCAGGGTCAGGTGCGCCTCGATATCGGCCTTGATCGCCTTCAGCCGCGCCACGCGCCCGCCCCGGCCTTCGGCGATCAGCGCAGCCTCGCGGTCGGCCCCCAGCGCCAGCAGCAGCAGATCCTGCAGATGCTGCACCGACAGCTGCAGATCCTCGACCGGCAGGCTGCCCGCCTCGGCATGCAGCGCGCGGGCATAGCCGATCAGCAGCCGCCATTGCGGCGAGGCGCCGGTGACCTGGCGCAGCGCCGGGTTGAAGCCGGGATCGGCGGCCAGCAGCGCCGCGCGCGGGATCGACAGATACAGGATGCGGCTGGTTTCCGGCACGAAGCGCGCCAGGCCCGGCACTTCGCTTGGGTCCAGATAGACCTGGCCGGGCGCGCATTCCACCTCGGCGCCGCGGTCCTGGCGGATGGTGAAGCCGCCCGACAGCGGCACATGCAGCAGGATATTGTCGCCCGTCTCGGCCGCCAGAAGGGCGGTGCGGCGGGTGCGGCAGGGCGAATGCAGCGTGTCGGCGATCACCGCATCGGGCAGAACCGCGATCGAGGTGGAGGAGCGATAGGTTTCATCCGCGGGGTCGATGGCCAGCTTGCAGATATTCGCGGCCATGGATTCGAACTCGGCCACGCGATGGCGCTGATCCAGATCGGCGGTGCGCAGGGTGAAATGCGGCATGCGAGCTCGTGACAAGGGTCGGGGCAAGGGAAGGGTCAAATCCCGATCATGGCACACCAGATCGCCCCGCCCCGCAAGCCTTTTGGCGCGGCAGACGAAAAAGGGCGGCCCGAAGGCCGCCCGCTTTCCGCCCCAAACCGTGCCGGAACCGCCGCGCCTTAAGCGCGCCAGCCGGCTTCGGCCAGCCAATGACCGCGCGCGCCCACCAGCATCGCCACCGGCGCCGACAGGATCAGCCCCAGCACCACCGGCGCCAGCCAGAGGCTGAGCATCCCCGTCTCGATCCCCAGCAGCAGGGCCACGCCAAGCCCGGTTTCCAGCGCATGCAGCTTCAGCGCGCGGGCGAAGGACAGGCTGCCCTTCTCATGCGGCATCCAGCCATTGTCGACCCCGCCCAAAGCCCGGGCGATGATGATCACATGCTGCACCAGCATGACCGGCGCAACCAGCGTGGCCACCACGAACTCGATCACCGCGGTGCCGGCAAAGGCCAGACGGCGCCCCTTCGGCACGCCCACGCGCACCAGATGGTCGATCAGCCCGATCAGCCGCGGCGCCATCAGCATCGCCAGGACCGCGACCATCAGCCAGGGCCCGCCGCCGCCGGTGATCGTGCCCAGAACCAGGATCGCCAGCCACAGCGCCGAGCCGAGATAGGCCATCGCCCCCGAGAACAGATGGAAGCGCGACACCCAGTTCAGCCCCGGCACGGTCAGCAGGCGCACATGCTGCAGGTTGCCCTGGCACCAGCGCGCATCGCGGCGGATATGGCCAGCCAGCGTCTCGGGCGCCTCTTCATGGCTGTCGGCCGCCTCGGGCAGGATGCGCACCCCCCAGCCGGCACGGCGCAGCAGGGCCGCCTCGACGAAGTCATGGCTCAGGATCACGCCGCCCAAGGGGCGCGGCCCCGACAGATGCGGCAGGCCGGCCGAGGCGGCAAAGGCCTTGACCCGCACCATGGCGTTATGGCCCATGAAATTGCCTTCCGAGCCGGTCCAGGTCGCATAGCCCCGCCCCAGCGCGCCGCCATAGACGCGGTTGGCAAAGCTTTGCAGCCGCTGCCAGACGGTTTCGCCGGGCAGGACCATCACCGGCGACTGCACCAGGCCGCAGCCCGGATCGGTCACCAGCGCATCGGCCATGGCCAGCACCGTATCGGCGCCCATCAGACTGTCGGCATCCAGGATCAGCGCCGCATCATGCGCGCCGCCCTGACGGATCATCCAGTCGCGGATATTGCCCTGCTTGTAGTCGATGTTGCGGGCCCGGTGGCGATAGCGGATCGCGCCTTCCGGCCGCCCTGCCCCCAGCTTGGCCGCGATCGCCGCCTCGTCCAGCACCTTGCGCGGGTCGCGGGTGTCGGACAGGACATGCAGCGTGAAGCGATGCGCATGGCCGGGCCGCTGCAGGCTGTCCAGCAGCGTGGCAGCGCGGCCGATCACCTCGGCCGCCTCTTCGCCATAGATCGGCAGAAGGATCGCGACGCGCAGGCCCGGCACGGCCGAGGCCGGCCGCGGCGCCACCCGGCGGAAAGCGCCGATCAGCGCCGTCACCGTCGATTGCGCCAGGAAGAACACCGCCAGCCCCGACAGAAGCGACAGGGCCAGGCCCTCGGCGCCTTCATCGGCCAGGGCCAGCGCCGAGACACGGGCAAAGCCCGTGGCCACGGCCAGCGGGATCAGCATCACCGCGGCACGCGCCAGCCGGTTGTGCCGCGGGCGCACGCCCGGGGCTGCCGGATCGCGGAAGGTCCAGTCCAGAGGCTGGTCCGGCATGGCCAGCGGTTCCGGCGTCGGCGGGGCCGCCTGAAAACCCCGCAGAGGTCTCATCAAGGCCAATGTCATCTCGGCACCCATCGGTAAAGCCAGACTTCTCCAACACGCACGCCCCCGCGCCAAAGTTCGGCCCGCAATTCGGTGGGCCGGTCTTCGGGCAGGATCAGCGTTGCAGCCAACCGGACGCCTCCCGTCGCCGGATTCTGCTTCACATCGACATGGCGCATCTCGCCCGCCGATGCGGTGAACCGCGCCTCAAGCATCGAGGGATCATCCCCCAGCGCCGGATGCGGTTCGTAGTCGATGGTGAAGATGCGTCCCTCCTCGAACACACGCTCACCGGTGCGGGTGGCTTGCACCCGCGCCACTTCGCCCTCGACCGGCGGGGCGCCTTCGCCCCAGTACAGCCGATAGGAAAAGCGGGTCTCGGCGCCGGCTTCCAAAGGCGCCTCGGGGCGCCAGAAGCAGACGATATTGTCGTAGATTTCCTTGTCGGCCGCGATCTCGACCAGCATGACCCGGCCCGGGCCCCAATCTTCCAAGGGCTCGACCCAAAGCGAGGGGCGCTGCTCGTAGAAGGCTTCGAAATCGCCATAGGCCGCAGGATCGCGGGCGCGCTGCATCAGGCCGAAGCCGCGCGGATTGACATCCGAGAACGAGCTCAGCTCCACCCCTTCGACCGGGTTCATCAAGGGCCGCCACAGATGCTCGCCCGCGCCATTGGCAACCAGCAGCCCGTCGCTGTCATGCACGCCTTCGCGGAAATCGTCAAAGCGCATCCGGTTCAGATCGTTGAACAGGAACATGGACGTCTGCGCCGCCAGCCCCACCTCGTCCAGCGCCACGCGCGGGAAAAGAACCGCCTCGACCACCATCTCGGTCGAAGCCTCTTCGGTGATGCGGAACGTATAGGCGCCGGTCACCGAGGGCCCGTCCAGCAGCGCATGCACCACGGCCTCGGGCGCGCCGGGGGCGGCGCGTTCGATCCAGAAGCTGCGGAAGATCGGGAATTCCTCGGCCCCTTCGGCCGATCCGGTGCGCAGCGCGATGCCGCGGGCCGAGATGCCATAGGTCTGGCCCCGCCCGATGCCGCGGAAATAGCTGGCCCCCTGCCAGACCGCGAATTCCTGGTACTTGCCCGGCTCTTCCAGCTGATGGGTCAGACGGAAGCCCGAAAAGCCCGTGCCGCTTTCGGGCAGGCTGGGGAAACGGTCGGTGGTGGCGAAAAGGCGCAGCTCGAAATTGACCGGGCGCGCCTGGCCATCCTCGACCGCGTTGATCGAGACTTCCGTGGTCTGGTACAGGCTGGCCACGAACATCTCGGCCGCGAAGGGGCTGTCGGTGCCGCGATACAGCGCATTCAGGCTTTCGAACCAGATCTCGCGCGACTGGTCATAGCTCAGCCCGCGCCAGTCCTGCGAAATCTCGGGCGGCGGCGCATAGGGCTGGGCGGCCAGCGCCCGGGCCGCCTCGACCACGGTTTCGCGGCTGAAGGGCGTGGGCTCGCCCAAAGTGACGCCATGGCTGCCCGGCGCCGCGTCCTGCGCCCAAAGCGCCCGCGGTGCCGCAGCCAGTGCCAGTGCCGAGCCCAGAATGCCCCGCCGTGTCAGAGCGACCGATGCGCTCATGCCTTCACCTCAACTCTTGCCGGGACCGGGGCGCCCGCGGGCGCCTCTGCCAGGTCCTGTCTTGCCAACGCTGCAGATGCAGCATGCGTTCCGCCCGATTGCCGCATCGCGGCCTTCCAGGGCGCCGATTTGATCCAGCCGGTCGCCCAGGCGGTCAGGACAAGGCCCAGAACGCCCAGAAGATTGACCGCCACCGTGGCGGCGAAGCTGAATTCGTAAAGCCGCAGCACCGCGCCCAGAACCCGCGCCAGCACCATCGACATGGCGAAGACCGCCAGCGACTGCGTACCGATCAGCGCCACGACCGCCGTCACGCGGCGACGCAGCGGCCCGGCGGTCAGCCGCGCCCCGGCCGGCCCCACGACCACCCAGGCCAGATAGGCCAGGGCCAGGAAATGCACATAGCGCAGCAGGCCGAAATGGGTCTTGTCATGCAGGATGACCCAGTCGCTGCGCCAGTTGCGCACGAATTCGAAGCTGCCGATCGACACATGCCAGGCGAAGGGCACCGTCAGCAGCACCACCGCCACGGCCGCCCAGGCCAGATCGGCGCGCTGCGGCGGCGCCGGCAGCCACCCCGAGGCCAGGGCGAAGCCGGTGAAGAAGACCAGCTGCCAGGCAAAGGGGTTGAAGAACCAGGTCCGGGTCGAGCCATTGGCGAACCACCATTCCGCCGGCAGGTCCAGCCAGCCGGCCTGGGCCACGGCCCAAAGCGTCAGACTGCACAGGAAGGCCAGCTTCACGTCGATGCGCGCCACCAGAACGAAGGCCGGGATCATCGCCAGGATGCCGATATACATCGGCAGCACGTCGAAATAATTCGGCACATAGGTCAGGGTGAACAGCCCGATCAGGTTCGGCCCGGTGTTGCGCAGGAACGGGTACAGGTTCAGCGCCCCCACCTCGTCGCGCGGGAACCAGCCCGACTGGTTCAGCACCAGCATCGCCAGAAGCCCGCAGAAGAACAGGCCGATATGCACCCAATAGACCTGCCAGACCCGGTACAGGACCCGCGCCGTGCCCAGAAGCATGCCGGCCCGGGCAAATACCGCCCCGAAGGCCAGCGCCGAGGCAAGGCCCGAGCAGAAGACGAAGATCTCGGTCGCATCGGAGAAGCCGAAGCGCGAGGGTGTCCAAAGTGCCCAGGGGTTGTCGGTCAGATGGTTGACCAGAATGATGATCAGGGCCAGGCCGCGGAAGAAATCCAACCGCAGGTCCCTCGATTTTGCCCGCGGCCCCTTCTTCGCCGCCCCCGCCTCGGGCGGGAAATGATCAACGCTCGTCACGTCGCGCCTCACACGGCCAAAGCCCGGACGGTCGGCACGTTGCCTTCCGCCGGGTGGACCCGCCGTCGCCACAGTTTCCGCGCTGCGTGCCTTTGCAATCGCAGCATCCTTCTGCAGCGCCCAGATAACCGGGCCACCGCGCGCAATCAATGGTGATTCGTTTGAAAACAACTCGTTGTGTCATCAAGCTGTAACCCGTTAGCACCTTTCCGCCGATCTGCCCGAAAAGCAGCCGGTCCCGCACGGGGCCGACGCCGCGATGGGCATACTGCATCTGCAGCATCCGGGTGCTTAACACAGCTGGGCAGTGCAGGGTTCCCCCGGCCCCGAAAGGCGGCCGGATTTGCGCGAGAAGCCGCCCCTCGCCCCGGCCCGCCGCGCGATATCCTGCCGAAACGCGCGGATCCGGGCAGGGTCAGCCCGGCAAGGGCCGACCAGAGATTGACACTGGCAAGATTACGGCGCAGCCTGCCCCGCCCCGGCGCGAAACTTCAAGATCGAGACGCAAGTCCCTGGAAACCGTGATTCTTTCCGGACCGGCCTAGCGCCAGCCCGGCTGCGCCCAGTCCAGCACCACCTTGCCCGACCGGCCCGAGCGCATCGCCGCGAATCCGTCCTGAAACTGCGCGGCCGGAAAGCGATGGGTGATGACCCGGCCGATCTGCAGCCCGTTTTCCAGCATGGCGATCATCTTGTACCAGGTCTCGAAGATCTCGCGGCCATAGACGCCCTTGATCGTCAGCGCCTTGAAGACGATTTTCGACCAGTCGACGGCGCTGCGCCCCGGGGGAATGCCCAGCATGGCGATTCGCCCGCCCATGACCATGGCATCGACCATCTGATCGAAGCCCGCGGCATTGCCCGACATCTCCATGCCGACATCGAAGCCCTGCACCAGCTTCAGCCGCCCCATCACCGCGCGCAGATCCTCGGTCGCGACATTGACCGGCACGATGTCGGCCACCTGCCCCGCCAGGGCCAGCCGCTCGGGGTTCACATCGGTGATCACCACATGACGCGCGCCGACATGCCGCGCCACCGCCGCCGCCATGATGCCGATCGGCCCCGCCCCGGTGATCAGCACATCCTCGCCCACCAGATCGAAGGACAGCGCCGTATGCACCGCATTGCCCAAAGGATCGAGGATCGCGCCGATCTCATCCGGGATCGTCTCGGGCAAGGGCACGACGTTGAAGGCCGGCAGGCGCAGATATTCGGCGAAGGCGCCGGGCTCGTTCACGCCGATGCCGCGGGTTTCGGGATCCAGATGGAACCGGCCCGAGCGGCTTTGCCGCGAATGGGTGCCGATCAGATGCCCCTCGCCCGAGCAGCGCTGCCCCACTGCCAGATCGGTGACATCGCGACCCAGTTCCACGATCTCGCCTGCGAATTCGTGCCCGGTGATCAGGCCCAAGGGCACGGTGCGCCGCGCCCAATCATCCCAGTTCCAGATATGCACATCGGTGCCGCAGATCCCGGTCTTTTGGACCTTGATCAGCACGTCATCCGGCCCGATCTCCGGCAGCGGCCGGTCTTCCAGCCACAGCCCTTCGCCGTCCTGCGCCTTGACCAAAGCCTTCATCACAGCACCCCCACCGCTTTTCCGGCCTCGGCAAAGGCCGCCAGCCCGAAATCCAGATCCTCACGCGTCAGCCGCGCATTCATCTGGGTGCGGATCCGCGCCTGGCCCTTGGGCACGACCGGAAAGAAAAAGCCCGCCACATGCACGCCGCGCTCGGCCAGGGCCGCGGCCATGCGCTGCGCCAGAACCGCATCGCCCAGCATCACCGGCACGATCGGATGTTCGCCCGGCAGCAGCCGGAATCCCGCCGCCTGCAGGCCCGCGCGCCAATAGGCGGCATTGTCGGACAGCTGCGCCCGCAGATCGTCGGCCCCTTCCACGATGTCCAAGGCCGCCAGCCCCGCGCCCACCACGGCCGGCGGCAGCGCGTTCGAGAACAGATAGGGCCGTGCCCGCTGGCGCAGCAGGTCGATCACCGGCTGCGGCCCCGCGACATAGCCCCCCAGCGCCCCGCCCAAAGCCTTGCCCAGCGTGCCGGTCAGAATATCCACCGCCACCCCGGCGCGGCTGGGCGTGCCCCGACCCTGCGCGCCCACAAACCCCGTGGCATGGCAGTCATCCACCATGACCAGCGCGCCATGGGCATCGGCCAGGCGCCGGATCTGGGCCAAAGGCGCGAAGGTGCCATCCATCGAGAAGACACCATCGGTCGCGATCAGCATATGCCGCGCGCCCTCGGCCCGGGCCTGGCGCAGCTGCGCCTCAAGATCGGCCATGTCGCCCGTGGCATAGCGAAAGCGCCGCGCCTTCGACAGGCGGATGCCGTCGATGATGCTGGCATGGTTCAGACTGTCCGAGACCACCGCATCTTCCGGCCCCAGCAGAGGCTCGAACACCGCGCCATTGGCGTCGAAGCAGGCGGCGAACAGGATCGCGTCGTCCATCCCCAGGAAATCCGCCAGCCGCGCCTCCAGCGCCCGATGCATCTGATGGGTGCCGCAGATGAACCGCACCGAGGCCATGCCATAGCCCGCCGCCTCCATCGCCGCAGACGCCGCCGCCACCAGCCGAGGATCGTCCGCCAAGCCCAGGTAATTGTTGGCGCAAAGGTTCAGCATCCGCCGCCCGTCCATCTGCACCCAGGCACCCTGCGCGCCCTCGATCGCGCGCTCGTCCTTCCACAGGCCTTCGGCACGAATCCCCGCCAGCATCCCGCCCAGATGGTCCAGAAACGCCGCCCGACCCGAATCCGTCATCACAGAATCTCCTCCGCTTTCCTGGATACTGACCAATCCCCACGCTTCCGTCAACATAACGGAATATGCTCCGCCAAACCGGAATCCCTGCCGCCTTCCTCTGTGCAAAAATATCCTCGGGGGGTCCGGGGGGCGAAGCGCCCCCGGGGTCTCAGCTGTTCTGAACGATCAGGATCGCGCGCGCAGCACCGGTTTCGGCGGCAATCTGATGCGGCCGGTCGGCCGGGTAGCGCGCCACATCGCCCGGCCCCAGCGCCTCGGCCTCGTCACCCGACACCAGCCGCAGCCGCCCCTCGATCACCGTCAGATGCTCGCGGCAGCCCGGGCCATGCGGATCCGAGACCAGCGCCGCGCCGGGGGCGAAATCCAGCTCGTATACCTCGTTCTCGCCCACCGCCTCGGCCGGCGACAGAATGCGGATCCGCACCCCGCCGCGCTGGATCACCGGGGCGGCGCCGGCGCGGGTCACCTCGATGCCCGGGCGCGTGCGCCCCTCCATCAGACCGGCGAAATCCAGCTGCAGCGCCTGGGTCAGGTTCCACAGCGTCGCCACGGTGGGCGAGGATTCGGCGCGCTCGATCTGGCTGACCATGCTGCGCGACACGCCCGACAGCTTGGCCACCGCATCCAGCGACAGGCCCCGCGCCTTGCGCGCGCTGCGCAGCGACTGGGCCAGCCGGTCATGAAGGTCAAGCGTCTCGGTCATGCGCACAGGAAACGCCGTGGCGCGGGCGCGGTCAAGTCGAAGCGGCGCCCGTTCAGGTGCCGCAGAAGGTGACATAGGGGCCGAAGCCCGAGGGCGCGGGCAGCATATAGGCCTCATCCTCGCGGAACGGCGCCTGCACCGCGGCCAGAAGCGCCTGGAACGGCGCCATGTCGCCCGCACCGGCGGCAGCAAGCGCCTCTTCCACCCGATGGTTGCGTGGAATCACCGCCGGATTGACCGCGCGCATCTGCGCGGCCACGGCCTCGGGCGCGCACGCGCCCAGCCGCGCCCGCCAGCGCGGCAGCCAGGCCTGCATCGCGGCAAAATCCGGGAACAGCGCCCGCAGCGCCGCCGTGTCGGCCGCGACGGCGCCGGACAGGCGATGGAAGACCAGCGTCCAATCCGCGCCCTGCATCGCCGCCAGCAGATCGTCGACCAGCGCGCCATCCTCGGGCGCCTCGGCCGCAAGCCCCAGCTTGCCGCGCATCACCGCAAGCCAGGCCGCGCGATAGGCGCCGGCAATCGCCTCAAGCCGGGTATTGGCCAGATCGACCGCCCGCTCGGGATCGGCATCGAACAGCCCCAGCAGCGCCTCGGCCAGCCGGGCCAGGTTCCAGGCCAGGATCAAGGGCTGATTGGCCCAGGCATAGCGGCCCTGCCGGTCGATCGAGGAAAACACCGTGCCCGGCGCGTAATCTTCCATGAAGGCGCAGGGGCCATAGTCGATCGTCTCGCCCGAGATCGCCATATTGTCGGTGTTCATCACGCCATGGACGAAGCCCAGGCCCATCCAGCGCGCGATCAGATCGACCTGCCGCGCGGTGACGGCATCGAAGAAGGCCAGATAGGGCTGCGGCGTGCCGGCCAGGTCGGGGTAATGGCGCGCAATGGCGTAATCGGCCAGCGCCTTCAGCCGCGGCGCATCGCCCCGCGCGGCATGGAACTGGAAACTGCCGACGCGGATATGGCTGGCGGCCACCCGGGCCAGCACCGCGCCCGGCAGCGCCCCATCCTCGCGCCGCACCGCCTCGCCCGTGGTGACGACCGCCAGCGACCGCGTGGTCGGCACGCCCAGGGCCGCCATCGCCTCGGAGATCAGATATTCCCGCAGCATCGGCCCCAGCGCCGCCTTGCCATCGCCGCCGCGCGAAAACGGCGTCCGGCCCGAGCCTTTCAACTGCAGATCGAAGCGCCACCCGTCGGGCGTCAGGAATTCGCCCAGAAGATGCGCGCGCCCGTCGCCCAGGACCGGAGAGAAGCCGCCGAACTGATGCCCGGCATAGGCCAGCGCCGCGGGCTCGGCCCCTTCGGGCAGCGCGGCGCCGGAAAACCAGCCCGCGCCCTCGGCCTCAAGCACCGCCGGATCAAGGCCCAATTCCTGCGCCAGCGGGCGGTTGAAGACCAGAAGCTGCGGTGCGGGGGCCGCATCGGGCGCAAGCCGCAGGAAACTGCCATCCAGATCGCGCAACCAGGAATTGTCAAAGCGGAAGCTCATCGCCAGGCCCTTTGCCGGTTCGGTTGCCCCTGAAGATAGGGGCTGGGACCGGAGTTTCACAGCCTGCCAGTCCTAGTCAGCCTGTCACGAAGCGGAAATGGTCGGGGCGGCGAGATTCGAACTCACGACCTACTGTACCCAAAACAGTCGCGCTACCAGGCTGCGCTACGCCCCGACGCCCGCCCCATAGCGCAGCCGCGGCGGAAGGGGAAGCGGATCTGCGCGCTTCGGGCCGCGGCGCGGGATTTTCGCAAGCCCCGCAAGCGGCCCGGGTCAGTGGCAGGGCCAGGCGGCCGCCGCGTCCGAAATCGCCGGATGGCGCAATTCCACGCCGGGCGCGATGCCCAGCCGCTTGGCCAGACCGGCGTTGATTTCCAGCACGAAGCGCACGCCCTCGCCGCCATCGATCGGCGTCTCGTCCAGCGGCACGGCATCGGCATGAACCCGCGTCACCACCCCCGCGGAATCGGCGAAGATCATGTCCAGCGGAATCAGCGTGTCCTTCATCCAGAACTGCGCGCGGCGGGGGGATTCATAGACGAAAAGCATCCCGCGATCGGGATCCATCTGCGGGCGCTGCATCAGCCCCTGCGCCCGTTCGGCCGCATCATCGGCAACCTCGACGGCAAAGCTTTGGCGCAGGTCGGGCCCGCGCAAATCGACCCTTGCCGCCGAACAGCTGCCGGCGGCAAGGCCGGGCCCCGCCGAAGCGACCATGACGGCGAAACCCGCCGCCCAAGCCACCCCGCCGAGGCCGGGACCGCGGATCACCGCGGCTCTTCCTGTGGTTCTTCCTGCGGCGCGTGCAAGGCGGTTTCCCAGCTTTGCACATGCACGGCCATCCGGCCGCGCCGCCCCTCGATCACCCGCAAGGCCACCGCTTCGCCCGAGGCGAGATCGGCAAGCCCCGAGACGCGAAGCACCTCGATATGGATGAACACATCCTCAGGACGGCCAAAGACATTCGCAAACCCGAAGCCCTTGGCCTTGTCAAACCACTTGACCCGCGCCGGTTCGAGAGCAAGCGCAAGCAGCTCTTCGGTCCCAAGCAGACCAGCCTCTTCGCCAAGCGGCAAAGCGACGCCCTCGGGCGGTTCGATCTTCAGTACTTCTACAGCCTGCACGCCGCGCTGCGTGGCCTGAACCCGGACTTTGATGCCTGCTCCATCAGCAACCGAGCTTTGCCCGAAGTTGCGCAACACATTGGCATGCAACAGAATATCGGCGCTTGAACTCTCGGATACGATAAAGCCAAAGCCTTTAGCCGGATCAAACCACTTCACCCGGCCCTGCAACACTTGCATGGCCTTATCTTCGTCGATCATTTCAAAGGCTATCTCCCCAGATGAAGCCCCAGGCCGTTGATGGCGCCTAACTGGGCCAAGATTCAAGAGGAAATCGACAAACGGGTCCAGAAAACGGGACGGCTTTGCAAAATTTAGGGATTAAGCCTTTGGATCGCCCAGATCGAGGCAGACTCGGTTCGCGTCCAGCGAAAGCGGTCATGCAACCGGAAGGCGCCATCGGCCCAGAATTCGATTTCCACCGGCCGAATCCGGTAGCCGCCCCAGAAGGGCGGCCGGCGCGGCGCGGTGCCCTGCGCCAGGGTGACCTTCGCCACTTCCGCCATCAATGCCTCACGCGAAGACAGCGGCTGCGACTGCCGGCTTGCCCAGGCGCCCAGCCGGGATTTCAGGCTGCGGCTGGAAAAATAGGCATCCGCCGCCGGCCCATCTTCACGCGTGACGGTGCCGCGGACCCGGATCTGCCGGCGCAGCGATTTCCAGTGCAGCACGAAGGCGGCCTGACCGGCGGATTCGATCTCTTGCGCCTTTTTCGATCCGTAATTGGTATAGAAGACGAAGGCGCCCTCGCCGCCGCCCTCGGCCTCGATCTCTTTCAAAAGCACCATGCGCACATTGGGCAGGCCCGCGGCATCGACGGTGGCCAGCGCGATGGCATTCGGGTCGTTCGGCTCTTGGGTTTCGGCCTCGGCCAGCCAGCGGCGGGCGATCACGAACGGGTCGTCCCCGGCGAAAATCCCGCTGCGCGGAACGTTTTCGCTGCTGGTTTCCGCCATGACCACTCTCCTTCAATCGGCGTTTTGCCCGCCCTTGCGGCAGATCGGCTTTCCGCCTACACGTCTTCGTCAACAAGCCGTAAGGGAGGGTGAGGGACAGGGAATGTCAACCGGACTGATGGCGGGCAAACGCGGCCTCATCATGGGCCTTGCCAATGACAAGTCGATCGCCTGGGGTGTGGCCCAGGCCCTTGCCGCCCAAGGCGCGCAGCTGGCCTTTTCCTATCAGGGCGAGGCGCTGAAGAAGCGCGTCGAGCCGCTGGCGACCAGCCTTGGCAAGCCGCTGCTCTATGAATGCGATGTCGCCAGCGACGACAGCATGGATGCGCTGTTCGCGGCGCTGAAGGAAGAATGGGGCGGGCTGGATTTCCTGGTCCATGCCATCGGCTTTTCCGACAAGAACGAGCTGCGCGGCCGCTATGCCGACACCTCGCGCGCCAATTTCCTGATGTCGATGGACATCTCGGTCTACTCGTTCACCGCCGTCTGCCGGCGCGCGGGCGAATTGATGGGGCCGGGCGGCAGCCTGCTGACGCTGACCTATTACGGCGCCGAAAAGGTCATGCCGCATTACAACGTGATGGGCCTGTGCAAGGCCGCGCTGGAAGCCAGCGTCAAGTATCTGGCCGAGGATTTCGGCAAATCGGGCATCCGGGTCAACGCGATCTCGGCCGGGCCGATCAAGACGCTGGCCGCCTCGGGCATCGGCGATTTCCGCTATATCCTGAAGTGGAACGAGCTGAACTCGCCGCTGCGCCGCAATGTGACGCAGGAAGAGGTGGGCAAGGCCTCGCTTTACCTGCTGTCCGATCTGGGATCGGGCACGACGGGCGAGAATCTGCATGTCGATGCCGGCTATCATGTCGTCGGCATGAAGGCGATCGACGCGCCCGACATCTCGATCGTGACCGGGCGGGTCGAAGGCGGCCAATGATGACACCGGGGGCCTTTCTGGCCTTCGCGGGCCTTTCGCTGTTCGCAGCCGTCAGCCCCGGCCCAGCCGTGCTGATGTCGGCCCGCACCGGACTGACCGAGGGCTTCCGCACCGGCGCCATGCTGGCGGCCGGGATCGGGGCCGGCGCGGTGGTCTGGGCCTCGGCGGCGATGTTCGGGCTGAACCTGGTCTTCGCCGTCGCCCCTTGGGCGCTTTGGGCGCTGAAGATCGGCGGCGGCGCCTATCTTCTGTGGATGGCCTGGCATCTGTGGCGCGACGCAAGCCTGCCGCTGGCCCAGGGCGAGGATCGCGCACTGCCCCGCTCTCCGGCCTCGGCCTTTCGCCTGGGGCTGTTCACCCAGCTGGCCAACCCCAAGCCCGCGGTGATGTTTTCCGCCATTTTCCTGGGCACCGTGCCGCAGGGCACGCCCGCCTGGGTCTATGCCGCGCTGCTGGCCGTCGTTTTCCTGAACGAGACCGTGTGGAATACGCTGGTCGCGCGCATTTTCTCGCTTGACCGCACCCGCGCCAAATATATCAGCCTGAAAACCCTGATCGACCGCAGCTTCGGTGCCTGCCTTGCGCTGCTGGGGATCAAGGTCGCCGCCACCTGAGAGGTTTCGCCCATGTCCTCCGACCGCCTGCCGCATGAGAAGGGGTTCCATGTCAGCTGGGACCAGATCCACCGCGACGCGCGGGCGCTGTCGTGGCGGCTGGACGGCAAGGGGCCGGCCGAGGGCGGCGGGTGGCGCGCCGTGGTGGCAATCACCCGGGGCGGGCTGGTGCCAGCGATGATCGTCGCGCGCGAGCTGGACATCCGGGTGATCGACACGATCAGCGTCAAATCCTACCATTCCGGCGGTGGCAAGGCCGATCAGCGCCGCGAGGCGATGGTGATCAAATCGCCCCAGGCCGATCTGATGGGCGATGGCAGCGGCATACTGGTGGTCGACGATCTGGTCGACAGCGGCAAGACGTTGGAGTTGATCCGCAGTCTTTACCCCAAGGCGCATTTGGCCACCGTCTATGCCAAGCCGCATGGCAAGCCCCAGGTCGACACCTATGTGACCGAGGTCAGCCAGGACACCTGGATCTTCTTCCCCTGGGACATGGCACTGCAATACGTCCAGCCCTATCGCGGCTCAGACTGACGCCGATGCAGCCCCGCCCGCGCCTTCTGCACTGGCTGTTCGAGGCCGGGGCGACGATCAAGGCCGTCATGGGCGGGCTTGAGGCGCTGGCGGGTCTTGGTCTGCTGCTGACGCCCAATTCCGCGATCCAGCGCCTGACCGGATGGCTGACCCGCTACGATATTGCCGAACAGCCGCATGAGCGGATGGCCAGCCTCGCCCGCCATCTGGCGCAGGCGCTGCCGCTGGCCGACCAGCATTTCTACGGCGTCTATCTGGCCTTCCATGGCGGGCTGAAGCTGGGCTTCATGCTGCTGCTGATCGCCCATGTCGCCTGGGCCTATCCGGTCGCCATGCTGGCCCTGGCCGGGTTCGCCGGCTACGAGGGGATCGAGTTCCTGCACAGCGGCTCGCCCTTTCTGGGCGCGCTGGCGGTGTTCGACCTGATGATGATCGGGCTGGTCTGGCAGGAATACCGCGCCATGCGGCGCAATCCCGCCCGCGCCCGGGCGATGACGTCCCGGCTGAAGGAGAGAAAGCCATGTCCCTCCCCCTGAACCCCGCCTTCCTGGCCACCGATCCGCCGCCGGTGATGGAGGCGCGGCGCTGGATCGCCGGCAAGACCTTCGCCGAGGACCGGCCGCTGCTGAATGTCAGCCAGGCCGCCCCGGTGGAAAGCCCGCCGCTGGCGCTGCGCCAGGCGCTGGCCGAGGCGGCGTTGAACGATCCGCAGGCGCATCTCTACGGCCCGGTCCTGGGCCTGCCCGCCCTGCGCGCCGAAATCGCCAGCCAGTTCTCGGCCGCCTATGGCGGCGCCATCGCGCCCGAACAGGTCGCGGTCACCCAGGGCTGCAATCAGGCCTTCTGCGCGATCATGGCCTCGATCGCCGGCCCCGGCGACGAGGTGATCCTGCCGACGCCCTGGTATTTCAACCATAAAATGTGGTTCGACATGCAGGGCGTGGTGACGGTGCCGCTGGACACCGGCGCCACGCTGATTCCCTCGGCCGAGGCGGCGGCGGCGCTGATCACCGAAAAGACCCGCGCCATCGTGCTGGTCACGCCGAACAATCCCGGCGGGGTGGAATATCCGGCCGAGACGGTCGCGGCCTTCTACGCGCTGGCGCGCGACCGCGGCCTGGCGCTGGTGCTGGACGAAACCTATCGCGATTTCGACAGCCGCCATTCGGTGGAACGGGGCGGCCGCCCGCATGATCTGTTCACCGATCCCGCCTGGCCCGAGACGCTGGTGCAGCTGTACAGCTTCTCCAAGGCCTATCGGCTGACCGGCCATCGCGTCGGATCGGTGATCGCTTCGGCCGAGCGGCTGGCCGAGGTCGAGAAGTTCCTGGATTGCGTCGCGATCTGCCCCAGCCAGCTGGGCCAGATCGGCGCGCTGTGGGGGATGCGGAACCTGCGGCAATGGGTGGCGGGCGAACGGGACGAGATCCTGTCGCGCCGCAAGGCGATGGAGGCGGGGTTCCATGCGCTTGCGGGCTGGAAGCTTCTGGGCTGCGGCGCCTATTTCGCCTGTGTGGAACATCCGTTCGAGATGGGCTCGGACGTGCTGTGCAAGCGGCTGGTCGACGATTGCGCGATCCTGATGCTGCCGGGCACGATGTTTCATCCCGAAGACAGCCCCGCCGGCAAGCGGCAGATCCGCATCGCCTTTGCCAATGTCGATGCGGCGGGGATTGCCGAGCTGTTCCGCCGCCTGGCCGCCTTCCGCCCCTGATCACGGGGGGCGCCGGCAGGCGCGCGGCGGCGGGGCTTCCCGCCCTTGCCCCGCGCCCCCCTTGCCTCTAGACACCTTCACCAGACCCAAGCAGCCGGATCCCGACCATGGCCAAAGCGACCGACAGCGAAACCAAGAAGCCGCGCAAGCGGGGCACAACGGTGATGGGCTGGCTTTTGCTGGCAATGCTGGTCGCCGGTCTGGGCGGTTTCGGCGTGACGAATTTCGGCGCGACCGGCAGCGCGGCCGTCGGCTCGGTCGGCACAAGCGAGATCACGGTGAAGGACTATGCCCGCGCGGTGCGCCAGCAGGTCGACATGCTGAGCCAGCAGATCGGGACCCGGATCGGCGTTTCCGAAGCCCTGGCCTTCGGGCTGGACAAGCAGGCGCTGGCCAATCTGGTCACCCGCGCCGCGCTGGACAATGAAGCCGCCCGCGCCGGAATTTCGGTGGGCGATGCCACGGTCGCGGCCGAGATCCGCAAGCAGCAAAGCTTCCAGGGCCTGACCGGCGGCTTCGACCGCGACACCTACAAGATGGCGCTGCAGCAGAACGGCTGGACCGAGACGGAATACGAAACCGCGACGCGCGGCGATGTGGCCCGCTCGATCCTGCAGGGTGCGGTGACGGGCGGCTTCGTCGCGCCGCAGGCGCTGACCGATGCGCTGTATCGCTATGTGGCCGAGCGGCGGGGCTTCTCGATGATCCGCATGACCGAGGCCGATCTGGCAGCGCCCCTGCCCGCCCCGACCGAGGACGAGTTGAAGGCCTATTACGACGCCCATATCGACGCCTTCACCAAGCCCGAGTCGAAGCGCATCGACTATGCGCTGCTTCTGCCCGACATGATCGCCGACACCCAGCCGGTGGACGAGGCGGTGGTGAAGAAGATGTATGACGACCGGATCGACGAATTCGTCCAGCCCGAGCGGCGCCTGGTGGAACGGCTGGTCTATCCCGATGCGGCGGCACGCGATGCGGCCAAGGCCAGCTTCGAGGCCGGGAGCACAACGTTCGAGGCCCTGGTCGAGGCGCGGGGCCTGACCATGGATGCGGTCGACATGGGCGATGTGTCGGAAAAGGACCTGGGGGCTGCGGGGGCGGCGATCTTTGCCGCCGCCGAAGGCGCGGTGATCGCGGCCGACAGCGATCTGGGCCCGGCACTCTATCGGGTGAACGGGATCCTGGAAGGCCAGGAGACCAGCTTTGACGCGGCCAAGGACGAGCTGGCCGCCGAGATCAAGATGGATGCCGCCCGCCGCGCCATCGCCGACAAGACCGAACAGATCGACGATCTGCTGGCCGGGGGCGAGACGCTGGCCGATCTGGCCAAGGAAATGGGCATGGAATTTGCCACGCTCGACCATGTGCCGGGCCAGCAGGGCACCGAGCCGGTCGAGGGCTATCAGGCCTTCCGTCAGGCCGCCGATGCGGTGAAGGCGGGCGATTTCCCCGAAGCGATCGTGCTGGAAGACGGCGGCGTGGTGGCGCTGGAATTCAAGGACACCGTGCCCGCCGCGCCGATCCCCTTCGAGACCGCCAAGGACAAGGTGACCGAGGCCTGGCACCGCCAGGCGCTGGACAAGGCCCTGTCCGACCGCGCGCTGGAGTTCAAGGCCAAGGCCGAGGCCGGCGCGGCGCTGGGCACGCTGGGCATTGTCGAGGTGACCTCGGAAATCGCCCGTGACGGCTTTGTCGAAGGCGCGCCCAAGGCCTTCATGACCGATCTCTTCGCGCTGCAGCCGGGCGATCTGAAAGTGATCGTCGAGGGCGATTTCGTGGCCCTGGTGCGGCTGGATGCCGTCCATGCCGCGGCCGAGGACGGCACGGATGCCCAGGCGATGAAGGCCGCCCTTGCGGCGCAGATCGAACAGGCGATCTCGGCCGATGCGATGCAGGGCTTTGCCCAGGCGCTGCAGGACAGCGTCGGCATCCAGTTGAACGAATCGGCGATCAATGCCGTGAACACGAGCCTGCAATGAAGCTGGAACCCGCTTTCGAAAGCTTTGAACGCGCCTGGAACGAAGGCCGCAACCAGCTGGTCTGGGCGCGGCTTGCCGCCGATCTGGACACGCCGGTCTCGCTGATGCTGAAGCTGGCCGAGGCGCGCACCGATACGTTCATGCTGGAATCGGTGACCGGCGGCGAGGTGCGCGGGCGCTATTCCATCGTCGGGCTGAAACCCGATCTGATCTGGCGCTGCCGCGGCGAGGCCTCCGAGATCAACCGCGAGGCGCGGTTCGATGCCACGGCCTTCCAGCCGCAATCGGGCCATCCGCTGGACAATCTGCGCGCGCTGATCGCCGAAAGCCGGATCGACACGCCCGAGGGCCTGCCCGCCGTCTCGGCCGGGCTGTTCGGCTATCTGGGCTATGACATGATCCGGCTGGTCGAACGCCTGCCCGATTGCCCGCCCGACACGCTGGGCCTGCCCGATGCGGTCCTGATGCGGCCCTCGGTCGTCGCGGTGCTGGACGGGGTGAAGGGCGAGGTCACGCTGGTGGCGCCGGCCTGGGCCGCCTCGGGCCTGTCGGCACGGGCGGCCTATGCCCAGGCGGCCGAACGGGTGATGGACGCGCTGCGCGATCTGGATCGCGCCCCGCCCGCCCAACGCGATCTGGGCCAAAGCGCTGCGGTCGGCGCACCGCATTCGAATTTCAGCCACGAGGCCTACAAGGCCGCGGTCGAGACCGCCAAGGATTACATCCGCGCCGGCGACATCTTCCAGGTCGTGCCCTCGCAGCGCTGGTCGCTGGACTTCGCCCTGCCGCCCTTCGCGCTGTACCGCTCGCTGCGCCGCACCAACCCCTCGCCCTTCATGTTCTTCTTCAATTTCGGCGGCTTCCAGGTCGTGGGCGCCAGCCCGGAAATCCTGGTCCGGCTGCGCGATGGCGAAGTGACGGTGCGCCCGATCGCCGGCACCCGCAAACGCGGCGCCACGCCTGAGGAAGACCGCGCGCTGGAACAGGACCTTCTCTCCGACAAGAAGGAACTGGCCGAGCATCTGATGCTTCTGGACCTGGGCCGCAACGATGTGGGTCGGGTGGCCAAGATCGGCACGGTGCATCCGACCGAGCAATTCATCATCGAACGCTACAGCCATGTGATGCATATCGTCTCGAACGTGGTGGGCGAGATCCGCGAGGGAGAGGACGCCCTGAGCGCCCTGCTGGCCGGCCTGCCCGCCGGCACCGTGTCGGGCGCGCCTAAGGTGCGGGCGATGGAGATCATCGACGAGCTGGAGCCGGAAAAGCGCGGCGTCTATGGCGGCGGCGTCGGCTATTTCGCCGCCAATGGCGAGATGGATTTCTGCATCGCGCTGCGCACGGCGGTGCTGAAGGACGAGAAACTGTACATCCAGGCCGGCGGCGGCGTCGTCTATGACAGCGATCCCGAGGCGGAGTATCAGGAAACCGTCAACAAGTCCTTCGCCCTGCGCCGCGCGGCCGAGGATGCGGGCCTGTTCACCGGCCGCGGCAACGGCTAGGCCCCCGCCCCCGCCCGACCAAGTCTCCCAGATCCAGCGGCGGGTGCCTCCGGCGGGGATATCTAAGGACAGATGAACTCAGCCGCACGGTTGCCGCTTTCATCTGTCGATAAATATCCTCGGGGGGTTCGGGGGACGAAGCGCCCCCGGGGCTTGCGGTTACAGAGCCACCGAAAACTCGGCCTTCAGCCCGCCCAGCCTGTCGCTGCGCCCCAGGCTCAGCGCGCCGCCATGGCCGCGGGCGATGTCGGCCGCGATCGACAGGCCCAGCCCCACGCCGCCGCCGCGGTTCGGATCGCGCTCGGCTTCCAGCCGGGTGAAGGGGCGCAGCGCCTCGTCCCGGCGGTCCTCGGCGATGCCGGGCCCGTCATCCTCGACCGCGAAGATCAGCGCATGGGGCGTGAAGCGCAGCGACAGTTCGACCCGGTTGCCATGGCGCAGCCCATTGCCGATCAGGTTCTCCAGCGCGCGGCGCACCGCTTCGGGCCGGATGCGCACCGGCTGGGCCCGGCCCTCGACCGGGCGCAGCGCCACATCGCCACCGCCGCGCCGCGCCGCCTCGACCAATTCGCCGGCCAGTGTCAGCGCATCCGCCTCTTCCACCCCGCCTTCCGTCGCATCGCCGCGGGCGAAGGCCAGGAATTCATCGACCAGCCGCTCCATCTGCGCCACATCGCCCTGCAGCGCCTTGACCTCGTCATCCTCGGGCAGGAAGGCCAGGCCCAGCCGCATCCGCGTCAAGGGCGTGCGCAGGTCATGGCTGACCCCCGACAGCATCAGCGTGCGCTGTTCGATCTGCCGCTCGATCCGGTTGCGCATGTCCAGAAACGCCCGCCCCGCCGCGCGAATCTCTTGCGCGCCGCGGGGCCGGAAGCTCAGCCTTTCGCCGCGCCCGAAGGCCTCGGCCGCATTGGCCAGCTGGCGAATGGGGCGCAGCTGCCGGCGCAGGAAGTAATAGGCGATCACCGTCATCAGCACCGAGGCCAGCAGCATGATCACCAGAAGCTGATGCGGATTCGAGGCCGACAGCCGCTTGCGCGACAGATCGGCCTGCAGATCGCCATAGCGGGTGGCAAAGCGCAGATGCACGATCCGGTCGCTGCCCGAGACATCGGCACCCTCCAGCCCCTCCAGCGCGCCACGCAGGGTGCGGATGATCGCCCGGCCCGAGACATCGTAGAAGGCGCGGATATCGCCCTCGGGCGCCTCGGGCCCGGCGGGAAAGGCCAGCACGATCTGCAAGGGCCCCGCCACGGCCTGGGCGCGCTGCAGCGCCTGGGCCGGAGTTGCCCCGGCCTCGAACTCGGCCAGGACGAAGGCCAGGTCGATCGCCACCCCGCGCGCCATCTGTTCGGTGACGCCTTCGAAATGCCGCTGGATGAAGGCGGTGGACACGATCAGCTGGATCGCCACGATGGGCAGGATCAGGATCAGCGCGGCGCGCCCGTAAAGGCCGCCCGGGATCAGGCGTCGGGATATGGACATGGGCAGAGGCTAACGATGCGGGACGGGGATGGAAAGAGCGACGTGGCGGCGGTGGATGCGCTGCCCTCGGGGGTGCGGGCGGTGGCGGCGGGCAATGCCTCGGCCATGACCGGGCCGGGCACGACGACCTATCTGCTGGGCGACACCGAAATTGCGGTGATCGACCCGGGGCCCGACGATCCGGCGCATCTGCAGGCGATTCTGGCCGCTCTGCCCCCCGGTGCGCGCGTCACGGCAATTCTCGTCACCCATCCGCATCTTGACCATTCGGCGCTGGCCCCCGCGCTGGCCCATGCGACCGGCGCCCCGGTGCAGGCCTTCGGGCCGGCCGGATCGGGGCGCACGGCGCTGATGCGGCGCCTGGCGGCTGAGGGGCTTCAGGGCGGCGGCGAAGGGGTGGATCACGGCTTCCGGCCCGACCTGACGCTGGCCGAGGGCGACCGGGTCACCGGCGCGGGCTGGGCGCTTGAGGTGCTGCACATGCCCGGCCATATGGGCGAGCATCTGTGCTTCGCCTGGGGGGATGTGCTGTTTTCCGGCGATCATGTGATGGGTTGGGCGCCCAGCCTGGTCTCGCCGCCCGAGGGCGACATGGGCGCCTATATGGCCGGGCTGGCCCGGCTGCAGGCGCGCGATTGGCGGCTGATGCTGCCGACGCATGGCCCGGCGATCCGCGATCCGGCGGCGCGGCTGGCCGAGCTGGTCGCCCATCGCCGCGGGCGCGAGGCGCAGATCCTGGCGGCGGTGCGGGCGGGCGCGGAAGACCTGGCCCAGATCACCGCCCGCGCCTATCCGGGCCTGGCTGCGGCCCTTCTGCCGGCAGCCAGCCGCAACGCCTTGGCGCATCTGGTTGATCTTGCGGAAAGATCCCTGATCACCGCCGAGCCTTTGCCCCTGCCCCAGGCCCGCTTCCGCCCGGCCTGAGCCCGGTTTCACGCCCCTGTCACGAAACCGCCTTTCGCCCGACTTTTGCCCCTTGTCGCCCCCCGAAGCCCTTGCTATACGGCCCCCGTGTTCCGGCGTAGCTCAGCGGTAGAGCAGTTGACTGTTAATCAATTGGTCGTAGGTTCGATCCCTACCGCCGGAGCCAAAAGATCAAGGGGTTAGCGGGAACGCTGACCCCTTCTTTCATTCCCGCCCCTCGCCCGCCGCGCCCCCAGCCCGGCCCGCCCGCAAGGCGGCCGTCAGGCCGGTTCCACCCGCGCCCGCAGACGCTCGCCCCCCAGCGAGGCGAAGGCCCGCTGGCGGCAGGTCAGGACCAGGATCTGCTGGTCGCGCGCCACCCGGTGCAGGGCGGTGAACATCGCCTCGATCCGGTCGTCGTCGCTATGGACCAGCGCATCGTCCAGGATCACCGGCACCGGCCGTCCGGCGCGGGCGAAAAGCCGGGCGAAGGCCAGCCGGGTCAGCACCGCCAGCTGTTCGCGCGTGCCGCCCGACAGGATGTCCAGCCCCTCGTCCTGACCGTCGCGGGTCAGCGCCACCGGCAGCAGGCTTTCATCGTCGATCTGCAGGCCGGCGCCGGGATGCAGGATCGACAGAAGCGGCTCAAGTTCCTGCAGGACCGGGCCGAAATAGGCCTCGCGCGCGGCGCGGCGGGCGCCGTCCAGCGCCTCGCGCAGCCGGGCGAGCGCCTTCACCTCGCGCTCATAACGAGCCGCTCGGGCCTGGGCCGCCGCCGCGCGGCCGCGCATCTCGTCCAGCGCCTCTTCGATCCCCTCAT
>NZ_JAICBZ010000058.1 GCF_020179405.1 Xinfangfangia pollutisoli | reverse complement strand
GGCCCCAGCGCGCGGCCGATGCCGCGGCGGTGCGGGCGATTCTTGAGGCGCCCGACACGCTGCGCGGGCTGAGCCGGCGCGCGGGCCATGTCTACACCTTCCGCCAGACCGCCGCCAACCCGCGCGGCCTGTGGCTGCGCCTGCCCGAAAACGTGCCGCCCACGCCGCAGGCCGATTGGGAGGTGGTCTTCGATCTGGATGCCCATTGCGCCGCGACCGGGCAGGTCTGGGTCTGGCGCGGGGCCGAAACCTCGGGCTTCGATCCGGCGCGGGTGCTGATGCGGCTGTCGCTGGAAGGGTCGGACCTGACGCGCCACCGAGAATTCGACCTGGCGGCCAAGGATTTCGTGCCTGGCGGCTTCGACATCGGGCCCGAGCGGGGCGGCTTGGCCTGGGCCGGACCGGATGCGGTTCTGTGGTCTTCGGCCGCGCCGGGCGATGCGACGGCGGCGGGCTGGCCCGGCACCATCCGCCGGCTGCGCCGCGGCCAGGCGCCGGAGGCGGCCGAGATGCTGTTCCGGACCGATGCCGGCAATCTTCTGGCCCAGGGCTGGGCCACGCGGGCGGGCGGCCCGGACTGGATCGAGGCGCGGATCGTGATGCGGGCAATCGGCAAGGCCGAAATCACGCTGCTGCGCCCCGGCAAGCCGCCGCTGGTTCTGGCCGCGCCCTCGGATTGCACGCCAAGCTTCTGCCACAGCCATCTGGCCTATGTGGCGCAGGACGAGGGCCCGCATCCGGCCGGCACGCTGGTTCTGGCGCCGCTGGAGGGCGGGCCCGAGCGGGTTCTGTTCCGCCCCAGCGCCGGGGCCGCCGTCTCGCCCGAGGATCTGGCCTTCGGGACCGGGCATCTTCTGTGGATCGAGACGCATTGGCTGGAGCCGCGGCTGATGGCGCTGGACCTGCGGGCGCCCGATGCCGCGCCGCGCCAGATCCGCCCGCCGGTCGCCGGCCAGACCCTGGCCCTGGGCTTTTACGATGCCAATGCCGATGCCGGCGACGGCACGCTGGCCCTGCAGATCTCGGGCTTCCTGACCCCGCCGCAAACCTGGCTGTTCGACCTGTCGCGCGGGATCGACGGCATCGCCTTCCGGCCGCTTTACGCCCAGCCCGCGCGCTTCGATGCCACGGGCGCCGAGGTGCAGCTGTGGAAGGCGCGCTCGGCCGATGGGACCGAGGTGCCCTATCACATCGTGCTGCCCAAGGGGCATGCCGGGCGCGGCGATCTGCCGGTGCTGCAATATGGCTATGGCGGTTTCGGCGTCAGCCTGGGGCCCTGGCATGATCCGGTCACCGGCAAGCTGTGGATCGAACGCGGCGCGGCCTATGTGATCGCCTATATCCGCGGCGGGGCCGAGCTGGGGCCGGCCTGGCATCTGCAGGCCAAGGGCGCCGGGCGCGACAAGGCCTTTGAAGATTTCGTGGCCGTCGCCCGCGATCTTGTGGCGCGGGGGATCACCCGGCGCGAGCGGATCGCCTGCCATGGCGGCTCGAATGGCGGGCTTTTGTGCGGGGTGATGCTGACCCGCTATCCGCAGGATTTCGGCGCGGTCTGGGCCAGTGTGGGCGTGATGGACATGCTGCGCTTCGCGCATTTCCCGGCCGGGCGCGGCTGGATCGACGAATATGGCGATCCGGACCGGGCCGAGGATCGCGCCTGGCTGCGCGCCTATTCGCCGGTTCACAACGTGCCCAAGGGCCCCCTGCCCGCCGCGCTCATCGACACCTCGCATCGCGATGACCGGGTCGACCCGTCGCATTCCCGCCGCTTCGCCGCGGCGCTGAAGGCCGCGGGCCATGCGCCCTTCTATTACGAACATCAGGGCGGCCATGGCGGCGGCGGGGCAAGCCATGAGAAGGCGGCCGAACAGGCGCTGGGCTATGCCTTCCTGCGCCAGGCGCTGGGGCTTTAGCCCCGCGCGCGCGCCCGGCCCCGGCCTGCGCCTCCGCTGGGGATATTTTGGCGGGGATATTTTTGCTCAGAGGAAAGCCGACCCTGTTTTCTTCGGCCCTTCCTCTCTGTCCAAATATCCCGGGGGGTGAGGCCGCAGGCCGAGGGGGGCAGCGCCCCCCTTACACCGTATGCAGATACAGGTCGAAATCGACTTCCGAGACGGTCCGCATCACCCGCGCATATTCCGCCGCCTTGATCGCGGTGAAGGTGCGGTGCATGTCCTCGCCCAGCGCGTCCTTCAGAAACGCCGACCGGCGGGCGGCGTCGATGGCCGATTTCCAATCGGTCGGGATCGTGCCTTCCGCGGTGTCTTCATAGGCATTGCCGGTGGTCTCAGGGCCTGGGTCGATGCCCTCGCGCAGGCCCTTGCGAATGCCGGCCAGAACCGTGGCGGCGACCAGATAGGGGTTCGAATCCACCCCCGCCGGGCGATGCTCGATCCGCCGCGCCTTGATGTCGCCCGCCGGGATCCGCAGCGCGACCGAGCGGTTGTTGACCCCCCAGCTCAGCGAGACCGGCGCATAGCTTTGCGCGGCAAAGCGGCGCCAGGAATTGGCATGCGGCGCGAAGACCAGCATCGATTCCGCCATCGTCTCTTTCAGCCCGCCCAGAGCGTGCAGAAGCGTGGGGTTCCATTCGCCCTCGACCGTCTCGACGAAGACGTTCTTGCCCGCATCGTCCAGCATCGAGACATGGAAATGCATCCCCGAGCCGGCATAGTTCTCGTTTGGCTTGGCCATGAAACAGGCGGTCACGCCATGGGCGCGGGCCTGGGCGCGGACGATGCGCTTCAGCCGCATCAGATCATCGGCCGCCTGCATCACATCGGTGCGGTAATGCAGCGTCAGCTCGTACTGGCCCGGCGCATATTCTGAAATCATCGTCTCGGCGGTGATCCCGGCCAGCTTCGCCCCGGCATAGATATCGTTGAACAGGGGCAGCATGCCATGCAGATGGTCGACCGAATAGACTTCGGTCTTGCGGCTGGACCTTCCGTCCAGCACGTCGCGCGCCGGCTGCATCTTGCCATCGGCGCCACGCTGATTGTCGAGAAGGAAGAATTCCAGCTCGAAGGCGCCGGCCGGATGCAGGCCCTCGGCCGCCAGCGCATCGACCTGGGCGCGCAGGGCATGGCGCGGGTCCGAGGTCATGGGCGCGCCGTCCAGCGTATACATCGACATCAGCACTTCGCCGCGCGGCGGCGTGGTGTTGTGCAGCGCGACAAGCGAGCCGGGGATCGGCCAGGCGCGCAGATCGCCATCGCCCTGATCCCAGATCAGCCCGGTCTCGTGGACATCCTCGCCGCAGATATCCAGGCCCAGGATCGAGATCGGCAGATGCCGGCCGGATTTGTAGAAGGACAGCAATTCATGCCGGCGGATGATCTTGCCCCGCCCGATGCCGTTCGAATCGTGCAGGACGATGTCGAAGGCCTCGATCTCGGGATGGGCGGCCAGAAAGGCCTCGGCTTCGGCCAGGGTAGAGCCCGAGGGGCTTTGCGTCGGGTCGGCGGCAGGGGGGGTCATGTCAGGGATACTCAGGCGAAAAGGTCGGTCAGAAGGGCGTTGAAATTGGCGATCAGCCGGTCGATCTGGCGTTTTCGGGTGACCGGGCTGACCAGCATCATGTTGTGGAAGGGCGCGATCAGCGAGCCGCGATTCACCAGCCCGGTATGCAGCGCCGCTTCCAGCGCGGGCTGATGCGCCTGCGCCGCCTGGGCGCCGTTCTGCAACGGGCCGGGGGCGCAGATGAATTCCACCCGGGCGCCCACACGCACCACATGCCAGGGCGCCTTGTGCCGGTCGATCGCGGCGGCCAGCCCATGCGACAGACGCTCGGCGCCCTTTTCCATATGGGCATAGGCTTCGGGCGTCATCACCTCGGCCAGATTGGCGGCCAGGCAGGCGAATTGCATCGGGTTCGCCGACAGCGTGGTGCCCATGCCGGAATGGCCCGAGGGGCGGTCGGCATTCGCCGCCTCATAGCGCTGCGCCACCGCCTCGGTCAGGCCCCAGACCGCGGTGGGCATGCCGCCCGCCACGCATTTTCCGACGACAAAGATGTCGGGCGACAGCGAATGCACCCGGCTGTAGCCGCCCAGGCCCGAGGAAATCGTATGCGTCTCATCGATGATCAGCAGCGCCCCATAATGGCGCGACAGCTGGCGCAGCCCGTCATGGAACCCGGCCTGCGGCAGGACCATGCAGGAATTGGTCATCACCGGCTCGGTCAGGATGGCGGCGATCTCGCCCGTGGCCAGCGCCGCCTCGACCGCGGACAGATCGTTGAATTCGCAGCAGGTTGCCACCAGCGACAGATCGGCGGCCTGGCCCAGCAGGCCCGGCCGGGTCACGGTGCGGCCCTGCGCGTCCAGCGTGACCATCGCGTCATCCACGGTGCCATGATAGCAGCCGTTGAAGACCAGAACCTTGGGCCGCCCGGTGATTGCGCGGGCGACACGCAGGGCGAAGCGGTTGGCGTCGGTGGCCGTGGTGGCGATCTGCCAGCGGAAGGCGCCGAAGCGTTCGCACAGCAGCGCGCCGGCCTTCAGCGCGGTTTCGCTGGGCAGCATATAGGTCAGGCCATGGCGGGCCTGGCGGCGGATCGCCCGGGCCACCGGCGGCGGCGAGTGGCCGAACATGCTGCCGGTATCGCCCAGACAGAAATCGTCCAGCACATGGCCGTCGATATCGGTGATCTTGGCGCCTTCGGCCCGGTCGATCAGCGGCAGATGCGGCATCGGCCAATCGGCCATCCAATGCATCGGCACGCCCGACAGGAACACCCCCGCCCCCTTGGCCAGCGCCTTCGCGGATTTGGGGCGGGCGGCGGCGTAAAGGGCCGCCTCGCGCGCGGCAAGCGCTGCAAGGCGGGCAGGATCGACCCCGGCAATCAATGCGGCTGACATGGCGGTTCCCCGTTCAACGCGCCGGTTATGCCGCATAATTTGATCAAAAAGCAAGAGCCGAGCCAGCCCCGCCCCCAGGCGCGCCGCCGCTATTCCGGTTTCTGGCAGACGGCTTCCAGATTGACCCCGTCCGGGTCGATCACGAAGGCCGCATAATAGTTGGGGTGATAATGCGCGCGGATCCCCGGCGCTCCATTGTCGCGCCCGCCCTGGGCCATCGCCGCGGCATAGAACGCGTCGACGGCGGCCCGGCTGGGCGCCTCAAGCGCGACATGCAGCCCCGCCCCGCGCGGCCCTTCGGGCAGGCTACGGCGGCTGTCGCTGGACAGCCAGAACACCGGCTTGCGCCCCGCCCCATAGCCGATGCCGTGATAGCCGCCGGTCTGTTCGGCCGTGACCTCCATCACCACCGCCAGGCCCAAAGGCGCCAGCGCCGCATCGTAGAAGGCCCGCGCGCGGCCGATCTCGGCCGGGCTAATCCCCATATGGTCAATCATCGTGCCCTCATTTGCCTGCCTCGGGCCAATGCCCCCGCCGCCTTAAGCCCAGCTGCCTTCGAAATCCTGCGGCACCAGCAGGTTGTGGCGGCCGAACTGGCGGATGTCCCGCTCGCCGCACAGCGCCATGGTGATGTCCATCTCCTTGCGGATCACCTCAAGCGCGCGGGTCACCCCCGCCTCGCCCATGGCGCCCAGGCCGTGGATATAGGCCCGCCCGATCATCGTGCCCGTCGCACCCAGGGCCAGCGCCTTCAGCACGTCCTGGCCCGAGCGGATGCCGGAATCCAGCCAGATCTCGGTCTTGCCGCCCACCGCGCGCACCACCGAGGGCAGCATGCGGATCGAGGACAGCGCCCCGTCCAGCTGCCGCCCGCCATGGTTCGACACGACAATCGCATCGGCGCCATTGTCGACCGCCATCTGCGCATCCTCGGCGTCGAGAATGCCCTTCATCACCAGCTTGCCGCCCCATTGGTTGCGGATCCGCGCCACTTTCTTCCAGTCCAGCTTCAGGTCGAACTGCTCATTCGTCCAGGCGGTCAGGTCGGCCAGATCGGTGACGCCCTTCACATGGCCCACGATGTTGCGGAACTGCCGGCGCGGCGTCTTCGCCATGGCCAGGGCCCAGCGCGGCTTGGTGGCGATGTTCAGAAGGTTCGGAATCGTCGGCTTGGGCGGGCTGGTCAGCCCGTTCTTCAGATCCTTGTGGCGCTGGCCCAGCACCTGAAGATCCAGCGTCAGCACCAGGGCCGAGCAATTGGCCCGCTTGGCCCGCTCGATGATCGCATCGACGAAATCCTCGTCGCGCATCACATACAGCTGGAACCAGAACGGATCCGGGCTATGCGCCGCCACATCCTCGATCGAACAGATCGACATGGTCGACAGGGTGAAGGGCACGCCGAATTTCGCCGCCGCGCGGGCAGCGTGGATCTCGCCATCGGGATGCTGCATCCCGGTCGAGCCCACCGGCGCCAGCGCCACCGGGATCGTCACCTCCCGGCCCAGCATCTGCCCCGAGACATCGCGCTCCGACAGGTCGCGCGCCACGCGCTGGCGCAGGCGGATGCGGGCGAAATCTGAACTGTTCTCGCGGAAGGTCTGCTCGGTATAGCTGCCGGATTCGCAATAATCCCAGAACATCTTCGGCGTGCGCTTGCGGTGCAGGCGCTTCAGATCTTCGATGCAGGTGATGACGGGCATGGCCGATGACTCCCGATTTTGGTTCGGTTCGCTTACCAATTCGGCCTTTCTCTGTCCATGGGCTCAATCGCCGCGAAAACGGCAGCTGCCGCAGAGCGACCGGGGCTGGCGCAAGGCCGCGGCGATCAGGCCCGGCACGCGCGGGTCCAGCCCCAGGGGCGGCAGCACCGCACCGGCAAAACCCGCCTCGGCCAGGGCGGCGGGCAGGTCGGTCTCGACATGGCCGCCCGCCATGGCGAAGAAGGGCAGGCAAAGCGCCCCCGCCCCCCAGCCGCGGGCCTGCGCCAGCCGCGGCGCCTGGTCGATGAAGGCCGCCTCGGCCCGGCAGCCGGTTTCCGCCCCGATCCGCCGCGCCAGCGCCTGGGCAATCGCGGCGGGCACCGGCGATTTGAAACTGCCATGCGCCGCCAGCAGGACCTCGCCCCCGCCCTGTTCCGCGACGATGCGCAGCGCCAGATCATGCACGGCCGGATCGCAGCCAAAGGGTTCCAGCATCTGCCAGCCGGTCACGCCCGCCTCGGCCAGCCGCGCGGGAATGGCTGCGCGGGTGAACCAGCCGCCGGCCATGAACAAGGGAAAGATCCGCCCCGGCGGCTGGGCCGCGGCCGCCCGGGCCAGGGCCCCCGGCTCGGCCAAAGTGGCGGCGCCCACCTGCCAGCCGGGCAGCAGCGCCGCCACCCGCGCGGCCAGGCCCTGCAGCGCGGCCGAGGCGGGCTGCGGATCCGAGGGCTGGCCATGCGCCACGATCAGGGCCGAACTCATCCGCCCGCCCCCGGGGCCAGCGTCGCGCGGCAATGGTCCAGGAAGGCCCGGATCACCAGCGCGCCGCGCCCGCCCTCGGCCAGAACCAGACCCAGCGTCAGCGACGCGACCCCGGCGATCGGCACCATCACCAGCGGCTGGCCATCGGGCGCGATCTCGGGCGCGGGGCGGATATTGGCGATCGAATAGCCAAAGCCATTCGCCACCATCGCCCGCATCACCCCGATATCCCGCGTCCGCTCCACCACATGCGGCCGCAGCCCGTGCGGACGGAAGACCTGCAGGAAATAATCGGTCGAAAAGGGCAGATCCAGCATCACCATCGGCAGCGGCGCCAGATCCTGCGCGGTGACCTGATCGCGCGCGGCCAGCGGGTGATCTTTCGGCAAAAGCGCATAGGGCGGCAGGGTCAGCAAAGGCTGAAACTCCAGATCCGGCGGGATATCAAGATCATAGGTCAGCGCGCAATCGAAGCGCGCCTGGCGCAGCCCGTCGAAGATCTCGGCCTGATGGCGCTCGAACTGGTGGAAATCGACCTCGGGGTAGCGCGCGGTGAACGACCGCCGCAGCCCCGGCAACACGACCTGGGCGAAGGTCTGCAGACAGGCGACGTTCAAGGGCCCGCGCACCTGGCCGGTGATCGCATTGGCCAGATCGTTCAACCGCCCCGCCGCCGCCAGAACCGCCCGCGCCTCGGCCACGAATTGCCGCCCGCCTTGCGTGGGCGACAGGCCCTGGGCATGGCGGCGCACGAACAGGGGCAGGCCGAATTCCTGTTCCAGCTGCGCAATCGCGGCCGAGATCGAGGGCGACGAGACATTGACCCGATCCGCCGCGGCGGCGATCGAGCCGGTCTCGCCCACGGCGACCAGATATTCCAATTGTCTCAAGGTGAAGCGCAGCGCCATGGCGCCACGCTAGCGGCGCGGGCGGCGCCGTCAAATGCGAATCGCGCCGCTATTCGTCGCCCGGCACCCCGTAAGACGGCGCCTCGCGCGGGTCGCGGGCGCGCTGCACATAGGCCGCCATCTGCGGCGCATAGACCGCCCAGGCCCGCGCCACCGCCTCGATCGGCCGCGCCGCCTCGTCCCAGTCGCAGCGCAGCGAGGCCAGGGGCCAGCTTTCCCGGTCGACGATCAGCAGCCCCGCCGAATGCACCGGCCCCGCCTCACCCCCGGCGGCGGCGCCCGCCTGCAAAGCGGCGACCAGCCGGTCGCCGAACTCCCCGCCCGCCGCTTCGAACCCCGCCACCATCGCCGCCGGCACGCCCGGCCCGGCCAGAAGATTGCCGCCCGCCACCACGCCCGCCCCCTCGGCCAGCGCCCAGACGCCCAGGGTCTTCGCCCCGGAATGGCTGGCCACCCGCCCGGCGCGGTCGATGCACATCAGCTGGCGATAGTCGACAAAGGGCGCCTCGGCCAGGACCCGTGCCATGGCCTCGGGCGCGCTGGCGCCCTGCTCCATCAGATCCAGCAGCCGAGGGCCCAGCGCGGGATCGGTGATGTTCTGCGTGGCGGCAACCCCCACCCCGGCCCTTGCATGGGCGCAGCGCGCCGCCACGGCGGGCGAGGAAGACGAGATCACCATGCCGAACTGTCCGGTCCGGGCGCAGCGGGCGAGAAGCGAGAAGGTCATGTTCGGCCTCTTGTGGCAGGCCCCGGGGGTGTGAAACCCCCGGGGGTCGGTCTGGGAAAATCCGCCGGATCAGATCAATCGGGGATGACGGCGGTCGCGTCGATCTCGACCAGCCAGTCGGGGCGGGCCAGCGCCACCACGGTCAGCCCGGTGCAGACCGGATGCACGCCGCGGATATATTCGCCCATGGTGCGATAGACCGCCTCGCGGTGGCGCACATCGGTCAGATAGACCACCAGCTTGGTCACATGTTCCATCCTGCCGCCGCATTCCTCGACCAGCTGGCGGATGTTCTGCATCACCTTATGGGTCTGTTCGACCGGGTCATGGCTGTCGATGTTCTTCGCCGTGTCCAGATCCTGCGGGCATTGGCCGCGCAGGAAGATCGTCGTGCCGCCCTTGGCCACCACGGCCTGTGCGAGATCATTGTCGAGCCGCTGCTCGGGGTAGGTGTCCTTGGTGTTGAACTTGCGGTGGCGATAGTGCGCCATGGTGGTCCTTCCTGCCTGTCGTTCAGGCGTCGGTTGCGAAATGGTCCTGCGCCAGCAGCGCGAAACGTTCGGCCGCGGGCGAAAGCGGGGTGCCCGGCCGGCAGGCCAGCACGATCCGGCCGGGCGGCTCGTCGGTGATGAAGGGCACGGCGGCCAGTGGATGGCCGTCATAGCTGATCGTCGCCGCCGGCCGGGTTGCCAGAAGCGCCACGCCCAGGCCCTGCCCCACCAGCCCGCGCACCATCTCGAAGCTGGTGCTGCGGAAGGCGATCTTCGGCTCCACCCCGCCGGCGCGCATCAGGCGCAGGAAATAGCCGTCTTTGGGCGGCGTCGACAGCAGGATCATCGGCTCCTGCGCCAGATCGGCCGCGCTGAGCCCCGGGGCGCGTGCCAGCGGATGCGCGGCCGGCAGCAGCACATAGGGCACGATATCGGTCAGCGGGATCGGGATCAGATCGGGGCTGATGCCCATGTCATAGATCATCGCCAGCTCGGCCTCGCCGGCCAGAAGCGCGGCTTCGACCCGGCGCTGGTCGCCTTCGATCAGGCTGATCTCGATCGGCCCCTCGGCCGCCAGGCGCCGCAGCAATTCCGGCAGGACATGCGGGCCGAAACTGTGGAAATAGGCGAAAGACAGCCGGCCCTGCGGCGCCTGGCCCAGCGCCCGATCGTCGGGATCGGCGCCGAAATGCCCCGGGCTGCCGTAATGGCGATGGGTGTACAGCAGCGGCTGGCCGGCCGGCGCCTGATGAATCGCCGCCACTTCGCCGGTGATCACATGATGGGTGCCGATCAGCGAGGCGCTGGCCAGCCGGCAATCGAAGGCCGCCAAGGGCCGGGCCACCCGCGGCAGGCCCGAGGGCATCGCCGCCCAGTCGGTGACCGAGAATCTGTCGGCCAGCCGGTTGCGCAGCCGCCCCGCAAAGGCATCGGCGATATAGGCCTGATCGTCGCGCAGCACATTCACCACGAAGCGGCCGTTTTCCAGCACCGCGGGCGTGGCCCTGGCCGCCTGGTTCAGACAGACCAGCAGCGTCGGCAGCGCCGTATCGGCGGAGACCGAGGTCATCGCCGAGACCGTCATCCCGACCCGGCCCGCAGGCCCGTCCGAGGTGACGACATTCACCGTCTGGACCGCGCGCGACATGGCGCCCAGAAACTGCTCGCGCAGGGTTTCGGGCGACACAGGCGCGCGCGGCCCGGCAGGATGCATGGACATGGAGCGGCCCTTTCCGAGCTTCCGGCGGCGCGCAGGCGCCACCGGGCCGCGGCCGAAACGCGGCGAGGGATTGACGGCGATCACCGCAATCCTGTCCCGGAGATATGAATTTTCATTTACCCCTGCCGCTTTTCCCCGGCCTCGGGCATGCGCGCCGCGATCCACGAGGCGAATTCGTAATTCGGCCGTTCCAGATGCGACAGCGCCCCCGGCGCCGACAGCCCCGCCTTCAATCCGCGGAACACCCGCTCGACGCAGCCCTTGTCCTCGACATTCACATCGTCCAGCAAGGCGCGCAGCTGCGCCAGATGCGTGGCCGCCTGCGGATCGGCGCACCAATCCGCGCTCATCCCGCCGCCGTACAGCACCTTCACATGATCCGGCCCGTCGGGCGTCAGGCAGAGATACCAGAAATAGCCGGGCGTCAGGGTGATCAGCAGCGAGGGGTAGATCGACAGAAGCCAGGTCACCCGGCGCTGATCGCCGGCAAGCGTGGTATTGGCCGGATGGGCCAGGCTCAGCGGCAGGGACTCGTTCTTGACGATCCAGTGATAGTTGAAGGCGGGAAAGCCCTCGGGGCAGGTCATCTTCAGAAGATCCACCGTGCCGCCGATCGTGCCGGCATGGCAGACCGGCAGGTGGTAGCTTTCCATGAAATTCTCGGCCAGCACCTTCCAGTTGGTGTTCCAGCGGAATTCCTGGCGGAAGTGTTCCTGATAGCTGGCCATGTCCAGATAGCCGACCAGGCTTTCGACATCCTTCAAGACCAGCGCCGGATCGGGCGCGTCGGGGTTCAGCGTGACCATGATCCAGCCCAGCCAATCGGCGACGCGCACCTGCGGCAGGGCGATCTGGTCCTTGCAGAACGATTCGTTCAGCGCCATCGCCGGGGCGCCGCGCAGGGTTCCGTCCAGGTTGTAGGTCCAGGCGTGATAGGGGCAGACGATCGAGCGGGTATTGCCGCGGCCTTCCAGAAGCGTCGACATCCGGTGGCGGCAGACATTCGACATGCCGCGCAGCTGGCCCTCGCGGTCGCGCAGGATGATGATCGGCTCGCCGGCGATCTCCATCGTCATGTAATCGCCCGGCGCCTGCAGCGCATCGGCCCGGCCGGCGCACAGCCATTCGCGGGCGAAGATATGGGTCTGCTCGGCCCGGGCGAAATCTTCCGACACATAGACCGATTTCGGCATGGCCGAGGCGCGTTCGAAGGGTTGCGCCACATTGGCGCGCAGTTCGTCGATCGGCGACAGGTCGGGGTCGTGGCGGGTCATGGCGGGGCTCCACAGCGAAGGGGGTGGACCGGGCGAGGAAGGCCGGGCGAAACGGCGGGGCGGGAAGGCGGGTCGTCAGGCGGGTCGGCAGGCAGCAGGTCGAGATTAATCGCGGAGTCATCTTTGGAAAAAGAACCGGATGGCGCAGCACGGGTTAGGCTGTACCTAACCCGCGCCCGCCGCGGGTTACGGGCTCAGGCCCCGGATCGCCTCGGCGAAGGCCTGGGCCAGGGCGGGCTGGGCCTCGGGCTCGTAATGGATGCCGTCCACGGGCGACACGGACACCACCTGCCCCGCATCCAGAAAGCCCACGCCCTGGCGCTGCGCAACCGTCGCAATGCGCGCGGCCAGCCCCTGCGATTTCGCCGCACCGCCGGCGAAGATCTCGGCCAGGCAGCCGGTTTCCAGGATCGGCGGCGGGGCGACCAGCAGCACCTGCGGCGCCGCACCGCCCGGCCCCGTCTCGCTGCGGCGGATGAAGCGGATCATCGCCTCAAGCGACAGGGCGATGTCCATCGCACTGACCGAGAAGCGCTGCTTCAGGTCATTGGTGCCCAGCATCAGCAGCACCAGATCGATGGGCTTGTGGCTTTCCAGGATCGCCGGCAGAACCCGCATGCCGTTCCGATGCGCACCCTCGACCGGATCGTCATGCAACACGGTGCGGCCCGGATGGCCTTCGGCGATCACCTCCCAATCGGGCAGCAGCCCGGCCAGACGGGTGGTCCAGCGCTGGTCCCGCGGGAAACGGCCATTGCCGGCCAGGCTGGTCATCGGCCGGGTGCCATGGGTGTTGGAATCGCCGTAGCAAAGCAGGCTGCGCATCAGGGAGATACCTCATAGGGCCAATTGGCCTGGGTGAAGGCGCCGCCATCGACCCAAAGCGTCTGGCCGGTGACGAAGGCGGCGGCGTCGGACAGAAGAAACAGCAGGGGCCCGACCAGATCCTCGGGCTGGCCCACCCGGCGCAGCGGCGTGACCCGGGCCCAGGTGGCGGCATAATCGCCCGCCTCGACGGCGGTGCGTTCGGTGGCGATCGCCCCGGGGGCCAGGCAGTTGACGCGGATGCGATGCGGGCCCAGTTCCACCGCGGCGACCTTGGTGAACTGCTCGATCCCGCCCTTCGAGGCGGTGTAATCCACGAGCCGCGGGAAGGCGAGCTTGTTGCAGCCCGAGCCCAGGTTGACGATGGCGCCGGGTTTTCCGGCCGCCAGCATGGCCCGGCCGGCGGCCTGGGTGTTCAGGAAGGCGCCGCGCAGATTGGTGCGCAGGACCGCGTCCCAATCCTCGACGCGCAGCTCCAGAAGCGGCGCCCAGGTCTGGATCCCGGCATTGTTCACCAGCGCATCGGGCGCGGTGCCGGCCCAGTCGGCGGCTTCGGCATGGAAGGCCTGGACCGCGGCCTCGTCGCCCGCATCGGCCTGCCATCCGCGCGCCTGCCCGCCCAGCGCCGCCACCTCATCGGCCAGCGCCCGGGCCGCGGCGGCGGCGTCCAGATGGGTGAAGGCTATCCGATAGCCGGCCCGGGCCAGGCCCAGAACCAGCGGCCGGCCAATGGCCGAGACCCCGGCGGTGACAATGGCGAACATGGCGTCTCCCTGGTTCGGGCGGTGGGGGCCAGGGGGTTCCCCCCGGCCGCCTGCCTGGCTTTCCCCGCCGGGGCTCTGCCCCGGACCCCTGTATATTTACAGACAGATGAAAGCGGGACGAGCGATTCTGGGGCCCGGGGGCCGGTTGCGGGGCGGCAGGATCAGGGCAGGATCTCGGCCAGTCGTTCGAAGGGGCGGCAAAGCCGGGTGCCGCGGGCGGTGGCGACGAAGGGGCGTTCGACCAGCGCAGGCTCGGCCAGCATGGCGGCCAGGATTGCCGCGTCCGAGGTGTCGGGATCGGTCAGGCCCAGGTCGGCCGCGCGCGTGCCCTTGACCCGCAGCGCCTGGCGCGGGGTCAGCCCGGCCGCGGCGAAAAGCGCGCGCAGCTGCGGTTCGGTCCAGCCCTGTTTCAGATAAAGGATCACCTCGGGCGTCTCGCCCGCCGCCTGCAAGGCCGCCAGCGCCTTGCGCGAGGTGGAACAGGCGGGATTGTGCCAGATCCGGCTCATGGGATCACCTCGAAGCGGTCGACATCGACCAGGCCGTGATCGGTGATCTTCAGATGCGGGATCACCGGCAGGGCCAGAAAGGCCAGCTGCAGGAAGGGTTCTTCCAGCGTGACCTCAAGGCTGCGGGCGGCGGCGCGCAGGGCGATCAGATCGTCGCGCACCTGTTCAAACGGGTTCAGGCTCATCAGCCCGGCCACCGGCAGCGCCAGTTCGGCCAGCACCTTGCCGCCTTCGACCACCACGAAACCGCCCTCGATCTGGCCCAGCCGGTTCGCCGCCAGCGCCATATCGGCATAATCGGCGCCCACCACCGCGATGTTGTGGTGGTCATGGCACACGGTCGAGGCGATGGCGCCGCGCTTCAGCCCGAAGCCCTTCACAAAGCCCGTCGCCCGGTTGCCGTTCTTGCCGTGGCGTTCGATCACCGCGATCTTCACCAGATCGCGGGCCAGATCGGGGCGTTTGTCGCCATCCATCGGCGGGATGTCATAGGTCAGATGTTCGGTGATGATCTTGCCGGGCAGGATGCCGATCACCGGGGTTTCGGCCCGGTTGCCGCCGGTGCGGAAATCCTGCGCCGTCACCGGCGGGGCCTTGACCGAGTGCCGCGCCACGGGGGGCGTGGTCGCGCGGCTGGCGAAGGCCTGCGGTGTCAGGCGGCGCCCCGAGGCGAAGACCATCTCGGCCTGGCAGCTTTCCAGCCCGTCGATCACCGCGATATCGGCGCGTTTGCCCGGCGCGATCAGCCCGCGATCCTTCAGCCCGAAGGCCTCGGCCGCCGACAGGCTGGCGGCGCGGTAGACCGCCAGAGGCGGCGCGCCCAGCGCGATCGCGGTGCGGATCATGTAATCCAGATGGCCATGTTCGGCGATGTCCAAGGGGTTCCGGTCATCGGTACACAGGCACAGATAGGGCGCATGGCGTTCGGTCAGCAAAGGCGCCAGCGCGTGCAGATCCTTCGAGACCGAGCCTTCGCGGATCAGGACCCGCATCCCCTTGCGCAGCTTCTCGAGCCCCTCTTCGGCCGTCGTCGCCTCATGCTCGGTGCGGATGCCGGCCGAGATATAGCCGTTCAGATCGTTTCCGCGCAGCAAGGGCGCATGGCCGTCGATATGCCGGCCGCGAAAGGCCTGCAGCTTGGCCAGACAGCCCGGATCCTTCATCAAGACGCCTGGGAAGTTCATGAACTCGGCCAGGCCGATGACCTTGGGGTGATCCATCAGCGGCACCAGATCCGCGGCCTCAAGCCGGGCGCCCGCGGTTTCCATATGGGTCGAGGGCACGCAGGAGGACAGGTTCACCCGGATGTCGATCAGCGTCTGGGCGGCGCTGTCCAGGAAATAGTGGATCCCGGTCAGACCGCAGACATTGGCAATCTCATGCGGGTCGCAGATCGCCGTCGTCACGCCGCGCGGGCCGACGCAGCGGTCAAACTCATGCGGGGTGACCAGCGAGGATTCGATATGCAGATGCGTGTCGATGAAGCCCGGCACCAGGATCCGGCCCGAGACGTCAACCTCTTCGCGGCCCTGATAGCTGCCGAAGACGCCGATGATCGTATCGCCGCAGATCGCCACATCGCTTTCCACCAATTCCCCGGTGATCAGGTCGAACACCCGCCCGCCCTTCAGCACCAGATCGGCCGGCGCGATCCCGCGGCCCTGGTCGATCAGATCGGAAAGCTCGGGCATGGCGACACTCCTTTTCGCAACAGAAGCCCGAAGCCGGCCCAAGGTCCAGAGGGATTGCGGCAGGGCGCCGGACGTGAAACATGAACCCATGGATGAAAGGCCCCTTGCGCGCCCGCTGCGCGGCATCGCCCTGAAGCTTGGCTCTGTGCTGGTGTTCATCGTCATGTCGTCGATGATCAAGGCCACGGCGGCGCATGTGCCCGGCGGGCAGGCGGTGTTCTTCCGATCCTTCTTCGCCCTGCCGGTGATCCTGGCCTGGCTGGCCTGGCAGCGCGAGCTTCCGGCCGGGCTGAAGACCGAAGACCCGTTCGGGCATTTCTGGCGCGGCTTTCTGGGCACGATGGCGATGGGGCTGGGCTTTGCCGGCCTGGGCTACCTGCCCCTGCCCGAGGTCACGGCGATCGGCTATGCCGCCCCGCTGCTGACGGTGATCTTCGCCGCGATGTTCCTGGGCGAAGAGGTGCGCGCCTTCCGCATCACCGCGGTCGCGCTGGGGCTGACGGGCGTGCTGATCGTCTTGTCGCCGCGCCTGTCGGTCCTGTCGGGCGGTACGGCCGATTACCGCGACGCCTTCGGCGCGGCGCTGGTGCTGGGGGGCGCGGTCTTTGCCGCGCTGGCCCAGGTCTTCGTGCGCAAGCTGGTGATGAACGAACGCACCGCGACCATCGTCTTCTGGTTCTCGGTCACCTCGACCCTGCTGTCGCTGACCACGATCCCCTTCGGCTGGGTCTGGCCCAGCCCGACCGAGACGGCCTTGCTGATCGGGGCCGGGCTTTTGGGCGGGATCGGGCAGATCCTGCTGACCTCCAGCTACCGCGAGGCCGATGCCTCGCTGGTGGCGCCCTTCGACTATGCCTCGATGCTGTTCGCCCTGGCGATCGGCTGGTTCGTCTTCGCCGAAATGCCCACCAGGCCCATGCTGGGCGGGGCGGCGCTGGTGGTGGCGGCGGGGATCCTGATCATCTGGCGTGAACGGCAATTGGGGCTGGAGCGCAGCCGGCAGCGCAAGTCGATGACGCCGAACGGCTGACGGCCGCGCCAATGCTTCCCGGGCCCTAGCCTTCCCGTGTCGGCGCGTTCTGGTCGATCAGATAGCGCTGCGACAGCGGAATTGCCGCCGCGCCCAGGGCGCGGGCATCCGCCCCGACCGAGCCCGCCCGGATCATAGGCGGGTCGATCCCGGCCAGATCCAGCCCCAAAAGCGCGGATTCGGTGCGCCGCACCAGATCGGCGCGGATCTCGGGCGGCATCCAGCCGTCGATCACCACCGCTTCCAGCTCGATCAGCGCGCAGGCGTTCAGCGCCGCATGCGCCAGCCCCCGCGCCGCCTGGTCCAGCCAGGGCGACAGCACCCGGTCCGATACCTGCCAGACCGCGTTCTGTTCCCACAGATGCTCGCTCGGCTCGCCCGCGCGGTCCATCGCCTCGGCCAGGACCGACATCGAGGCCAATTCCAGCAGCCGCTGCGGCCGGCCATCGGGCCCGGGCACCTGCATCGGCCCCACGCCCGCCGCATTGCCGCTGCGGCCCAGGAACAGCTGGCCATTCATCACCAGCCCGCCGCCGATGAAGGTGCCGAAGTAGAAATACAGGAAATCCCGCGGCCGGTCGCCGGTGCCGAACACCAGTTCCGCCCCGCAGGCCGAGGTGGCATCGTTCTGCACATAGACCGGCAGCCCGGTCAGCGCCGCCAGATCGGCGCCCAGATCGCGCGACCGCCAGGCATCCATCTCCGCCTGCGGCGCGCCCAGGATCGCCACCCAGTTCCACAGCTGGAACGGCATCGCCACGCCCATGCCCATCACCCGGTCGCGCAGCTTGGGCGCCAGCCCCGCCGCCAGCCGCGGCCAGGCCTCGGCCACGAAACGGGTCACGGCATCGGGCGTCGGATAGCGGTAGACCTGCCGCTCGGCCGCGCGGATCCGGCCCAGGAAATCCACCAGCACCAGGTCGGCCGAGCGTCGCCCGACCTTCAGCCCAGCGAAAAACGCGCCTTCCGCGTTCAGCGACATCGGCACCGAGGGCTGGCCGATCCGCCCGCGCACCGGCTCGCCCCGCAACAGAAGCCCGTCCTGCTCCAGCCCGCGCATGATCACCGACACGGTCTGCGCCGACAGGCCCGTCATCCGCGCGATATCCGATTTCGCCAGCGCGCCCTGCTGGCGCACCAGCGTCAGCACCAGCTTTTCGTTATGCGCCCGCATCCCCGACTGGTTCGATCCGCGCAGGCCCTGATCCTCGGTGCCCAAAGCGGCACGGTCGGCCGAAGGCTCGGCCCCGGGAACGGCCAGTGTCTCGGCCGCCAAAGGCGACAACGGGGGCGGGCTCATGGGTCGATCACCCCCTTGCGCAGGATCACATTGGCATAAAGCGCCCGCTCGCCGGTGGCAACCAGCGCATGGGCGGCGCGGATGCGCGGATACAGGGCCGCGCCGTCCAGCGCGGTGACGGTGAAATCCGGCGCCATCCGCGCGCAGACCGCGTCGATCCGGTGGTGGATCGCCGCGGCGCGGGCCGGGTCGTTCCCCTCGGCCGCGCGAAAGATCGCCCCGCCCGGCACCGCCCGGTCCAGCGGCATCACCGCCAGCACCGCCTCCAGCAGATCGGGCAGCGCCAGCCCATCGGCGCGCACCAGCCGCCGCGCCGCCTCGACCGCGGGAAAATTCCCGTCGACCAGCGCGATCTCGTCGCCATGGCCCATGCCGCGCAGCGTGAACAACAACTCGGGCCCCAGGATCGCAGGTATACCGATCAGCATCTCAGCCCTTTCACGGCTTGGGCGCCGGGCCTGCCGCCCTGCGCGATTTCGCGTCAGATTGCGAAGGAAAGCGGCGCTCTGTCAATAATAAATCAGAGTGATTTATTTATCTTGACCCCTCGCCGGGAATCGGCTTACCTGACCCTGACGCAGCGGAGGTACAGGGCTGCGCCGACACCGGAGCCGGGCCGCAAAGTGCCCGCCCATGGGAGGATGAAGATGAAATACAGCACCAAGGCCCTTCTGGGCGCGGCGACGCTTGCGCTTTGCACCGGGGCCCCTGCCCTGGCCGAAGGCGTATCGGCCTGCCTGATCACCAAGACCGACACCAACCCCTTCTTCGTGAAGATGAAGGAAGGCGCCGAGGCCAAGGCGGCCGAGTTGGGCGTGACGCTGAAATCCTATGCCGGCAAGATCGACGGCGATCATGAAAGCCAGGTCGCCGCGATCGAGGCCTGCGTGGCCGATGGCGCCAAGGGGATCCTGATCACCGCCTCGGACACCAAGGCCATCGTCGATGCGGTCAAGACCGCGCGGGATGCGGGACTTCTGGTCATCGCGCTGGACACGCCGCTGGAACCGATCGACGCCGCCGACGCCACCTTCGCCACCGACAATTTCAAGGCGGGCGAGCTGATCGGCAAATGGGCGGCGGCGAAGATGGGGGCCGAGGCGGCCAATGCCAAGATCGCCCTCTTGGATCTGGCGATCAGCCAGCCCTCGGTCGACGTGCTGCGCGATCAGGGCTTCCTGACCGGCTTCGGCATCGACACGGGCGACGCCAACAAATGGGGCGACGAAACCGATCCGCGCATCGTCGGCAATGAAGTGACCGCCGGGAATGAAGAAGGCGGGCTGAAGGCGATGGAAGCGCTTCTGGCCAAGAACCCCGACATCAACCTGGTCTATACGATCAACGAACCCGCCGCCGCGGGCGCCTATGAGGCGCTGAAGGCCGCCGGCAAGACCGCGCTGATCGTCTCGGTCGATGGCGGCTGCCCGGGGGTCGAGGATGTGAAGGCCGGCGTGATCGGCGCCACCTCGCAGCAATATCCGCTGCAGATGGCGGCGCTGGGGATCGAGGCGATCGCCAAATTCGCCGCCGATGGCTCGAAGCCCGCGCCCACCGAGGGCAAGGATTTCTTCGACACCGGCGTCGCGCTGATCACCGACCAGCCGGTCGAGGGCGTCGAGTCGCTCGACTCGGCCAAGGGTCTGGAGCTGTGCTGGGGCTAGGCACCAGGCCCGAAGCGGCAGGCGCGCGGGGCCCCTGACGGCCCGGCTGCGCCGCCGCGATCACTGACAGCGCGGGGGCGGCGCCACGCCGCCCCTGTCGCAAGGCCCCTGCCGCCGCGGGGGCAGGGCTTTCCCCGGCCAGCGTTGCCGGGCCGTGGAAGGGGGACAGGATGGCAGCGGATCCAAAGGCCGCGACCGCCTATGAAGAGGGGCTGAAAGGCGCCTCGGAAAAGGTGGCGGAATTCCAGCACGACACCGATGCGCTGAAACGGCTGCAGCATTGGCTGCACCAGACGCCCTCGGCCGTGCCGCTGATCGTCCTGGTCGCGGCGCTGATCGTCTTCGGCTTTGCCGCCGACAATTTCTTCAAACCCGGCACGCTGTCGACCATCCTGCAGCAGATCGCCATCGTCGGCATCCTGGGCTGCGCGCAGACCCTGGTGGTGCTGACCGCCGGGATCGACCTGTCGGTCGGCGCCATCGCGGTCTTCTGTTCGGTCATCATGGGCTTTGTCGGCATCACCGGCGTCGCCATCGGCACGCCCGACTGGTTCGGCCCGCTGGCCTTTTCCTTCACCTTCCACCTGCCCCCGGCGCTGGCCGTGGTCTTCGGCCTTCTCTGCGGCCTGGCCATGGGCGCGCTGAACGGCTGGCTGGTGGCGCGGATGAAACTGCCGCCCTTCATCGTCACGCTGGGCACCTGGCAGATCCTGCTGGCCGCGAATTTCATCTTCTCGGCCAATGAGACGATCCGGTCCTCGGATGTCGAAGCCAAGGCGCCGATCCTGCGCTTCTGGGGCAATGACCTGACCTTCTTCGGCCAGCCCCGCGCGGCCGAGGGCGTGGACCAGAAGACAGTCGAGACGGTGATGGTCGCGATCAACGGCCAGCCCGGCACCGGGGTGAAAGTGCTGTTCGCGGTCTTCCTGATGATCGCGATGGTGGCGGCCCTGGCCTATGTGCTGCGCTCGACCGCCTGGGGCCGGCATGTCTATGCCACCGGCGACGACCCCGAGGCCGCCGCCCTGGCCGGCGTGCCGACAAAGCGCGTCCTGATCCAGGTCTATGCGCTGGCGGGCCTGTTCTGCGCCGTGGCGGGCTGGGTGATGATCGGCCGCTTCGGCTCGGTCTCGCCCACCGCCTCGACCGGGCAGTTGGGCAATATCCAGTCGATCACCGCCGTCGTCATCGGCGGGATCAGCCTCTTCGGCGGGCGCGGCAGCATTGCGGGCATGTTCTTCGGCGCGCTGATCGTCGGCGTCTTCGAGATGGGCCTGCGCCTTGTCGGCACCGACCCGCAATGGACCTTCTTCCTGATCGGCGTCCTGATCATCTTCGCGGTCGCCGTGGACCAATGGATCAGAAAGGTATCGGCATGAGCGAGCCCATTCTCAAAGGCCGCGGCCTGGTCAAGCGCTATGGCCGCGTCACCGCGCTGGACCGCTGCGACTTCGACCTGATGCCGGGCGAGATCCTGGCGGTGATCGGCGACAATGGCGCGGGAAAATCCAGCCTGATCAAGGCGATTTCCGGCGCCATCATCCCCGACGAGGGCGAGATCACGCTTGAGGGCCGCCCAATCGCCTTCCGCTCGCCGATCGAGGCGCGGGCGGCCGGGATCGAGACGGTCTACCAGACCCTGGCCATGTCGCCGGCTTTGTCGATTGCCGACAACATGTTCATGGGGCGCGAATTGCGCAAACCCGGGCTGATGGGGCAGCTGTTCCGCCAGCTGGACCGGCCGCGGATGGAACGCTTCGCCCGCGAAAAGCTGAACGAACTGGGACTGATGACGATCCAGAACATCAACCAGCCGGTGGAAACCCTGTCGGGCGGCCAGCGCCAGGGCGTGGCGGTGGCGCGCGCCGCGGCCTTCGGCTCGAAAGTGGTGATCCTCGATGAACCCACCGCCGCGCTGGGGGTCAAGGAAAGCCGCAAGGTGCTGGAGCTGATCCGCGACGTGCGCGACCGCGGCATCCCGATCATCCTGATCAGCCACAACATGCCGCATGTGTTCGAAATCGCCGACCGGATCCATATTCACCGGCTGGGCCGGCGCTTGTGCGTGATCCGGCCGCAGGATTACACTATGTCCGATGCGGTGGCCTTCATGACCGGGGCAAAACTGCCCGAGGGCGTCAGCGAGGCAGCCTGAGCCGGTGACGAGACTGCGATGACCCCCGAAGACCTGGCCCGCCTGATCGCCGACCGCGCCGCCGCCCGTCAGGGCGCGGCGGCCGAGACGCGCTTTCTGGTCGCGCTGGCCGGCCCGCCGGCCGGCGGCAAGTCGACGCTGGCGGCCGATCTGGCGCAGCGCCTGTCGCCGGGCGCGCGCGTGGTTCCGATGGACGGCTTCCATTACGACGATGCGGTGCTGAATGGGCGCGGCCTGCGCCAGCGCAAGGGCGCGCCCGACACGTTCGACTCCGCGGGCTTCCTGCATCTGGTCCGCCGCCTGCGCCACGAGGCCGAAGTGGCGATTCCGCTGTTCGACCGCGACAGGGAACTGTCACGTGCCGGCGCCGATATCGTCACGCCCGAGGATCATATCCTGATCGTCGAGGGCAATTACCTGCTGCTCGATGCCCAGCCCTGGCGCCAGCTGCGCCCGCTGTTCGACCTGACCCTGTTCTTCGACCTGCCCGAGGCAACGCTGGTCGAACGCCTGCGCAACCGCTGGCGCCAGCATGGCAAGACCGAGGCCGAGGCCGAGGCCTGGATCGCCGGCAATGACCTGCCCAACATCCGGCTTGTGCAGTCCCGATCCGGGCCGGCCGAGATCGTGCTGACGGGGCCTGCGGCATGAGGACGCGGTCCGAAAACCCTTGACGGGGGGGCCAGAAAGTCCAACTAGGCTGGAACCCGCCGCGACGCGCGCGATCTGCCGCCCGCCACGCCACGCCACGACGAGGAACCGACCGCATGTCTCCAGCCCTGATCGCAGCGCTTCCCTTCCTTGGTGCGCTGTTTCCGGGGCTTGCCGCCAGGTTTGGCCGCGGGCCCGCCGCCCTGATCGCGGGCCTCGCCACCGCGCTGGCCCTGGCAGGCCTTCTGTCCCATGCGCCGCAGGTTCTGGCCGGCCAGCCGGTCAGCGTGCGCTTCAGCTGGATTCCCGCCCTGGGCCTGGATGCCAGTTTCCGCATCGACGGGCTGGGGCTGATGTTTGCCGGCCTGATCCTGGGCATCGGCCTGTTGATCATCCTTTACGCCCGCTTCTACCTGGACGACCGCGAGCCGATTGGCCGCTTCATGTCCTATCTTCTGTTGTTCCAGGGCGCGATGGTGGGGATCGTCCTGTCGGACAACATCCTGCTTTTGCTGGTGTTCTGGGAACTGACCTCGCTGTCCTCGTTCCTGCTGATCGGCTGGTGGCAGACCCGGGCCGAGGGGCGGCAGGGCGCGCGCATGGCGCTGGCCGTGACCGGCGGCGGGGGGCTTGCGATGATCGCGGGCATGCTGATCCTGGGCAATATCGCCGGCAGCCACGACATTTCGGTCATCGTGACCCGCGCGGCCGAGATCCAGGCCAGCCCGCTTTACCTGCCGGCGCTGATCCTGATCCTTCTGGGCGCCTTCACCAAATCGGCGCAATTCCCGTTCCATTTCTGGCTGCCGCATGCCATGGCCGCGCCCACGCCGGTCTCGGCCTATCTGCATTCGGCGACCATGGTGAAGGCGGGGCTGTTCCTGATGGCGCGGCTGTGGCCGGCGCTGGCGGGCACGCCGGAATGGACGGCCATCGTCGCCACGGCCGGGCTGATCACGCTGCTTCTGGGCGCCAAGATCGCGCTGTTCAAGGATGATCTGAAGGCGATCCTCGCCTTCTCGACCGTGTCGCATCTGGGGCTGATCACCTTCCTTCTGGGCCTGGGCACCAAGGCCGCGGCCACCGCCGCCATGCTGCACATCCTGTGCCATGCCAGCTTCAAGGCCGCGCTGTTCATGGTGGCGGGCATTGTCGACCATGCCGCCCATACCCGCGACATCCGTTCCTTGGGCGGCTTGCGCAAGGCGATGCCGGTGACCTTCCTGATCGCCGCGATTGCCAGCCTGTCGATGGCGGGCTTCCCGCCGCTGAACGGCTTCCTGTCCAAGGAATTGATGCTGGAAGAGGCCAGCCATGCGGTCTGGCTGACGCCCTGGCTGGTGCCCGCCCTGGCCACGATCGGCGCGCTGTTCTCGGTCACCTATGCGCTGCGCTTCCTGGCCCAGACCTTCCTGGGCACGCCGCGCGAAAGCCTGGACCACGCCCCGCATGATCCGGGCTTCGGCCTATGGGCCGCCCCTGCCCTGCTGGCCGCGCTGGTCGTCGCCTCGGGCCTGCTGCCGATGCCGATCTTCGGCCCCATCGTCGATGCCGCCGCCGGCGCCGTCACCGGAGCGCCCGTGCATGCCCATATCGCGCTGTGGCACGGGCTTCAGCCCGCGGCGCTGTGGATGTCGCTGGCCGCCATTGGCGGCGGCCTGATCCTGCTGGGGCTTTACCCGCGGCTGCGCGCGATCTGGGATGCCACCCCGCGCCCCGAGGCCAAGGCGATCTTCGACGCGCTGATCGCGGCCCTGGTCGCGGCGGCCGACGGGCTGACGGCGCGGCTGCACAATGGCGCCCTGTCGCGCGCGCTGTGGACCTCGACGCTGGCGATCCTGGCCGCGGGTCTATGGGCCTTCTGGGGCGCGCCGCATGCACCGGGCCAGCGCACGCTGCTGCAGCCCGGCGGCGTGGCCGTGGTGGGCGGCGTGATCCTGATCCTGGCCGCCCTGGCCACCGCCTTCCGCCATCGCGACCGGGTGCTGGCGCTGATCCTGACCGCGATCGTCGGCCTGCTGCTGTCGGGCGCCTTCGCCTGGTTCTCGGCCCCCGACCTGGCGCTGACCCAGATCTCGGTCGAGGTGGTCACCGCGCTGCTGATGCTTCTGGCGCTGAACTTCCTGCCCGACCACACGCCCGCCGAAAGTTCAGCCCTGCGCCGCCTGCGCGATCTGGCCATCGCCGCCTGCGCCGGCCTGGGCACCGCGGCCCTGGCCTTCGCCCTGATGACCCGCGACGCGGCCTTCCCGCTGATCTCGGACTATCACTGGGCCCAGTCCAAGCCGGGCGCGGGCGGCACCAATGCGGTCAATACGATCATCGTCGATTTCCGCGGCTATGACACCTATGGCGAAATCACCGTCCTGGGCATCGCCGCCCTGGTGATCTTCGCGCTGGCCGAGGCGGTGCTGGGCAGCGCCCGGGCGCGCAGCTTCCTGGCCCGCATGCCGCAGCGCCACGATGCCGGCGACGCCCATCCCGCGATGCTGATCGTCGGCACCCGCTTCCTTCTGCCGGTGGCGCTGACCGTGGGCGTCTACATCTACCTGCGCGGCCACAACCTGCCGGGCGGAGGTTTCGTGGCAGGCCTGGTCTTCTCGATCGCGCTGCTGTGGCAATATATTGCCTCGGGCTATCTGTGGTCCGATCACCGCCAGCGCTTCAATCACCACGCCTTCATCGGCGCGGGCGTCCTGACCGCCAGCCTGACGGGCCTGGGCGCCTGGGCCATGGGCCTGCCCTTCCTGACCTCGGGCTATACCTATGTCCATCTCTGGCCGCTTGAGGAATTCGAGCTGGCCACCGCGGCGCTGTTCGATCTGGGCGTGTTCTTCTGCGTTCTGGGCGCGGTGATGCTGTCCCTGGCCACGCTGTCGCGGCTGGCGCAGCATCTGCGCCCGGCGCCCTCGGGCACGAAGGAGGCCTGAGCCATGGAACTGCTTGTCGCCCTTGCCATCGGCGCGCTGACCTTCACCGGCACCTATCTGATGCTGCGCCTGCGCAGCTTTCCGGTGATCCTGGGGCTGACCTTCCTCAGCTATGCGGTCAACCTGTTCATCTTCGCCGCCGGCCGGCTGAAGACCGCGGCCGAGCCCATCGTCGGCCAGACCGAAGTGCCGACCGACCCCCTGCCCCAGGCGCTGGTGCTGACCGCCATCGTGATCTCCTTCGGCATGACCGCGGTGATCGTGATGATGGGTCTCGGCGCCTATTTCGAGACCGGCGAAGACCGGGTCGATGCGCCCGAGGGCCGCGACGGCCGGGTGGAAGACGCCTCTGACGATCCTGTCGGCGCCGCTGCCGAGACGCCGATGCCGAAGGAGAGCCGCGCATGATCATGGGACATTGGATCATTGCGCCCGTCGTGCTGCCGGCGGTTCTGGCGGCGCTGATCGTGCTTCTGGCGCGCAGGCGCCCGGCGCTGGCGCGCGGCCTGGCGCTTGCGGGCACGGCGGCGCTGCTGGCGATTGCGCTGAAGCTGTTCCTGGCCGCCAGCGCCAACCCGCCCGAGCTGTACCGGCTGGGCGACTGGCCCGCGCCCTTCGGCATCGTGCTGGTGCTGGACCGGCTGTCGGCGCTGATGCTTCTTCTGACCGCGGGCCTGGGCCTTGCGGTTCTGGTGCAGGCCATGGTCACCGGCTGGGACCGGCGCGGGGCGCATTTCCATGCGCTGTGGCTGTTCCAGCTGATGGGGCTGAACGGCGCCTTCCTGACCGGTGACGCCTTCAACCTGTTCGTCTTCTTCGAAGTGCTGCTGATCGCCTCCTATGGGCTGATGGTCCATGGCGGCGGCGGGCCGCGCATCCGGGCCGGCCTGCATTACATCGCGGTCAACCTGGTCGGCTCGACCCTGTTTCTCTTCGCGCTGGCCACGATCTATTCGGTCATGGGCACGCTGAATATGGCCGATCTGGCGGTGAAGCTGCGCGCCCTGCCCGAGGGCGACCAGGCGCTGATGCGGGTGGCGGCGGTGCTTCTGATGCTGGTCTTCGCGGTCAAGGGCGCGCTGGTGCCGCTGCATTTCTGGCTGCCGGGCACCTATGCCAAGGCGCCCGGCGTGGTGGCGGCGCTGTTTGCCGTGATGACCAAGGTCGGCGCCTATGCCGCGATCCGCATGGGCATGCTGGTCTTCCCGCCCGATCTGGCGGTGACCGGGCCGCTGCTGGGCCAGCTTCTGCTGCCCGCGGCCCTGGTGACGCTGGCCATCGGCGCCATCGGCGTTCTGGGCGCGCGCAGCCTGCCGCGGCTGGCGGCCTATTCCGCCATCGCCTCAATGGGCACGGCCTTCATCGCCATCGCCGGCTTCTCGGGCCCCTCGATCGCGGCGGCGCTGTATTACATGCTGCATTCCACCCTTTCGGCGGCCTTCCTGTTCCTGCTGGCCGATCTTCTGGCCAGCCGCGGCGCGGTCTGGCTGGATGCCGACAGCGCCCTCAAGGGCCCCCGCCTGCCGGGCCCGCTGGCCGCGCTGTACCTGGCCGCCGCCATCGCCGCGGCCGGCCTGCCGCCTTTGTCGGGCTTCATC
>NZ_JAICBZ010000057.1 GCF_020179405.1 Xinfangfangia pollutisoli | reverse complement strand
GCTGGTCAGCGCCGCGACCTGTGCCGTGGTCAGCCCGCGCAGCGCCGCAGTGCTCAGCGCCGCCAGATCGGCCGAATCGATCGCCGCCACCGCCGAGGACGACAGGCCCGCGACCTGCGCGCTGCTCAGCGCCGCCGCCTGGGCCGAGGTCAGCGCCACCGCCGCCTCGGTGCCCAGACCCGCCAGCGCCGCTGCGCTGAGCGCCGCGATCTGCGCGGTACTCAGCCCCGAAAGCTGGTCGGTGGTCAGGGCGGCCAGCTGGGCGCTGGTCAGCGCGGCGATCTGGCCGGTGGCCAGGGCCGCGGTCTGCGCCGTGGTCAGCGCCTGGATGACCGTGGTCGTCAGCCCCGCAATCGCCGCGGTGGTCAGATTGGCGATATGTTTGGTCGACAGCGCCGCCGCCTGATCGCTGCTTAGCGCCGCGGCCTGGGCCGCGCTGAGCCCGCGCAGCGCGGTGGTGCCCAGGGCGGCCAGATCCTCGGTCTCCATCGCGGCGATTTCGGCCGTGCCGAAGCCCATGATCTGGGTCGAGGTCAGCGCCGCCGCCTGATCGGTGCCAAGCGCCACGATATCGGCGGTGTCGAAGCCCTGCATCGCCTGCGTGGACAGGGCCGCGATCTGCGCCCCGGTCAGCCCGGCGATCTGATCGGTCGACAGCGCCGCGATCTGGGCCGAGGACAGAACCCCCACCTGCGACACCGTCAAGGCGCCGATCTGGGCGCTGTCCAGCGCGGCGAAACTGGCCGCGCCCAGCGCGGCAATGGCCGCGGTCGACAGCCAGGTGATCTGCCCCGTCGTCAAGGCCGCCGCCTGATCGCTGCCCAGCGCGCCGGCCTGGGCCGCGCCCAGACCGCGGATCGCCGTGGTGGTCAGCGCGGCCAGATCCTCGGTCTCAAGGGCCGCGATCGCGCCGGTGGCCAGGGCGGCGATCTGGGCACTGCCCAGCGCGGCCGCCTGTTGCGTCGTCAGCGCGACGATATCGTCGGTGCCCAGACCCGCCAGCGCCGCCGTGGCCAGCCGGGCGATCTGCGCAGGCGTCAGGCCGGCCAGCTGATCGGTGCCGAAGCCCGCGATCTGGGTGCTGGTCAGCGCCGCGATCTGCGCCGTGGTCAGCGCAGCCAGCTGGTCCGTGCCAAGGCCCGCAAGGGCATCGGTCGTCAGCGCCCGGATCTGCGCCGTGGTCAAGGCGGCCAGTTGCGCCGTGGTCAGCGCCGCGCCCTGATCGCTGCCGAGCGCCGCGATCTGCGCCGAGGTCAGGCCACGGATGGCCGCGCTGCCGATCGCCGCCAGATCCTCGGTCTCGAAGGCGGCGATGGCGGCGCTGCCCAGCATCGCCAGCTGCGCGCTGCCCAGAACCGCCGCCTGCACCGTGGTCAGCGCGACGATATCATCAGTGCCCAGCCCGGCGATCGCAGCCGAAGTCAGGCCCGCGACCTGGGCCGTGGTCAGGCCGGCGATCTGATCGGTGGTCAGGGCGCCGATCTGCGCGCTGGTCAGCGCGGCGATCTGGGCCGTGGTCAGCGCCGCGACCTGGCCGGTGGCCAAAGCCGCCACTGCCGCGGTCGAGAGGTGGGAAATCTGGGCCGTAGTCAGCGATGCAAGCTGCGCCGTGGTCAGCGCCGCCGCCTGATCGCTGGTCAGCGCGGACACCTGGGCCGCGCCCAGGCCGCGCAGCGCCGCCGTGGTCAGCGCGGCCAGATCCTCGGTCTCAAGCGCCGCGATCACCGCCGTCGTCAGGCCGGCGATCTGGGCACTGCCCAGCGCGGCCATCTGCGCGGTGGTCAGCGCCACGGCATCTTCGGTCTCAAGCCCGGCCAACGCGGCCGGCCCAAGCGCCGCGACATCGGCGCTGCGCAGGGCGGCGATCTGATCGGTGGTCAGCGCCGCGACCTGGGCCGAGCCCAGCGCGGCCGCCTGCGCCGGGGTCAGGGCGGCCACCTGCGCCGTGGTCAAGGCCGCAATCGCCGCGGTGGTCAGCGCCCCGACCTGGGCTGCCGACATCGCCGCCACCTGCGCCGTGGTCAGCGCCGCGACCTGATCGGAAGACAGGGCCGCGGCCTGGGCGGTGGACAGCGCGCGCAGCGCCGCCGTGGTCAGGGCCGCCAGATCGGCGGCCTCAAGCGCGGCGATGTCATCGGTGCCAAAGGCCTGGATCTGCTGGCTGCTCAGCGCCGCAACCTGGGCCGAGGACAGGGCGGTGAAATCCTCGGCCTCAAGCGCCACGATGTCGCCCGAGGTGATGGCTCCGACCTGCGCCGTGGTCAGCGCGCCCACCTGGTCACTGGTCAGGGCGCGCATCTGCGCGGTCGACAAGCTGGCGAATTGCGCCAGCGACAGCGCCCCGATCTGATCGGTGGTCAGCGCCGCCACTTCGGCCGCGCTCAGCGTGGCCAGCTGGGCCGTGGTCAGCGCCGCGGTTTGCGCCGTGGTCAGGGCGGCGATCTGGTCGCTGCCAAGCGCGGTGAATTGCGTGGGCGACAGGGCCAGAAGCTGGGCATTGCTCAGCCCCGCCAGCGCCTCGGTTCCCAGAACCGCAAGCTGCCCCGCGGTCAGCGCGGCGATCTGTGCCGTGGTCAGGGCCCGCGCCTGGTCCGAGCCCAGCGCCGCCGCGCCGGCCGTGGACAGGCGGCTGATCTGGGTGATCGTCAGCGCCGCGATCTGGCCCGAAGACAGCGCCGCCGCCTGATCGCCGGTCATCGCCGCCATCTGCGCGGTCGTCAGGCCCCGCAGCGCCAGCGTGCCCAGGGCCACAAGATCCTCGGTCTCCATCCCGGCAAACCCCGCCGCCGTCAGGCCGGTGATCTGGCCGCTGCTCAGCACCGCCGTCTGGGCGGTGGTCAGCGCCGCGACCTGGGCCGAGCCCAGCCCCGCCAGCGCCGCCGCCGCAAGCCGCGCCACCTGCGCCGTGCTGAGCGCGCCGACCTGATCGGTGGTCAGCGCCCCCAGTTGCGCAGAGCTGAGCGCGCCGGCCTGGCCGGTGCTGATCCCGGCCAACTGATCGGTGGTCAGGGCGGCGATCGCGGCGGTGGACAGGCCGGCGATCTGGCTGGTCGAGAAACCGGCGATCTGCGCGGTGGTCAGCGAGGCGATCTGCGCGGTCGTCAGCGCCCCCAGTTGCGCGGCCTTCAGCGCCGCCAGCTGGGCCGAGGTCAGGGCCGCGATCTGATCGGTTCCCAGCGCCGCCATATCGGCCGCGTCAATGGCCGAAATCGCCGCCACCGACAGGGCGGCAATCTGCGCCGTGGTCAGCGCCGCGACCTGGGCCGAGCCCAGCGCCTTGGCCTGGGCCGAGCCCAACCCGCGGATCGCCGCCGTGCCCAAAGCCGCCAGATCCTCGGTCTCGAAGCGCGAGATCACCAGCGTCGACAGCGCCGCCAGCTGCGCCGAGGTCAGCGCCGCCGCCTGGGCGGTGGTCAGTGCAACGCCCCCGGCCGTGCCCAGCCCCTTGATCGCCGCAGCCCCGATCGCGGCCACCTGCCCGGTGCCCAGCGCCGCGATCTGCGCCGTGGTCAGCGCGCCGACCTGAACCGAGGTCAGCCCGGCCACCTGCGCGGTGCTGAGGCTGGCAACCTGTGCGGTCGTCATCTGTGCCAGGTCGCCCGCGTCGATCCCGGCGATGCCGGCCGTGGCCAGGGCGGCCAGCTGCGCCGTGGTCAGCGCCGCGATCTGCGCCGCGGTCAGCGCCTTGATCTGCGCCGAGCTGAAGCCGCGGATCGCCCCGGTGCCCAATGCCGCCAAATCCTCGGTCTCCATCCGCGCCAGAATGGCCGTGCCCAGCGCTGCGACCTGGGCACTGGTCAGCACCGCGGCCTGATCGCTGGTCAGCGCGACCAGATCGGCCGATTCCAGCCCCTTCAGCGCGCCGGCCGACAGGGCGGTGATCTGCTGGGTGGTCAGCGCCGCGATCTGGCCGGTGGTCAGCGCCTGCAGCTGCAGGCTGCTCATCGCGGCGATCTGCGCGGTGGTCAGGGCGCGGATCTGGTCACTGCCCAGCGCCGCCAGATCGGCGGGCGTGATGCCAAGGAAGGCTGCTGCCTGCAGCTGCGCCAGCTGGGCCGTGGTCAGGGCGCCGATCTGCGCGCTGCCCAGCGCCGCCGCCTGGGCCGAGGACAGACCGCGGATCGCCAGCGTGCCCAGCGCCGCCAGATCCTCGGTCTCGATCCGGGCCAGCGCGGTGGTCGACAGGGCGGCCAGCTGCGCACTGGTCAGCACCGCCGCCTGCGCCGTGGTCATCGCGACCAGATCGGCCGATTCCAGCCCCTTGATCGCCGCCACCGACAGGGCCGCGACCTGCCCCGTCGTCAGCGCCGCCACCTGCGCCGTGGTCAGCGCCGCGACCTGCAGGCTGGACAGGCCCGCAACCTGCGCCGTCGTCAGCGCGGCGATCTGATCGGTGCCCAGGCCCGCGAAGGCCGCAGCCGACAGCTTGCCCAGCGCCGCCGCCGACATGGCCGCGATCTGCGCCGTGGTCAGCGCGCCGGCCTGGGCACTGGTCAGCACCGCCGCCTGCCCGGTCGTCAGCCCGCGGATCGCCGCGGTGGTGAAAGCCGCCAGATCCGCCGTCTCGATCCGCGAAAAGGCCTGCGTGCTGATCGCCGCCAACTGGGAACTGGACAGCGCCGCCGCCTGATCGGTGGTCAGCGCCGCGATGTCGTTCGAGGCGAGGCCGCGCAGCGCGATCTGGCCCAGCGCCGCAATCTGGGCGGTGGTCAGCGCCGCGACCTGATCGCTGGTCAGCGCGGTGATCTGGGTGCTGGTCAGCGCCGCCGCCTGCGCGGTGGTCAGCGCCGCGACCTGATCGCTGCCCAGGGCCGCGATCGCCGCCGTCGACAGTTTCGCCACAACGCCCGTCGACAGGGCCGCGATCTGGCTGCTGTCAAGCGCCGCGATCTGCCCCGAGGTCAGCGCCGCCGCCTGCGCCGCGGTGATCCCGCGCAGCGCCGCCGTGCCCAGTGCTGCGAAATCCGCCGTCTCCATCCGCGACAGGGTGTTGACGGCCAGCGCTGCGACCTGCGCGCTGCCCAGCGCCGCCGCCTGCGCCGTCGAGAAGGCGACCAGATCGGCCGTTTCCAGCCCCGCCAGGCCCGATGCCGCCAGCGCCGCGACCTGCGCGGTGGACAGGTGCGCGACCTGCGCCGTGCCCAGCGCCCGGATCTGCGCGCTGCCCAGCACCGCCACCTGCGCCGTGGTCAGCGCCGCGATCTGCGCCGTGGTCAGCGCCGGGATCTGCAGCGTCGTCAGCGCGCGGATGTCGGCCGTGGTCAGGGCCGCGATGGCCGCGGTCGAAAGTGCGGCGATCTGCGCAGGCGTCAGAGAAGAGATCGTGGCCATGATACCCTCGGCAAGCGGCTGGGGCGCGGCCGGCCCGAGGCCCGGGGGCAGCGCGAAGACAGCCCTCCTGGGCCGGACGTACAGCCGGGAAAGCTGTCAGATGATCCTTCACGATTGATGAAATCCCGGGCTTTCTCGGGGCGTGACCCGTGGCAAGAACGTGGCTTTTCAGACAAATTTATATTAAATTATAGCTGTTTAGCTGGAATCCGGCCCGGGGCCCTGCGGGGATTTACCAAATGTTCAGCCCCTTGGCCTGAGATGCGCCAGAACCCTGCCGGGCGCGATCCGGCCCTGCGCAGGCCGCAGCCCGGAGAAGCCGTGATGAACATGCCTTTCGCCCCCTCTCTTCCCCTGCCCGACGATGCGCGGCGGGTTGCCAGCGCCCTGGCGGCGGCCGGGGGGATCGCCTCGGTGCCGCCGGCCGAGTTTCCGCATTTCCTGCGCGCCGTGCAGGCGCTGGATCTGGTGGCGCTGGTCGGCCTGGCCGAAGGCGCGCCCAATCCGGGCGAGGCGGCGCTGCTTTATGACCTGTGGCTGGCCGCCAACGGGGCGACGCTGCCGGCCTGTGCGGTCTGGTTCAATCTGGGCGTGCTGCGGATGAAGTCCGGCCAGCCCGGCCTTGCGGCCGAGGCCTATCGGGCCGTGCTGCGGCTGAAGCCCGACCTGCACGAGGCGTCGGTCAATCTGGGCACGGCGCTGGAAGCCGCGGGCGACACGGCCGGGGCCATTGCCGCCTGGCGCGCGGCCCTGCCACCGCCGGCGCTGCGGCAGATCCTGCACAACCAGTTGGGCCGGCTGCTGGAGGCCGAGGGCAAGCTGGGCCCCGCCGCGCAGGAATTGCGCGCCTCGCTCATGATCACTCCCGATCAGCCCGATGTGCAGCAGCACCTGATCCATGCCCGCCAGCGCATGACCGACTGGCCGGCCCAGGCGCTGGATGTGCCCGGCCTGACCGATGCCGCGGCCGCGCGCAATTGCGGCCCGCTGGCGGCGCTGGCGCTGTATGACGACCCGCTGGATCAGGCCGCCGCCGCCGCGCTGTGGATCGCCCGCAAGATCCCCTTTCCCGGCGGCCCGCTGGCCCCCGCGGCGGGCTATCCGCATGACCGGATCCGCATCGGCTATCTTTCAACCGATTTCTGCCGCCATGCCATGAGCTTCCTGATCGCCGAACTGATCGAGCGGCACGATCGCCAGCGCTTCCAGGTGCATGGCTATTGCGCCTCGCCCGAGGATGGCTCGGAGATCCGCGCCCGGCTGCGCGGCGCCTTCGACCACTTCACCGTGATCAAGGGGCTTGGCGATGAACAGGCGGCCCGCCGCATCGCCGCCGATGAAATCGACGTGCTGATCGACCTGAACGGCCTGACCAATGGCGCGCGGCTGGAGATCCTGCGCTGGAAGCCCGCGCCGGTGCAGGCCACCTATCTGGGCTATATCGGCCCGGTGCCGCTGGCCGAGCTGGATTATCTGATCTGCGACGCGGTGACCGTGCCGCCCGATCTGGCCGAGGCCTATACGCCGCGCCCGCTGCGGATTGAGGGGTGTTATCAGGCCAATGACAGCACCCCGCCGCGGCTGCCGCCGGTCAGCCGGGCCGAAGAGGGCCTGCCCCAGGCGGGTTTCGTCTTCGCCTGTCATTCGCATCACTACAAGCTGACGGCGCCGATGTGGGACAGCTGGCTGCGCATCCTGCAGGCGGTGCCCGGATCGGTGCTGTGGCTGGTCGATGACACGGCCGAGGGCCGGGCGGCACTGTCGGCGCGCTGGGCGGCGGCGGGGCTGGCGCCCGAGCGGCTGATCTTCGCGCCACGGGTCGATCCCGATCGCTACCGCGCCCGGCTGGCGCTGGCCGATCTGTTCCTGGACACCGCGCCTTACAATGCCGGCACCATCGCCTCGGATGCGCTGCGCATGGGCCTGCCCCTGCTGACGCTGCAGGGCAAGGCCTTCTCGTCGCGCATGGCGTCAAGCCTGCTGACGGCGGTGGGCCTGCCCGATTGCATCGCGACCAGCCCGGAAGACTATGAGGCGCGGGCGATCGATCTGGCGCTGTCGCCCGACCGGCTGGCGCAGGCCCGCGCGCATCTGGCGGGCGGCGCCTGGGCGCGCAGCTTGGGCGATGCGGCCGATTTCACCCGCCGGTTCGAGGCCGCCATCGCCTCGGTCCGGCGGCGCCCCGATCAGTCCTGAGCCGCGAAGGAAAAGACCATGACATGACGATAGGTCTCGCCCGGGTCCAGCCGGGCCGAGGGGAAGCCGGGATGATTGGGCGAATCCGGCCAGCGCTGGGTTTCCAGCGCAAAGCCGGAAAACCGGCCATAGCGGGCGCCGTCCTTGCCGGCCAGGCCTTCGGGCAGGGCGCCGCCGGTGTAGAATTGCAGCCCCGGCGCATTGGACCAGATCTGCATCCGCCGCCCCGAGGTCGGATCCCGCGCCAGCGCGGTGGGGCGCAGCGCCTGGCCCGCCAGATCCTGGACCGGGGCGGACAGGCAGAAATTGTGGTCAAACCCGCCCGGCCCGGGCAGAGCGGCGCCGATGGCGCGCGGCCGGGTGAAATCGAAGGGCGTGCCGGCCACGGGCAGCACGTCGCCGGTCGGGATCAGCCCCGGCCCGACCGGCGTATAGCGATCGGCCCAAAGCTGCAGCTCTTGCGCCAGAACATCGCCCGCGCCCTGCCCCGCCATGTTGAAATAGGCGTGGTTGACCAGGTTCACCACCGTTGGCGCGTCGGTCTGCGCCTCCATCTCGATCCAGAGCCGGTCCTGCGGGTCGATCCGGTAGCGGCAGGTCATCCGCAGCGCGCCCGGATAGCCCATCTCGCCCGCCGGCGACTGCGCGTCCAGGGTGACGCGATCGGCCGCCGCCTCGACGATGCGCCAATGCTTGCGGTCGATCCCGGCGCGCCCGCCATGCAGATGGTTGGCGCCCTCGTTGCAATCCAGCTGCACCGCCTGCCCGTCCAGCGCGAAACGCCCGCCGGCGATGCGGTTGGCATAGCGCCCGCAGGTGGCGCCGAAATAGGCCGGCGTCGCCTGCCAATCGGCGGCCGTGTCATGGCCCAGCACGATATCGGCAAACTCGCCCTCGCGGTCGGGCACCCACAATTCGGCCAGCCGCGCGCCCCAGGTCAGCACCTTGGCGGTCAGCCCCGCACTGCCGGTCAAGGTGACCTCGGTCACCTCTTCGCCGTCGATCCGCCCGATCCCGTGGCTCATGCCCCGCCTCCCTGCGCTTCCGCCGGGAATAGCACGGCGGCGGCAGGTTGCGCGAGGGGGCGGCTGCGAAAGGGGGGCTAGCCGCCCCGGCGCAGCACCAGCTTGGCGACGACCGGCGCCAGGAGGATGACCAGGATCAGCCGCAACAGATGATGGCTGACCACAAAGGCCAGATCGGCCCCGGTCATGATCGCGATCACCACCATCTCGGCCTGGCCGCCGGGCAGGAAGGCCAGAAAGGCCTCTTGTCCCGGCGCAAGGCCGGTCTGGGTGATCAATTCGATGAAGCCCAGGCTCAGCAGCGCCAGCAGGGCCGCGTAAAGCAGGCCCGCGCCCACGTCGATGCGGATCTCGCGCAGGGTGATGCCGGTGTATTTCACCCCGACCGACAGGCCGATGAACAGCTGTGCCGCCCAGATCATCTCGCTGGGCGGGCGGGCATGGATCACCCCGGTCAGCGACAGGATCGCGGCCAGGATCATCGGCCCCAGGATCGAGGCGCCGAACAGACCCAGCCGCTCGGCCGCCTTCCAGCCGACCAGCCCCGCCACCAGCAGGATGACGATCTGCTCTGCCCCGACGCTGGAGGCCGGCTGGCCCGGCGCCTGGGTCAGGTCCACCGCCCAAAGCCAATGCATCAGGATCGGCGCAAGGGTGACGATGGCCAGAACCCGCGTGGCATGGATCAGCGACAGGGCGCGCAGATCGCCCCCCGCCTCGGCGCCGAAGACCAGCATGTCCTGCAACCCGCCCGGCATGGCCGCATACCAGGCGGTCGGATGGTCAAAGCCGAAGACCCGGCGGAACAGCGGATAGCCCATACAGGCAATCGCCAGGATGAACAGCGGCACGAAGGCCAGCGAGCCGGCCATGGCGGGCAGCTTATGCACCAGATCCGGCGTGATCGAGGCGCCGACGGCAAGGCCCAGGAAGGTGCGCAGATAAGTGCCAAAGGCGCCCATATCGGCCAGCTGCGCCCGCGCCAGCGCCGCGATCAGGCAGGCGGTCATCGGGCCCATCAGCAGGGGCAGCGGCAGATGCAGGGCCCAGAACACCCCTGCCCCCACCGCGGCCACGGCCAGCGTCACCGCCCGCCGCCGCCACAGACCGGGCAGGGGCTTAGCCGTCAATCTCCAGCTCCGCCAGAAGATGCGCCCATTGCGCGCCATGCATGTCGCGGTCGTCGCGGCTGCCCTGCACCACGGGCCGCGGGAACGAGACCTTGATCACGTTCAGATCGGCAATGTCGAAGCGTTTCAGCAGCTGTTCGGGCTGGCTGTAGACCTGCGCCACCGCGGCGGTGGACAGGCCCTTGACCAGCCGGTCATAGGCCTGGGCCGAGCCGCAGAAGATGTCGACCGTCACCCAGAACGGGCCGGCATTCTTCGAACGCACCTTCTTGGCGATTTCACCCACGCGCATGGGACACCTCCGTCACCTCAAGGCGGAAGGCCTCCATCGGGTCGTCCAGCCGCATCACATGGTTCAGCGCGAATTCATACAGCGCGCCGCGATTGGTGGTGGCGGGCGAATAGGGAAAGGCGAAGGTCGGCAGTTCCTCGTTCGGCGTCAGCGGGTGATGCAGGACGAAGGGGTTGATCAGCTTGCCGATTTCCGTGGCCTTGGCCTGGCTGGTCGCGGTGATGATGCCCAGAACCCCCACCTCGACCGGCTGGCCGACGCGCTTTTCCATCGCGCCCAGCGCGGAATTCACCCCGATCAGCCGGAATTCCAGGCTGTAATCGTCAGGCCCCATGCCGGTCCGCCCGGCGATGGCCTCGACGCAATGCGCGGTCAGCCCGTCGACCCAATCCTGCGCCAGGTCCACATAGCGCGGGTCGCGCAACACGGCCAGGATCGTGGTCTGGTAGCCCGCGGCCCGCGCGCCCTCCAGCTTGACCGTATAGGGGCCGGGCACCCATTTCGAGCCTTCGACCCGCACGCGCCGGTCATCCAGCGCGGTATAGCGCGCGCCGCGCACGTCCAGATAGCCGCCCGGTTCATACAATTGGAACGGGTCGGAGTTCTCATACAGCATATGGGCAGACACCGAATGCGGGGTGCAGGCGGCTTCCAGCGCCATGGGTTCCACGGTGAAGCCGGTCGCGTCGAAATCGACCAGGATCGTGCCGGTCATCGGATGGGTGGAACACAGCGCCCCGCATTCGGCGATCTTGGCGCCATGCCAGGCCCCGCCGGCCAGATCGCCACGCGACAAAGGCAGGGCCGCGATGATCGCCGTATCGGTGGTGCGCCCGGCAATCACCACATCGGCGCCGGTGGCCAGCGCCGCCAGAACCTGCTCGGCCCCCGCCAGCGCCACGATATTGGTCATCGAGGCCAGCAGATCGGCGCTGATCTCGGGCGCGGCCGACAGGGGCGTGACCCGGCCCGCTTCCAGCGCCGCGATCACCCGGTCGGCGGGCTGGCCGCAATAGAGCCGGGCGATCTTCAGGGACTGGCCCAGTTCCTCGGCCAGTTCCAGGGTGATCTGATACATCCAGTCCACGGTCGCATCCGCGCCGCAGGTGCCCGAAGTGCCGATCACCAGCGGCACCCCGGCCTCGGCCCGGGCCTGCATCAGCTCGCGCCATTCGGCCTTGGTGGCGGCGCGGGAGTATTTCGATTCCCCCGCGCCCAGAGAATAGGGGCCACTGTCCGTTGACCCGCCGTCGATGGCGATGATGTCAGGCTTCATCGCCACACCGCGCGCCAGCGCCTTCCGGTCAAATCCCAGACCCAGAACCCCTGACGGTACAAGCACCCGCGTCGGCATCAACGTCTCCTCAGTCTTTCTGCTTCAATCCTGGTCCATCGGCATGTCGGTCTTCGGCACCGGCGGACGCTTCAGCACGCGGCGCAGGAAGACCGGCGCCACAAAACCGCCCACGGCCAGGATCCACAGCCCCACCGCGATCGGCGACGAGAACAGGAACATCCAGTCGCCGTCCGAGATGGTCAACCCGCGCCGCAGCCAGTCTTCCATCTGGTTGCCCAAAAGGATGCCCAGGATCACCGGCACGGTCGGCACGTCCAGCTTGCGCAGGATATAGCCCAGAACCCCGAAGGCGATCATCATCAGCAGGTCGAAATAGCTGCCCGACAGCGAGAAGATCCCGACGAAGCTGACCATGGTCACCATCGGCATCAGGAACCATGGCGGCACCGACAGGATCTTCACGAAGATCCGCACCAGCGGCACGTTCATGAACAGCAGCACGAAGTTCGCGATGAACAGGCTGGCGATCAGACCCCAGACCACTTGCGGCTGGTCGGTGAACAGACGCGGGCCGGGGGTGATGTTCAGGGTCAGCAGCAGCGCCAGCATCACCGCCGTCGTGCCCGAACCGGGGACGCCCAGCGTCAGCATCGGGATCATCGCCCCGCCCGCCGCCGCGTTGTTGCCGGCCTCGGGCGCGGCCACCCCGCGCGGATCGCCCTTGCCGAAGGTGCCCTTGCCGCCCGAGATGCTTTTCTCGGCCATATAGGCCATGAAGGATCCCAGCGAGGCGCCGGCGCCCGGCAGGATGCCGGCGATGAAGCCCAGGCCCGTGCCGCGCATCATCGCACCGAAGGACCGCTTCAGATCGCCCCAGGGGATCAGCAGCTTGCCGACCTTGATGCCCAGGGCCGAGCTGCGCCCGTGGCTTTCGATGAAGATGAAGATCTCGGAAATCGCGAACAGGCCGACGATGGCGACCAGGAAGTCGATCCCGTCATAAAGATGCAGGTTGCCGCCGGTAAAGCGCGCGGCGCTGGTGGAATTGTCCAGCCCGACCATGGCCAGGCCCAGGCCCAGACAGGCCGCGAAAGCCGATTTCGCCTGGTTGTTCGAGGTCAGCCCGCCCAGCGTGGCGAAGGCCAGCATATACAGCGCGAAATATTCCGCCGGGCCGAAGCGATAGGCGACCGAGGCCAGCAGCGGCGCCACGACGACAAGGCCCACGGTCGACAGGAACGAGCCCACGAACGAGGCCACGCCCGAGATGACCAGCGCATCCCCCGCGCGGCCCTGCTTGGCCATGGGAAATCCGTCCAGCGTGGTCATCATCGCCGGCTCGTCGCCCGGGATGTTCAGCAGGATCGACGAGATCCGCCCGCCATACATGCAGCCGTAATAGACCGAGGTCAGCAGCACCAGCGATTCAATCGCATCCAGCTTCAGCGCGAAGGCCAGCGGGATCAGGATGGCGACGCCGTTCGACGGGCCAAGCCCCGGCAGCGCGCCGATGATCGTGCCCAGGAAGCAGCCACAGATGGCAAGGAACAGGGTATAGGGCGTCAAGGCGACGCCGAACCCCATCCAGAGGTTGGCCAAAGTATCCATGCGATGCGGCCCCCCTCAGCCCATCAGCGCCCGGGGGAAGGGCTGCAGCCCCAGGCCCAGGCCATATTTGAAGATGACGAACAGCACGACCGACAGGCCAAGGCCGGTCAGCAGGCTTTGGGTGGCCTTCGGCTCGATCAGATAGGCGATCGCGGCCGAGGCGACGGCTGTCGGGATCAGGAAGCCCATCGGAACGATCGTGTAGGCATAGGCCACCAGCACGGCCAGCGCGATCGCCATGCCGATCCAGGCCCGCGCGCCCGGCCATTCCGGCTCGGCGTCGGGGCGCAGCAGAATGCCGATGCCGCAGATCAGGCCGGCCGCCGCGATCAGCATCGGGAAGGCGCGCGGACCCAGCGGGTCCATCATCATTCCGGCCTGGATCTGCCAGGCGCCCGCGAAATACGCGAGCGCCGACAGAACCACGACCAGACCAAAGATCCGGTCGCTTTTCATCATTGGATGATCCCGATCTCTTTCGAAAGCGCGTTGGTCTCGGCGACCACCTCGTCGACCCAGCCCTGGAACTCGGTGCCGACCTTGGTGAAGGGCGCAAGACCGTTATCGGCCATGATCTGCTTCCACTCGGCGCTGTCGGCCACGGTCTGCAGCTTTTCGGCCCAGGCGTTGAACTGCTCGTCCGAGATGTCCTTCGGCACATACAGCCCGCGCCAGTTCACCACTTCGACGTCAAAGCCCTGCGACTTGGCGGTCGGGATCTCTTCAAAGCCCGGCACCGGCTCGGCCGACAGAACCGCCAGCGCGCGCACGTCGCCCGATTTGATGAAGCCCGAGATTTCCGACATGTCGCCGGTCATCGCCTGGGTGAAGCCGCCGATCGTCTGGGTGATCGCCTCGGCGCCGCCATCCAGGCCGATATACTTGACCTTGGCGAAATCGCTGAAGCCCGCCGCCTTCAGCACCATCAGCGGCTTCAGATGGTCGAACCCGCCCGCGGCCGAGCCGCCGGCGAAGGTAACCTTCGAGGGGTCGGCCTTGATCGCCTCGACCAGATCGCCCAGCGTCTGATAGGGGCTGTCCTTGGCCACGACGATCACGCCGGGATCGCCCCCGATGGCACCGACCCAGCGCACCTGATCGGCGGCCATGCCGGCATAGGCATTCTGCGCCAGCCGCGTGGTGGTGGCCGACGACGCCGCAACGATCAGATCGGCATCCGTGCCGCGGTCGCTGACGACATAGGTATAGGCCACGCCGCCGCCGGCCCCGGCCATGTTGGTCACCTGCACCGGCGCATCGACCAGTTTCAGATCGTACAGCAGCTTGCCGATCTGACGGCAGGTAAAGTCCCAGCCGCCGCCGGCATCGGCCGGCGCGATGCATTCGGTCGCGAAGGCGCTGCCGCTGATCGTGGCAGCCAGCGCCACCCCGCCCAGAAGGGCGCGGATCGAGATCTTTTTCATTTGGTTCCTCCCAAAGGTCCGCATTGCCGGAAGCTGGCCCGCGAAGATGCAGACCTCCCCCTTGCGGGTCGGACGATTCGCGCCGAAGCTGACACGAACCTGTCACGCGGGACGCGCATTGCCCGAAAAATCGGCAGGAAAGGAATGCAGATGCGATTTCTTCTGGTCGAGGACACGGCCGAGCTGGCGCGCTCGGTGCAGGATCTTCTGCGCCTGAACGGGCATGCGGTCGACTGGGCCGCCACGCTGGCCGATGCGGGCGATTGCCTGGCCGCGGCCAGCTATGACCTGATCCTGCTCGACATCGCCCTGCCCGATGGCGACGGGCGGCGCTTTCTGCAGGATCTGCGCCGGGCCGGCCAGGACATGCCGGTGATCATGATGACGGCGCGCTCGGCGGTGGCTGACCGGGTCGATGCGCTGGATGGCGGGGCGGACGACTATCTGACCAAGCCCTTCGATCTGGCGGAACTTGAGGCGCGGGCGCGGGCCGTGCTGCGCCGGCGCGGTGGCGCGGCCCAGACGGTGCGCGGCTTTGCCGATCTGACCTTCGATCCCCTGACCGCGACGCTGACCGTGGCGGGCGAGGCGCGCGAATTGCGCAACCGCGAATTGCGCCTGTTCGAGATCCTTCTGGGCGCGCCCGAGCGGATCTTCTCGAAAGACCAGCTGTGCGACCGGCTGTTTTCCTTTGCCGAAACCGTCACCGACAATGCGATCGAGGTCTATGTCGGCCGTCTGCGCCGCAAGCTGGAGGGCAGCCGCGCCCGGATCGAGACGGTGCGGGGCCTGGGCTACCGGCTGACCGGCGCATGAGCGGCGCCCGATGACCCTGCCAGCCGATGCCCCGCCGCGGCGGGCCCGCATGGTGCGGGTGGCGCTGACCGGCTCGTTGCGGCGCACGCTGGTGCTGCAGCTTCTGGCGGTGGCCGGGATTGTGGCGCTGGTGCTGTTCTGGGCGATCCGCGTCACCGCCGACAAGGCGGCCGAGGCGGCGCAGGACGCGGTTCTGGGCGCCGCGACCCAGGCGCTGGCCGACGGCATCCGGGTCGAAGAGGCCGGGGTCGATCTGGATCTGGCGCCGATCACCTTCTCGATGCTGTCGGCCATGGGCGAGGACCGGGTGTTCTACCGGGTCGATTTCAACGCCCTGCCGATGACCGGCTATGCCGATCTGCCGCCGCCCGGCGCCGCGCCCGGCAGTGCGCCGCTGTTCTACAGTGCCCGATATCGCGGGCAGGATCTGCGGCTGGCCGCGGTGACGCGGCGGCTGCTGGTCGATGGCACCTCGCTGCCGGCCCGGGTGATCCTGGGCCAGACCCGGCTGGGCCAGAAGGCGATTGCCGACAGCATCGCCGGCCGCGCGGCGCTTCTGGGCGTGGCCTTCTTTGTCCTGGCCGTGCCGCTGTCGCTGCTGGCCGCGCGGGCGATCCTGGGCCCGGTCGGCCGGGTCGCCGATGCGGTGTCGCGCCGCGGGCCGCATGACCTGCGGCTGGTCAACCAGTCGGTCCCGGCCGAACTGGGCCCGCTGATCGGCGCCCTGAACGGCTTCATCCTGCGGCTGCGCGCCGCGCTGTCGCGCACCGAAACCTTCATCGCCGAAGCCGCGCACCATATCCGCACGCCCCTGTCGACCGTGCGCAGCGAAGCCGAGATCGCACTGCGCCAAAGCCAGGACGAGCCGACGCGGGCCCGGCTGCGCAGCGTGATCCGCTCGGTCGAGGAAAGCTCGCGCTCGGCCGGCCAGCTTCTGGAACATGCGCTGGTCCTGTATCGCACCGACCGGGTGGACCGCACCGAGGTCGATCTGGCCGCGCTGCTGGCCGCACAGGTCGAAAGCTTTCGCCCGACCGCCGATCTGCGCGAAATCACCCTGCGGCTGACCGCGCCCGAAGGCGCAGCGCCGGTCCTGGGCGACCGGCTGATGATCGAGGCGGCGCTGCGCAACATCTTGGACAATGCGATCAAATATTCCCCCGACGAGGCCGAGGTCGAGGTGGCGCTGACGCTGGACCGGGGCCAGGCGCAGGTGCGGGTCAGCGACCGCGGCCGGGGCCTGGGCGGCGCCGATCTGCCCGAACTGGCCCAGCGCTTTCGCCGGGGCGGCAATGTGGCCGATATCGTCGGCTCGGGCCTTGGCCTGACGATCATCCTGGAAGTCGCCGAAGCCTCGGGCGGCGGCTTCTCTCTTTCTTCTCGCGACGGAGGCGGCACATGCGCGCTGTTCTCACTTCCCTTGCGCTGATCCTGCTGCAAGCCGCGCCGGGCCGGGCTTTCGAGGTCGAGGAACGGCTATGGCTGGACGGCGCGGCGCCGGTCGCCACGGTGTCGATCCTGTCGACGACCGACAGCGTGACGGCGCGGCCGCTGCTGCAGGCCTTTCTGGCCGACAATCCCGATCTGTCGGTCGATTACGTCGTGGCCTCGGCGCTGCAGATCCATCGCGCCATCGCCGAAGAGGGCGCGTCCTTCGATCTGGTGATCTCGTCGGCGATGGACCTGCAGGTGAAGCTGGCCAATGACGGCTATGCGCTGCAGATGACGCCCGAAGCGGCCGAGACCCTGCCGCATTGGGCGCATTGGCGCGATCTGGTCTATGGATTCGCGCTGGAGCCGGTGGTGATCGTGGTCGCCGCCGGCGCCTTTCCGGGCCGCTTGCCGCCGCGCACCAGGCGCGACCTGATCGAATTGCTGCGCGAAGAGCCCGACCGGTTCCGCGGCCGGATCGGCACCTATGATCCGGGCGTCTCGGGCTCGGGCTATCTGTTCGCCACCCAGGATGCCGGGCTGGGCAACACCTTCTGGCGGCTGGCCGAGGTGATGGGGCGGCTGGATGCGCAGCTTTACTGCTGTTCGGGCGACATGCTGCGCGACCTGGACGAGGGGCGGATCCTTCTGGCCTATAACGTGGTCGCCAGCTACGCCCTGGCCCAGGCCAATCGCGACCGCGGCTTCACGGTGATCGAGCCCGAGGATTTCACCCTGATGCTGATCCGCTCGGCGCTGGTGCCCGCAACCTCGAAACGCCCGGCGCTGGGGGCGAAGGTGCTGGCCTTCCTGCTGTCGGATCGCGGCCAGGCGCTGATGTCGCAGACGCCCGGCACATATGCGGTGACCGCGCCCCTGGCCAGCCTGCCGCCCTCGTCGCGGCCGATCCGACTGGATCCGGGGCTGCTGGCCAATCTGGACACGGTGCGCCGCCGCGCCTTTCTGGGCGAATGGGCGGCGGCGATGACCCAGCCCTAGGCCGGGGCAAGGGCCCGAATTTTCGACGAAAATTCGGGCGCGGTCACAGACCGCGCAGGGCCTGGGGCAAAAGCGCCTCGGGCAGGTTCTGGTAGCACACCGGCCGCAGCCAGCGCCGGATCGACAGCGTGCCCACGCTGGTCGCGCCGAAATTGGTGCTGGCCGGATAGGGCCCGCCATGCACCATCGCATCGGCCACCTCGACCCCGGTCGGGAAGCCATTGGCCAGGATCCGGCCTGCCTTGCGCTCCAGAACCGGCATCAGGCTTTGCGCCAGATCGGTGTCACCGGCATCCAGATGCAGGGTGCAGGTCAGCTGTCCGGCCAAGCTTTGCGCAATGGCCAGCATCTCGGCGGCATGGCGCACCCGGACGATCACGCCCAGGGGCCCGAACACCTCTTCGGCCAGGGCATGATCGGCCAGCCAGTCGGCGCCCGAGACCTCGAACAGATAAGGCGTCGCCTCGCGCCGGTCGCAGACCGTGGTCAGAACCTCGCGCACGCCCTTGCCCGCGGCAATCCGGTCGCGGCCCTGGCGATAGGCGGCGGCGATGCCGTCGGTCAGCATGGTCTGCGCCCCGCTGCCGGCCAGCGCCGCGCGGGCGGCGGCCACGAAGGCATCGGCCTCGGGCCCGTCGATCAGGACGGCGATGCCCGGATTGGTGCAGAACTGCCCCGCGCCCAGGGTCAGGCTGCCCGCCCAGCCCTTGGCGATCTCGGCGCCCCGGGCGGCGACGGCGGCGGGCAAGAGGAACATCGGATTGACCGAGCCCAGTTCGCCGAAGAAGGGGATCGGCTCGGGCCGCGCGGCGCAGAGGTCGTACAGCGCCCGCCCGCCGAACAGCGAGCCGGTGAAGCCCACCGCGCGGATATGCGGATCGCGCACCAGGGCCTCGCCCACATCGCGGCTGCCGCCCTGTACCAGGCTGAACGTGCCCGGCGGCAGGCCGCAGGCGCGGATCGCCGCGTCGATCGCCTGGGCCACCAATTCGCCGGTGCCGGGATGGGCGGAATGGCCCTTGACCACCACGGGGCAGCCCGCGGCCAGGGCCGAGGCCGTGTCGCCCCCCGCGACCGAGAAGGCCAGCGGGAAGTTCGAGGCGCCGAAGACCGCGACCGGCCCGACCGGGCGCTGCATCATCCGCAGGTCGGGGCGCGGCAGCGGCTGGCGGTCAGGCAGCGCCGGATCGTGGCGCAGATCCTGCCAGCCCGGCTTGCGGATATGGTTGGCGAACAGCTTCAGCTGGCCGGTGGTGCGGCCGCGTTCGCCCACCAGCCGTGCTTCGGGCAGGCCGGTTTCCTGGCTGCCGATTTCCGTGATCGCATCGGCGCGGGCGTCGATCTCGGCGGCGATGGTTTCCAGGAAGCGCGCGCGGGCCTCGGGGCCGGCGGCGTCGAAATCCAGCGCCGCGGCTTCGGCCGCCGCGCAGGCCTGGGCGACATGGGCAGGCGTGCCGACCGCGAAATCATGCGAGGGGCCATGGGCCGGGGTCGAGGCGAAGCGGCTTTCGCCTTCCACCCATTGGCCCGCGATCAGGTGCTTGCCGGTCAGCATGTCGGTCTCCTTTGCGTTGGAAGACCGGGGGCCCTGCCCCCGGACCCCCGGGATATTTGAACAGAGAGGAAGGGTCAGAAGTGGAAAGGATCGGTGATCTGGCGTCGGCCCAGGGTCAGCGCATCGGCGACATGCACCATCGGGGCGAGGTCGACTTCGCTTTGCCCCTGGCGGACCAGATCGGCCATCCGGGCGTAAAGCGCCGGGTATTCGCCCATGATCGAGTTCTCACCGCCCGAGGGTTTCCCGCCGATTTCCAGCAGGTTGCCGCCCAGGCGCAGCGCCATCGGGCCGGCATCGGTGTCGATCTCGATATCCCAGGTCTGCGGGCCTTCCTGGCGCCAGTCGAAATCGGCGCTGACGCCGCCCGTGAAGGTCAGCTGCGCCGCGATGGGGGTCTGGCGGTTTTCGGGGAAGGTCAGGGTGGCCGCGGTCAGGTGGACCGGGCGCGGCAGGATATGGGTCAGGATCGACAGGGCGTTGATGCCGGGGTCGAAGACGCCCATGCCGCCGGGTTCGAACACCCAGTCCTGGCCCGGGTGCCATTTCCGCACATCCTCGCGCCAGGTGATATGGGCGCGGGTGACCGTCTTGTCCGCCAGCCAGACGCGGGCGGGCGCGACCGCATGGGCCATGCGGCTGTGCCAGGTGGTGTACAGCGTCAGGCCCCGGGCGGCGGCCATGTTCTGCAGCGCATGCACCTCGGCCAGCGTGGCGCCGGGCGGCTTTTCCAGCATCACATGGCGACCGGCCCGCAAGGCCGCCTCGGCCGCGGCAAAGCGCGGCACGGGCGGCAGGCACAGCGAGACGACCTGCACCTCGGGATGCGCCTCCAGCATCTGGGCGATGTCGGTATGCGCGGCCACGCCCGGCACCGTGCCATGGCGCGAGACGGTGGCGGCCAGCTGCCAGTCGGGGCTGGCGGCAATGGCCGGGACATGCTGGTCAAGGGCGATCTTGCCGATGCCCACCAGAGCCACGTTCAGGGCGGGCATCAATGCGAATCCTTGCCCACCGGCGCGCCGCGGCAGCCTTTCAGGAAATCCAGATCCGCCCCGGTATCGGCGCCCTGGACATGGGCCTGATGCAGGAAGGCATAGCCGCCTTCGGGCCGCTCATGGCTGGGCTGCCAGGCGGCCAGCCGCGCCGCCAGCTCGGCCTCGGGGATGTCCAGATGCAGCCGGCGGTTCGGCACGTCCAACTCGATCATGTCGCCATCGCGCACCACCGCCAGCGGCCCGCCCGCCGCGGCCTCGGGCGAGGTGTGCAGCACCACCGTGCCATAAGCCGTGCCCGACATGCGCGCATCGGAAATGCGGACCATGTCGGTAATGCCCTTGCGCAGCACCTTGGGCGGCAGGCCCATATTGCCGACCTCGGCCATGCCCGGATAGCCCTTGGGGCCGCAATTCTTCAGGACCATCACGCAGGTCTCGTCGATATCCAGCGCCTCGTCGTTGATCTTGGCCTTGTAATCGTCGATATCCTCGAACACGACGGCGCGGCCGCGATGGGCCAGCAGATGGGGCGAGGCGGCCGAGGGTTTCAGCACCGCCCCCTTGGGCGCCAGATTGCCCTTCACCACCACGATGCCGCCCGATTGCGTCAGCGCCTTGTCGGCCGGCAGGATCACATCTTCATTGTGGTTGGTGACGTCCTTCACCTGCTCCCACGCCGTCTGGCCGGAAACGGTCAGCGCATCCTTGTGCAGAAGCCCCGCCTCGCCCAGCCGCTTGATCACCACCGGCAACCCACCCGCGTAGAAGAATTCCTCCATCAGGTATTTGCCCGAGGGCATCAGGTTGACGATCGTCGGTACATCGCGGCCGCAGCGGTCCCAATCGTCCAGCGTCAGGTCCACGCCGACCCGGCCGGCGATGGCCAGAAGGTGGATCACCGCATTCGTGCTGCCGCCGATGGCGGCATTGGTGCGGATCGCGTTTTCAAAAGCCTGTTTGGTCAGCACATCCGAGGGTTTCAGATCGTCCTTCACCATCTGCACGATGCGCCGCCCGGTCAGCTGCGCCATCACGCGGCGGCGGCTGTCCACCGCCGGGATCGCGGCATTGCCCGACAGCGCCATGCCCAGCGCCTCGGCCATGCTGGCCATGGTCGAAGCCGTGCCCATCGTGTTGCACGAGCCCGGGCTGCGGCTCATCGAGGCTTCGGCCTCGGCGAATTCCGCCGCCGTCATCTCGCCCGCCTTCACCGCTTCCGAGAATTTCCACAGATGCGTGCCCGATCCCACGCGTTCATTGCGGAAATAGCCGTTCAGCATCGGCCCGCCGGTGACGATGATGCTGGGCAGGTCGGTCGAGGCCGCGGCCATCAGCAGGCTGGGCGTGGTCTTGTCGCAGCCCACCAGCAGCACGCAGCCATCCATCGGCTGGCCGCGCATCTGTTCCTCCACCGCCATGGCGGCCAGGTTGCGGAACATCATCGCGGTCGGGCGGAAGGCCGACTCTGAGGTGGAAAACACCGGCACCTCGACCGGAAAGCCGCCGGCCTCGTAGATGCCGTGCTTCACCCGCTGCGCCAGGTCGTTCAGATGCGCGTTGCAGGGCGTCAGCTCGGACCAGGTGTTCAGGATGCCGATCACCGGGCGGCCATCGAACAGGTCATGCGGCAGACCTTGGTTCTTCATCCAGCCGCGGTGATAGATCTGGTCGCGGCCGGTGCCGCCGAACCATTCCTGCGAACGCAGTTTGCGGGGCCATGCGGCGGGTTTGAAGGTCATGTCGGCCTCAGAGCTGGGTGACTTGGGCGATCCCCGCGTCGCCTTCGAAGGCGAGGGGATTGGTGAGCGGCAGGCCGAAATCGGGCGCCTCGATTTCAAAGACATCGCCGGCTTCGGTCTTCACCCCATCGGCGAAGGACAGGGTGGCGGTGCCGAACATATGCACATGAACATCGCCGGGCTGGCGGAACAGCGCATATTTGAAATGGTGGTGTTCCAGGTTGGCCAGCGTATGCGACATGTTCGCCTCGCCCGACAGGAAGGGCTTTTCCCAGATCACCGCGCCGCCGCGGCGGATGCGGCTGGTGCCGCGCACATCGCCCGGGCAGGGGCCAAGCCGGATCTCGGGCCCGAACGAGGCGCAGCGCAGCTTGGAATGCGCAAGCCAAAGGTAATTCACCCGTTCCGTCACATGGTCGGAAAATTCGTTGCCCAGGGCAAAGCCCAGCCGGCAGGGCGTGCCGTCACTGGCGATCACATAGATGCCGGCCAGTTCCGGCTCCTCTCCACCATCCTCGGCAAAGCCGGGGGCGGTCAGGGGGGCGCCGGGGGCGATGGCGACATGGCCGTTGCCCTTGTAGAACCATTCCGGCTGGGCGCCGATCTGGCCTGCCTCGGGCCGGCCGCCGTCAAGGCCCATGCGGAACATCTTCATGCTGTCGGTCAGGGTTTCCACCCCGGCCGTCAGCTTGGCATGCATCGCGTCGCGCGCCGAGGCGCTGCCCAGATGGGTCAGCCCGGTGCCGGTGATGTGCAGATGCGCCGGGTCCGGGTGGGTGATCGGCGGCAGAAGCCGGCCTGCGGCGGCAAGCGCGGGCAGGTCCACGCCCTCCCCCGGCCCGCGGGCCGCGATCAGATCGGCCAGCGGGCGGGCCGTATCGGCCGCCTCCAGCGCCAGGGCATGAACCGAGCCCGCCCCGGGCACGATGCGCGCGCCGGCTTCGTCACGGAAGATCACCTGCAGCCCGCCATCCGGGCCCTTGGCTTGGGAAAGGAACATCACTTGCTCTTGTTGTAGACGTCGAAGATGACTGCGACCAACAGGACAAGCCCCTTGATCATCTGCTGATAGTCGATGCCGATCCCAAGGATCGACATGCCCATGTTCATGACCCCCATGATCAGCGCGCCGATCACCACGCCCAGGATCTTGCCCGAGCCGCCGGCCATCGAGGCCCCGCCGATGAAGACCGAGGCGATCGCGTCCAGTTCAAACCCGACGCCGGCCTTGGGCGTGGCGCTGTTCAGCCGCGCGGTCACGATCATGCCGGCCAGGGCGGCCAGAACGCCCATGTTGACGAAGCACAGGAAGACCAGCCGGTCGGTGCGGATGCCCGACAGGCGGGCGGCCTTTTCGTTGCCGCCCAGCGCATAGATGCGCCGCCCGGTCACGGTGTTTTCGGTGAAGAAGGCATAGACCACGGTCAGCAGGACCAGCACCACCATCACATTGGGCAGGCCGCGGAACGAGGCCAGCTGATAGCCCACGAAGCCGATCGCCGCGGCCAGGATCAGCGTGCGGCCGATGAACAGGCCCATCGGCTCGGGCGTCACGCCAAAGGCCGCATCGCTGCGCCGGGCGCGCAGGCCCAGCCAGACCATGGTGGCCACCGCCGCGGCGACCAGGATCAGCGTCAGCCCATGCGGGCGGCCAAGCCCGGTCAGATCGGGGATGAACCCGTTCGACAGGCCCTGAAAGGCCTTGGGGAAGGGGCCGATATTCTGCCCGCCCAACAGCCACATCGTGGCGCCGCGAAACACCATCATCCCGGCCAGCGTGACGATGAAGGACGGGATGCGCCAATAGGCGACCCAATAGCCCTGCATCGCCCCGATCAGCCCGCCCACGATCAGCGTCGCGGGAATGACCAGCCAGAAGGGCAGCCCGACCCCAACGGTCAGCCAGGCCGCGAAAGCGCCGGTAAAGGCCGCGACCGAACCCACGGACAGGTCGATATGGCCGGCCACGATGACAAGAAGCATGCCCAGCGCCAGGATGATCACATGGCCGTTTTGCAGGAAAACGTTGGTGATGTTCTGCGCCTTCAGGAAATTCACCGGCTGCGGCTGGAACTGCAGGATCGCGGTAAAGAAGACCACGATCACGATCAGCGCCACCAGCATGCCGTTTTCGCGCAGATGCCCGCCCAGATGGGCGGAAAGCCCCTTCTCCTCAGCCATTACGCCGCCTTCCCCGTCTTGCGCAGGATCATTGCCATGATCTTCTCCTGACTGGCCTCGGCGCGGGACAATTCGCCCACGATCCGGCCTTCGTTCATCACATAGATGCGGTCGCACATGCCCAGAAGCTCGGGCATTTCCGAACTGATCATCACGATGCCGCGGCCCTGATCGGCCAGCTGGTTCATGATCGTGTAGATTTCATACTTGGCCCCCACGTCGATGCCGCGCGTGGGTTCGTCCAGGATCAGCACCTGCGGATCGGTGAAAAGCCATTTCGACAGCACCACCTTCTGCTGGTTGCCGCCCGACAGGTTCACCACCTTCTGCTGCACCCCGGGCGAGCGGATCGCCAATTGCCGGCGGTAGCCTTCCGCCACCTGCGCCTCGCGCCGCTTGTCCAGGACGCCGCGCAGCGCGATGCCGGCCAGATTGGCCAGGCTGATATTCTTCAGGATCGGCTCTTCCAGGATCAGGCCCAGCGCCTTGCGGTCTTCGGTGACATAGGCGATCCCCGCCGCCACCGCGCGCTGCACGGTCGAGACATCGACGACCCGCCCGCCCATGCGGACCTGGCCGGAATGACCCTGGCCATAGCTGCGGCCGAACAGGCTCATCGCCAGTTCGGTGCGGCCGGCGCCCATCAGCCCGGCAATGCCGACGATCTCGCCCTTGCGGACGGTGAAGCCCGCATCGCGGATGATCTGGCGGTCCTTCTGTTCGGGATGCCAGACGTTCCAGCCCTGCACCTCGAGCAGCACCTCGCCCGGATTCGGGCTGCGCTCGGGGTAGCGATGCGCCATGTCGCGGCCCACCATGTCGCGGATGATCCGGTCTTCGGAAATCTCGTGCCGGTCCATGGTCGAGACGGTGGAGCCGTCGCGGATCACGGTAATGCGGTCGGCGACGCGGCCGATCTCGTTCAGCTTGTGGCTGATGATGATCTGGGTCACGCCCTGCGCCTTCAATTCCAGCATCAGGTCCAGAAGCTTCTGGCTGTCATTTTCCTGCAGGGCCGCGGTCGGCTCGTCCAGGATCAGCAGCCGCACATCCTTGGCCAGCGCCTTGGCGATCTCGATCAGCTGCTGCTTGCCGACGCCCAGCTTGCCCACCTGCGTGGCCGGCGCCTCGTTCAGCCCGACCTTGGCCAGAAGATCGCGGGTGCGCCGGAACGCCTGGCGCCAGTCGATCACGCCGCGGCTGGCCACTTCATTGCCCAGAAACAGATTCTCGGCGATCGACAGAAGCGGCACCAGCGCCAGCTCCTGGTGAATGATGATGATCCCCTTCGCCTCGCTGTCGCGGATCGAGCGCAGGGCAAGGGGCTGGCCGTCATAGATGATGTCGCCCTCGTAAGAGCCATGCGGATAGACGCCGGACAGGACCTTCATCAGCGTCGATTTTCCGGCGCCATTCTCGCCGCAGATCGCATGGATCTCGCCCGCCTCGACGGTCAGATCCACCTGATCCAGCGCCCGCACGCCCGGAAAGACCTTTGAGATCCGCCGCATTTCCAGCAGCACTGCCATATCCCCCTCCCGGGACCGCATGGTCATCTTGGCAAACAGACCTCGGGCGGGCGGGGAAGGCCCCCGCCTGCGGCACTGGCCGCCCCGCCCGCCCGAGGCCCTTGGCTCACTTCAGCTGGTCGGCGGTGTAATAGCCGGATTCGACCAGCACCTTGTCGATATCGGCCACGCTCAGCGATTGCGGCTCCAGCAGATAGGACGGCACGACCTTGACGCCATTGTCATAGGTCGAGGTGTCGTTGATCTCGGGCTCTTCGCCCTTCAGGATCGAATCCACCATCTTCACCGTCACCGCCGCCAGCGCGCGGGTGTCCTTGAAGACGGTCGAATACTGCTCGCCCGCCATCATCGACTTCACGCTGGGGATTTCTGCATCCTGGCCGGTGACGCAGGGCATCTTCAGATCGCCCGAGCCATAGCCCACGCCCTTGACCGAAGACAGGATGCCGATCGACAGCCCGTCATAGGGCGACAGCGCACCCATCAGATGCTTGTCGCCGTAATTCGCCGACAGAAGGTTGTCCATCCGCGACTGGGCGACCGCGCCATCCCAGCGCAGCGTGCCCACGACATCCATGCCCATCTGGCCCGAGGGCACCGCGACCTCGCCGCCGTCGATCATCGGCTGCAGCACCGACATCGCCCCGTTGTAGAAGAAGAAGGCGTTGTTGTCGTCGGGGCTGCCGCCGAACAGTTCCACATTCCAGGGCTTCTGGTCGGGGAAGCGTTCCTTCAGGCATTGCACCAGGCTTTCTGCCTGCAGGACGCCGACCTTGAAATTGTCGAAGGTGGCGTAATAGTCGACCGCATCGCTGTCGCGGATCAGCCGGTCATAGGCGATGACCTTGATCCCGGCGGCCTGGGCGTTTTCCAGCGCATTCGACAGCGTGGTGCCGTCGATTGCCGCGATGACCAGGACATTGACGCCCTTGGTGATCATGTTCTCGATCTGCGCCAGCTGGTTCGGAATGTCGTCTTCGGCATATTGCAGATCGGTGGTGTAGCCGGCAGCCTGGAACTGCTCGACCATGGAATTCCCGTCCGAGATCCAGCGCGACGAGGATTTCGTCGGCATGGCGATCCCGACCATGCCCTTTTCCTGCGCCAAGGCGGCGGGGGCGAGGCTCAGCAGCGGGACAAGGCTGGTCGCAAGGGCCAAGGCGGCCCGGCGGGTGAAGGTCATCTCTGTTCCTCCCAAGATCGAGATGCTGGCATGGGTCTCAGAACGTTGTCTGGACGGGCGGACTCTTGACGCGCCATCTTATGCCTGTCAAATGATCATAAATCACATTGATATGGCAATTCTGGTATGAATAAGCCACCTCCATCGCGCGATCACAGCCTGCGCGGGCTGAAACTGTCGCATCTGCGGCTGATGGCGGAATTGCAGGCCACGGGGCAGCTGGGCCTGGCGGCCGAGCGGATGGGGCTGGCCCAGCCCGCCGCCTCGCGCCTTCTGGCCGAGGTGGAACGCATCGCCGGCCACCCGGTGCACAGCCGCGACGGGCGCGGCTTG
>NZ_JAICBZ010000056.1 GCF_020179405.1 Xinfangfangia pollutisoli | reverse complement strand
GTGGCGGGCGCCGCTTCGCTAAGTGCCGCAACCGCGGGCGCGGGCGGCAGGACGATAGCGATCGCCTGCTGTTCGATCTCGGCCGAGCTTTCGCCCGGCGGCGCCACCGACATGGCCAGGGCGGCCAGGCCCGACAGGCACAGCGCCACCGATCCGGCCGAGGCGGCCCAGCCCCAGGCCGCGCCGGGGCGGCGGGGACGGTCGGCGAAATGACGTTCGGGGCGCATCGGGCTCATGGCGGGCTTCCTTCCAGGCCGACAAGGGCAACTTTCAGATATCCGGCGGCGCGCAGCTGGTTCAGCACTTCCATCAGCCGCCCATAGGGAATCGTCTGATCGGCGCGCAGAAAGACCGGCGTGTCGCGCTTGGCGCCGCTGGCCGCATCCAGACTGGCCGCCAGCGTCTCGGGCGGCAGGACGTCATTGCCAAGCGTCAGCGTGCCCTCGACCGTCAGGGTCAACCACAGCGGCTCGTCCGGGCGGTCCTGCGCGGGGGCGTTGCTGGAGGGCAGATCGACGGGCGTGTCCACGGTCGACAGCGGGGCCGCCACCATGAAGACGATCAGCAGGACCAGCATCACGTCGATGAAGGGCGTGACGTTGATCTCGGACATTTCCGCGACATCGTCGTCACCGCCACCGCCGCCCAGCGAAAACGCCATGGCTCAGCCCCCCTGCGCCAAAGCCGGGCGGGCGGGCGCGGCCAGCGGGGTGACCGTGGCCGCCGGCCGGCCGGCCAGCCGGTCCAGCGCGCGGCTTTGCAGCGTCAGGACCAGCGCCGCCAGATCGGTCAGCCGGTGGCGATAGGCGGCCAGGCGGCGCGACAGAAGATTGTAGATCAGCACCGCCGGAATGGCCGCGGCCAGGCCGATTGCGGTGGCCAGCAGCGCCTCGGCAATGCCGGGGGCCACAACGGCAAGGTTGGTCGTCTTGGTCTCGGCGATCGCAAGGAAGCTGTTCATGATCCCGAAGACGGTGCCGAACAGGCCGACAAAGGGCGCGATCGAGCCGATCGAGGCCAGAATCCCGGTGCCGGCGCGCAGCCGCATCGCGGCCCCCGCCTCGATCCGGCCCAACGTCGCGGCGCTGCGTTCGCGCGTGCCGGGGATCAGCGCCGGATCGGCTTCGGCCAGGCGCAATTCCTCGACCGCGGCGCGGGCCATGTCGGCCCCTGCCCCGCGCAGGCCGCCCAGCGCCTCGGCCGCGGCGGTCAGGGCCTGAGCATCGGCCACGGCCTGGGTCGCGCGACGCAGCCGGCGGCCGGCCAGGGCGAATTCGGCCGATTTCTGCACGAAGATGGTCAGGGCAAGGAAGGCCGCCAGCGCCAGAACCGCCATCACCGCCTGCACCACCGGATGGGCAAGCCAGACGATGCCCATCAGATCGGTATGCGGGTTCGCATGCGCCGCAGGCGGGGCCGCAGGCCCAGTCGCGAGGTCAGTCGAAAGCTCGGCCGGGGCCGGGCCTTCCACGGATTCAGTCACAGCCGGCGGCGCGGCTTCGGGCGCGGGCATGACCCCCGGATCCGCCGCCGGATCGGGGGGCGGAGGCGCGGGCTGGCCCGGCGCCTCGCTGACCACCGCAGGCGACGGCGCTTCCTGTCCGAAGACAGGAAGCCCCGCCAGCCCCAGGGCCAGCACCAGCGCGGCTGGGGCGGGTCTTACCATGTGAAGGCCTTGCCGACCGACAGTTTCGCATTCCGCCCGACGCCGTTATCCAGGGCCAGGTTGTTGCGATAGGTCTTGTCGAAGACGTTCTCGACGGTGAAGTTCACCTCAAGCCCCGCCAGCGCGCCCTGATCCGGCCGCCAGGTCACGAACAGGTCATGCGTGTCATAGGCGCTGCCCGAAGTGGTGGCCGACGAGGTGGTGATCCCGTCGAAGTAATAGCCGCGCCAGCCCAGGACCAGATTCTGATCGGGAAGCTTGGCGCCCAGCGTCAGCGCCACATTCTCGGCCGGAGTATCGGCCAGCGTCAGCCCGGTCGAGGCATCCTTGGACTTCACATGGCTCCAGGCCAGGCTGCCGAACCAACGCTCGGCCTCATAATGCGCCTCAAGCTCGGCGCCCCAGATCTCGGCATCGCGGATATTGGTGTAATAGGGCGTGCCCGAGGTGCTGTCGCGCGCGATCAGGTTGGTCAGGTCGTTGTGGAAGGCGGTGGCCTTCAGCTGCAGCACGTCATCGCCGGTGAAGATGCCCTGCTTCTGATAGGTGAAGCCCAGTTCGATCGAGTCGGCCTCTTCCTTGTCCAGATCCATGCTCGGCGGCTCGTCCGGGTCATAGGAATACAGCTCGTCCAGCGTCGGCATCCGTTCGGTCCGCGCAAGCGTGCCGAAGACACCCCAATTGTCGTTGATCTCGTACAGAACCGACAGTTTGGGCGAGATCGCCGTGTCGCTGGTATCGGTCGCCCCGGCGGCGATCGAGGCGGCGCTGGGGGTGCGGTCGCCGAAATCGACCCGGACGCCCGGAATGATCGTCAGCCGGTCGTTCCAGGTGAATTCGCCCTGCACATAGACGCCGGTCTTGCGGTCGGTCCCTTCGGGGTGGAAGCCCAGTGCGCCCAGGGACGAGGTGGCGGTGCGTTCCTGTTCCGAAACCTGGATCCCGAAGGTCAGGTAGTTTTCCCAGGCGCCGGTCGACAGATCGGCGGTGTTCTCGATCTTCAGCGTGGTCGTGGCATAGGCCGCGTCATTGTCGCACAGGACCTGGAAGGTGCCCGGCGAACACATCGCCCCCAGCGAGAAGTTGCGCTGCTTGGTCGAGGTGTCGGTATAGGACAGCTGCACCGTCAGATCGAGCAGCGGATTGGCGCTGAAGCCGTGTTTGTAGGTCAGCGTCACCGTGTCATCGACGGCATCGACATCGGCGGTGCCGAAGAACGCCGCCGCCGAGCCGCCGGTCTGCGCGACCTGGGCGCCGTCCAGATTGGTTTCGGTGCGCGACAGCGACAGGGTCAGGCTTTGGTCATTGTCATTGCCGAAGGTCAGCTTGCTTTTGACCAGGCCCGACCAGCTTTCATGCTCGGTCCCCAGAATGTCATTGCCGTCGCCATCCTGCATCAGCCCGCCGGACGAGCGGTTCAGCGCGGCCAGGAATTCCATGTTGCCCTTGCGGGTGGCGAAGATCACGCCCTGGCTGTTGGTGTCGCCGTTCGAATCGTAGCCGCCCTTGAAGCGCAGCGCCTGACCGTCGCCCTCGCCCAGGAAATCGCTGGCATCCTTGGTGGTGAAGGCCACCACGCCGCCGATCGTGCCCGAGCCGTACAGCGTGGACGAGGCCGGGCCGCGCAGCACTTCGACGCGCTTGAACAGGTCAAGATCGCCGAAGAAGCTGCCCATCCGGTATTTTTCGAAGAATTTCGGCGCGCCATCGACGATGATCTTGATCCGCTCTTCGCTGGCATTCTGTTCGGTATTGCCGATGCCGCGGATGTTGAAGGCCATGCCCAGCGCGCGGGCCGAGGCGCCGGCCGCCTGCACGCCCGGCACCGTCTTCAGCAGATCGGCGATGGTCGAGGGCTGAAGCTGGTCAAGATCCTCTTGCTCCAGCACCGAAACCGCCTGCGGCGTGTCGATTGCCACCTTTTCCTGGCCGGTGCCCAGGATGACCCGGCCCAGCATAGTGAAAAAGCCTTCGCTTGCGGCCTCTTGGGCGGCGGCGGGCTGAACGCCCAGGGCAAGCGCGGTGGCGGCGGTCAGCAAAAGCCCGGAACGGGCGGGGCGGCAAGGCAGCATGGGCGTCCCTTCGGAATGTTCTGGTTGTGAGGGGCTGGCCCGGAGCCGGTGAAACCCGGTCGGTGCTGGCATGAGGCAGAGGAGCGGAAGATTCCGACTTGATCTGTCAGGAAAGGACTCCTAGAAATGCCGAGCATAATTGTCAAGTATCCCGGCCCGGGAAGGCTGACAGAAAAAGCGCCCCAGCCAAGGACTTGCGGCCCAAAGGCCCGTCCTTACGCCAGATATGCGCATCGAAAATCCGCTTCTGGAAAGGACATCCCATGGCCGACGGCCCGCTTACCCCGCTTGATCCCGCCGCGATTCGCGCCCTGCGCGCCGAGAACCCCAAGGCCCGCGCCCGGGATTTCGCCGCAAGCCATGGCCTGACCGAGGCCGAGCTGGTGGCGGCCTATCTGGGCCAGGGCGTGACCGCCATCGACGCCACACCCGACCGGCTGATCCCGCTGGTCAAGGATCTGGGCGATGTGCTGGCGCTGACGCGCAACGAAAGCTGCGTGCATGAACGGCGCGGCGTCTATTCCGATTATCGCGGCGGGCCGCATGCCTCGATGGTGCTGGATCCCGAAATCGACCTGCGCATCTTCCCGTCGCATTGGGTGCATGGCTTCGCCCTGTCGGAGACCGCGCAGGATGGCAGCGTGAAGCGCTCGATCCAGGTTTTCGATGCCGCGGGCGAGGCGGTCCACAAGATCCATCTCAAGCCCGAATCCGATGCCGCGGCCTTCGACCGGCTGGTCGAGACGCTGCGCCTGTCTGAACCGCCTTCGGCGCTGGCGCTGCAGCCGGTGCCGCCGGTTGAGCCCGCGCGCGAAGACGCAAGCCGGGCCGAGGCGCTGCGCGCCGAATGGGACCGGATGACCGACACGCATCAGTTCCTGAAGCTGGTCAAGACCCACAAGATGAACCGTTTGGGCGCCTATCGCGTCGTCGGCGCGCCCCACGCGGTGAAGCTGGCGCCAGAGGCCGTCAACACGCTGCTGACCCGCGCCGCCGAAGACAAGGTGCCGCTGATGATCTTCGTCGGCAACCAGGGCTGCATCCAGATCCATGGCGGGCCGGTCGAGAAGATCGTGCCGATGGGCCCCTGGATCAACGTCATGGATCCGCGCTTCAACCTGCATCTGCGCGGCGACCACATCGCCGAGGTCTGGCTGGTCACCAAGCCCACCCGCACCGGCCCCGCGATCTCGGTCGAGGCCTTCACCGCCGAGGGCGCGCTGATCCTGCAGATCTTCGGCTACCGGAAGGACACCCCGGCCGATGCCTGGGCCGCCCTGACCGAAACCCTGCCGCGCGCGGAGGCATGACCATGACCGCGCTGTCCTATGGCCGGCTTCACGCCGGTCTGATCGGCATCCTTTGTCTTGCGGGGGCCGCCACGGCGGCCTTCGCAGACGGAGACCGGGTCGTCTCCCTCGGCGGCTCGGTCACCGAAATCGCCGTGGCGCTGGGGGCGGAAGGCCGGCTGGTGGCGCGTGACACCACCTCGAACTTCCCCGCAAGCGTCGAGGCCCTGCCCGATGTCGGCTATATCCGCGCCCTGTCGCCGGAAGGCGTGCTGGCGCTGGACCCCGATCTGATCCTGGCCGAAGGCGATGCCGGCCCGCCCGAGGCGGTCGAGGTGCTGAAATCGGCGGGCATCCCCTTCCATCTGGTGCCCGAGGCGACGACGCCGGAAGGCCTGGTCGACAAGATCCACGCCGTCGCGCAGGTTCTGGGGCTGGGGCCGCAGGGCAAGGCGCTGGCCGATCAGGTCGCAGCCGGCCTGGCCGAGGCCCGCGCCAAGGCCGCGGCCCTGCCCGAGACCGACCGGAAACGTGTTCTCTTCGTGCTGTCGCTGCAAGGTGGCCGCATCCTGGCCGGGGGCGAAGGCACCGAGGCCGAGGGCATCATCACGCTTGCAGGCGGGGTGAATGCCGGCACCGGCTTTCAGGGCTACAAGCAGATGACGGACGAGGCGGTGATCGCCGCGGCGCCGGATGTGATCCTGATGATGGACCGCGAGGGCGATCTGGCGATTGCCGATGCCGATCTGTTCGGCCATCCGGCCATCGCCCAGACCCCGGCCGGCGCCGCCCAGAGGGTGGTGCGGATGGACGGGATGCTGATGTTGGGCTTCGGCCCGCGCACGCCCCAGGCCGCCGCGACGCTGTACGACGCCTTCTATCCGGCGGGCGGCTGAGATGGTCGCCCTGCCCCTGCCCCGCCGCCCGCGCCCGCAGGCCAGCCGCAGCCTGCCGCGCCCCACGCCGCGGCTGGTGACGCTGCTTCTGGTTCTGCTTCTTCTGGCGGTCTCGGTGATCTCGCTGGGCACGGGCGCGGCCGGGCTGCGCCTGACCGAGATCCTGCCCGCGCTTTTTGGCGAGGGGCTGGACCGGCGGGCCGAGGTGATCCTGTGGGACATCCGCCTGCCGCGCCTGGCGCTGGGGATCGTGGTCGGCGCCTCGCTGGCTCTGTCGGGGGCGCTGCTGCAGGGGCTGTTCCGCAACCCGCTGGCCGATCCCGGTATTGTCGGGGTCGGGGCCGGGGCGGGGCTGGGCGCGGTGCTGGCCATTGTGCTGGGCGGCCTGCTGCCGCCAGCGATTGCCGCCTGGACCGGGCTGCATCTGGTGCCCTTCGCGGCCTTTCTGGGCGGGCTGGGGGTCACGCTGCTGCTGTACCGGCTGGCGACGCGGGGCGGCCAGACCTCGGTCGCGCTTTTGCTGCTGGCCGGGATCGCGCTTGCGGCCTTTGCCGGGGCGGCGACCGGCATTCTGATCTACATGGCCGATGACCGGCAATTGCGCGACCTGACCTTCTGGTCCATGGGCTCGCTTGCCGGGGCCAGCTGGGCCAAGCTGGGCGGCGCGCTGCCCTTGATCCTGCCGGCGATGATCGCCGCGCCCTTCCTGGCCCGCGGGCTGAACGCGCTGGCCCTGGGCGAGGCGCAGGCGCTGCATCTGGGCATCCGTGTGCAGGCGATGAAGCGGCTGGCGGTCTTCGTCACCGCCGCCGCGACCGGGGCGGCCGTGGCAGTGTCGGGCGGGATCGGCTTTATCGGCATCGTGGTGCCGCATCTGCTGCGGCTGTTCGCCGGGCCCGACCATCGCGCCCTTCTGCCGCAATCGGCGCTGCTGGGCGCAGCCCTTCTGGTCGCAGCCGACATGATCGCGCGCTCGATCGTCGCGCCGGCCGAGCTGCCGATCGGCATCGTCACCGCCTGCCTGGGCGCGCCGGTCTTTCTGTGGATCCTACTGGGCCGCCGGGGCCTGACGGGGCTGTGAATGCTTGAAGTTGCCCAATTGTCGCTGGCCCTGTCGGGCCGCCGCCTGCTGCATGAGATCGGCTTCTCGGCCCGCCCGGGCCAGATCACCGCGATCATCGGCCCGAACGGCTCGGGCAAGACCACGCTTTTGCGCGCGCTGACCGGCGAAGTCCCCGCCCTGCCCCTGCCGGGCCTGCGGCTCAGCCTGAACGGCCATGACATCGCCCGCACCAAGCCGCGGATCCTGGCGCAGTTCCGCGCGGTTCTGGCGCAATCGACCCAGGTCGCCTTCCCCTATACCGCGGCCGAGATCGTCCGGCTGGGGCTGGATGCGGGGTCCGGCGGCGCGGCGCCGGATCTGATCGACCGGCTTCTGGCCGAGGTCGACCTGCCGGGCGCGGGCGGGCGGCCCTATCACCAGTTCTCGGGCGGCGAACAGGCGCGGGTGCAGCTGGCGCGCGTCCTGGCCCAGGCCCGCCAGCCGGTCACGCCCGAGGGCCCGGGCTGGCTGTTCCTGGACGAGCCGGTGGCGAGCCTGGATATCGGCCATCAGCTGATGGTGATGCGCATCGCCCGCAGCTTCGCCGATGCCGGCGGCGGGGTGGTGATGGTGCTACATGACCTGAACCTGACGGCGATGGTCGCCGATCAGGTGCTGCTGATGCATGCAGGCCGCCTTCTGGCCCAGGGCCGGGTCGATCAGGTGCTGACCGACGCGCTGCTGGGCCAGGCCTTCGGCTGCCCGATCCGCGTGGGCCGGGCCCCCGCAAGCGGCCCCTGGATCTTGCCGCAAAGCGCCGCCTGACGCCCCGCCCCCGGCGATGCGACGGGGGCCAGGGCGTTGGGGGGCTGGGCGATCAGCCCCGATCCCCCAGCAATCCCGCATAGACGCCGCCCTGCGCGGCCAGCGCGTCATGGGTTCCGCTTTCGACCACCCGCCCGTGCTGCATGACCACCAGCAGATCGGCGTCGCGGACCGTCGACAGCCGATGCGCGATGGTGATCGTCGTGCGGCCCTTGGACGTTGCCTCAAGCGCCATCGACATCGCCCGCTCGGTCCGGGTGTCCAGCGCGCTGGTGGCTTCGTCCAGCAGCAGGATCGGCGGATCGCGCAGGATGGTGCGCGCCAGCGCCAGCCGCTGCTTCTCGCCGCCGGAAAACCGATGCCCCCCCTCGCCGACCAAAGTGTCATAGCCGCGCGGCAGCGTCGCGATGTGATCGTGGATCTGCGCCACACGGGCGGCGGCGATCATCTCTTCATCGGTCGCATCGGGGCGGGCGAAGCGCAGGTTCTCGGCCACCGAGGCATGCAGCAGATAGGGTTCCTGCGACACGACGCCCAGCATCTGCGACAGGGTGTCGAAGCTGAGATCGCGCAGATCCACCCCGTCAAAGCGGATCGCCCCGGCATCGACATCATAAAGCCGCGCAAGCAGATAGCCGAGCGTGGTCTTGCCCGATCCGGTCGGGCCGACGATGGCGACATGGCTGCCCGCCGGAATGGTCAGGCTGACATCGTCCACCGCCGGGCCGGTGGCGTCGGCATAGGAAAACCGCACATGATCCAGCTGCACCTCGCCCCGCATGGCGCTGCGCGGCAGCACGACAGGCGCGGCGCTTTCGGTGATTTCGACCGGCTTGTCGATATATTCGAAGATCCGGGCGAACAGCGCCCGCGTCTTGCGGGTGTCGCGGCCGATTTCCAGCAGTTGCTCGAAGGGCCACAGAAGCTGTTCCTGCAGCGCGATCATCGCGACCAGCGTGCCGATGCTGGCCGGACTGTCGCCCAGCATCAGAACGCCCCCCGCCAGCAGCGTCAGCGCCGGCAGCGCCGCCAGGGCAAAGCCGATCAGCGCCCATTGCCATTCGCCCGCGGTGTGCGACCTGACCTCAAGCTGCGCCAGATCGCGGGAAATCCGGGTGAAGCGCTGGGTCAGCCAGGGGCCGCGCGCCATGGTCCGCGCCAGGATGATGCCCGAGGTCGACAGCGTTTCCTGCACCGCGGCCGACATGTCGGCGGCTCGCGCCTGCTGCTGGAAGGTCAGCGCCTCGCGCAGCTGGGCGACGCGCGCGCTGATCAGCACCGTCACCGGCACGATCAGCAGCACGAAAAGCGCCAGCCGCCAGTCCAGCAGCACGATCGCGACCGCCGTCATCAGCACCGCGCTGAGCGAGCGGCCAAGATCGTTCGCCGTGTCGGTCATCAGCGCCTGCAGCCCGGCAATATCGCCGGCGATGCGCGACTGCACCTCTCCGCTGCGGGTGCCGGTGAAGAAGCGCAGCGACAGCGATTGCAGATGGGCATAAAGCCGCACGCGCAGATCATGCAGGATCGCCTGGCCGATCCGCGCGCTCAGCACCGTCTGCAGCGCGCCGATCCCGGCCGACACAAGCGCCGCCGCGATCATCCCGCCCGCCAGCCACACCAGCATCGGCAGGTCCTGCTGCGGCACGGCCACGTCGATGATGGCGCGCAGCAGGAACGGCCCGGCAAGCCCGATGGCCGAGGCAAGGACCATCAGCAGGGCCACCCCGGCCAGGCGCTTGCGATAGGGGGCGAACAGGCCCAGCACACGGCGCATCGACACATGCCGGGCGGCCAGATCGTCATAATCCTCGGGGTCGTCAGTCATCGGTCTTCTCATTCAGAACAGGAGTTTGCGGCAGACGGATTTCCACCGTCAGCCCTTGGCCCTGGCGCGGCAGGATCCGCGCTTCGCCGCCATGGGCGCGCGCGATGGCACGCACGATGGGCAGGCCCAGCCCCGAGCCGCCAAGGCTGCGCCCACGCGATTCGTCGGCGCGCCAGAACCGCTCGAAGGCGCGGGCGCGACTTTCGGCGGACAGGCCCGGCCCGGTATCCGAGCAGCGGAAGACCACCTCGTCGCCCTCGACCAGGGTCTCGACATGAACCTGGCTCTGCGGGGCGTAGCGGCGGCAATTGTCCAGCACGGCAACGAAGATCTGCCGCAGCCGCAGCGGATCGGCCTTGGTCGGGGCCGGCGCCAGGGCGCGGGTCAGGGTGATGCCGGCCGCGGCAAGATCGGCCTCCAGCGCGGCCAGGGCCGCCTCGACCTCATCGGCCAGATCGACGGGCCGACAGGTCAGCTCCAGCCGCCCCGCATTGCTCAGCGCCAGCGTCCGCAGCTCTTCCACGATCGCGGCAAGATGATCGACATGGGCGATCAGCCGGCCGTAGATCTGCGGCGAGGGGTCGAAAACCCCGTCCGACAGGCCCTGCAACCGGCCGCGCAGAATGGTCAGCGGCGTGCGCAATTCATGCGCGATGGCCGAGTTGGAATAGCTGAGTTCCGTCTCGGCCCGTTCCAGGCGTTCTGCCATCAGGTTGAAGTCGCGCAGCAGATCTGCCGCCTCGCGGAAGCTGCCCTGGGGCAGGTCGGCCCGGGCCGAGAAATCGCCGCTGGCAATCTGGCGCGCGGCCCCGGCCACCGATTTCAGCGGCGCGACGATCCGTCGGGCCAGCCGCCAGCCGATCCCCGAGGCCGTGCCCAGTCCGAAGGCCAGCAGAAGCAGCACCATGACCGTATCGGCGGTGCGCCAGACGGCCTCGGTTTCGGGCCCGGGATAGAGCCATTCATAGATGAAGAAGAAATAGGCCATCAGGCCCAGATAGACGATGGTCGAGGCGATCAGCGTCAGCGCGACCATCGTGCGCGTGATGCGGGCATTCAGGTTAGCGGCCATCGGGGGCATCCAGACGATAGCCGATGCCGCGCACCCCTTCCAGCATGCCCTCGCCCCCCGCCGCCGCAAGCTTGCGGCGCAGGTTGCTGACATGGCTGTCGACGGTGCGATCCAGCGCCGCCCCTTCGGGCAGGCAGGCATCGACCAGATCGCCGCGGCTGAAGGCGCGGCCGGGATAGCGCATCATATGCGCGAGGATGCGGAATTCGGTCGGGGTCAGATCCAGCGCGACCGGCCCGGCCCCGGCCTCGATCCGGGCACGGTAGGCGCCGGGGTCGACCGTCAGCGGGCCCAGGCGCAGCAGATGCTCGGCGCCCCGACTGAGGGTGCGGCGCAGGACGGCGCGGGCGCGGGCCACCACTTCAAGCGGATTGAACGGCTTGACCACATAGTCATCGGCGCCGATGCGCAGCGCCTGCAGCTTGTCCATGTCCTCGGCCAGGGCGGTGACCATAATCACCGGCGTCTCGCCCCGGCGCCGGATCGTGGCCAGCACCTCGTAGCCGTCCTTTCCGGGCAGCTTGATGTCCAGCACCACCAGATCGGGGCGCAGGCTTTGGTGATGGGCCAGCCCGGTGGTGCCGTCGCGGGCGCAGATCACCCGAAACCCCTCGCGCACGAAGTAGCTTTCCAGGATCTCGGCAATCTCGGCTTCATCCTCGACAATCAGGATCAGGGCATCGCTCATGGTTGGGCCTTTCCGGTCTGGCTGTCAGGGGCCGCCCGCGTCAGGCGGCTGACCGTCACATAAAGCACCGGCACGAAGAACACCGCCAGCACCGTTGCCGACACCATGCCGCCGAAGACGCCGGTGCCGATGGCATTCTGGATCTCGGACCCCGCGCCGCGCGCCAGCATCAGCGGAACCACCCCCAGGATGAAGGCAAGCGAGGTCATGATGATCGGCCGCAGCCGCAGCCGCGCGGCCTGCAGCGTCGCGCGGGACAGGCCCATGCCCCCCTCGCGCAGATGGCGCGCATATTCGACCATCAGGATCGCATTCTTGGCCGACAGCCCGATGATGGTGATGAGCCCGACCTTGAAGAACACGTCATTGTCCATGCCGCGCATCAGCACCGCAGCGACCGCGCCCAGAACCCCAAGCGGCACGACCAGCATCACCGAGAACGGCACCGACCAGCTTTCGTAAAGCGCCGCCAGGACCAGGAACACCACCAGCATCGAGGCCGCCAGCAGCATCGTCGCCTGGCTGGCCGATTGCTTTTCCTGCAGGGACTGGCCGGTCCATTCCACCGCAAAGCCCGATGGCAGGGCCTTGGCCAGGCGCTCCATCTCGGCCATCGCAGCGCCGCTTGAGACGCCGCTGGCCGCCGCGCCCGAGATGCGCGCGGCCGGATAGCCGTTGTAGCGGCTCAGGGCCTGGGGGGTTTCTTCCCAGGCCGGGGTGACGACCTGCGACAGCGGCACCATCGCGCCGTCAAGATTGCGCACCTCCAGCTTCAGCACGTCTTCGACATGCATCCGCGCCGCGGCATCGGCCTGCACGATGACCTGCTGAAGCCGCCCCTGATTGGGGAAGTCGTTGACATAGCTGGATCCGATCGCGGTCGCGATCGTCTCGCTGATCGTGTCGAAGCGCAGGCCGAAGGCATGGGCCTTTTCCCGGTCGATCTTCAGCGCGACGGCCAGACCGTCGGGCAGGCCCTCGCTCATCACGCCGGTCAGAAGCGGGCTGGCAGCGGCGGCGGCGATCAGCTGGTCCTCGGCTGCCTTCAGCGCCGCGGGCCCGGCATTGGCGCGATCCTCCAGCCGCAGCGAGAAGCCCGAGGTCGAGCCCAGCGATTCAATCGCCGGCGGCTTCATGATCATCGCCGTGCCTTCGGGAATATCGGCCATGGCGGTTTCGGCGGCGGCAATCTCGTCATCGACAGAGATCTTGCGCGCGCTCCAGTCCTTCAGGCTGGTGAAGGCCATGGCCGCATTCGGCCCCGATCCCGAGAAGCCGAAGCCAAGGATGATGGTGTTTTCGGTGATGTCGGGACGGGTCGCGGTATGGGCCTCATAGGCCGCGATCACGGCGCGGGTGCGTTCGGCCGTGGCGCCGGCCGGCAATTCGAACATGGCCATGAAATTGCCCTGATCCTCTTCCGGAACGAAAGAGGTGGGGACGCGGTTGTAGCCGACCAGCAGCGCGCCGATCAGCGCGGCATAGATCACCAGCATCCGCCCGCCCCGCCGCAGCGTCCAGCCGATCCAGCCGGTATAGCGCTTGGTCAGGGCGTCAAAGCGGCGGTTGAACCAGCCGAAGAAGCCCTTGCCCGTGCCATGCGCCGCGACAGGTTTCAGGATCGTGGCGCAAAGCGCCGGGGTCAGGGTCAGCGCAAGGAAGGCCGAGAACAGGATCGACACTGCCATCGACAGCGTGAACTGCCGATAGATCGCGCCGACCGATCCGGCCGCCAGACCCATGGGGATGAACACCGCCGCCAGCACCAGCGTGATGCCGACGATCGCACCCGAGATCTCGCGCATGGCCTGCTGGGTCGCGGCTTTCGGCGAAAGCCCCTGCCGCGCCATGATCCGCTCGACATTCTCGACCACGACGATCGCGTCGTCGACGATGATGCCGATGGCTAGAACCATGCCGAACATGGTCAGGACGTTGATCGAATAGCCCGCCGCCCACATCACCGCGAAGGTGCCCAGCAGCGCCACCGGCGCCACGATGGTGGGGATCAGCGTATAGCGCACCTTCTGCAGGAACAGCAGGATCACCAGGAAGACCAGCGCCATCGCCTCGAACAGCGTCTGGATCACCTTGGTGATCGAGACCTTCACGAAGGGCGCGGTGTTGTACGAGATCGAGACCTCCATATCCTCGGGCATGGCCACGCGCAGTTCGGCCAGCCGGGTTTCGATCGCGGCGGCGGTGCGCACGGCATTGGCGCCCGGCGCCATCTGGATCGCGGCCGCCGCGGCGCCCTTGCCGTTGCTGCTGACGCTGAAGGACATGGTCTGCGCGCCGATTTCCAGCCGGGCCACATCGCCCAGCACCAGCCGCGCGCCATCGCCATTGGCCCGCAGCGGGATCGCGGCGAAGGCTTCGGGCGTCGTCAGCTGGCCCTGGATCGTCAGCATCGTCGACATCCGGGTGCCAGGAACGGTCGGCTCTTCCCCCACCCGCCCGGGCGTCGCCTGCGCATTCTCGCGCGAGATCGCCTCGGTCACATCGGACATGGTCAGCCCGAAGGCCGCAAGCTTTGCCGGATCGACCCAGACCCGCATCGCGCGTTCCGACCCGAATTGCTGCACCCGCCCGACGCCGGGAATGCGCTTCAGCTCTTCGGCCAGGTTGCGCGTCAGATAGTCGCCAAGGCTCAGCTCATCGGTCTGCCCCGCGCGCGAGCGCAGGGTGATCACCATCAGAAACCCCGATTCCGCCGCCTCGACCCCGATGCCCGACCGGCGCACGGCGGCGGGCAGCAGCGCTTCGGCATTCTTCAGCCGGTTCTGCACATCGATCTGCGCAAGTTCGATATCCGTGCCCGGCTTGAAGGTGACCGAGATGCTGGCGCCGCCGGTCGAATCCACGCTGGATTCGTAATACAGCACGTTCTTGACGCTGGAGAGTTCCTTCTCGATCGGCCGGATCACGCTGTCGCTGACCGTCTGCGCATCTGCCCCGGCATAGGTGGTGAAGATGCTGACGCTGGGCGGGGCGATGTCGGGAAACCGCGCCACCGGCAGTTGCGGAATGGCGACGATCCCGGCCAGCGAGATGAAGATCGCGATGACCCAGGCGAAGACCGGGCGGGTGATGAAGAATTGCGACATGGCCGGTCTTTCAGGGCTGGGAAACGGGGGTGGCGTCATCGGACGCGGGCGCCGCGGCGCCGGGGGTCGTGGTCTGGACCGTGACCGGGATCGCGGCCCCGTCGGGCACGCGGTCCTGGCCCGTGACGGCGACGGTCTCGCCCGGCTCCAGCCCGGCGGTGACGATCACCCTTGTGCCGACCCGGTCGCCCAGCCGGACATCGCGGCGCCGGGCTTCGCCCTGATCCGAGACGACCACGATCTGCGCCGTGCCATCGCCCTTGCGCAGAATGGCATCCTCGGGCACCAGCAGCGCCCCCGATACCTGTCCGCGCGGCACCGAGGCGCGCACGAACATGCCCGGCAGCAAGGTCAGCTCGGGATTGGCAACCTCGATCCGGACCGAGGCATTGCCGGTGCCCGGATCGACGATCACATCCGAGAATTTCAGCTGCCCCGTCAGCGCCGCCCCCGCGGCCTGCCCCGGCCCGGCGCGGCCCGCGCCCTGACCGTCGGGCTTGACCCTGACCGGGCCGATCCCCTGCTCGGCCGCGACCAGCAGGTCATCCAGACCTTCGGCAGGCAGCCTGAGATCGACATAGACCTTTTCCAGATCCTGGATCACCGCCAAGGGCTTGTCGGCGCCGGTCGTCGCCAGGCCGCCGATATCGGCAAGACCCGCCGCCACATAGCCGCTGATCGGCGCGCGCAGCATGGCGAATTCCAGATCCAGCCGGCGGCGTTCGACGACGGCGCGGGCCTCGGCCACACCGGCGGTCGCCAGCAGCAGGTCGTTGCGGGCGGTGTCGTTCTTTTCCTTGCTGACCGCGTTGCGCGCCAGAAGCGCATCCGAGCGTTCCACCGCGCGGCGGGCATGGTCCTGCGCGGCCTCGGCCCGGGCAAGCGCGGCCTCGGCCACATGCAGATCGGCCTGAAGCGGCGCCGGATCCAGCTGGAACAGCAGATCGCCCGCCGCAACCCGCATGCCTTCATCGACCCGCCGTTCAAGGATCAGCCCGCTGACCTGAGGCCGGATCTCGACCCGCCGGAAGGCCGCGACCCGGCCCGACAGTTCGGCTTCCAGCAGGACAGATTCGGGGCGGATGGCGGCAACGCCAAGCTGGATCGCCGGCCCTGCCGCGGCATCTTCCGGCGGCGTCTCGGCCGAAGGGGCGGCAGAATGAAACAGGGCGAACGCCCCGGCCGACAGGGCAAGACCCAGCACGAGAAGAAGACTGCGGCGCGACATGGCAGGACCTTTGATGATGCTTGCCGCGCTATCGGCCCAGACTGTCGACGCTTCGTCGATGAATGATGGAGATTATGTGGAGATCGCCCGGCACAGATCAGCCCGCCGCCCCAGCCGCCCAGCGCGGTCGCCCGCCCTGCGCCAGGGGTGGCCGGAGATGCAGCCCTGGCCTCAGCAACCGCGGCATCCACTTTCCCCATCGCGGCGCGCGATTGCGGCAATGCGGCGCTGCGTCACTCTGGGAATGACGGCATCAGGGAAGCGACGCTGCGGCAGTACATTCGAAGCCCGGACTGCCAGGACAGTGGCTACATTGACTGCTCTTTCCCCCGAGACACCAAAGGAACCGCCTCGGCACGCCCAGTACTGGCGCGGCAGTCGGGACCGAAAGGCGAAATGAACCAGGGCGCAATTTCGTACAACAGGAGCGGACTCTCGTCTGACAAGGAAACGGATCGCGACATCTGACTAATGCGATATCCGCAGCACGGGCCCTCCGCCCTTTCCCCCATTTCCGCAATGACACGCCGAATTTTCCAAATTTAAACCGACGCAATCGGCCCGCCATGCGCTAGCATTTCTGAAGATTATGTGTCGCGAGGATTCCAAATGAAGCGTGTTTTGCTTGCCGTCTTGCTGACGGCTGCCTGTCAGGATCAGTCCGGTCGAATTTCGAACGAAGCGCCGCAGGAGAAGTCCAGGATCGCGGATGTCACCGCATCAGAGAATGCCGCCGCACGCGACGGAATATCCGTCCAGGTCTGGAGTACCGTCTATTTTGCAAAATCCTTACGCCCGGCATCCGGCGAAGGCATGCCGCTGCTTGACATGCAGGATCGCGCGCTTACCGCGCCTGTGCAGATCAGCGCGCTTTGCGAGGCTGCCATCGAAGGGACTGCAATCCTGGAAGGCCAGGTCTACAACTATGCAGGGATGCGTGGCGTGAAGCAGGATTACTGCGGGACGCGGACGGTGATGCGAAACGCAACCCTCGTGCGCTGGAAGAAGGCGACACATCCTTTGGGCGACGGAAACCGCAACAATGCCCTGATCCCGTTCAGGACGATTGCATGCGATCAACGCAGCAACTGGATTCCGGATCCGGCAGGGGCGCGCCCGGCACGTTTCGGCGAAAGGATCCTGATCCCATCGGCCCGCGGCACCCTGCTGCCAAACGGCGAAATTCATGACGGAATTTTCATCTGTGGCGATGTCGGCGGCGCCATCCAGGGCAACCACATAGATCTTTATATCGGCGCGGCCGCCGATGACCGAGATGCGATTGCCAAAAGCCCCTTCAACTTCTCGAAGACGTCGACGCCATTTCAGGCCTATGTGATGCCATGAATTGAAAGGACGCATCGGGCGCCAATTGGGCAATCGCCGCGGCACTGCGGAGTGACCGGATCTGGTCATTCCCACCCGCCGTCCGCTACTCGGCCGGCGTGGCCCTTTCGGCCGCGGCCCCGCCCTGCGCGGCGCGCATTTCGGCGGCAAGCAGCGCCTGTTCGTGGCTGCGCGCGCGCGACAAGCCGGCCAGCAGCACATAGGCGACGGGCGTGATGTACAGCGTCGCCAGCGTCGCCAGGCCCAAGCCCCCGACGATGATCCAGCCCAGAACCTCACGCGCTTCGGCCCCGGCGCCCTGGGCGAAGACCAGGGGCAGCCCGCCCAGCACCGTGGCGATCATCGTCATCATCACCGGCCGCAGCCGCAGGACCGAGGCGCGCTCGATCGCGTCGCGCACGCTTGCGCCCTCTTCCCGCAGCTGGTCGGCGAATTCCACGATCAGGATGCCGTTCTTCGCCATGATCCCCACCAGCAAGACCAGCCCGATCTGCGAATAGACGTTCAGGCTGCCGCCCGTCGCCAGCAGCGCGAAGACCGCGCAGGCCAGGCCCAGGGGCACGGTCGCCATCACGATCACCGCCGAGACAAAGCTTTCGAACTGCGCCGACAGGACCAGGAACACCACGGCCAGCGCGATGCCGAAGGTCACCAGCAGCCCCGACGAGGTTTCGCCCAGCGTCGCCGCCTCGGCCATGGGCGCGATGCGCATGTCGCTGTCCAACAGCCCCTGCGCCAGGCCCTGCACCTCGGCCAGCGCATCGCCCAGGGCCAGATCCGCGCTGAGCCCCGCGGTGATCGGCACCGCACGCATCTGGCTTTCGCGCTGCAATTCCGGCGCCACGGCCTTTTCGGTCAGCGTCACGAAACTGGACATCGGCACCATCTGCCCGTCGCGGCCGGCGATGAAGATCCGCTCCAGATCGCCCGGGTCATTGACCGGATCCATGGTCGAGACGAGGCGGATATCGAAGGAATTGTCATCCAGGAACAACGTGCCCACGGTGCGGCCATCCAGCACCGCCTGCAGCGCCGCGCCCAGACCGTCGATCGCCACCCCCAGATCCTCGGCCTTGGCGCGGTCGATCTCGATGAACAGCTGCGGCTGGGTCGTGTCATAGCCAAGCCGCACCTGGCCCAGCCGCGGGTCCTGTTCCATCTTCGCCACCAGCGCGCGCGCGGCCGCGCCCAGCCGGTCGTAGTCATCGCCCACAAGCGCAATCGACAGGCCCTGCCCGGCGCCGCGAATGCCCAGCGAATTGGGCTGGATCGCGAAGGCCCGCACCCCGATCACCCCGCGCAGGCCCTGCTGCAACTCGGCCGCGATCTCTTGCTGGCTGCGCGCGCGGTCGGCCCAACCGGCCAGCGTGACCACGATGAAGCCGCGATTGTCCGACCCGCCCATGCCAGTGATCGAGAAGACGCTTTTCACCTCGCCCGAGCGGCGGAACGGATCGAGCAGCGCCTCGATCTCGCGCATCTTGCCATCGGTATAGTCCAGCGACACGCCCTGCGGCGCCTGGACCGACAGCAGGATCGCGGCGCGGTCCTCGGCAGGCGTCAGCTCCTGGCGCAGCGCCGGAAACAGCGCCACGGCCAGAAGCGCGATCAGAACCGCAGCCGCCACCGCCACCAGGGGCGCATTCAGGCAGCGCCGCAGCGTCCAGGCATAGAAGCCAGAAAGCCGCTCGCCCAGGCGCACCATCGCGCTGCGCCGGGCCCCGGCCTGCTGCGGGCGCAGAAGCCGTGCGGCCAGAACCGGCGTCAGCGTCAGCGCGGTGACCGAGGACAGCAGGACCGAGATCGCCAGCGTGAAGCCGAATTCGCGAAACAGCCCGCCGGTCTGGCCGGGCAGGAAAGACAGCGGCACGAAAACCGCGGCCAGCGTCGTCGTCGTGGCCAGGACGGCGAAGAAGACCTGCTCGGTCCCCAGCACCGCGGCGGCGCGCGCGCCCATCCCCTCGGACCGGCGGCGGACGATGTTTTCCAGCACCACGATCGCATCGTCGACCACGATCCCGGTGGCCAGAACCAGCGCCAGCAGCGTCAGGATGTTGATCGAGAAGCCCGCCAGCCAGATCGCCGCCAGCGTGCCGATCAGCGCCACCGGAATCGCCACGACCGGGATCAGCGTCGCGCGGGCGTCGCGCAGGAACAGATAGATCACCGCGGTCACGATCAGCACCGACAGGACCAGGGCGATTTCCACCTCATGGATCGCGCCATTGATGAAATCGGCGCTGTCCGAGGTGATCAGCAGCCGCACATCACCGGGCAGGATCGGTTGCAGATCGGCCACGACCTGGCGCACCGCGGCCGAGATCGCCAGCGTATTGCCATTGGCCTGGCGGATGATGCCCAGCCCGATGCCGGTTTCGCCATTGGCGCGCAACATGCTGGCGCCCGGCTCGGGGCCCAGCGTCACCTGCGCCACATCGCCCAGCTTCACATCCCCCGCGACGGTCAGCGCCGCGATCTGCGGTGCGGTGCGGATGGCGGCGGTCGTGCGCACCATCAGGCTTTGCCGGTCCGAAGACAGCGCCCCCGCCGGCGCATCCAGCGCCGCATTGGCCAGCGTGTCGCGCAGATCGGCCAGCGTCAGCCCGCGCGCGGCCAGCTGCATCAGATCGACATCGACACGGAAGACTAGCCCCCGGTCGCCGAACATCTGCACATCGGCCACGCCCGGCGCGGCCAGAAGCCGCGGCTCGACCAGATCCTCGACCAGCTGGGTCAGATCCTCGGCCGTGCGGCGCGACGAGGTGACGGCGATGCGCAGGATCGCATCGCTGTCGGCATCGGCCTTGACCACGCGCGGCGCATCGGCATCGTCGGGCAGGCTGTTCTGCACCCGGCTGACCGCTTCGCGCAGGTCGGTCGCGGCGACATCCAGTTCTACATCGTCGCGAAATTCGACCGTGACCCGGCTTGACCCCAGCCGCGAGGAAGACGAGATCGACTTCACCCCCGCCACCCGGCCCGCGGCCCCTTCGATCACCGCCGTCACCTCGCGGTCGACGGTTTCGGGCGAGGCGCCGGAATAGGCGGTCGAGATCGTCACCACCGGCCGGTCGACATTGGGCAATTCGCGCACATCGGCGCCCAGAAGCCCGGCCAGGCCTGCAATCACGATCAGCGCATTCAGCACGAAGGCCAGGATCGGGCGGCGGATGAACAGCGCTGTGCGGCCGGACGGGGCGGCGTCGGGGGGCGGCAGAGGGGCGCCGCTCATCCGCCGGCCCCCGGGGCACCCGCGCCGCCGGCCAGATCGACCGGCCCGCCCGGGCGCAGCATCTGCACCCCTTCGGTGATCACCAGATCGCCCGGCTCCAGCACCAGATCGACCAGAACCGCGTCGGCATTGCGCTGCAGGATGCGGATCGGCAGGCGCTGCGCCTTGCCCTGGCGCGCGACCCAGACATAGGCGCCATCGGCGCCCCACTGGATCGACAAGGGATCGACCGCGGCATATTCGGCGCCGGTGAAGTCCAGCACCATGCGAAAGGCCATGCCGGCGCGCAGGTCGTCGCGGTCATTGCCGATCCGCGCCTGAACGCGCAGGCTGCGGCTGGTTTCATCCACCCGGTTGTCGATCGCCCCGATCACGCCCCGGATCTGCTGGCCCGGGGTCGAGATCGGCTCGGCCATGACCGGATCGCCGGGCTTGACCAGCGTCGCCACCCGCTCGGGCACCCGGAAATCGACGATCAGGCTGGATCGGTCCTCGATCCGCGTCACCACGGTCGAGGGCGAAACCAGATCGCCGGTCTGCACCTCGATCAGGCCGACAACGCCCGCGATCGGCGCCACCAGCCGGTGATCGGCCAGATCGCGCTCGGCGGTCTTCAGCGCCAGATCGGCGGTGCGCAACGCCAGCTGCGCCTCCTGGATCTGCAACGCCGTGGTCGCGCCCGAGCCGGTCAGCTTTTCCAGCCGCTCCAGCGTGGCCCGGGCGTCTTCCCAGACCAGCCGGGCCCGGTCGGCGGCCAGCTGCGCCTGTTCGGAATCCAGTTCGACGATCACCTCGCCCGCGGTCACCCGCTGCCCCGGTGCGGCGCGCAAGGCGGTGATCCGGCCCGAGACATCGGGCGTCAGCACCACCGACTGCACCCCGCGGGCCGAGCCGATGGCGGTGACCTGGTCGCGCAGCACCTGGCGCTGCGGGGCTGCGGCAATGACCGGCACCGGCCCCCCGGCCGAGGCCCCGCCGCCCTTGGCCGCGGCCGTCTCGTCCGGGGCGGGCGCCAGGCCGATGGCGCGCAGGGGCTGCAACAGGCCCGCCCGGTCAAGCCAGGGATGGGTGCCCGGCACGAAGCGCGCAGCCACGGGAACGGCCACCGCTCCGATTGCAAGGATGGCCAGAAGCTGCGGAAGAATCTTCATGCGGTCGTCTGTCCTTCCGTCGTGCCGCCGGCGCGGGATCTGCTGTGGGGCCGGCACCGGGTGGGGGCGAAGCGGCACCCCGCCGGGGCGCGCGGCCGGGATGATCTGTCAAAACACCGGCCCATGGAAGCCTTGCTCGCGGTCTCGTGACCGGCTGTCGGGCGGGAAGAAGGCTTTGCCTTTCCCGGCCGGGCCGTCAGGCCTGCGATTGCGATTGCGCCTGGACCTGGGCCTGGGCCTGTTCCGCGGCGCGGATCGCGACCGTCACGTCCAGCACCTCGGGCGAGGCGCCGGTCGCGCCACGGGCGACGCCCCGGATCGGTGCGGCATCCTGGGCGTCAAGCCCGCTGCCCAGCCGGATATAGCGTTCATCCGGGCAGCAGGCATTGGCCGGATCGAAGCCGACCCAGCCCAGGCCCGCGACATGGATCTCGGCCCAGGCATGCGCGGCCTCATGCGGGGTGCCGTCTTCGGTGGCAAACAGATAGCCCGAGACATAGCGCGCCGGCAGGCCGCGCAGCCGCGCGCAGGCGATCAGCACCTGGGCATGGTCCTGGCAGACGCCCTCGCCCAGCGCCAGCGCCTCGGCCGCGGTGGTGGCGGCATGGGTGGCGCCGGGGCGGTAGGCCACCGCCTGGGCCACGGCGGCCGCCAGACCATGGGCCAGGGCCAGAACCTCGTCCCCGTCGACGCCCCGCGCCAGCGCGAACAGCGCCGCGTCCGCTTCGGTCGCGGGCGTGTCGATCAGGTAGCAATTGGGCGAAACCGTCTCGCGCAGGCCCTTCAGCACCCCCGCCGTGTCGCGCGTTTCGACCGTGCCGCGCACCCGGACCAGAACCTCTTCAACCGGGCCGGGCACCGTCCAGCCCTGCATCCGGTCGCCCGCCCCATCGCGAAACGCCCCGCCCGGCACCCCACCCGACACCTCGACCGCCCAGTCCACCACCCGCTGGCTGTCGCAATCCGAGGGCGTCAGCCGATGGCTTTGCATCACCGCGCGCACCGGCGCATCGTAGCGGTAACGGGTCACATGATCGACAACCAGCCGCATCAGCGCAGTTCTCCGCTTAGATAGACCTCATGGATCGCGCCGCCCAGGGCGGCGGCATTGCCGATGAAGCGGCTGAGATATTCATGCAGCCCCTCGTCGAAGATCCGCTCGACGCTTTCGGCTTCCAGATCGGCCAGCATGGCGCGGGCCTGATCCTGCGCCAGGGTCTGGCGGCCATAGGCCTTGGCCAGCCGGGCCAGGTGATTGGCGATGCCCGCGACGCAGGTGGTCAGCGAGCGCGGACATTGCGGGTTCAGGATCAGGAAATCGGCGATCTTCGCCGCCGTGACCTCGCCGCCATAGGCCCAGTGAAAGGCGCGCTGCGCCCCCATGGCGCGCAGAAGCGTGGTCCATTGGTAATTGTCCAGACCCGAGCCCACGAATTCCACCCGCGGCAGAAGGACATAGTATTTCACATCCATCAGCCGCGCGGTGTTGTCGGCGCGTTCCAGATAGTAGCCAATGTTCAGGAAGCTGTAGCCGTCATTTCGCAGCAGCGTGGCATCGATCGCGCCCCGCAGCAGCGCCGCCTGGCGCATCACCCAATCGGTCAGTTCCGACAGTTCCAGCGACGATCTTTCGCGCCGCTCAAGCGTGCGCAACTCCTGGAAGGCCGAATTCAGCGCGTCCCAGACCTGGGCGGTCAGCGCCGTGCGCACGATCCGGCCGTTTTCCCGCGCCGCCGTGATGCACGAGGCCACCGAAGACGGGTTGTCGCGGTCGAAGAACAGCCAGCTTTCCAGATTGCGCTGCACCGGATCGCCGTATTTCTTCGCAAAACCCTCGGCCATGCCCGAGGCCTGCAGCAGGCTGTCCCATTCGCTGCGATAGCCATGGGCCGAGGGCAGAAGCGAGATCCGGCTGCCCACTTCCAGAAGCCGGGCCGAAGTGTCGGCGCGCTCCATATAGCGGGCGATCCAGTACAGATTGTCGGCTGTCCGGCTCAGCACGGCAGGCCCCCCTTACGCGCCGCATCGGATCCTTCGCAGAAGGATCGCCCGCGTCCCACAGCCGGCACACCGGCCCGAAATCCGATTTTCCGCCGAAAAATCGCCTGCTTCATCGCCCTACTCCGCAAGGACCCAGGTGTCCTTGACACCGCCGCCCTGGGACGAATTCACCACCAGCGAGCCTTCGGTCAGCGCCACCCGCGTCAGCCCGCCCGGCACCAGTTCCACCCGCTCGCCCACCAGACAATAGGGCCGCAGATCCACATGCCGCGGCGCCACACCCTCTTCCACGAAAGACGGCACGGTCGACAAAGCCAGCGTCGGCTGGGCGATGTAATTGCCCGGATGCTCGCGCAGCTTGGCGCGGAAGGCCTCGATCTGGGCCTGGCTGGCCTTGGGCCCGACCAGCATCCCATAGCCGCCCGAGCCATGAACCTCTTTCACCACCAGTTCTTCCAGATGCTCCAGCACATATTTCTGGTCATCCGCCTTGCCGCATTGCCAGGTCGGCACATTGTTCAGCAGGGGCTCTTCGCCCAGATAGAAGCGCACCATTTCCGGCACATAGGTATAGACCGCCTTGTCATCGGCTACCCCCGCGCCGGGGGCAGAGCAGATCGACACCCCGCCCGAGCGGTAGACATCCATCAGCCCCGGCACGCCCAGCATCGAATCCGGCCGGAAGCACAGCGGATCCAGATAGGAATCGTCGATCCGCCGATAGATCACATCGACCCGCTTCGGGCCCTCGGTCGTGCGCATCCAGACATATTCGCCCTCGACGAACAGATCCTGCCCCTCGACCAGTTCCACCCCCATCAGATCGGCCAGGAAACTGTGTTCGTAATAGGCGCTGTTGAAATGGCCCGGCGTCAGGATCACCACCGTCGGCTCGCCCTTGCACTTGGCCGGCGCCACGCTGGCCAGGGTGCGGCGCAGCTTTTCGGGATAGCTGTCCACCGGCTCGATCCGGTTTTCCCGGAACAGGTCGGGGAACATCCGCATCATGATTTCGCGGTTTTCCAGCATGTAGCTGACACCGCTGGGGGTGCGGCAATTGTCTTCCAGCACGAAAAACTCGTCCGGGCCGGTGCGCACGATGTCGATGCCGACGATGTGGGAATAGACCCCCTTGGGCGGCACGAAACCCACGCAGGCCTTTTCATAGGCCGCGTTCTGATAGACCAGCCGGGCCGGAATGCGGCCCGCGCGCACGATCTCGCCCCTTCCATAGACATCGACCAGAAAGGCGTTCAGGGCCCGCGCCCGCTGCTTGATGCCCTTTTCCAGCCGCGCCCATTCGGCGCCCGAGAAGACGCGCGGGAACATGTCGAAAGGGATCAGCCGGTCGGGATCACCGCCTTCGCCATAGACCGCGAAGGTGATGCCGATGCGGCGGAACAGCGTTTCCGCCTCGGCCTGTTTCAGGGTTCGCAGGTCCACCGGCATGGCCTGGACCCAGTTCTTCAGCTTGGCATAAGGCGCGCGCACTTCGGCCGCCTTGCCCCCGCTCTTGCCGTGCATTTCGTCGAAATAGCCGGTCAACATCACCCCCACTCACCTGAGGCCAGTCAATCCAACGCCGCAGGCGGCGTAAAGCCCCTTCGGAAGCTGCCGCGGCCTGCTGCGAAAAGATGCCCAAAAAACAGGCATCGCCCAGGCTTTGGGCGAATGCCGCGGAAGGACGGCGGGGGCGGCGCGACCCTGCGCCGGTCTTGACCCGGCATTCCGACCCGCCGGGCGAAGCCGCTGCCCCTTGTCCGCCCTGCCCCTTGTCCGCCCGCCCCGGGCCCCTAGATGACACGCATGGGCCAGGACCTTCTTACCCTTACCCCTTCGGGCCTGTTCTGCCCGGCGGGCGGCTTTCACATCGACCCCTGGCGCCCGGTCGACCGCGCCCTGATCACCCATGGCCATTCCGACCATGCCCGACCCGGCCATACCGCCTATCTGACCACGCCCCAGGCCCTGCCGGTGATCCGCCACCGCCTGGGCCCGATCACCGCCCAGACCCTGCCCTTCGGCGCGACGCTGTCGATCCAGGGCGTGACCGTGTCTTTCCACCCGGCGGGCCATGTGCCGGGCTCGGCCCAGATCCGGGTGGAACACCGGGGCGAGGTCTGGGTGGTCTCGGGCGATTACAAGACCGAGGCCGACGGCCTGGCCGAACGCTTCGCGCCGGTGCGCTGCCACGCCTTCATCACCGAATGCACCTTCGGGCTGCCGGTGTTCCACTGGGCGCCGCAGCCGGAAACCGTGGCCGAAATCGCCGCCTGGTGGGCGGCCAATGCCGCGGCGGGCAAGACATCGCTGCTGGGGGCCTACAGTTTCGGCAAGGCCCAGCGCCTGATCGCGGCCCTGCCGGCGCTTGGCCCGATCCTGACCCATGGCGCGGTCGAGGAGACCAATGCGATCCTGCGCGCGCAGGGCTATGCGCTGCCGCCCACGATCCGCGTGACCCCCGAGACCCGGGCGAAAACCCATCCGGGCGCGCTGGTCATTGCCCCGCCCTCGGCGCTGGCCAGCCCTTGGGCGCGCCGCTTCGAGCCGGCCGAGCAGGCGATGGCCTCGGGCTGGATGGCGCTGCGCGGCATCCGCCGCCGCCGCGGGCTGGGGATGGGCTTTCCGCTGTCGGACCATGCCGATTGGGACGGGCTGACCGCCGCGATCCGCGCCACGGCGGCCACGCGGGTGCTGGCCACCCATGGCTACACCCATGCTTTCGCGCGCTATCTGGCCGAACAGGGCTATGACGCCGCGCCGTTGGAGACCGAATTCGGCGGCGTCGGCGACGCGGCAGACCCGCCCGAAGACCCCGCATCCGGCGCGGAAGGCGGGCCGGTGTGAGGCGCTTTGCCGATCTTTTCGCCGCATTGGACGGCACCCCCTCGACCGGCGCCAAGACCGCCGCCTTGGCCGCCTATTTCCGCACGGCGCCGGAAGCCGACCGGGTCTGGACCGTGGCCCTGCTGTCGGGCCGTCGCCCCAAACGCGCCGCCACCTCGACCGAGTTGCGGCAATGGGCGACCGAAGAGGCCGGCCTGCCCGATTGGCTGTTCACCGAAAGCTATGCGCTGGTGGGCGACCTGGCCGAGACGATCGCGCTGATCCTGCCCCCGTCCGCCACCACTGCCACCGCCGCGCCCGGCCTATCCGAAACGCTGGCGCTGCTGTCGCGCCTGGCGGGCCAGCCGGTCGATATCCGCCGGGCCGCGATCCTGCAGGCCTGGCGCAGCCTGGCGCCGGCCGAGCGGTTCCTGTTCACCAAGCTTCTGACCGGCGGCTTCCGCATGGGGGTCAGCCGCGGGCTGATGACCCGGGCGCTGGCCCAGGCCAGCGGGGCGGCGGAAACCGCGGTGGCGCAGGCGCTGATGGGCGATTGGGATCCCGCGACCACCGATTTTTCCGCCCTGACCGAGGCGCAGGGCGCCGCGGGCGCCCAGCCCTATCCCTTCGCCCTCGCCGCGCCGCTTGAGGCCGCACCGCAAAGCCTGGGCGCGCCGTCGGACTGGCTGGCGGAATGGAAATGGGACGGCATCCGCGGCCAGCTGATCGCCCGGCCCGGTGCCTTCGCGCTGTGGTCGCGCGGGGAAGAGCTGATCACCGACCGTTTCCCCGAATTCGCCAGCCTGGCCGATCATCTGCCGCCGGGCACGGTGCTGGATGGCGAGATCCTGGCCTGGGATGCCGGCGCCGCCCGGCCGCTGCCCTTCGCGACGCTGCAAAAGCGCATCACCCGCAAGACCGTGCCGAAGGCGCTGCTGCGCAGCGCGCCCGCGCATCTTCTGGCCTATGACCTGCTGGAAGAGGCGGGCGAGGATCTGCGCGCCCTGCCCCTGGCCACCCGCCGCGCCCGGCTGGACCGCCTTCTGGCCTGGCTGCC
>NZ_JAICBZ010000055.1 GCF_020179405.1 Xinfangfangia pollutisoli | reverse complement strand
GACGGTGAGTGCAAGTTTCTTCATTGGGGTTCCTCCTTAGCGGACCTTGATCCGGGCCAGTTCCTGGCCATCGGGCGACATGACATGGGTGGAACATGCCAGACAGGGGTCGAAGCTGTGAAGGGTCCGAAGGATTTCCACCGGCTCTTCGGGACGTTCGACCTTGGTATCCATCAGGCTGGCCTCGAAAGCGCCGATATTTCCGGCGGTATCGCGGGGGCTGCCGTTCCAGGTCGTCGGCACGACGCATTGATAATTCTCGATGCGGCCGTCCTTGATCTTGATCCAGTGCCCCAGCGCCCCGCGCGGCGCCTCGGTCGCGCCCACGCCCTTGGCCTCTTTCGGCCAGGTCTTCGGATCCCATTTCGCCACATTGGCGGTGGACTGGTCGCCATTCTTGATATTGGCGATCATCTTGTCGAAGAAATGCTTCTGCAGACGCCCGCAATATTCCGATTCCAGCGCCCGCGCGGCAGTGCGGCCCAGGGTCGAGAAGATCGCGGTCAGGGGCAGGCCCATCTGGCCCAGGAAGCTGTCGACCTGGTTCTTGATGTCTTCATGCCCCTTGGCATAGCCGACGATATAGCGGGCGAGCGGCCCCACTTCCATCGCATGGCCCTTCCAGCGCGGCGCCTTGATCCAGCTGTATTTCGCCGCCTCGTCCAGCTGTTCGATATTGGTGCGCGTGCCCTTGGCATTCGGCCCCAGTTCGAAATGCGGCGCGGTTTCGCCATCCCAGGGGTGCAGGCCCTTGCCGGCCTCGGCCCCGGTATATTGATACCAGGAATGGTCGACGAATTCCTGGATCTCGTCGGGATTGCGCATGTCGACATCATGCACTTCGTTCAGATTGCCGTTGATGATCGCGCCGCGCGGCAGATGCAGCTGCTCGGCCGAGAAATCGTTCGGATGTTCGGGGATGTCGCCATAGGCCAGCACCGACTTGCCCGACAGACCGCCGCCATAGAGCCAGTTCTTGTAGAAGCTGCCGATCGCCGCCACGTCCGGGATATAGACGTTGCGCATGAACGCGAGGCCCTGGTCGATGATGCTGCTGACATGGTTCAGCCGCTCCATGTTGATCGCGCCGACCGCGCCCGTGGAATGGACGTTGATCGGGCAGGGCACGCCGCCCACCAGCCAGTTCGGGTGCGGGTTCTTGCCGCCGAAGATCGTGTGGATCTTGACGATTTCCTTCTGCAGATCCAGCGCTTCCAGGTAATGGGTCGTCGCCATCAGATCGGCTTCGGGCGGCAGCAAGTAGGCCGGATTGTCCCAGTAGCCATTCTTGAAGATGCCCAGCTGGCCCGATTCCACGAAAGCCTTCAGCCGGTTCTGCACATCGCGGAAATAGCCTGGCGAGGACAGCGGGTGGTTCGGCCCGACCATCTGCTGCAGTTCCGACGTGGCCTTCGGGTCGGCCTTCAGCGCGTTGACCGGGTTCACCCAGTCCAGCGCGTGCAGATGGTAGAAATGGACCACATGGTCATGGATCTGCAGCGCCAGCTGCATCAGGTTGCGGATCGAATTGGCATTGTCGGGGATGGTGATCCCCAGCGCGTCTTCCACCGCGCGGACCGAGGTCAGCGCATGCGTCCCGGTGCAGACGCCGCAGATCCGCTCGGTAAAGGCCCAGGCATCGCGCGGGTCGCGGCCTTTCAGGATCACCTCAAGCCCGCGCCACATCGTGCCCGTGCTGACGGCGTTGCGGATGATGTTGTTCTCATCCACGTTCACTTCGCAGCGCATATGGCCTTCGATCCGGCAGACCGGGTCGACGACGATGCGCTGACCGCTGGTATCAAGGGCAAAGCCGTTCGGCGTGTTGATCGTCATTGCTTAACCCTCGACCTTTTCTTGCGTCTTCTTCTGGGCGCGTTTCAGCGCGGAAATCGCGGCATGCACGGCCACCGCGCCGCCGACCACGCCGGCCGCCGCCAGGCCGACCTGATCGGCATTGGCCTCGACACCGAACTGGGTCAGGTCGGTCACCCGGTCGTAGAAACTGCCCTGATCCCAGAACCCGTCTTCCGAGCAGCCGATGCAGCCATGGCCCGACTGGATCGGGAAGCTCGTCCCCTCGTTCCAGCGCACGGTCGAGCAGGCATTGTAGGTGGTCGGCCCCTTGCAGCCCATCTTGTACAGGCAATAGCCCTTGCGGGCGTTTTCATCGTCCCAGGCCTCGACGAACTGGCCGGCGTCGAAATGCGGGCGGCGATAGCATTTGTCGTGGATGCGCTGGCCGTAGAACATTGCCGGGCGGCCCTGACGGTCCAGTTCCGGCAGGCGGTCGAAGGTCAGCATATAGGTGATGACGCCGGTCATGACCTCGGCGATGGGCGGGCAGCCCGGCACTTTGATGATCGGCTTGTCGGTGATGACCTTGTGCACCGGGGTGGCGCGGGTCGGGTTGGGGGCGGCAGCCTGAACGCAGCCATAGCTGGCGCAGGCGCCCCAGCTGATCACGGCCTTGGCGTCCTTCGCCGCCCATTTCAGCTGTTCCACAAAGGGCTTGCCGCCGACGATGCAGAACATCCCGTCCTCGTTCAGCGGCGGGTTGCCTTCGACGGCCAGGATGTAATTGCCCTTGTATTTCTCGATCGTCTCGGCCAGCGCCGCTTCGGCCTGATGACCGGCCGAGGCCATCAGCGTGTGGCTGTAATCCAGCGAGATCATCGACAGGACCACGTCCTTGGCCAGCGGGTGGGCGCCGCGGATGAAGCTTTCGCTGCAGCAGGTGCATTCCAGCCCATTGACCCAGATCACCGGCGTGCGCGGCTTGGTCTCCATCGCATGGGCGATCTTCGGCACGAAGGCCGGGCCAAGGCCCAGCGCCGATGCCGTCAGCGAACAGTATTTCATGAAGCTGCGCCGGGTGATCCCCTGGCGGCGCATGACCTCGTAGAAGGTCTCGATCTGGCTCAACGCTGGCCCTCCCTTGTCCCTTAGCCGTGCGGGCCCGCCCAAGGCGCAGCCCTCCGATCCTTAGGGAAACAGGCCGGGCCGGGGCAAACAAAGGGATTCCACCGAAAGCCGGATTCCGGGTTATTGCTTTTCGGTCAGGGGGTTGGGCCAAGGTGGCGCTTCGGTATGCGGTCGCATGCTAACCGGCTTTCCGCCTGGCCGGTCACGAAGCTTCCGCAGCAAGAATGTGCCGCGCCGCGGCGATGACGGCCTGGCCCAGGGCAAGCCCGCCGTCATTGGCGGGCGTCGTGCGATGGGTCAGAACGGGCAGGCCCGTCAGCGCGTCAAGGGTCAGTTGCAGCAGGGCCGTGTTCTGGAAACATCCGCCCGACAGGGCGACAGCCCGCGCCTCGCCGCTTTCGACCAGCGCCCGCGCCTGCGCGGCAAAGGCCTGTGCCAGACCCGCCTGAAACCCGCCCGCCGCCTGCGCCGCGTCGGGCCAGAGCCCGGCCTGCAGGGCATGAAAGCCCGGCGCCGGGTCAATCTGGCCACCGTCAAGATCAAAGCGCCAAGGCGCCGCACCCTGTGCCAGCGCCTCAAGCCGCATCGCCGCCTCGCCCTCATAGCTTTGCCGCTCGGGGCACAGGTCCAGACAGGCCGCCACCGCATCGAACAGCCGCCCCGCGCTGGAAGACAGGGGCGCATTCACCCCCGCCGCCACCGCCTGCCGCAGCACGGCGCGCGGCGCGGCCGGGAACAGCGCATCGGCCCAATCCGACAGGCCCGCCTGATCCAGCCGCGCCAGCGCATTGCGCCAGGGCTCTGCCGCCGCCCGGTCGCCGCCGGGCAGGGGCGCGGGCTTCAGCCAGGCCCGCCTTTCGAAACCTACATAATCGCCCAGCAAAACCTCGCCGCCCCAGACCGTGCCATCCGGGCCAAGCCCGGTGCCATCCAGCACAATCCCCGCCACCTTGCCGCCGTCCAGGGGCCAAAGGTTCTCGGCCAGACAGGATGCCAGATGCGCATGGTGATGCTGGACGCGCTGCAGCGCCAAGCCTTCGGCCTCGGCCCGCGCCGTGCCATGTCGCGTGGCGCGGAAATCCGGGTGCAGGTCCACCGCCACCAGCGCGGGCCGATGATCGAACAGCGCCGCATAATCGGCATCGGCCTGGCGGAAGGCATCCCAGGTCAGGGCCTCGTCCAACTCGCCCAGATGGTGACCCAGCAGGGCCTGGCCGTTCTTCACCAGACAGATCGCCGCCTTCATCTGCCCGCCATAGGCGACAAGCTGGGGCGCGGCCTCAAATCCCGGCGGCAAGGGCAGCGTGCCCGGCACCCGGCCCCGCGCCCGGCGCAAGACCATCGGCGGTATGGCCCGTTCGACCGTATCGTCCATACGCCGGGCGATGTCGCGGTCATGGATCAGGAAGCCATCGGCAAAGCCCCCCAGCTTTTCGCGCGCTTCCTGATTGCCGATCACCTGCGGCTCGCCCGACAGATTGCCCGACGTCATCACAAGGGGGCCGCCAAAGCCATCCAGCAGCAGATGATGCAGCGGCGTATAGGGCAGCATCACGCCCAGCGTATCGATGCCGGGGGCCAGCGCCTTGGGCAGAGTGCCCAGCGACGGCATCAGCACCACCGGCGCCGCCGGATCGCGCAGCAGCGCCAGATCGGCCTCGGTCGCCGCGACGATCCCGGCCAGATCCGCTTCGCGCGCCATCAGCGCAAAGGGCTTGCCGGGCCGCCGCTTGCGGGCCCGCAACAGCGCCACCGCCTCGGCATTGCGCGCATCGCAGGCCAGATGAAACCCGCCCAGCCCCTTGACCGCCAGAATCCCGCCGCGCCGCAGCAGCGCAACCGCCAGCGCGACCGGATCGCCCGCGACCTCGGCCCCCCCGGCCTCGAACCACAGCCGCGGCCCGCAGGCGGGACAGGCCACCGGCTGGGCATGAAATCGCCGGTCGCCGGGATCGGCGTATTCGGCCCGGCAGTCTTGGCACATGGTGAAGCCGGCCATCGTGGTCTGCGCCCGGTCATAGGGCAGACCGTGCAGAATGGTGAAACGCGGCCCGCAATGGGTGCAATTGGTGAAGGCATAGCCGCGCCGCCGCCCCGTACCGCGGATTTCCGCCAGACAGTCCGGGCAGGTCGCCGCATCCGGCGTCACCCGCGTCTCGGCGCCCGTCCCGCGCGAGGCGGCGATCTCGAACCCCTCGGGCAGGGCGCCGGTAAAGTCCGAGACTTCGACCGCATCCACACGGGCAAGCGTCGGGGCGCGGCGGGGCAGGGCGTCCAGAAACCCGTCCAGCCCGGGCCCGGCCGCCTCGATCAACACCCCTTCGGGGTCGTTCAACACCCGGCCGCGCAGCCCGAATTCCCGCGCCAATTTCCAGATATAGGGCCGAAATCCCACACCCTGCACCTGGCCCCGCACCCGGATCGAAACGCCACTCTCTTTCATCTGTCCCTAAATATCCCGGGGGTCCGGGGGCAGAGCCCCCGGGCGTTGCGGCTAATGCACCGTACAGACCATACAGGGATCGAAACTGCGCACGATATGCTGAACCGAGACCGGCGTGGTCTCGCCCGGCTGCACCGGCGCGCCCTCCAGCGCCGCCTCGACCGGCCCGGGCACGCCCGCCGCATCGCGGGGCGAGAAATTCCAGGTCGTCGGTGCGATGATCTGATAGCGGGCGATCCGGCCGCGCTCGATGGTCAGCCAATGGCCCAGCGCGCCGCGCGCGGCCTCGACCAGGCCCATACCGGCGCCATCGCGCGGCAGGGTTCCGCGCGCCATGAAAGCCGCCTCGGGGCGGATGCCGGTGGCCAGCGTCTCCATCACCAGCTGCGTCCGGGCGATTTCCAGCAGCCGCGCCGCCACCCGGGCCCGCACCCCGCCTTCGGCCGCCAGCGCCAAAGCCAGCGGATGGCCATCGACGATCTGACGGGCCAATGCGCCCGTCTCGACCGTACGCCCGTCCAGCCGCGGCGCCTTGCACCAGCTATAGGCCGGGGCGGCCATGTCTTCATCGGGCCGCGTCTCGCCCTGCGACGGATGGCGCGCCTCGCCCAGCATCCAGGCATGCGACAGATCCTCGCGGATCGCGGCCGGATCGACGCTGCGCCGCGACCCGTCCCAAAGGCCCGCCGCAAAGACCGGCCCCTCGGGCAGGGGATAGGCGCCGAAGGACAGATAGCGGCCCGACCCGCGGCCCAGATGCGCCAGGTCCAGATCGGCGGCGGCCTCAAGAAACAGGGCGACATCGCCGGTGGCCCAGCGCTCCAGCGCGGCCAGCGACGCGAGGTCGGCAAAAGCCTCGACCGGGGCGCCGAACAGCACCTCTTCCAGATAGCGGCGGAAGCTGCGCAGCGTGGCCAGGATCCGCGCCCGGTCGCGCGCGGTGGGCGCCTTGGTCACGCCGCCGGGCTGGATCGCCAGCGTATGCGGCCATTTCCCGGCCATCATGCCGAGAATATGGAACAATTCCGCCCGCGCCGCCACCGCGCGCGTCAGGGCCGATCCGGTGGCCGCGGTGAAACGGTCGACCATCCGGCCGTGCCAGGGGCGGGTGTCATAGACCGGACGGGTGAAATCCGGCATGAAGAACAGGTGAAAATGCGTCAGGTGGTCGGCGACATTCTCGACCGCATGGATCAGCGCGGCCACCAAAGCGCCCTGCGGTTCGGGCGCCAGACCCATCGCATCGGCCAGCGCCCGGGCCGCGGCGGCCGACTGGCTGATCGAGCAGATGCCGCAGATCCGTGGCGTGATCGTCAGCGCATCGCGCGGATCGCGGCCTTCCAGCATCCGCTCGAAGCCGCGAAACAGCGGCGCGTTGATCCGTGCCGCGGCGACGCGCCCCTCGGCAATCTCAAGCGTCACTTCCAGATCGCCCTCGACCCGGTTGAACGGGCCCATGACCAGACGCGCGGGGCCTTCGGTCATTTCTTCGTCCGCAGCGTCGGCGGCACCACGATCCGGTCGGCCACGGCATTGCGGCCGATCCGGTCGGGCGTGGCGGCCTTGGACAGCGAGGCCAGCGCCATGAACCAGGCCTTCGGCATGTCGGTTGGCAGGCCGACCGGGATGCCGGCCAGTTTCGGCGTCTCGGTGAAGGCATGGCGCGGGTCTTCGAATTCCGGCGCGGTGCAATTGATGCAAGGATATCCGCCCCGGGTGCAGGACCCCTCGCCATTCCAGGGCCTGATGTTGCAATCGCCCACCGCCTGCGTGCCGATGCAGCCCAGGTTTTCCATCATGCAGCCCAGATCCGACAATTCGCGCGCCGAGGCCTTGTATTCGTAGAATTCATTCTTCGGGCAGCCGTGATGCACCAGGTTGTCGGCATAGAAGCGCGGCCGCTGCAGCCCGTCCAGATCGCCCGCCGCCAGCGCGCCGCCGGCCAGCAGCATCAGCGTTTCGGTGACCCAGCCCGGATGGGTCGGGCAGCCGGCGATGTTGATCACCGGCAGGCCCGCGCGGCCGCGGAAGGCCGCGGGCAGCAGACCGCCGGGCAGGGCGCCGTCATATTGCAGCCCGCAGGCATCGGACGGATTGCCGCCCGCCGCCGTCACCCCGCCATAGGCCGCGCAGGTGCCGACCGCGACCACATGCTGCGCCTTTGCCGCCAGCGCCTGCGTCCAGTCCATCAGGCTGCGGCCGGTGCCCGACAGCATCTGATAGCGCCCGGTGCCCCGAGGGCCGCGGGCGATCGCGCCCTCGACACAGAGGATGTCCAGCGGGATTTCCCCCGCCTCGACCGCCTGCAGCAGCGCCAGCGCCTCGGCCCCGGTCTCGCGCGACAGGGCGGGGTGCCAGAGCAGGCTGATGCCGGCATCCGACAGCGCTTCCACCGCCGTGGGGCCCTCGGCGCAAAGCAGCGACATGGTGCAGCCGCCGCAGCCAGAAGCCTGAATCCAAAGCAGATTCATCCCGAAATCCCCTGGGCCGGCAGATCCAGCAGGAAGGCCGCGCCAGAGCCGGGCCGGTCCTGCAGCGTCAGATGGCCGCCATGTTCCTCGGCGATCTTCAGGCTGATCGACAGGCCCAGGCCGGTGCCGCGGCCCACGGATTTGGTGGTGAAGAACGGATCGAAGATCGAGGCCCGCACCTCGGCCGGCACGCCGGGGCCATTGTCCGACACGGTCAGCCGGGCGCGGCCCGCCTCGGCGGCAAGGGTCAGGGTGACGGCGCCGCCCTTGCGCCCTTCGACCGCATCGACGGCGTTCTGCACCAGGTTCATGACGATCTGCTGGATATGGCCGGGCCGCCCCCAGGCCTGGACCGTGCCGGGGCCGTCGATGGTCAGGGCCGGGGCCTCTTTGGCGCCGCGCAACACCCAATGCGCCGCGACCCGCGCCGTTTCGGCCAGATCGAAGGAAACCCGCTCGCCCGCGCCGTCCGACGACAGGCGGCGCAGATCCTCGACGATGTCGCGCACCCGTTCGGCGCCGTCGCGCGCGCCCTGCGTCGCCTGGCGCAGATTGGTGATTTCGCGATCCAGCCGCAGCTGTTCGCGCAGGGTCACCAGATCCTCGCGGCTGGCGCCATCCTGGACCCGGGCGAAATAGGTTTCGAACTTGCCGACATAGCGGTCCAGCGCATGGGCATTGGCATAGACGAAGCTGATCGGATTGTTCAATTCATGCGCCACGCCCGCCAGCAACCGGCCCAGTGAGGCGAGTTTCTCGTTGCGCACCAGCAGGCTTTGCGCCGATTTCAGCGCGTCATGGCTTTCGGTCAGCTCGGCATAGGCCCGGCGCAATTCGCCCAAAGGTCGGCCGGTCAGCACGAAGCCCGCCACCCGGCCGCGGTCGTCCAGCCGCGGCGCGACCGACAGTTCCAGGGGCTCCGGCCCATCTGGCGTGGCCAGGGCCAGCTCCAGAACGGCCGGGCGCCGGTCGGCGCGCAGCCGGTCCAGCACCTCGGCCAGCCGTGCCGCATCTTCGGGCGGCACCAGGCGGGCCACATCCTGCCCGGTCAGCGCCTGCGCCCGCGCGCCGCTGCGGGCCAGAAGCGAGGCCGAGACCTGTTCGATCCGCCCCGCCCGGTCCAGCACGATCAGCACATCTGAGACCGAGGCGAGGATCGAGGTCAGGAAGGCCTGCATGTCCTGCAGCCGGGCATTCTGGCGTTCCAGCTGTTCCTGATAGTCGACCAGATCGGCATAGGTGCGGTCGACGGCCGACAGAACCTCGATCCAGGCCTCTTCGGGCATGGCGGCGGGGCGGGCGGCGGGAAGGCCGGTCGGAAGGCCAGTGTCTTCTGGGCGGTGCGGGGTCACGGCGCTTGCTCCTCGGCGCTGAGGATAGGCCGCTGCGCCGCGCTTGCCTAGGGCCCGCGCATCACGGCTGCGGCGGGGCGGTCGGGGGCGGCGTGCCGCGCTGGATCGGCCAGCCGGGGCGCGGTGCGGCGGGGATCGTGCCGGGCAGGGCGCGCAATTCGGCCTCACGCGCTTTCAGTCGGGCGATTTCGCTGCGGATATCGGCAAGCTCATCGGCGGGGTGAATCAGGCGCATGGGGTTCTTCCTGTCCAGCGGGCAGGATCAGGATGGCGCAAGGCGCGTTAATGGCGGGTTACCGCGGGCCGGGTCTTGCGCGGATGCGCCGCGTCTTGCGGCCTGGGGCCGCTGCGGCGTATCGAGGGCGGATGATGCAGGGCAAGAAGATGGTGACAGGGCTGGAGGACGCGATCCCGGCCTGGGTCGAGGGGCAGCTGGTGCCGGTGCCGAAGCTGGCGGTGCATCAGCGCGGGCTGCGGCACAAGGCGGTGTCGGTCTTCGTCACCCGTGGCGCCGAGGTGCTGATCCAGCAGCGCGCGGCGGGCAAGTATCACACGCCGCTTCTCTGGGCGAACAGCTGCTGCACCCATCCGCTTTGGGGCGAAGATGCGGGCGTATGTGCCATACGGCGGTTGAGCGAGGAACTGGGCATCACCGGGCTGCAGCCGCGCTGGGCCGACCGGCTGGAATATCGCGCCGATGTGGGCGGCGGCCTGGTCGAGCATGAGCTGGTCGATGTCTTCCTGGCCGAGGCCGGGCCGGATCTGGCCCTGGCGCCCGACCCGCTGGAAGTGGCCGCGACGCGCTGGATCACGCTGCCCGCGCTGCTGGAAGACCTGGCGCGCGCGCCCGCGCGCTTCACCCCCTGGCTGCGCATCTATCTGACCGAGCATCTGGAGCGGATCTTCGGCCCGCCCGCGCAGGCGCGCCCGCACAGCCTGTCGCCGCCCGCGCCAGGGGGCTGACAGGCGGCGGCGCAGGGCCTATCTCTGGGGTGGAACAGACCCAAAGGTGCGCTGATGACGGTGTTTCTGATCTTTCTTCTGGCCTGTGCCGCGGCGGGCGCGACGGGCATGATCTTTCCGCCCGGCGACTGGTACCGGCAGCTGGAAAAGCCCGACTGGACCCCGCCCGACTGGGTGTTTCCGATCATCTGGCCGGCCCTGTACATCCTGATCGCGATTGCCGGCGCGCGGCTGGCGGGCACGGCCGGCGCGGGGAGGGTGCTGGCGCTTTGGGCGGCGCAGATCGCGCTGAACACGCTGTGGACGCCGGTTTTCTTCGGCGCGCACCGGATCCAGCTGGGCCTGGTGGTGCTGGCGCTGCTGTGGCTGGTGGTGGCGGCGATGATCCTGGCCGCCTTCTGGGTCGACCTTTGGGTCGTCGTGCTGCTTCTGCCCTATCTGGCCTGGCTGAGCGTCGCGCTGGCGCTGAACCATGCGATCTGGCGGCTGAACCCTTCGATGGGCTGACGCGGCCGCCGAGGTCGGTTTAGAAGCCGGCCTTGTCCAGGATCCGCGCGGCTTCGGCCGCGGGGGCGGCCAGCACGGCGCGGTCTTCGCCCGGGTAGAACCGGGCGCGCAGCGCGGTGGGCATCGGCGCCGGGGTCTCGATCAGCACCCGCGGGCCGGTGCGGCGGGTTTCTTCCTGCCAGCTGCGCAGCGCCGCGATCTGGGCGGCCTTGGTCATGCCATAGGCGGCGGCGAAAGGCGCGCCGGGCAGGGGATCGTCGAAGAACAGCGCCGTGCCCTCGCCCTCGCGCAGCAAGGGATCGACCATGCCGACCAGGAAGGCGGTCGCGCGCAGATTGGTCGCGACGCATTTGTCGAGATCCTTCATCTCGACCGAGGGCGCCGGCGACAGGGCGCTGGCATGGATCGCGCAATGCGCCCAAAGCTGCAGCCCGCCCCAGCGGTCGTGGATCGACCGGCACAGATGCCGCATCGCATCGTCATTGGTCACATCCATCGGCGCCAGCGTCATGCCGCCCGCGCCGGGCAGACCCAGCGCCTTGACGCTGTCATCCAGCTCTTCCAGCCCGCCCACGGTGCGCGCCACCGCCACGACATGCCAGCCGCGGCTGCACAATTGCTGCGCCAGCGCGAAGCCGAGGCCGCGCGAGGCGCCGGTGACAAGGGCGATCTTCTGGGTCATGGCAGGCTCCGCTCTTCCAGGCAGGGGCCGGGCGGCAGGGTGCCCCCGGCCTGACGCGGAGTATGTGAGCCGGGCTGAAAGGGCAAGAGACCGGGTCAGCGACGCTTGGCCGCGACCCGGTATGCTGCGCCGAACTGGGCTATTGCGCGGCCTTCATCTGGAAGCCCTCTTCCAGCTTGTCGGTCGGTGCAACCGGGTAATCGCCCGAGAAACAGGCATCGCAGAAGCGCGGCGCCTTGGGATCGCGGCCGGCGGCCTCGCCCGCGGCGCGATACAGCCCGTCCAGCGAGACGAATTTCAGGCTGTTGACCCCGATCCAGTCGCGCATCTCGTCTTCCGACATCGTGGCGGCCAGAAGTTTGGACCGTTCGGGCGTATCGACGCCATAGAAACAGGGCCAGGCGGTGGGGGGCGAGGCAATGCGGAAATGCACCTCGGCGGCGCCCGCATCAAGGATCATGTCCTTGATCTTGCGGCTGGTGGTGCCGCGCACCACCGAATCGTCGACCAGGATCACCCGCTTGCCGCGGATCAGCGCGCGGTTGACGTTCAGCTTCAGCCGCACGCCCATGTTGCGGATCTGCTCGGTCGGTTCGATGAAGGTCCGGCCCATATACTGGTTGCGGGTGATCCCGAGCCCGAAGGGAATGCCGCTTTCGGCCGCATAGCCGATGGCGGCGGGCGTGCCGCTGTCGGGCACCGGGCACACGAGATCGGCCTCGACCGGCGCCTCGCGCGCCAGTTCCACCCCGATCTGGCGGCGGGTTTCATAGACCGAACGGCCGCCGATGATCGAATCGGGGCGCGAGAAATAGACCTGCTCGAAGATGCAGAAGCGCGATTTGGCGGGCTGGAACGGCCGCGACGAGGCGACGATGCCGTTCTCGATCGTCACCATCTCGCCCGGCTCGATCTCGCGGATGAACTCGGCGCCGATGATGTCAAGCGCGCAGGTTTCCGAGGCGAGCGCCCAGCCGGTTTCGCCGACCCGGCCCAGCACCAAGGGCCGCACGCCCAAAGCGTCGCGCACGCCGATCAGCTTCGTGCGGGTCATGGCGATGACCGAGAAGGCGCCCTCGACCGCGCGCAGCGCGTCCTTGATGCGTTCCGACAGGGTCTTCTGCATCGAGCGTGCCATCAGATGGATGATGCATTCGCTGTCGGAGGAGGATTGGAAGATCGCGCCGCGCTCGATCAGCTGTTTGCGCAGCGCGGCGGCATTGGTCAGGTTGCCGTTATGGGCGATGGCGCAGCCGCCCACCGAAAACTCGCCGAAGAAGGGCTGCACGTCGCGGATGGCGGTCGCGCCCTTCGACCCGGCGGTGGAATAGCGCACATGGCCGATGGCCAGGCTGCCGGGCAGGGTTTCCATCACATCGGCGCGGGTGAAATTGTCGCGCACATAGCCGAAGCGGCGGGCCGAGTTGAAACCGTCCTTCGGATCGTAGCTGACGATGCCGCCGGCTTCCTGGCCGCGATGCTGCAGCGCATGCAGGCCGAGCGCGACGAAGGTCGAGGCATCGTTGACGCCAATCGCGCCGAAGATCCCGCATTCCTCCTTCAGCTTGTCGCCATCTTCAAAGGGCTGAAACGGGTGAGAGGGGAAGCGGCGCATGGGCACTCCGAATCCTTGGGGGGGCCCGGGCGGGCGAGGGATGCGCCTCAGATAGTGCGGATCGCGGGCAGTGTCACGCCCTCGTCACGCAAGACTGATGTGCAGCAGGGCACAGGCGGCGCGGCTGGCGCGGTTTCAGGCGGCCCGGGCTTAATTGCCGGGCGCCGGGGCGGGGGCCGGAGCCGGAGCCGGTGCCGGAGCGGGGGCCGCTTCGGGCGCGCTGTCGGCGGGGGCGGCCGGCTCGGGGGTGCAGATCGCGGTCAGGTCATTGTAGCGCGCCACGATCCAGCCCGGGGCATCGGTCGGCACGGCGGCGTCGATCGAGGCCTGGAAATTGGCAAAGACCTTGGCGGTGCGGGAATTGTCGATCATTGCCACCCGCTGGCCGCCCATGGCGCGATCATAGACGATGAAGGCCACCGCGATCAGCAGAACGCCGCGCGCCACCCCGAACAGGAAGCCCAAGGCCTGGTCGATCCCGCCCAGGGCCGAGCGCTGCACGACGCTGGCAAACAAGGGCGTGAACAGCGCCGCGACGATCAGGCCGATGGCGAAGACGCCGGCAAAGGCGCCCACCGCCGACAATTCGCAGCTGTCGGCCAGGAAATCGCCCACCATGGGGATTTCCTTGACCAAAGGCGCGGCCGAGGGGGCGAAGATGAAGGCGACGATGGCCGCGCCGATCCAGCCGACGATCGACATCAGCTCGCGCACCAGACCGCGCGAATAGGCGAGGATCGCCGATACAAGGATGATCAGCGCCGCTCCGCCGTCGACCGCGGTGAAGTTGTCCATTCGTCACTCCCGGGCTTCAGCCCGCCCCGAACATTTCGCCCGTGAAAGCCGTCAGATCGGCCATCTCCCGAAGCCGCATCGCCTCGACGCCCCCGGACCGGGAGCCCCGCGGCAGGGCCGCCTGTGTGAAACCAAGTTTCGCCGCCTCTTTCAACCTGTTTTCGGTCTGCCCCGCCGGACGCAGCGCGCCCGACAGCGAGATTTCCCCGAAGAACACCATTTCCGGCGGCAAGACCACATCTTCGCGCGCCGACAGAAGCGCCGCGGCCAGCGCCAGATCGGCGGCGGGTTCGGTGACGCGCAAGCCCCCGGCCACGTTCAGAAACACGTCGAGCCCGGCGAAGGGAATGCCGACCCGGGCCTCAAGCACGGCCAGGATCGTGGACAGCCGCCCCGAATCAAGCCCCACCACCGTGCGGCGCGGCGTGCCCAGGGTTGAAGGCGCGACCAGCGCCTGGATCTCGGTCAGAACCGGCCGGCTGCCCTCGATCCCGGCAAAGACCGCAGCACCCGGCGCCGGCGTGTCGCGGGCCGACAGGAACAGGGCAGACGGATTCTGCACCTCGGCCAGCCCGCTGCCCGTCATCTCGAAGACGCCGATTTCATCGGCCGGGCCGAAGCGGTTCTTCACCGCGCGCAGGATGCGGAACTGGTGGCCGCGCTCGCCCTCGAAATACAGCACCGTGTCGACCATATGCTCGACCACGCGCGGCCCGGCGATCTGGCCGTCCTTGGTGACATGGCCGACCAGAATCACCGCCACGCCACGCCGCTTGGCGAAGGTAACCAGCTCATGCGCCGCGGCGCGCACCTGGCTGACCGATCCGGGCGCCGCTTCGACGGAATCAAGCCACATGGTCTGGATCGAATCGATGATCGCCAGCCGGGGGCGTTCGGCATCCAGAGTGGTCAGGATGTCGCGCAGATTGGTTTCGGCGCCCAGCCGCACCGGCGCATCGGCCAGGCCCAGCCGCTGGGCGCGCATGCGCACCTGGGCCGAGGCCTCTTCGCCCGAGATATACAGGCAGGACAGGCCGTTGCGGGCGAAACTGGCCGCGGCCTGCAGAAGCAGGGTGGATTTGCCGATGCCCGGATCGCCGCCCACCAGGATCGCGCTGGCCGGCACCAGCCCGCCGCCCAGCACCCGGTCCAGTTCGGCAATGCCCGAGGCGGCGCGCGGCGGCGGCGGCTCGCTGCTGGACAGATCCGACAGCGGCACCGCGCGGCCCCGCGCGCCCAGCGCCTTGGGCCCGGCCGAAAGCGGCGCTTCCTCGATGATGGAATTCCACGCCCCGCAGGCATCGCAGCGGCCCGACCATTTGGGGAAACTGGCGCCGCAGGCGGTGCAGCTGAAACTCGCTTGCGCTTTGGCCATGACGGGGGGTCCTTTCGCGGCCCGAGCATAGGGGGCGGGCGCGGCCCCTGCAATCGCCGGGCGCCGGGCGCGATTTTTCGTCGAAAAATCGAAGTCTTGCGTTCAGCCTTGCGCGGACAGGCCCCAGGTCTGGGCCGTCAGCGCCAGCGAGCGGCGGCGTGCCTCGACATCGAAAATGTCGCTGACCAGGATGAATTCATCCGCCCCGGTTTCCGCCTGCAACCGCGCCAGCCCGTCGCGCACCTGGGCCGGGTCGCCCACGACGGCGCAGGACAGCATCCGCCCGACCTGCGCCGCTTCGCGCGGGGTCCAGTAGCTGTCGATATCGTCGATCGGCGGCGGCGACAGGCGGCGGTCATTGCGCAGGATGCCGCAGAAGCTCATCTGCGTCGTGGTGAACAGCCGCTGCGCCTCGGCCTCGGTCTCGGCGCAGATCACATGCGCGCCAACCGCCGCATAGGGCGCGGCCAGATGTTTCGAGGGCTTGAAGCGGCTGCGATACAGATGCAGCGCCTCGGCCAGGTAATCCGGGGCGAAATGGCTGGCAAAGGCATAGGGCAGGCCCAGCTCGGCCGCCAGCATCGCCCCGAAATGCGACGAACCCAGCATCCAGAAATCCAGATCCGCCCCCGGCGCGGGCCAGGCCTGGATGCGGCCCGGCACGGCGGGGGCGAACCATTGCATCAGCTCGACCACATCCTGCGGGAATTGCTCGGATTGCATCGGGTTCTGCCGTATGGCCCGTACGGTCGCCTGGTCCGTACCCGGCGCGCGGCCCAGGCCCAGATCGACCCGTCCGGGGAAAAGCCGCGCCAGGGTGCCGAATTGTTCGGCGATGATATAGGGCGCGTGATTGGGCAGCATGATGCCGCCGGCGCCCAGCCGGATGCGCTGCGTCCTTTGCCCGGCATGGGCCAGCACCACCGCCGTCGCGGCCGAGGCGATGCCTTCCATATTGTGATGCTCGGCCACCCAATAGCGGGTGAAGCCCAGCGCATCGACATGGGCGGCGGTGTCCTGCGCCTCGGCCAGCGCCTCCGAGGCGTCGCGGCCCTCGCGGACGCGGACAAGGTCCAGCAGCGACAGCGGAATGCGGTCAGAGATACGGTCAGACATGGGCGGTCTCCTGTCGTTCGGCCCGCCAGGAGACCAGGATCGAGGTCAGGACGCAGGCGGTGAAAAGGTAAAGTCCCCAGGCGGTTTCCACTGTCACGCGGCCGGCGCCCTTGGCGATCACGATGTAAAGCGCGATCAGGAAGATGTCGGCCATGGCCAGTTTGCCCAGGATCTGCAGCGCCGGCAGCAGCCGGGGCGACAGAAGGCGAAAGTGCAAAAGCGCCAGGCCAAGGGTCTTGGCATAGGGCGCGAAGATCGCCATCGCGGTGACCAGCAGCGCCAGGGGCGCATCGCTGGCCCAAAGGCTTTGCAGCCCGGTCAGCATCGAAATCTCGTCCATGCCGAAGATCGGCAGCAGCGCCGCGCGCATCAGCGGAGCGAACCACGAGATCGGGAACAGGATGAGAAGGGCAAGGTTCAGCGCGCGCATGGCCGGCTAGAGGTGGCAGTGCGGGCCGGTCGGGTCAAGGGGCGGGGGCTGCGGCGCGGGCTGCTCAGGCCCGGGGATCGGGCCGCGGTTCGGGCCGCGGTTCTGTCCGGGGCTCTGGGCGGGCGGGTTTCGGCAGGTTGACGATATTGCCCTCGACCCGGTCTTCGAAATCCACCGCGTAGCCAAGGCCGGGCAGGATTTCCCGCAGATCCGCCTCCAGCCGTTTCAGCTGCTGCTGGGCCTGGCGTTCCTCGGCCTCGATATCGGTCAGCCAGCGGCGCAGTTCGTCGCAGGTGTGACGGGCCAGCGCCAGACGGTCGGTCAGCGCCTGCACCTCTTCCTGGCGCTGCTGCAGGAAGGCCTTGGCGCGGGCAACCTTCACATCGGAATAGCTGCGGGCCAATTCGCGCGTCTCATGGCTCATCTGGGCGGCCAGTTGCAGCAGTTCCGGCTCCAGATGGCCGAAATCCGGGTGCTTGCGCAGCGCCTCCATCCGGGCGCGGACCGAGTCGAATTCGGCCGACAGGGTGAACAACCCGGTCCGGTCGGCCGAATGGGCCATACGGTAGGCGCGGGCGACATCCTCGACCCCCATGGCAAAGCTGCGATGCGCGCTTTCCAGCCGCGCCATGCGGGCATTGGCGGGCAGATACAGGCACAGAAGCAGGAACAGACCCGTCAGCCCCAGCTGCAACCCCGCCCCGGCCTGCGGCACGGGCGTGTCGCCAAAGGACAGCGGCAGATCCAACCAGGGCACCAGGCCCAGCGCCGCCCCCAGCGCCGCCAGAACCAGAAGCACGGTGACAGCGATCAGCACGGCCTGCGCAAAGCCCTGAAGCCCCGCCTGCCAGCGGTGCCGCCCCGCCCGGGACATGGCCTGCGACATGGATTGCATCGGTTTCCCCCGTATCCTTTCGCGCATGCCAGCCGAGCGGCAGGGGAATTGGCAAGAGGTTTCGTCGCCAAGCCGCTGAGAATGCGAAGATATCCGCGAATGTACCTGGATTGTTTCCCTTGCGGCAACCAAGATCAACCTGTGGTTGATCAACCCTTGCCCAAGTCCCCGCCGCTCAGCCCGGCCCGCCGCCCAGCAGCGCCCGGACCAGCGCCACCAGACAGCCGATCAGAATCGCCACCAGATGGCCGATCACCAAGCCATGCACCCAGACCGGCGTCGGCCGGTGGCGCCAGACATGGCCGGCCCAGGCGCCGATCAGCGCGAACCAGCCGAAGACCGAGATCATCTCGCCCACCGCGGCAATCTGCGGGTCGCCATAGGCCAGGGGCAGGAACAGCCAGACCGTCAGCCCCGCGGCGGCCAGCGCAAGGCGGCGATTGCCCGGCTCGCGCTCGACCGCGCCCAGAATTCCGGACAGGGTGATCGTCAGCGGCAGGGTCATCACCAGCCAGTGCATCACCGGCGAGGGGGTCAGCAGGCGGGTGAGGAAATCCCCCGCCATCAGCGCACCGAAGGGATCGGGCCTTCGGCGCGGCCATGGATGAACTGCTGGACGTAAGGGTCTGGTGTGGCGTCCATTTCCGCCACGGGCCCGGTCCAGCGCACCACGCCGCCATGCAGCATGGCAACCCGCGTCGCAATGGCGCGGACCGAGGACATGTCATGGGTGATCGTCATCGCCGTGGCGCCCATTTCAGTGACGATCTCATGGATCAGATCGTTGATCACCCCCGACATGATCGGGTCGAGGCCCGTCGTCGGCTCGTCGAAAAAGATGATCTGCGGATCGGCGGCAATCGCCCGGGCCAGGCCCACGCGCTTCTGCATGCCGCCCGACAACTCGCCCGGAAACAGATCGGCCACCTGCGGCCCCAGGCCCACCCGGCGCAGCTTTTCCACCGCGATGGCGCGCGCCTCGGCCCGGGGGCGCTTCAGGGCGCCGCGCATCAGCCGGAAGGCGACATTTTCCCAGACCTTCAGCGAATCGAACAGCGCCGCGCCCTGAAACAGCATGCCGAACCGCGCCAGGAAAGCGTCGCGGTCATGCCGGCTGACATCGGTGCCGTCCAGGGTGATCGTGCCGCTGTCGGGTTGCACCAGGCCGAGAATGCACTTCAGCAGCACCGATTTTCCGGTGCCCGACCCGCCGATGATGACCATGCTTTCGCCGCGGGGGATGGTCAGGTCCACCCCCTGCAGCACCTTGTTCGCGCCGAAAGCCTTGTGAACGCCGGACAGCTCGATCATGCCGAGAAGAACACCTCTGTCAGCAGGTAGTTGGCGGCCAGGATCAGCACCGAGGACGACACGACGGCGGCCTTGGTGGCCGCCCCCACGCCCTGCGCGCCGCGGGCCGAGTTCATGCCGTGATAGCAGCCCATCAGCGCCACGATGAAGCCGAAGACCGCGCCCTTCACCAGGCCCGAGCCGACATCCCAGAATTCCAGGAAATCGACGGTGTTCTTCAGATAGCTGGCCGAGTTGAAATCCAGCCGGGTGACGCCCACCAGCCAGCCGCCCATGATGCCGATGGAATCGCCCGCGGCCACCAGCACCGGCACGGTCAGCGTGGCGGCCAGCAGCCGCGGCACGGTCAGGTATTTCATCGGGTTGGTCGACAGGGTCACCAGCGCGTCGATCTGCTCGGTCACCTTCATCGTGCCGATCTCGGCCGCGATGGAACTGGACACCCGCGCCGCGACCATCAGCCCGCCCAGAACCGGCCCCAATTCGCGCGCCATGCCGATCGCCACGATCTGCGGCACCACGGCGCCGGCGTTGAAGCGGCTGCCGCCGGCATAGATCTGCAAGGCCAGCGCGCCGCCGGTGAAGATCGCGGTCATCGCCACCACCGGCAGCGAGAACCAGCCGATCTGCATCACCGCATGGCCGAATTCCCGCGCGTAGAAGGGCGGGCGCAGCATATGGCCGATGGCATCCAGCGCAAACAGCGCCACCCGCCCGACCGAGGCCAGCGCCGCCAGCACCAGCCGGCCCAGCGCGGCAAGCAGTGCCGTCATCCGCGCGCCTCGACGTAACGGCGCCCATAGCGGTTGCCCAGCGAGGTCAGGATCTCATAGCCGATCGTGCCGGCCGCATCGGCCAGATCGTCGACCGATTGATGCGGCCCCAGAATGTCCAGCGCCTTGGGCGGCTCGGGCAGATGGGTGATGTCGACGGTGATCAGGTCCATCGAGACACGGCCGACCAGCGGGCAGGGCGTATTGCCATCCCACAGGATCGCGCCGTTCGACAGGCTGCGGAACAGCCCGTCGGCATAGCCCGCGGCGACCGTGGCGATGACCGAGGGCGCCTCGGCCTCCCAGGTATTGCCATAGCCCACGGCTTCGCCCGGGGCGACTTCGCGGGTCTGGATCACCGGCAAGGACAGGGTGACGACGCGGCTCGCCATCTCGAAGGGCTGGCCGCCGTAAAGGCCGATGCCCGGGCGGGTCAGGTCGAAGTGATATTGCGGGCCCAAAAGGATGCCGCCCGTGGCCGAGAAGCTGCGCGGCAGGCCGGTGCCGTCGGTCATCTCGTGGAACATTTCCAGCTGGCGCAGATTCATCGGGTGGTCCGGCTCGTCGGCGCAGGCCAGATGCGACATCAGCATGACCGGGTCGGCTTCCAGCAGAATCGGCGCGACTGCCTGCCATTCCGGCAGTTCCACCCCCAGCCGGTTCATGCCGGTGTCCAGCTGCACCCCGAACGGATGGCCGGGCAGCGCCTCGAGATGCCGGGTGATCTGCTCAAGGCTGTTCAGCATCGGCGTCAGGTCAAGGTCGTGCAGCATTTCCGTATCGCCGGCCATATGGCCCGACAGGATGTTGATCTGCGGCCCCGGGCCCAGCGCCTGGCGCACGGCGGCGCCTTCCTCGGCCAGGGCCACGAAGAAGCGCCGCGCGCCGGCCTGCGCCAGGGCACGGGCAACGCGCGGGGCGCCCAGGCCATAGGCATCCGCCTTGACCACGGCGGCGGTCTGCACGCCGGATGCGGAAAGCCGGTCCAAGGCGCGCCAATTGGCGGCGATGGCGTCGAGGTCGATGGAAAGAGTTGCTGTGGCCATGATGGGGGCCTTTGTCGGCATCGGGGGGGGCGGGGTCAAGGGGGAAAGACCGGGGGAAAGACCCGCCGCGCAGCTCTGCCGGCGCGGGGCTGCGGCAGAAGGTCTCTTGCGCGGCCGCGCGCGGCGGGCGAGGAAGGTCCATGGACCAGCACGGGCCCGCCGGCCCCAGCCAGATCGACGCCGATATCGCGCTGACCGCCCTGACCTTTCTGGGTCTCGGTCTGGCGGCGCTGCACCACCTTCTGCAACCCCTGCCGATCGGGCTTTATGGCGCCGCTTTGGCGCTGGCCTATCTGGCCGGCGGCCTGCCGCCCCTGCGCGGCGCGCTTGTGGCGCTGTGGCGCGATCACATTCTGGACATCGACCTGTTGATGGTCGTGGCGGCGCTGGCCGCGGCGGCGGTGGGGGCGCCGGTTGAGGGGGCGGTGCTGCTGGCGCTGTTCTCGCTGTCGGGCACGCTGGAGCATCGCGCCATGGGCCGGGCCCGCCGCGCGGTCGAGGCCTTGATGCAGCTGCGCCCGGAAACCGCGCTGCTGAAGCGGGCCGAGGGCGTGGTCGAGGTGGCGGTGGCCAGTCTGGTGCCCGGCGATCTTGTGGTGCTGCGGCCGGGCGCGCGGGTGCCGGTCGATGGCCGCGTCGTCGAAGGCGAGGGCCGGATGGACGAATCGACCGTCACCGGCGAGGCCGCCCCCGTTCACAAGGCGCCCGGCGCCGCGGTGCATGAGGCCTGCGTGAACCTGGATGGTGTCCTGACGGTCGAGGTGACGCGGGCGCTGGCCGACAGCACGGTCGCGCGGATGATCCGACTGGTGACCGAAGCGCAGGCCGCCAAGGCGCCGTCCGAGCGGTTCTCGGACTGGTTCGGCCAGCGCTATACGGTCGCGGTGCTTCTGGGCGCGATCGCCGCCTTCTTCCTGTTCTGGGCGCTGGGGCGCGCGCCGTCCGAGGCGCTGTATCGCGCGGCCACGCTGCTGGTCGCGGCCAGCCCCTGTGCGGTGGTGATCTCGGTTCCGGCGGCGATCCTGTCGGCGCTGGCGGCCTCGGCCCGGGGCGGCGTGCTGTTCAAGGGCGGTGCGGCGCTGGAGCGGCTGGCCGAGGTGAAAAGCTTTGCCTTTGACAAGACCGGCACGCTGACCACCGGCCGGGCCGAGGTGACGGCGGTGCTGGCGCTGGCGGGCGACGAGGCGCAGGTTCTGGAACTGCTGGCCGGGATCGAGGCGCAAAGCGAACATCCGATCGCCGCGGCGCTGCGCCGGGCGGTGGCGGCGCGGGGGCTGGTGCCGGTCGCGGTGCAGGGCGTGCAGGCGCATCCGTCCGAGGGCATCACCGGCACGGATGCGACAGGCCCGCTTTGGGCCGGCAATGCCCGGATGGCGGCGCGGATGGGGGCGGGGCCCGACCCACGGCTGGCGGCGCTGGAGGCCAGCGAAGAGACGCTGGTGCTTCTGGGCCGCGGCCCGCAGCTTCTGGGCGCGGTTACCGTGGCCGATGCGCCGCGCGAAACCTCGGCCGCGGCGCTGGTGGCGCTGCGCCGGGGCGGGGTGACGCGGGTGATGATGATGACCGGCGACCGCCGGCCGGTGGCGCTGCGGATCGGCGCGGCGCTGGGGCTGACGCCCGACGAGATCGAGGCGGGGCTTCTGCCCGGCGACAAGGTGCGGCTGGTCGAGGCGCTGGCGGCCGAGGGGCCGGTGGCCTTTGTCGGCGATGGCGTCAACGATGCCGCGGCGCTGGCCCGGGCGGACGTGGGCATCGCGATGGGGGCGGCGGGGTCGGAAGTGGCGCTGCAGGCGGCGGATGTGGCGCTGATGGCAGAGGATATGGGCCAATTGGCCGATGCGCAGCGTCTGGCGCGGCGCGCGGCGCGGGTGATCCGGCAGAACCTGACCTTCGCCATCGGCGCGATGGTGGTGCTGGTGATCGGCGGCGCTTTCTTCAACCTGCCCCTGCCGCTGGCGGTTGTCGGACATGAAGGCGGCACGCTGCTGGTGGTGCTGAACGGGTTGCGCCTGCTGGGCGATCCGATCCGCCGCAGCTAGGCTGCGGGCTTTTCCGAACGTGCGTTCAAATTCGGGCCGGATATCTGCGCATCCGTTCGGTTATGGTGCGCGGCGCCGAGGCAACTCTAGTCCTTCAAATACTTCCCGGCTTCCTTGCGCGCAAAGGCCTTCATCGCCGGCCCATGGTCTGCCAGGAAATCCCGCACCGCCTGCGCGTCATGTTTCGACAATTCGCGCAGCCACCAGGCCACGGCCTTCTGGATGAACCAGTCGCGATCCGGCACATAGGCGGCGGCCCAGCCCAGAACCCGGGCGCGGATGTCGCGATCCTGCGCGGTCGGGTGGTTCTGCTTGGTCCAGGGCAGGGTCATCACCAGCGCGGCGCGGCGCTGCCACATCAGGGGCGCTGTGGTCCAGGCTTCGACCTCGTCCAGACGCGACGGGTCGGCCACCAGCCGCCGCCCGCCCGCATCCGAGACATGGTCGGCCAGCGCCCAGCCGTCGAATTGCGGCACCCAGCTTGCGATCAGCTGCCAGACGCCCGCGTCGGGGCGGATCCGCGCCTGGGTCAGCAGCTTGGCCGCGGCCAGCCGGGCCTCGTGAATGTCGCTGCGCCACAGCGCGTCGGCCAGGGCCACGCGTTCGTCGATCGTCAGCCCCTGGCGCCATTCGGTGGCAAGCTCGGTCACCCGCGGCACGCGCAGGCCCAGAACCTCGCGCGGGGATTTCAGATAGGCGGCTTCCTGCGCGGCGCGGACCGGATCGGCCTCGGCCCGCAGGGCGGCAAGGGCGGCGTCGGGCGTCATTCGACCGTCACCGATTTCGCCAGATTGCGCGGCTGGTCGACATCGGTGCCCTTGGCGATGGCGGTGTGATAGGCCAGCAGCTGCGCCGGCACCGCATACAGGATCGGCGCCCACAGGGCCGCGACCTCGGGCAGGGTCAGGGTCTTCCAGGCGCCGGGACCGGCGGTTTCCACGCCTTCGGCATCCGACAGAAGCAGGACCTTGCCGTTCCGGGCCATCACCTCCTGCATGTTCGACACGGTCTTGTCGAACAGCGCATCCTTGGGCGCCAGCACGATCACCGGCACCGCGGCGTCGATCAGCGCGATGGGCCCATGTTTCAACTCGCCCGACGCATAGCCCTCGGCATGGATATAGCTGATTTCCTTCAGCTTCAGCGCGCCTTCCAGGGCAAGCGGGAACATCGGCCCGCGGCCCAGGAACAGGATGTCCTGCGCCTTGGCCAGATCCTTGGCGATGCGCGAGATCGGCGTCGACAGCGATAGGGCCGCGTTCATCAGACCGGGCAGGGCGCGAAGCTCCTCAAGCCGTTCGGCCACCTGCGCGGGCGTCAGCACGCCGCGTTCGGCCGCCGCCTGCAGCGCCATCAGCGCCAGCACCGTCAGCTGGCAGGTGAAGGCCTTGGTCGAGGCGACGCCGACCTCGATCCCCGCCAGGATCGGCAGCGCCAGATCGGCCTCGCGCGCGATGGACGAGGTGGGCACATTCACCACCGCCACGACCTTGGCGACCTTTTCCTTCACATGGCGCAGCGCGGCCAGCGTGTCGGCGGTTTCGCCCGACTGGCTGACGAAAACCGCCATCATCCGGTCCGACAGCACCGGCTCGCGATAGCGGAATTCGCTGGCAATGTCGATTTCGGCGGGCAGGCCCGCGATCTGCTCGAACCAGTATTTCGCCACATGGCAGGCATAGGACGCCGTGCCGCAGGCCACCAGCACCACCCGGTCGATGCCGGCAAAGCTAAGCCCCTCGGGCAGGCGCAGCGCCGGGGTCGCGCCGCCGCCGGTGTAATGTTTCAGCGCATCGGCGATCACCACCGGCTGTTCGGCGATTTCCTTGGCCATGAAATGCTTGTAGCCGGCCTTTTCGATCCGGGTCGCATTCACCGCCACGCGGGTTTCCGGCCGGTTGGCGCGGCGATCCTCGGCATCGAAGATCTCGGCGCCCTTGCGGGTGACCACGGCCCAGTCACCCTCTTCCAGATAGGTGATCCGGTCGGTCATCGGCGCCAGAGCGATGGCGTCCGAGCCGACATACATCTCGCCATCGCCCCAGCCGATGGCCAGGGGGCTGCCCTTGCGGGCCGCGATCATCAGATCGTCCTCGCCATCGAATAGGAAACACAGCGCGAAGGCGCCCTGCAGCCGTTTCAGCACCGCGCGGGCGGCCTGAACGGGCCTGGCGCCCTGATCCATCTCGCGCCGGATCAACAGGGCGACGGTTTCGGTATCGGTCTCGGATTCCTGGACATAGCCGGTGGCGGCCAGATCCTCGCGCAGCTCGCGGAAATTCTCGATGATGCCGTTATGCACGACGGCCACGCCGCCGGCGCGATGCGGATGGGCGTTCTTCACCGTCGGCGCGCCATGGGTGGCCCAGCGCGTATGGCCGATGCCGGATTTGCCGGCCAGCGGCTCATGCACCAGAAGGTCGGACAGGTTCACCAGCTTGCCCACCGCGCGGCGACGGTCCAGCTTGCCATTGTTCACCGTGGCGATGCCGGCCGAGTCATAGCCGCGATATTCCAGCCGCTTCAGCGCCTCGACCAGCAGGGGGGCGACCTCGTGATTGCCCAGAACGCCAATGATCCCGCACATGGGCTTACCCCTTTACCTTCGCGGCCTTCACGGCACGCAGCTTTTCCATCAGTCGGGTGGCGAGGCCCGGTTTGGTTTCCTGCCGGGCGCGGGCGATGGCCAGCGCCTCGGCCGGCACGTCCTGGGTGATGACGCTTCCCGAGCCGGTCATCGCCCCGTCGCCCAGCGTGACCGGCGCCACAAGCATCGTGTCCGAGCCGATGAAGGCGCGTTTGCCGATCTCGGTGCGGTGCTTCATGACGCCGTCGTAATTGCAGGTCACCGTGCCCGCGCCGATATTGGTGAACTCGCCCACATGCGCGTCGCCCAGATAGGTCAGGTGGCCGACCTTCACGCCTTCGTCCAGGATCGCATTCTTGATCTCGACGAAATTGCCGACATGCACATCTTCGGCCAGTTCCGCGCCGGGCCGCAGCCGGGCGAAGGGGCCGACATCGGCGCCGCGGCTGACATGGGCGCCTTCCAGATGGCAGAAGCCCTTGATCTCGGCGCCCGATTCGATGGTGACGCCGGGGCCGAACAGCACATGCGGGCCCACGATCGCATCGCGGCCGATCACCGTATCCAACGCGAAGAACACGGTTTCGGGCGCGGTCAGGGTGACGCCATTCTCCAGCGCCTCGGCCCGGGCGCGGCGCTGGAATTCCGCTTCCGCCCCCGCCAGTTGTGCGCGGGTGTTCACACCCAGCGTTTCCGATTCCGGGCACGTCACAACGCCCGCCGACAGGCCGCGGGCCCGCGCCAGCGCGACGATATCGGTCAGATAGTATTCCCCGGCCGCATTGTCATTGGAAAGATCGGCCACCAGACCGAACAGATCCTTGGCGCTGGCGCAGATGACGCCGGAATTGCAAAGAGTTACCGCCCTTTCCTCATCTGTCGCATCCTTGAATTCGACGATGCGTTGCAGCGCGTCCCCGTCCAGGATCAACCGGCCATAGCGGCCGGGATCGCGGGCTTCGAAGCCCAGAACCACCACCGCATGATCCTTGCGCGCCGCGAGCATCGCTTCCAGCGTCTCGGGGCGGATGAAGGGCGTGTCGCCGTAAAGCACGATCACCTCGCCGGTCGCATCCGCCAGATGCGCGGCGGCCTGGGCCACGGCATGGCCGGTGCCCAGCTGTTCCTCTTGCAGAACGATCAGCGCCTCCTCGTCATAGTCGCGCGCGGCACGGCTGACCGCCTCGGCGCCATGGCCCGCGACCACGACGGTGCGCGCAGGATCCAGCGCGCGGCCGGCGGCCATGGCATGGTGCAGCAAGGGCACGGCGGCCAGCTTGTGCAGGACCTTGGGGAGGTCGGAATTCATCCGCGTGCCCTGACCCGCGGCCAGGATGATCAGCGAGACCTGCATTCTGCCCCTTTCTTGCCGCCCCGGCGCAGCGGGGGGTGGCTTTTCCTTTTGCCCCGTTCTACCGGGGGCGAAGGGCAGCGCCAAGGGGGCGGGGCTCACCAAGGGTTGCGGCATGTTGCAGGCGGGCGCGATGGGGCGGAAATGCGTGGTCTTTGACCTGGACGGCACGCTGGCCGACACATCGGCCGATCTGCTGGCCGCGGCCAATGCCTGTTTCCGCGCCATGGGAGAAGGCGATCTTCTGACGCCCGCTGACAGCCTGACCGCCTTCCATGGCGGCCGCGCGATGCTGCGGCTGGGGTTTTCGCGTATGGGCCATACGGTCGACGAGGCCCGGATCGACAGCTGGTATCCGCGGCTGCTCGACGCCTATGCCCAGGCGATCGACACCCATACCCGGCTCTATCCCGGCGCGGTCGAGGCGGTCGAGGCGCTGCGCCGGGAAGGCCATGCCGTGGCGATCTGCACCAATAAGCCCTCGGCTTTGGCCGAAGCGCTGCTGCGGCGGCTGGGCGTGCGCGATCTGTTCGGGGCGATGATCGGGGCCGATACGCTGCCGGTCCGCAAACCCGATCCTGCGCCCTATCTTCTGGCGGTCGAACAGGCGGGGGGCGATCCGCGCCGGTCCTTCCTGCTGGGCGACACCGAGACCGATCTGAAGACCGCCCGCGCCGTGGGCGTGCCCTGCGCGCTGGTGGCCTTCGGGCCCGAAGGGGCGGGGATTGCCCGGCTGGCGCCCGAAGCGATGCTGGACCGTTTTGCGGATCTGCCCGCGCTGGCGGCCCGGCTGATCGGCGGGGCCTAAAGCGGCCGGACCGTGCGGGCGGCGGCGGAAGG
>NZ_JAICBZ010000054.1 GCF_020179405.1 Xinfangfangia pollutisoli | reverse complement strand
GGGGCGGCCGGTCCGGGCGGTACGGTTCAGCGCCGCCGCCCTGGCCACAGTCACGTCGCCGCAATCCCTCGCAGCCCTGCTTTGGCGGCGCGCGGCCGGGACGGCGGCAGGCGCCCGGGGTCCGCCAGTCAGGCGACCAGCCGATCCGTTCCCAGAAGGCCCGCAAGCGGATCATTGTCGCGCACCAGATCGGCCAGCGTGACCTGATCCAGCTCGCGGTAGAAGGCGTCAAGCCCGCGGCACAGCGCCCCGCGCAGCCGGCAGGCCGCGCTCAGGGGGCAGGTATTCGCGGCTTTCGACATGCATTCGGCAAAGGGCACATCGGATTCGATCAGCCGCAGCACGGTACCCACCCGCACCTCCTCGGCCGGACGAGCCAGAGAAATGCCGCCGCCGCGGCCGCGCTGGGTGGTCAGATAGCCCTCCAGCGCCAGCTGGCTGACCACCTGCGCCACATGGTTCAGCGAGGCATTGCAGGCCTGCGCCACATCCGAGGCGCGGATCACCTCGGGGGTGTTGACCGCGCATTGCATCAGGATGCGCATCGCCAGATTGGCGCGTATGGTCAGACGCATGGCAGTCCTCCGCTGGGCCGGGGCCGGCCCTTTCGACGCGACAGGATAATCCCGCATCGCCGAGGCGGATTTGATTCAGATCACGCGTGTGGAAAATCCGCCGGCCGTTGCCCGGGCGCAGGCGCGGCCACAGGCGCAGGCACTGGCCCCCCGATCACAGCGAGCGTTCGCCCCCGGCCAGAAGCAGCGCCAATTCGGCGACGTTTCGCGCACCCAGCTTGGCCAGAACCCGGCCGCGATGCACCTCGACCGTGCGCATCGCAATGCCCAGCTCGGCCGCGATCTGCTTGTTCAGCATGCCCTGCAGCATCAGCCGCATCACCTCTTCCTCGCGCGAGGACAGGCCCGCCCGCCTTGTGGCCAGCGCCGCGCGTCCCGCCGCCTCGGCCCGCGCCGCTTCATGCCGCGCCATGGCGGTACAGGCCAGATCGACGATCTGATTGTCATTGAAGGGTTTTTCCAGAAAGTCGAAGGCGCCAGCCTTCAGCGTGCGCACCGCGACCGGCACATCTGCATGGCCGGTCAGAAAGATCACCGGCGCGCCGAACCCCATGTCGCGCAGCCGTTCAAAGACTTCGGGGCCCGACAGGCCCGCCATGCGCACATCCAGGATCAGGCAGCTGCAATCCTCGACCGGCTGGGCTTCCAGAAAGGCCTCGCCCGAGGCCCAGCTTCGCGACGCGATCCCGCGCGAGCCAAGAAGGAAGGCCAGCGCATCGCGCACGCCCTCGTCGTCATCGACGATATGGATCATTCCCGCCCCCCTCTCCGCCGCGCCGCCTGCGAATTTTCGACGAAAATTCGCTCACTCCGCCGCCATCCTTGTCCCGCCGGCCGCGGGCAGGCTGACCGAGAACACCGTCCCGCCTCCTTCGGCCGGGCGAAACTCCAGCCGCCCGCCATGCAGTTCCACGATCGAGCGGCAGATGTTCAGCCCCATGCCCATCCCCTGCGCCTTGGACGAGGCGAAGGCATCATACAGCCGCTCGGCCATGGCCGGGTCCACCCCCTGGCCCGCATCCTGCACCTCGATCACCGCCCCCGTCGCATCGCCACGCAGCCGCAGCACGATCTCGTCGCCGCTGCGCCGCGGGCCCATCGCCTCGATCCCGTTGCGGATCAGGTTCACCAGTACCTGCTCGATCAGGATCCGGTCCGCCTCGACCTCGGGCGCGGCGGCCAGATCCAGCGCGATCCGCACCCGATGCTCGCGCGCATCGGCGGCCAGAAAGCCGGCCGTGCCCTGGATCACCTCGGCCAGGGCCAGCCGGGTAAAGCTGGGCTCGCGCTTGCGCGCCAGATCCTGCACCCGACGGATGATCTGCCCGGCGCGGCCGGCCTGCAGCGACAGTTTCTCGACCACCGGGCCCAGCGCCGCGGTCTCGCCCCGCTCGATCAGGTTGCGCGCGCCTGCCGCATAGCTGGCAATCGCGGCCAGCGGCTGGTTCAGCTCATGCGCCAGCGTCGAGGCCATCTCGCCCAGCGTCACCAGCCGCCCCGTCCGCGCCACCGCCTCGTCCTGCGCCCGCGCCAGCCGGGCGGCGCGCTTGGCTTCGGTGATGTCGATGACCGATCCCATCCAGCCGCGATGCGCGCCGCGCGCGTCGATCAGCGGCGCCTCATAGACCTGCACCTCGATTTCCGAGCCATCAGCGCGGCGAAACCGCGTCTCGAAGGCCTGGGCGACCGCGCCGCCCGCCGCCAGCGCGCGCTGCCGCGCCAGGGTTTCCTCCAGCCGGTCGGGCGCCCAATAGGGCATGGGCGGCCCCTGCCCGACCAGCGCCTCTTCCGGCCAGCCGACCAGCCGGCAGAAGGCGGAATTGACGTAGAGGATCCGCCCCTCGTGATCCTTGGCCCGCAGCCCCACGGTCAGGCTTTCCTCCATCGAGCGGCGAAAGGCCATCTCGCCGCGCAGCCGCACCTCGGCCCGCCGGCGCCGCGCGGTGTTGCGGTACAGGGCGACCAGCGCCAGGATCGCAAAGGCCGCCAGCGCGCCGATCGAGGCCAGAAGCAGCAGGCTGCCGCCCTCGCGCCCCTCGGGATAGGGGGTGATGCGCAGGAAAGTGCCCGACAGGGGCGGATCGAAGCTGATCTGATGCGGCGCGCCGCCCGGTTCGGCATCGCGCCGGGCGCGTTCGGCCAACTGCCGGTCGCCGGTATCGACCAGTTCCACCCCGTATTGCTCGGCAATCCACCAGGGGATGTGACGTTCGAACATCAGGGGCAGCGAGATCGTCTCGGTCACCACGCCGCCGCCCTCGGCCGCGCGCACCGCCATGGTCACCCGCCCCTCCTGCACCGCGCCATAGACCGGCCGGGCCGAGACCGCGCCCGAGCGTTGCAGCCGCGCCACCAGATCGGCATCCGAGGGCGCGCTCAGGCCCGGCACGGCGCCCCGCGGCCGGCCCTGGGCATCGTGCCAGATCACCGACAGGACCTCGGGATTGTTGGCCACATGCAGCCGGGCCCGCGCCTCCAGCACCTCTTCCGGCGTGCCGCTGGCCGCATCCAGCGCCAGACGCACCAGCATGTCTTCATCGACGCCCAGCTGAAAGCGCAGCGTCTGTTCCACCCACAGCGCATCGGTGGCCAGCTTGGTGCGGCGCTGATCGGCCTCGGACCGGGTCACCGCCCAGACCAGGCTTGCAACCAGCGCCACCAGAAGCACGATCGCCGCCAGCGGGATCAGCGACAACAGATCCAGCCGGCCGGGCCGCCCGCCCTCGGCGGCGGCCCAGGGGTCTGCCGAAACCTGCGGTTCTGATCTCTGCACGCCTCTCCCCCAAGGCCGATTGCGGAAACCCACAATAGCGGCGCCGCGGCCCCGGTGGCAAGAAAGCGCCACATCGTCCGGTCCGAGGAGAGGCCGGGCGAATCCCAGAGGAGGAAGACATGCTCACCCGCCGCAGCCTTGGCGCGCTTGGCGCCGCCGCCCTGTTCCTGACCACCGCCCTGCCGGCGCTGGCCGAACCGATCGTGATCAAGTTCAGCCATGTCGTCGCGCCCGACACGCCCAAGGGCAAGGGCGCGGCCAAGTTCGAGGAACTGGCCGAGAAATACACCAATGGCGCGGTGGATGTGCAGGTCTATCCGAACAGCCAGCTGTACAAGGACAAGGAAGAGCTTGAGGCGCTGCAACTGGGCGCCGTTCAGATGCTGGCGCCCTCGCTGGCGAAATTCGGCCCCCTGGGCGCGCAGGAATTCGAAGTCTTCGACCTGCCCTATATCTTCGACGGCTATGAGGCACTGCACAAGGTGACCCAGGGCGAGGTCGGCAAAGCGCTGTTCGCCAAGCTGGAAGACAAGGGCATCACCGGGCTGGCCTATTGGGACAATGGCTTCAAGATCATGTCGGCCAATTCGCCCCTGAACACGCCCGACGACTTCCTGGGGCTGAAGATGCGCATCCAGTCGTCCAAGGTGCTGGAAGCCGAGATGAACGCGCTGGGCGCCGTGCCGCAGGTCATGGCCTTCTCGGAAGTCTATCAGGCGCTGCAGACCGGCGTTGTCGACGGCACCGAGAACCCGCCCTCGAACATGTTCACCCAGAAGATGCACGAAGTGCAGAAACACGCCACGATCTCGAACCATGGCTATCTGGGCTATGCGGTGATCGTGAACAAGAAGTTCTGGGACGGGCTGGACCCCGAAGTCCGCGCCGGGCTGGAACAGGCCATGACCGAGGCGACCGATTATGCCAATGGCATCGCCAAGGAAGAAAACGACAAGGCCCTGCAGGCGATGAAGGATGCCGGCAAGACCGAGTTCCACGAGCTGACGCCCGAGGAAAAGGCGCTTTGGGTCGAAGCGCTGACCCCGGTGCATGACGAAATGGCCAGCCGGATCGGCGCCGAAACCATCGCGGCCGTCAAGGCCGCGACCGGCAGCGGCAGCTAAGCCGCGCCTGCCTTGGGGCGGCCCCGCGCCGCCCCGCCTTTCCCTTCATTCAGCCCCGAGGTGTGCCATGCTGCGCCTTCTCGACCGGCTTGAAGAGATCCTGATCGCCACGCTGATCGCGCTGGCGACACTGATCATCTTTGCCTCGGTCGCCCATCGCTACACGCTCGGCCTGTTTGCCGATGGCGTCGCCTTCTTCCGTTCGCACGGGATGGACGGCCTCTCGGCCGCCGCCAGATCCGCCTATTTCGGCCTGAAGACCGTCAATCTGGTCTGGGCGCAGGAACTGACCATCGTGCTGTTCGTCTGGATGGCCAAGTTCGGCGCGGCCTATGGCGTGCGCACCGGCATTCATGTCGGCATCGACGTGGTGATCAACCGGCTCGAGGCCGGCAAGCGCCGCGCCTTCATCCTGTTCGGCCTGGCCTCGGGCGCCTTCTTCACCGGCACGATCGCGGTGCTGGGCGGGAAATTCGTGCATGACATGGCCCAGGGCAGCGCCACCTCGCCCGATCTGGGCGTGCCGTCCTGGATCATCTACCTGGCGATCCCCTTGGGCTCTTCGCTGATGTGTTTCCGCTTCCTGCAAGTGGCCTTCGCCTTCGCGAAAACCGGCGAGCTGCCGCATCACGATCACGGCCATGTCGACGGGCTGGAAGACGGCGTCGAGGAACTGGGCGAGGCGATGCTGCATTCCGACCTGACGCCCCGCGACCTGACCGAAGACCGGAAGGACAAGTAACATGAGCGCGCTCATCATCTTCGGGCTTCTCGTGGCCCTCATGCTGACCGGCATGCCGATTTCGATCTCGCTTGGCCTGACGGTTCTGACCTTCCTGTTCACCATGACCGAAGTGCCGATCGACACGGTGGCGCTGAAGTTGTTCACCGGGATCGAGAAGTTCGAGATCATGGCGATCCCGTTCTTCATCCTGGCCGGCAATTTCCTGACCCATGGCGGCGTGGCGCGGCGGATGATCAATTTCGCCACCTCGATGGTCGGCCATTGGCATGGCGGCCTGGGCCTGGCGGGCGTCATCGCCTGCGCGCTGTTCGCGGCCGTGTCCGGGTCTTCGCCCGCAACCGTCGTTGCCATCGGCTCGGTCATCCTGCCCGCCATGGTGGCGCAGGGCTTCCCGAAGCAGTTCGGCGCCGGCGTCATCACCACCAGCGGAGCCTTGGGCATCCTGATCCCGCCGTCCATCGTGATGGTGATGTATTCGGTCGCCACCTCGGGGATGATCGCCACCGGGCCCGATGGCAAGCAGGTCGATTCCGCCTCGGTCGGCGAATTGTTCATGGCCGGCGTCATTCCGGGGCTGATGCTGGCGGGGTTCCTGGGCTTCACCACCTGGTACCGCGCCCGCAAGTTCGACTATCCGCGCCTGACGAAAGCGCCGTTCCGCGCCCGCTGGGCCGCCTTCCGCGAAGCCGTCTGGGGGCTGATGCTGATCGTCGTCGTCATCGGCGGGATCTATACCGGCATCTTCACCCCCACCGAAGCTGCCGCCATGTCGGCCGTCTATGCCTTTGTCGTCGCGGTCTTCGTCTACAAGGACATGAAGCTGCGCGATGTGCCGAAGGTGCTGCTGTCCTCGGCCAACATGTCGGCGATGCTTCTGTACATCATCACCAACGCGGTGCTGTTCAGCTTCCTGCTGGCGCATGAGAACATTCCCCAGGCGCTGGGCGAATGGATGGTGAATGCGGGCCTCAGCTGGTGGGTGTTCCTGATCATCGTGAACATCGTCCTGCTGGCCGCCGGCAATTTCATGGAGCCGTCGTCGATCGTGCTGATCATGGCGCCGATCCTGTTCCCGGTCGCCGTGCGCCTTGGCATCGACCCGGTGCATTTCGGGATCATGATCGTGGTCAACATGGAGGTCGGCATGTGCCATCCGCCCGTGGGCCTGAACCTCTATGTCGCCTCGGGCATCACCAAGATGGGCATCACCGAGCTGACCGTGGCGGTCTGGCCCTGGCTGCTGACCATGCTGATCTTCCTGGTGCTGGTCACCTATGTACCCTGGATCTCGCTGGCCTTCCCCGCCTTCCTGGGCATGTAGGCCAGAAGCCTGCCCCAAAGCCCTGCCCATGCGGCCCGCCGGTCCTTCCGGCGGGCCGCTTCCATGCAGCGCCGATGCGCCGCCCCCCGCGCCGCGGCCGAGCCTTCGGCCGGCACCCGCGCCAGGGCGGCCAGAAGATCGGTGTTCGGAACCTGAAACATTTTTGCCTCCCCCCATGTGATGGAATACTGGCGTTTTAGCGCGTTTTGCCGCATCCTTCCGCACAGGCCTTTTTCCAATCTGAAAGCCAGGCTTTCACATGAACCCGTTTGACTGGCGTGCCCTGCCGCCCCTGCCCAGCCTGCGCGCCTTCGAAGCCGCCGCCCGGCTGGGCAGCTTTTCCGCAGCGGCCCGGGTTCTGAATGTCACCCATCCCGCCGTGGCCCAGCAGGTCCGCGCGCTGGAACGGCATCTGGGCGTGCGTCTGGTGGCCGAGGCGGCGCGCCGGCTGCGCCTGACCGATGCCGGCGAAAGGCTGGCCGCGGCGCTGAATGCGGGCTTTGCCGGCATGGCCGAGGCGCTGGAGCGCGCCCGCCGCGCCGATCGCAACCGCGGCCTGCGCATCACCACGACGCCCGGCTTCGCGCAAAGCGTGCTTCTGCCGATCCTGTCGGGCTTCTGGGCCGATCACCCCGACATCCCGGTCTCGCTGGTGCCCGACTCGCGCCCGGCCGATCTGGCGCGCGAAGGCTTTGACCTGGCGATCCGCGCCGGCACACCGCCCTGGCCCGGCACCGAGGCCGAGCTGCTGTTTCGCTGCGGCATGGTGCTGGTCGGCACGCCCGAGTTGATCGCCCGCAGCCCCGACCCGGCCCGCCTGCCCTGGATCCTCAGCAAGGACGACCCGCTGGAAGCCGCCTGGCTGGCCGGGCGCGGGCTGGATCCGGCCCGGCTGAACGCCGTGCATCTGGAAAACGCCATGCTGGCCATGTCGGCCTGCCTGCGCGGCATGGGGGTTCTTTTCGCAACCGAGGTCATCATGCGCGAAAGCATCGCCTCGGGCGCGCTGCAGGTGCTGCCGGGCTGGGATCTGCCCGAAGTCACCTATTGGACCGTCATCCCCGAGGGCGAGCGCCGCGCCCCGGTGGCCGAATTCGTCGCCTGGCTGAAACAGCGCCTGTGAAAGGACCGCCCATGCCGCAGATCCAGATCCGCCCGCTTGCCCCCTCTGACGAACCCGCCTGGCGCCGGCTTTGGACCGGCTATCTGGCTTTCTACGACACGACCGTGCCGGAGGAGGTCTATCGCCACACCTTCGCGCGGCTTCTGGGCGATGATCCGCAGGATTTCCAGGGCCGGCTGGCGCTGGTCGAGGGCCGGCCGCTGGGGCTGGTGCATTTCCTGTATCACCGGCATTGCTGGAAGATCGAGAATGTCTGCTATCTGCAGGATCTTTACGTCGATCCCCAGGCCCGCGGCACCGGGCTTGGCCGGGCGCTGATCGAACGGGTCTATGCCGAGGCCGATGCCAATGGCACGCCCGCGGTCTACTGGCTGACGCAAGAGTTCAACTCCCCGGCGCGGCAGCTTTACGACCGGGTCGCCCGCGTCACGCCCTTCATCCGCTACAGCCGCTGACCAGCCCGCTGCCGCGCGCCGGGGCGAAGACGGCCGGGGCGCCGCAAAGCCCGCTGCCGAACCCCTTGCAGCCCCTGCGCCTTTCGGCTATCCCCCCATCACCTTTCGGCGGCGGGTTGGCGGAGAGGTTACGCAGCGGATTGCAAATCCGTGAAGACCGGTTCGATTCCGGTACCCGCCTCCAGCTTCCCCAGCCCGATCCCGCGCCCGCTTGCCGGGCCGACCAGCCAGGCCATTGGCCGGCAGCCCCGTGGCGGTCAACGCCCCGCTGTCGCGACCGAGCGGATCGCGGCGGCAACCAGATCGGGCCGCTCCATCGGCGCCAGATGTCCGGTCGGCAGTTCCAGATAGCGCGCGCCGGCAATGGCGGCGGCAAGCCCTTGCGCATGCGCTGGCGGCACCATGTGATCCAGCGCGCCGCCGATCACCAGCGTCGGCGCCGTGATCCGTGTCGGCGCATCGCTGACATCCAGCCGCAGGTCCAGATCGACCTGGCGCGCCATGCCGGCCCAGTTCTGCGTCTTGACCATGTCCTCCACGGCCTGGGCCACCGCCGCGTCGCCCCACAAGGACAGGGCGGCAGGGCTGAACCCGGTCAGCAGAACCAGCCGCGCCATGGCCGCCCGGTCAGAACCGATCAGGTCGCGCCAAAGCCCGAATTGCAGCGCCAGCCGCGCATCCAGCTGCGCGAATCCCGCGATCAGCACCAGTTGCCCGACCCGCTCGGGGTGATCTGCCGCGATCCGGGCCGCAACTGCCGCCCCCAGCGAAAAGCCGACCAGGCAGACCCGATCCTGCCCGGCCTCGTCCATTGCCGCCAGAACCTGCCGCGCCAGCCGTGCAACCGTCAGCGGGCGGTCATCGTCGCCGGTCTGGCCCGACCCCGAATAATCCGGCCGCAGCACGGTGAAATCCCGCGCCAGATCCTTGGCAACCTGATCCCAGTTCGAGGCGCCATCCCCGCCAGTGCCATGCACCAGCACGATGGCCGGCCCCTGCCCGTCCTGGCGATAGCCGACCCGCAGCCCGTCACTTTCGGTAAACCGCATCCTGCAACTCCTGTGTGATGCCGAGTTGCCCTGCGGCCTAAACCCTGACACCGTTGTAAGGGTCAAGCGGAAATCGAGGTGATCATGCAGATTGGCGAATTGTCCCGGCGAACCGGCGTCTCGGTGCGGATGCTGCGCTATTACGAGGCCGAAGCGCTGCTTCGGCCCCAGCGCCGGGCCTCGGGCTATCGCGACTTCAGCGAAACCGATGTGGCGATCGTCGCGGCGATCCGAAAGCTGAGCGCGGCGGGGCTGAAGCTGGATTTCATTCGCCAGTTCCTGCCCTGCCTGCGCAGCGCGGCGCCGATCCTTCATCCCTGCCCTGCCCTGATGGCCGCGATGGAAGAACGCCTGCAGGCGCTGGACGGTCAGATCGCGGCCTTCCAGGAAAGCCGCGCCCTGCTGTCGCAGTATCATGCGCAGATGCGCGAGCATGTCTAACCGCGTCGGGATCGCGGCCTGACGTCGCCCCACCCGAACCCGCATCAGGACGCGCGCAAGGCGGCGCAAGCCAAACCGTCGCCCTGAACGGGGATTGACGATCATAAGGCGCCATATTATATGGCGCCTTATGGAAAAACGACTTGAACAAAAGCACCTGGCATTGCTGGAAGAGGCCGAACGCCGTTCGATCGCGCCGAGCGGAAATCTTCGCGCCTGTTTCGAACTCTTGGCGCTGACCGGCGCGATTGATCGCGACTGTGCCGCCCGGCTTGCGCGGCATCGCCTGTCCGAGGGCAAGTTCGTTCTGCTGTTCCTTCTGCGGGACAAGCCCGATGGGCTGTCGCCGCATGAACTGGCCGAACGCGCCGGTGTCACGCGCGCGACGATCACCGGACTTCTCGATGGCCTGGAACGGGACGGGTTCATTGCCCGACGCGGCGGCCTGGAGGACCGGCGCAAGATCGCCGTCGCCTTGACCCAGCTTGGACAGACCACGGCGCGGGATCTGTTCTCGGAACATACCGAATGGGTTGCGTCGCTGTTCAAGGGCTTTACGGACCAGGAGCGGACCCTTCTCAGCGACCTGCTGCAGCGGATCTGGCAGAATCTCGAACGCGCAAAGCCCCAGCCCGGCCAGGCTGCGGATCTGCAGGGATGAGCGGCACAAAGCCCACCGGGCGCGGCGTCGGCGATGTGGATCCAGAGCGGCGCGCCCGCCTGAATGCGGGAACGGTCGAAGCAGCGACCCTGACCGAATGTCTGGCGGTCGATTTTGCCGCCTTGATGCGCAATGTCCTGCCCGAGATCGGCCCGGGCGCGCTGGCCCAGCTGCAGGGCGGCGCGGCGACAGGCATCTCAAGGCGCATGTCGCTTGCGGCGCAGCTGATCCGGCAGGAACTGGGCGATGCCGCACAGCACCGGCTTGCGCGCCATCCCTCGGATACGGTGCGCGGCTGGGCCTGTTTCATGATCGGCACCGCCGGCACGATGCCGCTTTCCGACCGGCTGGCCGCGATCCGGCCCTATGCGGACGACCGGCATTTCGGGGTGCGGGAATGGTCATGGATGGCGGTTCGGCCGCATCTTGCCGCCGATCTTGAAGGCGCCCTTGCGCTTCTGGCCCGATGGACCCCGGATCCGTCCGAGCGCGTGCGCCGCTTTGCCTGTGAAGCGCTCCGTCCGCGCGGGGTCTGGTGCGCGCATATCGCGGCCCTCAGGGCAGCGCCGCAGCCCGGACTTGCCATTCTCGAGCCGCTGCGCGCCGACCCCTCCGGCTATGTGCAGAATTCGGTCGGCAACTGGCTGAACGACGCCGCCAAGGACCACCCCGGCTGGGTCCAGGCGCTTTGCGCCCGCTGGTCCGCCGAAAGCCCGACACCCGCGACCGCGCGCATCTGCACGCGCGCGCTGCGATCTTTCAAACAAGCCCAAGAATCCTGAAAGGAATCAAAGATATGCCCCACTTTCTGGCCGAGCTTTATACGCCGAAGCCCGCCTGGCATGCCCTGTCCGACGCCCAACGCGAGGCGTTCTTTGCCACGATCGGCTCGGCCCTGCCCCATCTGTCGTCGCTGGGCGTAGAAGCGCTTGCGCTTGGCAAGGTCGATCCGGGCAAGCTGCATTCCGCAGCGCAGACATTCTTCGCAATCTGGCGCTGCCCCGACGATGCGGCCCTTGAGGCGCTGGTTTCGGGCATCGCGCAATCGGGCTGGCACAGCTATTTCGAGACCGTCAATGCTGGCGGCGCGGCAACCGATCTGGCCGGCCATCTCGCGCAACTCGGCGAGGCCGCGCGGCACTAGGCTGAAGAAGCCCCAGGCCGGGGTGACGAATGGATCGCCCCGGACCCGCGGCCTGTGCCCCAGGCGCAATGTCCGAGATGAGCAGCCCCGTTTGGGCGCCGGTTTCGCGGCCAAGATCCAGTCCCGCCTATAGGGTGCTGACCTGCCGATGCGAACCAGGATCGCTGCAGGACGGGCTTCGTCGATGCCGGCCAGGGTCTGGTGATGGCGCCGCCATTTGTCGAGATGACCCAAGGCGGGGCGAAGCTGCGGGAAGGGGCGGTCCCGGGTCTATACCGAATTGGCGGAGGAGGTGGGATTCGAACCCACGGCAGGCTTGCACCTGCGTCGGTTTTCAAGACCGGTGCGATAGACCACTCCGCCACTCCTCCGACGGCACGGGCTTAGGGGCATGCGAGTGATTCTGAAAGACCACGCCCGCGGCGAATTCCGCCGATCGTGATGCCCGGGCCGCGGCTCTGCCCTTCCCATGGCCGGGCGCCGCCGGTATGATCCTGCGCGATTTCCTGCCGATCCGGCGGGGTCCGGCCCCGATAGGCTTCGGATCCAGCGACGGGTCGGGACGGTCCGCCGTCCCCGCCGGGCAGGGGGAATGAGAAAGAAAATGGCAGGGCCGCGGCAGCGCGGCCTCAGATCAGCAAAGCGCGGCAGCGAACGACCGCGCCCGGGGACAAGGGCAGATTTCGATGGTACGGGGCGTATATTCCACCTCATTGGCGCTGGCCGCCGCACTGGCCCTGGCGGGCTGCGAGCCGGGCAGCAACCCGTTCACGGGCCCGCCCAAGACGGCTGAGGGCACGGTGGCGGCCAAGACCCAGCGCTCGACCAAGCTGGTCGACCGCGATGTCGAGGCGCCCGAGGTCTACCAGGTCACCGAAGAGGCGCTGTGGGACGGCCGGCCCTCGCTGGGCGGGGTCTGGGTCGCCTCCAGCGACGTGACCGATCCCGAACGGGTGATCATGCGCAACCCGGCCAATGGCAAATTCGTCATCGGCGCGCTGTTCCGCCGCGAACGCGACAATCCCGGGCCGAAGCTGCAGATCTCGTCCGATGCGGCCGATGCGCTGGGGCTTTTGGCCGGCCAGCCCGGCAAGATTTCCGTCACCGCGCTGCGGCGCGAGGAAGCCCCGGAAACCGCGCCGACCAGCCCGGTCCTGGACACGGCCGAAACCCTGCCCGGCGAAAGCGGCGCGATCGTGGCCGGCGGGGTTGAAACCAAGCCGCTGGAGGCTCCGGCCGCCGGCAAGCCCGCGGCGCCCGGCAAGCCCGCGGCGAAATCCGCCACTGAGACCGCCGCCGCGGCGGGGGCAGCGCTTGATGCCGCCACGGCCAAACCCGCCCCAGCCGCCCCTGCCGCGAAAACCGGAGGACGCCCGATCCAGATCGGGATCTTCTCGGTCGAGGCCAATGCGAAACGCGCGCTCGACACGCTGAGCAAGGCCGGCATCGCCGCCGAGATCCGCACCGAGGCGACCAAGGGCAAGACCTACTGGTCGGTCGTGGCGCGCGGCGATGCGGCGCTTCTGAAGAAGATCAAGGATGCCGGCTTCGCCGACGCCTACCTGCTGAAATAGACGAAAGGGGTCACATGCTCCGTCAGCTTCGCCACGCCGCCCTTGCCGCCGCGCTGTTTCTTGCAGCGCTGTCTCCGGCCCGCGCCTTCGAAACCCAGGCCACCGCCGCCTGGGTCTATGACGTCACGACCCATACGGTCCTGATGGACAAGAACGCCGATCAGCCGGTGCCGCCAGCCAGCATGTCGAAGCTGATGACGATCAACATGCTGTTCGAGGCGCTGCGCGATGGCCGCGTGACCCTGCAGACGCAATTCGCCGTCTCGTCGCGGGCCAAGGCGATGGGTGGCTCGACCATGTTCCTGCAGGAAACCGACCGGCCCACGGTCGAGGAACTGATCCATGGCATGATCATCAACTCGGGCAACGATGCCTGCGTCGTCGTGGCCGAGGGGCTGGCCGGCACGGAAGAGGCCTTTGCCCGCCAGATGACCGAACGCGCCAAGGCGCTGGGGATGACCGCCTCGCATTTCGCCAATGCCAGCGGCTGGCCCGATCCGTCGCAGCGCATGTCGATGCGCGATCTGGGCATTCTGGCCCAGCGGCTGATCGAGGAATTCCCGGAATATTACCCGATCTTCGCCGAGACCGAATTCAACTACAAAGACCGCGCGCCCGACAACCGCCACAACCGCAATCCCTTGCTGAAGCTGGGGATCGGGGCCGACGGGCTGAAGACCGGCCACACGTCCGAGGCGGGCTACGGGCTGGTCGGCAGCGCCAAGCAGGGCGACCGGCGGGTGATCTTCGCCATCACCGGCCTGCCCTCGGACACCGCGCGCGCCGATGAGGCCGAGCGGATCGTCGGCTGGGCCTTCCGGCAATTCGCCGAGAAGACGGTGGCGAAACAGGGCATCCGCGTGGCCGAGGCCGAGGTGCATCTGGGCACGGCGCAGACCGTGGGTCTGGTGCCGGAAACCGATCTGCGGCTGTTGGTGCCGGCGCTGGTGCAGGACAAGATCCAGGCCGAGGTGGTCTATAAGGGCCCGCTTCTGGCGCCGGTCACCCAAGGTTCGCGCGTGGCCGAGCTGATCGTGCATATCCCCGACCTGCCCGACCACCGCGTCGCGCTGGTGGCCGAAAGCGATGTCGGCAAGGCCGGTTTCGTCGGCCGGTTGCAGATCGCCGCCCGCGCGCTGTGGTCGACCTATGTCGGCGGCGCGCCGGCCAGTTGAGCCAGATGAGCGGTTTTTTCCTGTCCTTCGAAGGCATTGACGGCTCGGGCAAATCCACCCAGGCGCGGATGCTGGCTGAACTGTTGCGCGGACAGGGCCGCGAGGTGGTGCTGACGCGCGAGCCGGGCGGCAGCCCGGGGGCCGAGGAAATCCGCCGGCTGGTGCTGGAAGGCGATCCCGACCGCTGGTCGGCGGAAACCGAGATCCTGCTGTTCACCGCCGCCCGGCGCGACCATCTGGAAAAGACCATCCGCCCGGCTTTGGCCCGCGGCGCTGTGGTGATCTGCGACCGTTTCGCCGATTCCACCCGGATCTTTCAGGGCGTCACCCGCGGCGATCTGTCGGCGACGGTCGACCGGCTGCATGGGCTGATGATCGGGGTCGAGCCCGATCTGACCCTGCTGATCGACCTCGATCCCGAACAGGGCCTTGCCCGCGCCCAGGCCCGGCGCGGCAGCGAGATGCGCTTCGAGGATATGGGCCTTGCCTTCCAGACCCACGCCCGGGCGGGGTTTCTGGCGCTGGCCCAGGCCCATCCTGCCCGCTTCCGCGTGGTGCCGGGCGATGCCCCGGCCCAGAGCGTGGCGCAGGCCGTGGCCGCGGCCGTGCTGCCGCATCTGCCGCAGGCGGGCTAAGCCCGCGCCCCCTGCCCGCGCTACTCCAGTGCTGCCGCGATCGCGGCCCACAATTCCTCGACCGGCTCGATCCCGACCGACAGGCGGATGAAGCCTTCCGGCACCGCATCGCCCCAACGCGCCCGCCGCTCGGCCGAAGAATGCGCGCCGCCAAAGCTGGTGGTCTGTTCGATCAGCGGGCAGCGCGTCAGGAAGGCCTCGGCCGCGGCGGCATCGGCCAGTTCGAAGGCGATCAGGAAGCCGCCCTGCGCGGCCTGCGCCTTGGTCACCGCATAGGAAGGATCGCCCGGCAGGCCCGGGTAGCGCAGATTGCGCACCGCCCGGTGGCCCGCCAGCCGCTGGGCGATCAGCGCGGCGCTGGCGCACATGCGCGACAGGCGCAGCTCCAGCGTTTCAAGGCCGCGATGGACCAGAAACGCCTCGAACGGCCCCGGAATCGCCCCCGACATCCGCCGCCAGTCGCGCAACCGCGCCAGCAGCGCCGCATCGCGCGTGGCGACATGGCCGAACAGCACATCGGAATGCCCGGCCGGCGCCTTGGTATCGGCGGCCACGACCAGATCGCAGCCCAGATCCAGCGGGCGCTGCAACAAGGGCGTCATCGTGGTGTTGTCGGCGATGACCCTGGCCCCCGCGGCCCGGGCCCGCGCCGCGACCGCCGCGATATCGACCGCATCGAGGCCCGGATTCGAGGGCGTCTCAAGATAGACCACATCGGCCCCGGCGAAATCGGCCGTCGCATAGGCGCGGGTCGGCAGTTCGGTGACCGAAACCCCGAACGGCGCCAGAAAGCCCTGGGACAGCACCCTTGTGACGTAATAGCCATCCGAGGGCACGACCAGCCGCGCGCCCTGTTTCAACGTGGCAAACAGCCCCGCCGAGATCGCGGCCATGCCGCTGGGGAAAGTGACGCAATCGGCATCTTCCAGGATCGCCAGCTGCGCCTCGACCGCCTCCCAGGTCGGCAGACCGTTGCGGCCGTAGAAATGCCCGCCCGCCTGGACATGCGGCAGGTGGAAGGTCGCCGTCGCGGTGATCGGCGGCACGACCGGATCGCCCTGCCCCAGCCCGGGTTTGCGGTGATGCAGAAGCCGCGCGGCGCGGCGGTCGGAACTGTCGGTCATCCCAAGGCCCTTCGATCCCGGATCCATCCTGCGGGGGCGCTGATTTTCGTCGAAAATCAGCCCCCTGCCCTGGCGCGGCGTTATTCCAGCCGCGCCGGAAAGCCCTCGGCCCGCAGATCGGTGCCCAGCGCGTCTTCCAGCAGCTTGACGATCTGCGTCGACTGCGCCGCACCGCCATACACCGCCTTGCCCTTCAGGAAGGTCTGCGCGGTCATCGCAGCCAGATCCAGCGGCACGCCGAATTCCCGCCCGAACCCCATCGCAAAGCCCAGATCCTTCAGCGCCAGATCCATGGTGAAGGCGATGTCATAGCTGCCGTTCAGGATCAGCTGGCCCTCGGTCTCATGCACGAAGGAACTGCCGGACGAGGCTGCAATCGCCTCCCATGCGGTTTTCAGATCCAGACCGCCGCGCTTGGCCAGCATCAAGGCTTCGCCATCGGCAACCAGATGGATGAAGGCCAGCATATTGGTGATGACCTTGATCACTGCGGCGCTGCCCAAGGGGCCCATATGGAAGATCCGGTTGCCGATCGCCTGCAGCGCCGGGCGGTGCAGATCGAACAGATCCTGCTCGCCCCCCACCAGAACGGTGATCTCGCCCCGCGCCGCCAGATGCACGCCGCCGGTCACCGGCGCCTCCAGCATCCGCAGGCCGCCGACCCGCGCCAGCCCCGCCAGCCGCAGCACGTCGTCGCGGCCCAGCGTGGAATTCTCGATCCAGGTCGCGCCCTCGGGCAGGACGGTCAGCATCTCGGCCAGCACCACTTCCGAGGCCGAGGGATGCGGCAGGCAGGTGAAGACATGATCCACCCGGCCCGCCAGATCGCTGACCGAGCCTGCAATATGCGCCCCCAGCGCGGCATGCCGTTCGGCCAGGGAAGGATCGCGGTCATAGACCGTCACCTGATGCCCCGCCCGGATCAGACTGGCGGCCAGATGCCCGCCCAGATTGCCAAGCCCGACATAGCCATAGCGCATCGCATTCCCCCGAAGACCGGATTTCCGCCGGGCCGCGGCGCCGGAATTCACCCGAATTCCGGCGCCGCACCCAAATGTCAGGCGCCCCAGCCGACGATGCCCTTGACCTCGCAGAAGTCATGGATGCCCCAATCGGCATATTCGCGGCCATTGCCCGATTGCTTGTAGCCGCCGAAGGGCGCCGAGGTATCCCAGTCGGGATAGTTCAGGTTCACCGTCCCGGCGCGCAGCCGCCGCGCCACCGGGCGCGCATCCTCGACCGGGCCCGCGATATAGGCCGCCAGCCCATAGACCGTGTCATTGGCCTGCGCGACCGCATCGTCGATGCTGTCATAGGGCTGGATCGCCAGGACCGGCCCGAAGATTTCCTCTTTCGAGATCGTCATCGCATTGACCACATCGCCAAAGACCGTGGGCCGCACGAACCAGCCGCGGTTCAGCCCGGCCGGACGGCCGACCCCGCCGGTGACCAGCGTCGCGCCCTCGTCGATGCCAGCCTGGATCAGCCGCTGCACCTTGTCGAATTGCAGCTTCGACACCAAGGGGCCCAGCACCGTGTCTTCCGAGGTCGGATCGCCCACCACGATCGCCTCGGCCGCTTCCTTGGCCGCGGCCAGCGCCTCGGCCTGGCGGTCGCGCGGCACCAGCATGCGGGTTGCCGCATCGCAGGACTGGCCGGTATTCGACATCATCGCATTGACGCCCGCCTTCACCGCCTCGGCGATATCGGCCGTGGGCAGGATGATGTTGGGCGACTTGCCGCCCAGTTCCTGCGCCACCCGCTTTACCGTCGGCGCCGCCGCCGCGGCAATCGCCGTGCCCGCCCGGGTCGAGCCGGTGAACGAGACCATGTCCACTTCGGGATGCGAGGACATGCGCGCGCCCACTTCGGGCCCCGCGCCGTTCACCAGGTTGAACACGCCCTTCGGCACGCCCGCCTCATGCATGACCTGCGCGAAAAGAACGCCCGACAGCGGGGCGATTTCCGAAGGTTTCAGCACCATGGTACAGCCCGCGATCAGCGCCGGCGCCACTTTGCAGACGATCTGGTTCATCGGCCAGTTCCACGGCGTGATCAGCGCGCAGACGCCGATCCCTTCGTAGACGATCCGGGTCGAGCCGCGCATATATTCCCAGACCATCTCTTCGCCGGCCTTGATCGTGGCCTCAAGATGGACTTGGCCCGCCCAGGCCTGCGCCTCACGCGCCCAGGTGATCGGCGCGCCCATTTCGGTCGACATGACCTTGGCGAAGTCTTCGTAACGGTCGTTGTAGATTTCCAGAATGCGCTTCACCAGGGCGATGCGCTCGGCCGGGGGGGTCACGGTCCAGGCATCGAAAGCCGCCCGCGCCGCCAGGATCGCCCGGTCGGCATCGGCTTCATTGCCCATCGCCACGTCGCAGACGATCTCTTCGGTGGCCGGATTCTCTACCCCGAGCCGGGTCTTCGACAGCGGCTCGACCCATTCCCCGTTGATGTAGAATTTCGTCATGTTTTCCGGGATCATCGAAGCCTCACCTGAAGTAGATGTTGAACTTTGCGCGGATGGCGCTGTCGATCTCAGGCTCTACCATGCAACCGGCCTTTGCAAGCAGGTCATTCTTGCGGGCAATGGCGCGTTCCAGAAGCTGCGGCTTGCCCGCTTCGACCCATTCCTTCGGGCTCATCCGGTTGCCAAGCGTGGGGTAGACATATTCGGTCTGCATCAGCCGCAGCGTCTGGTCACTGCCCAGATAATGGCCGGGCCCGCCCAGGCAGACCTCTTTCATCGCCTCGATGCTGGTCGAATCCGGCGTCACGTCGATGCCGCGCACCAGCCGCATCACCTGGCCCAGAATGTCATCGCCCAGGACCAGGCTTTCCAGGCTGAAGCCCAGAAGCGAGGCATGCATGCCGACCGCTTCGTAGCACATGTTCAGCCCCGACAGGCCGGCCAGAGTATTGGTGATCGCATTCTCCCAGCCCGCCTGCATGTCGGGCAGCTTCGAGTCGGAAATCCCGCTGGCCGCCCCGCCGGGCAGGCCGTAGAAGCGGTGCATCTGCGCACAGCCGGCCGTCAGCAGCGCCTGTTCCGCGCTGCCGCCCGACATCGCCCCGGTGCGCAGATCCGACACGAAGGGCCAGGTGCCGAAGATCGCCGGCGCGCCGGGTTTGATCGCGTTCACATAGCAGACCCCGGCCAGACATTCGGCCACCGCCTGCACGATCGCCAAGGCGATGGGCGCCGGCGCCGTGGCCCCGGCCTGGCCCGCGCTGAGAAGAAGCATCGGCATGCCGCGGCGGACACAATCCTCCATCACGCGGCAGCTTTCTTCGGCGAATTTCATCGGAGGGACGACGAAGCAATTGGAATTGCTGACGAAGGGCCGCTCCAGCCACTTCTCTTCGCCCCCCGCCACCATATGCAGGATCTCGAAGGCTTCGGGCACATGCTCCATGTCGAAGATCGAGGTGCCGACATGTTTCTTGGTGCCGGCCAGACAGGCATACAGCGTGTTGAGATCCATCTCCTTGTTGTCCACCACATCGCGGCAGACCATGGTGCGCTGGTAGAAATGGATATTGTCCAGGTTCTGCACCAGCCGGGCGGCGTCATACAGATCTTGCGCGGTCGAGTCGCGATATTCGTTCTTTTCCAGATCCACCACATGCACCGCGGCGCCGGCCGTGCCGAAATGCACATTGCTGCCGGACAGATGCAGGTCATATTTCGGATCGCGGGCATGCAGCGTGATGTCACGCGCGGCCTTGGCCAGCATGTCTTCGACCAAGGCGCGGGGAAAGCGGATCCGCCCGTCATCGCCCAGAATGGCGCCCGCGCCGGTCAGGATCTCGACCCCAGAGGCGGGCGCATTCGACAGGCCGATCTCCTCCAGCGCCTGCAGGGCGCTTTGATGGATCTGCTCGACCCCCGAGGGGTCCAGCGGCTGATAGCGCCCGCCCGGCATGCCCGGCCGGATCGGCCGCACATCCTCGGCCAAAGGCGCGGCCCGCATCGCCACCCGCGCCTGCCGCCCGCCCGACCGCCTTGCCCGCGACGGTGCGCAGGCCTCATCCAGATCGCTCATCGCTTTGCCCTTCATCCTTGCAGAAATAACCCGGGGGTCCGGGGGCAAAGCCCCCGGACGGCCCGTCACATGCGCACCCGCTCGGCCTTGGGGTCATACATCGGCAGCAGCGACGCCTCGGCCGCATGCCGCACCCCGGCCACTTCGATCTCGTAGGTCGATCCCAGCACCTCGGCCTCGCTTTCGCCGCGGCAGGGCACATAGCCCAGGCCCACCGCACCGCCGAGGAAATGCCCGTAATTGCCCGAGGTGACCGGGCCCACGATCTTGCCGTCGCGCACCACCGCCTCGTTGTGGAACAACAAGGGCTCGGGGTCCTTCAGGCGGAACTGCACCAGCCGCCGGTCCAGCCCCGTCTCGGCCTTGCGCAACACGGCCTCGCGCCCGATGAAACCCGGCTTTTTCGTCCGCACCGAAAAACCCAGGCCCGCTTCCAGCACATGATCCTCATCGGTGATGTCGTGGCCGAAATGCCGGAAGGCCTTTTCGATCCGGCAACTGTCCAGCGTATGCAGCCCGCACAGCTTCAGCCCCAGCCCGGCGCCGGCCTCGTCCAGCGCCTCGAACACATGCGCCGCCTGGTCGGTCGAGACGTAAAGCTCCCAGCCCAATTCGCCGACATAGGTCACCCGATGCGCCCGGGCGATGCCCATGCCGATCTCGATTTCCCTTGCCGTGGCAAAGGGATGCGCGGCATTGCTGAAGTCGTTGGGCGACACGGCCTGCAACAGGTCGCGCGCCTTGGGCCCCATGACGCACAGCACCGCCTCGGCCGCCGTCACATCGGTGATCACGGCGAAATCCTCAGCCAGATGCGCCCGCAGCCAGGCCAGATCGCGCTGCAAGGTCGCGCCCGGCACGACCAGCAGATAGGCGGTTTCCGACAGGCGCGTCACCGTCAGATCGCATTCGATCCCGCCCCGGTCGTTCAGCATCTGGGTATAGACGATCTTTCCAGCGGCAACATCCATTTGCCCCGCGCAAAGCCGGTTCAGGAAGCGGCAGGCATCGCGCCCCTCGACCCGGATCTTCCCGAACGAGGTCATGTCGAACAGGCCAACGCCCGTGCGCACCGCCAGATGCTCGGCCTTCTGGTTGTCGAACCAGTTCTGCCGCTTCCAGCTGTAGCGATATTCCCGCTCCTGCCCCGGGTTCGCGAACCAGTTCGCCCGCTCCCACCCCGCCACTTCGCCGAAAACCGCCCCCCGCGCGGCCAGATGCGCATGCAGCGGCGACCGCCGCACCCCCCGCGCCGTCGCGACCTGGCGATAGGGGAAGTGGTCGGCGTAAAGCAGGCCCAGCGTCTCGGTCACCCGTTCTTTCAGGTAACGGCGGTTCTTCTGGAAGGGCTGCGCCCGGCGGATATCCACCTCCCACAGATCGAAGGGCGCCTCGCCCTCGGTGATCCAATGCGCCAGCGCCATGCCGGCCCCGCCCGAAGACACGATGCCGACCGAATTATAGCCCGCCGCCACCCAATAGCCCGCCAGTTCCGGCGCCGGGCCCAGATAATAGCGGTCATCGGGGGTAAAGCTTTCCGGCCCATTGAAGAAGGTGTGGATCCCGGCGGTCTGGAACAAAGGCATCCGCTCGGCCGCCATTTCCAGGATCGGGGCGAAATGGTCCCAATCCTCGGGCAAAGTGTCGAATTCGAAATCCGGCCGGATCCCGTCCATGCCCCAGGGCTTGGCCACGGGCTCGAAGGCACCGACCATCATCTTGCCGGCATCGGATTTGTAATAGGCGCATTCATCGGGCACCCGCAGGACGGGCAGATGGCCCAGCCCCTCGACCGGCTCGGTCACCAGGTAGAAATGCTCGCAGGCATGCAAAGGCAGCGTCACCCCGCTTTGCAGCGCCAGATCGCGCCCCCACATGCCGCCGCAATTGATCACCACATCGGCCGCGATATGCCCCGCCGCGCCGCCGAATTCGTAATCGACCCCCGTCACCCGCCCCCCGGCCTGGGTCACCCGGGTCACCAAAGCGCCTTCCACCACCTTCGCCCCGCGCATCCGCGCGCCCTTGGCCAGCGCCATGGCGATATTGGCAGGGTCGCATTGCCCATCCAGCGGCAGATGCACCGCGCCCACGACGCCATCGACATTCAGATGCGGATACATGGCCTTCACCTCGGCGGCCGAGATCTCATGCACATCGACATCGAAGATCCGGGCCACAGTGGCCTGGCGCAGCAATTCCTCATGCCGCGCCTCGGTCAACGCGACCGAGATGCTGCCGACCTGCCGCATCCCCGTCGCCACCCCGGTCTCGGCCTCCAGCTTCACGTAAAGATCGGCGGAATACTTGGCCAGCCGGGTCATATTGGCCGAGCCGCGCAATTGCCCGATCAGCCCCGCCGCATGCCAGGTCGTGCCCGAGGTCAGCCGGCGCCGCTCCAGCAGCACCACATCGGTCCAGCCCGCCTTGGCCAGGTGATAGGCCACCGAACAGCCCGAGACCCCGCCCCCGATCACCACCGCCCGCGCCCGTTCCGGTATCCCGCTCATCGCCCTGCTGCTTTCATCTGTCGAAAAATATCCCCGGGGTCCGGGGGCAGAGCCCCCGGGCGTCCGCTCACCCGCGCAAGCGCAGGTTCTTCGCGTCCCAGGCCGGCCCCTCGGCCAGAACCGTCGCCGCCACCCGTTCGCCGAAGATCTCCACCTCCAGCGCCATGCCCTCGGCCGCCAGATCGGCCCGCACCGTGCCCAGGGCCAGCAGCTTGCCGGTCCGGTAGCCCATGGCGCATGAGGTCGTCTCGCCCACGACCTGATCGCCCGACCAGATCGTCGACATATAGGGCGCGTCATAGTCGCAAGCGGCCAGTTCCAGCGTCACGAAGCGCTTGGTCGCCCCGCGCTGCGCCTCGGCCTGCAGCGCGGCCTTGCCGGGGAAGTCATGGCCCCAGTCGATGAATCGCTCCAGCCCGGCCTGCAGCAGGGTGTAATCGGTCGACAGATCGCCCTTCCAGGCGCGATAGCCCTTCTCGATCCGCAAGGAATTCAGCGCCTTCATCCCAAAGGGCTTGGCGCCCCCTGCCAGCAGCGCCGCATAGATCGCCGGCGCATCTTCATTGGCGCAATGCACTTCCCAACCCAACTCCCCCGCGAAACTGACCCGGATCAGCGCGCAATCCCGGCCCGCGACCTGCACGCCTTCCTGCACCGACAGCCAGGGCAGCGTCAGATCCGCATCGGTCAGCCCCGCCAGCAGATCGCGCGACTTCGGGCCGGTCACGATGAAGCAATCGACCTCGGCCGAGTGATCCTCGATCACGCAGCCCTCGGGCAGGCCTTTTCGCAAGACATCGGCATCGTGCCATTGCGCCACTGCGGCGGTGATCAGCCCCACCGCCTCGTCCGAATGCACCATGCAGGACATCTCGGTCACGGTCCGGCCCTTGTCATCGGCGAAATACACGAGCCCGATCTTGCCCGGTTTCGGCAGGCGCGAGGCCGTCAGCCCCGCCACATGTGCCCGCGCGCCGGGACCCTTGACCAGCAGCCGGGTGAAGCCGGGCAGGTCCAGCACCCCCACCCCGTCGCGCACAGCGGCGCATTCCTCGGCCACGCGGGCTTGCCAGGGCCCCTCGCGCCGCCAGGTCTGCGTGGCCTCCCAACTGGTATCGTCACACGGGGCCGCGAACCATTCCGCCCGCTCCCAGCCATTATAGGGCGCCATCTGGCCGCCCAGCGCCTTCACCTGCGCATGCACCGGCGACAGCCGCCGGTCGGGCGCCGCGGGCCAGCGCGCATTGGGGAAATGGATGCCATATTCATGGCCATAGACCTCCATCCCCTTCTGGATGCAGTAGTCCGGGTCGGTATAGGCGGTGAAGCGGCGCGGGTCGCAGGACCACATGTCCCATTCGGTCGTGCCTTCCGTCACCCATTCCGCCAGCACCTTGCCCGCGCCCCCGGCCTGGCAGATGCCGAAGGTGAAGACGCAGGCCTCGAACGCGTTCGGCACGCCGGGCATCGGCCCGATCAGCGGGTTGCCATCGGGCGCATAGGGGATCGGCCCGTTGATCACCTTGGTCAGGCTGGCCTTTTCCAGCAGGGGCACCCGCGCCATCGCATCGGCGATATGGCCCTCCAGCCGCTCCAGATCGTCGGGGAACAGCTGGAAGCTGAAATCTTCGGGGAAAGGATCATCCTTCGTCACCCAATGCGCCCGGCAATTCCGCTCATAGGGGCCCAGGTTGAAGCCGTTCTTCTCTTGCCGCAGGTAATAGCTGCTGTCGACATCGCGCAGCAAAGGCAGCTTGTGGCCGACCTCGGCCGACCAGGCCGCCAGCTCGGGGATGGTGTCGAACAGCATGTATTGGTGGCTCATCACCATCATCGGCAGATCACGGCCGAACCATTTGCCGACCTCGCGCGCATAATAGCCCGCGGCATTGACGACGATCTCGGCCCGCACCTCGCCCTTGGGCGTCGAGATCACCCATTCGCCGTTTTCCCGCCGCACCCCGGTCGCCGGGCAGAAGCGTTCGATCCGCGCGCCCAGCGCCCGCGCGCCGGTCGCCAGCGCCTGGGTCAGCTGCGCGGGGTCGATATCGCCATCATAGGGGTCATACAGCGCGCCGGTCAGATCATGCGTTTCAAGGAACGGGTATCTGCCGCGGATCTCGTCGGGCGACAGGATGCCCAGATCCATGCCCTGATAGCGCCCCATGCCGACGACACGCTTGAATTCCTGCAGCCGTTCCGCCGTATGGCCCAGCCGCACGGATCCGGTGACATGGTAATTCATCGGATAGCCCACAGCATCGCCCAAGGACCGATACAGCTGCGCCGAATAGCGCTGCATGTTCATGATCGACCAGCTTGACGAAAAGGTCGGCACGTTGCCCGCCGCATGCCAGGTCGAGCCCGCCGTCAGCTCGTTCTTCTCCAGCAGGATACAGTCGGTCCAGCCCGCCAGACACAGGTGATACAGCGCCGAGACGCCCACCGCGCCGCCGCCGATGATCGCCACCCGCGCGCTTGCATACTCGACCATCGCCTCAGCCTCCGTCCAGATTCCGCCGCCACTATCCGCCGCCGCCCGGCGCCGTTCAATTCGGCGATCAGCCCCTCATTGATCGAAGAATCCGATTACGCCTTCCTCTCTGTTCAAATATCCTCCGGGGGTCCGGGGGTGGAAAACCCCCGGCGGCCAGCCGGAAAGCCCAAACCCATGCAGATCGAGCTGATCGACACCTTCCTCGACCTGATCGAGACCCGCAGCTTCAACCGCACCGCCGACCGGCTGGGCGTCACGCAATCCACCGTCTCGGCCCGGGTCAAGACGCTGGAACAGGCGCTGGGGGCCACGCTCTTGCGCCGCTCGCGCGCGGGCACCGATCTGACGACCGAGGGGCTGCGCTTTGAAACCCATGCCCGGATGCTGCGCCAGGATTGGGCGGCGGCGCGGCGCGCCGTGGCGCCCTCGGGCGAGGCGGCGCTGACGCTGCGGCTGGGGATCCAGAACGATCTGGCCGGGCCCTTCCTGGGCCGGCTTCTGGCCGAGGCGCGCAAGATGCTGCCGCAGACCGCCTTCTATATCGAGCCGGACTATTCCAACCAGATGGCCAATGACCTGGCCGCGGGGCATCTGGATTTCGCGCTGCTCTTCACGCCCAAACCCCATCCCGATCTGTATTTCGAGACGGCGGGCGAATTGACCTATCGGCTGGTCTCGTCAACCGCGGCACTTCTGGCCGAGATCGCGCCGCAGGACATGATCTTCGCGCATTTCTCGCCCGCTTTCGAACGCGCCCATCGCGAGGCACTGCCGCGCCTGTCCGAGGCGCCCCTGTCGGTCGGGCAATCCTCGGCGCTGGTCTCGCTGCTCGAGGCGCTGGGGGGCTCGGCCTATCTGATGGACGAGGCCGCGCGCGCGCTGGTGGCGACCGGCCGCTTCCGGCTGGTCGCCGACGCGCCGGCGCTGACCCAGCCGGTTTATGCCGCCATGCATCTGCGCAACCGCACCGCGCGGCTGCACCGGCGGCTGGCGCGGCTGGTCGCGCGGCTGCTGGCGGGCTGAGTGGCTGATCAAGCGCGCCAGATCGGGTTCGACCAGGCCCGCTTGCCGGCCGCGTCGATCACCGACACCCGCAGCCAGGGCGAGTTGCGGAACCGATCCAGCGGGATCTCTGCCCGGGTCATCGACTGGCCATGCACCGATTTCGCCGCCGTCCCCTTGCCCATGACCACGGCCGAGACAACAGCCGAGGATTCGATCACCATCCGGTCGCCCTCAAGCCGGACATCGCGCAATTCGGGCCCCTGCGAGGCATAGAAATCGCCGCGCTTCAGGGCGGCCAGCAGCGCGTCGGGCTCATTCGCCTCGGATTTCACCATGACCCAGCCGCCGAAATGGTCGGGCTCATAGAAATGCGCGTCATCGGTGGCAATCAGGCTGAGCCTGCGGCCCTCGGTCAGCAGCAGATCGGCGATGCCGAACCCATCGGGCCGGTCGCAGCCATTGGCGCAGCCGTGATTGTAGATTTCCACCGCATGGGCGGCTTCGATGCCGCGGGCGTCTTCCAGCGTCAGGCCCGACCATTGCGGATGGGCGATGGCCACGAAAGCCCCCGCCGCCACCGCGCGGGCGGCAATGGCCGCGCCCGTTTCCATCCCGGGATGGGCGTCGAAGTCGGGCGCCTCGGGCGGGGGGAAATCGGCGGGCAGGCCCACCGCCAGGATATGCCACAGCTCGCCATTCGCCATGGCGCCAGTATGCAGCTCGGCCCCCAGGATCGTGGTGAACCCTTCCGCGCGGAACGGCACCGTGTCGACGATCGGGTAATTGTAGGCGCCGATGAAATGGTCGGTCAGCGCCAGGAAGTCATAGCCTTCCGCACGGTAGCGGCGGCACACCTCTTCGGGCTTCAGCACCCCGTCCGAGCGGGTGGAATGGGTGTGCAGATTGCCGCGCCAGAAACGGCCGGGGGCGGTGAAGGCAGAGGGGCGGATCACGGGGCGGGCTCCTGAACAGGTGTTCTACGATTGTGCAATCCTTGCCCCGGCGCGCAGCGCACGGCAAGGGCTCTGTGGCGGATGCGCCCGAACCGGGGGCCCGCGCCTCGGCGCCGGCGGCCCACGCGGCCCCTCGCCAACCCCTATCATGCATGCTATTGAATATTTGACCCGTCATGACGAGATTGCGTGACATGCCGCTTTCCGCCCCTGTTCCTGCCCCCGCGCCCGACGACACCGAGGGCTGCGCCCATCTGCCGGCCGATGAGATGCTGGCCCAGGCCACCGCCGCGGCGGCCTTTCTGAAGGCGCTCAGCCATGAGGGGCGGCTGATGATTCTGTGCCATCTGTCCTCGGGCGAGAAATCGGTGACCGAGCTGGAAAACCTGCTGGAACAGCGGCAGGCGGCGGTCAGCCAGCAATTGGCGCGGCTGCGGCTTGAGGGGCTGGTGGCCACAAGGCGCGATGGCAAGGCGATCTATTACTCGATCCAGGACCCGCGCGTGTTGCGCACCATCACGCTGGTCTATGACATGTTCTGCAAGCCGCAGGAACCGCAGGCCGGCGCCGCCTGAGGCGCGTCCCGGGCCCTAGCCGCGGCCGATATAGGGCATGTCGCGCGCCATGATCGTGGCGAAGGGCATCGACACATCGGCGGGCAGCCCGGCCATATGGACGACCAGCCGCGCCACCTCGTCGACCGGCATCACCGGCTCGGCCCGGATCGTGCCATCGGCCTGCGGCACCCCGTCCTGAAACCGCGCCGCCATCTCGGTCAGCGCATTGCCGATGTCGATCTGGCCGCAGGCGATGCCATAGGCGCGGCCATCCAGCGCCAGCGTCCTGGTCAACCCCGTCACCGCATGTTTCGACATCGTATAGGGCACGGATCCCGGCCGTGGCACATGCGCCGAGATCGAGCCGTTGTTGACGATCCGCCCGCCCTGCGGGCTTTGCCGCCGCATCAGCCCGAAGGCCGCGCGGGCGCACAGAAACATGCCGGTGATATTGGTCTGGCTGAGGCGCAGCCAGTCTTCGACCGCGATCTCGTCGATCGGTCGGCCGGGCAGCTAGATGCCGGCATTGTTGAACAGAAGGCCCAGCCGGCCCCAATCGGCCTCGATCCGGGCGAAGGCGGCATCGACATCGGCGGGCTGGCCCACATCGCCTTGCAGGACCAGCGCCGGGCCGCCCTCGGCGGTTTCGCGCAGCGCGGCTTCGCGCCGGCCCATCAGCGCCACGCGCCAGCCCGCATCGCGCAAGGCGCGGG
>NZ_JAICBZ010000053.1 GCF_020179405.1 Xinfangfangia pollutisoli | reverse complement strand
CAGCGTCCACATGCCCGACAGCGCCGCCGCGGTGCCGATCAGCGCCAGGGCCAACCCCAGCAGCACCGCCAGCCAGCGCCTGCGCGGCCAGCCAAGCGTGCCCTCGCCGCCGCGATACAGCGCCGCCGGCCGCACCTGCTCGGTCCGCGCCAGGGGCAGCAGCGTGAACAGCAGCGCCGCCAGCGCGCCATACAGCGCCGCTTCGGCCAGGGCCCGCGGCGATAGGCTGATCTGGGCCGGGAAGGGCAGGGCGGCTTCGATCAGCGGGCCAGCCAGCAAGGGCGCCAACCCGCCCAAAGCCAGACCGATCACGATGCCCAGCCCCGCCAGCACCGCCACCTGCCACAGGTAGATGCGGAAGATCAGCCCGCCGCCGGCGCCCAGCGTCTTCAGCGTGGCGATGGTCGGGGTCTTGCGCTCCAGCCAGGCGCGGATCGCGGCCGAGATGCCGACGCCGCCGGTCGCCAGACCCGCCAGGCCGACCAGCACCAGAAAGCTGGCCATCCGGTCGACAAAGCTTTCCACCCCCGGCGCGGCATTGCGGCTGTCGCTCCAGCGCAGGCCGCTGTCGGGCATGGCGGCTTTGGCCGCGCGTTCCAGCGCGGGCAGGTCGCGGCCTGCGGGCAGGGTCATGCGATAGCGGGTCTCATACAGCGATCCGGGCGTCAGCAGGCCTGATTGTTGCAGGGCCGAGGCCAGCACCACCGTGCGCGGGCCCAGGGCGAAGCCGGCGCTGGCACTGTCGGGTTCGCGCAGCAGCGCGGCCGACAGGCGGAATTCCTGCGTGCCCAGACGGAACGTGTCGCCGATCTTCAGCCCCAGCCTTTCGATCAGCAGCGGGTCCATCACTGCCCCGGGCAGGCCGTTTTCGGTGGCCAGGGCCTGCGCCAGCGGCAGGGGCGGGTCCAGCGGCGCCGTGCCATAAAGCGGCCAGGCGGCATCGACGGCCTTGATCTGGGTCAGCGCGGAATCGTCGCCCGTCACCGCCATCGACCGGAAATCATAGACTTCCGAGACCTTGTCGCCCGTCGCCTCGATCCAGGCGCGTTCCGCGGCACTGGCGGCGCGATAGGTGAAGCGGATCTCGGCATCGCCGCCCAGGATCACGCTGCCCTGATCGGAAAGCCCGGTCTGAATGGCCGTGCGCAGCGTGCCCACGGCGGCAATCGCCGCGACGCCCAGCGCCAGACAGGCCAGGAACACCCGCAAGCCCCGGATCCCGCCGCGCAATTCGCGCAGCGCAAGGCGCAAGGACAGGCTCATTCCGCGGCCCGCGCGGCGGCGGCGCCGGTCTCGGCCAGCCGGCCATCGGCAAGGCGGATCACGCGGTCGCAGCGCGCGGCCAGGTCCGGCGCATGGGTCACCAGAACCAGCGTGGCGCCGTGCCGGTCGCGCAGGCCGAACAGCAGGTCCATGATCGCGGCGCCGTTCGAGGCATCGAGATTGCCCGTCGGTTCATCGGCCAGAAACAGCGCCGGCCGCGGCACCGCGGCGCGGGCCAGCGCCACGCGCTGCTGCTCGCCCCCCGACAATTGGCTTGGGTAATGGTCCAGCCGGTGGCCCAGCCCCATCGCCTGCAATTCCGCCGCCGCGCGGTCGAAGGCATCGGGCTTGCCCGCCAGTTCCAGCGGCACGGCGACGTTTTCCAGCGCCGTCATCGTCGGGATCAGGTGGAAGGACTGGAAGACGACCCCCATATTGTCGCGACGGAACCGGGCCAGCGCGTCTTCGCCCAGCGCCGTCAGATCCTGGCCCAGCGCCTTGACCTGCCCGGCCGTGGCGCGTTCAAGCCCGCCCAGAAGCATGAGGAGCGACGACTTGCCCGACCCGGAAGGACCGACCAGCCCCACCGTCTCGCCCCGGTTGACCGACAGGGTGATGCCGCGCAGGATCTCGACCGGGCCGGCATTGCCGGGCAGGGTCAGGCGGACATCGACAAGGTCAAGCACGGCCGCGTCAGATGCGGCCTTGGGGGCGGGAACGGGTTGGGTCATGCGGCAGGTCCTGGATAGGGTCCCTCAGGGATATGGCCTTCTTGGCCGCGCATGCAACCTCACGTTCGCGTGGGTTTTCTGCATTGCGGCGGCGCTGGTGCTGGTTGCGGGCGCGGCCCGGGCCCAGCCGGTGACGGTGGTGGCGCTGGGCGACAGCCTGACGGCGGGCTACGGGCTGGCCCCCGAACAGGGGCTGGTGCCGCAATTGCAGGCCTGGCTGGTCGCGCATGGCAACGATGTGGTGATCGAGAATGCCGGTGTGTCGGGCGACACGACCGCCGGCGGGCTTGCCCGGCTGGACTGGGCCCTGGGTCCCGAGACTCAGGCGCTGATCGTGACGCTGGGCGGCAATGACATGCTGCGCGGCCTGTCGCCCGACGAGGTGCGCGCCAATCTGGAGGCGATCCTGACCGGGGCCGATGCGCGTGGCCTGCCGGTGCTGCTGGTGGGGATGAAGGCGCCCACCAATTACGGGCCGGATTACAAGGCCGAGTTCGACGCGATCTATCCCGAGCTTGCGGCCGCGCATCAGGCGCTTTTGGTTGACGATTTCTTTGCGGGCTTCGTGGCGGCCGGGGCCGATACCGCCGATCCTGCCAGCTATGCCGCCTGGATGCAGGCCGATGGCATTCACCCGAACCCCGAAGGGGTGAAGCTGATCGTGGCGCAGCTCGGCCCCCGGGTGCAAGAGCTGCTGGCCCGGGTGAAACCCTAGCCGTCCTCTGGCGGGCACTGTTGCGCAGCCTTGCCCCGCGCGGGTCCACCCGGGCGATAATGCGGATGGACGGCGCGGCAAAGCCGCCGTAGCTTGCCGCCGACCAGGGGCGTTTCGCCCCGGGATCCCCGCTTTAGATCTGGACGAAAAGGAAGGCTGCCGCCGGGCAGCCGGGGCAGAGAATGGGATTGATCAAGGATCTGGCGGCGGTGCTTGGCCCGGCGCAGGTGCTGACCGGGGCGGATTGCGACGGCTATGCGCGCGACTGGATGGGCCATTACCATGGCGCGCCCCTGGCCGTGGCGCGGCCCGCGAACACCGCCGAAGTCGCAGCCTGCGTGCGGCTTGCCGCTGCCGCGGGCGTTCCGGTGGTGGCGATTTCTGGCAATACCGGGCTTGTGGGCGGCACGATGACCCGGGGTGGCCTGATGATCAGTCTGGAGCGGCTGAACCGCATCCGCGAGATCCGCCCCGAGGCGCGGCTGGTGATCGCCGAGGCGGGCGTCGTGCTGCAGCGCATCCATGAAGCGGCCGAGGCGCAGGGCCTGTATTTCCCGCTGTGGTTCGGCGCCCGCGGCTCGGCCATGCTGGGGGGCGCGCTGTCGACCAATGCCGGCGGGTCGAACGTCTTGCGCTATGGCTCGACCCGGGGGCTGTGCCTGGGGATCGAGGTGGTGCTGGCCGATGGCCGGGTGCTGAACCTGATGAGCGAGCTGCACAAGGACAATTCCGGTTACGACCTGAAAGACCTGTTCATCGGCGCCGAGGGCACCCTGGGCATCGTGACGGCGGCGGTGATGAAGCTGGTGCCCAGGCCCCTGGCCTATGCGACGGCCTGCGTGTCGGCCGAAAGCCTGCCCAAGGCCTTGGGCCTGCTGAACCGGATGCAGGCGGCAACCGGCGGCCGGGTCGAGGCCTTCGAATTCATGCCGCGCCGCTATTGCGAAAGACTGGCCGAGGTGCGGCCCGATCTGGGCCTGCCCTTCGCCGAAATCCCCGAAGTGACGCTGCTGATCGAAGCCGGCACCACCGTGCCCGACGAGGCCGCCCCCGGCCCCGATGGCGCGGTGCCGCTGGTCGACCGGCTGGAAGGCGTGCTGGCCGGCATGCTGGAAGAAGGGCTGATCGCCGATGCGGTCGTGGCGCGGTCCGAGGCGCAGCGGCTGCAGATGTGGGCCCGGCGCGAGGCCGCGGCCGAGATCGGCATCGGACTGGAGCCGGTGGTCGATACCGATGTCTGCCTGCCGGTCGACAAGGTCGATGCCTTCCTGCGCGACGCCGAGGCGCGGCTTGTCGCGCTGGATCCGGGGATCGGCACCAGCTGCGTGGCGCATCTGGGCGATGGCAACCTGCATTACTCGGCCTATCCAACCCGCGACGATCCCGCCCTGGCCGATGCGGTGATGGATTGTATCGAAGAGGTGGTGCGGGTTCTGGGCGGCTCGTTCAGCGCCGAACATGGGATCGGGCTGTCGAAACTGCCCTCGATGCGGCGGCGCAAGGATCCGGTGGCGCTGGATGTGATGCGGCGGATCAAGGCGGCGCTGGACCCGGCGGGGCTGATGAACCCGGGCAAGGTTCTGCCGGCGGAGCGCGCCGAGTGACCGATCTTCCTGTGGGGGCTGGCGCCTCGCCGGCGCGGATCGTCTGGACCACGCCGCCGCTGCGGCTGGCGGCGCTGGTGCTGGCGCTGCAGGGCGCGGTGATCTGTTCCTACATGCCCTATGTCTCGGATCTGGCGGTGAACCGCTTCGGCTTTGGCGATCGCGGCTATGCGGTGCTGATGGCGCTGGCCTCGCTGATCTCGGTCGGCTCGGCCGTGGCGGTGGGGATCCGCACCGACCAGACGGCGCGGCGGCGCGGCATGGCGCTGGCGGCGGCGCTGGCGCTGGTGGCGGGGGCGGGGCTGATGGTGCTGGCGCCGGGCAAGCTGGCCTTCGCGGTGACGCTGGTCGTGCTGCTGCCCTTTGCCGGCACGATTTTCGGCCAGGTCTTCGCCATGGCGCGGCTGGCCTCGTCCGGGCATCCGGGGCCGCTGCGCGACGGGGTGATGTCGGTCATCCGCGCGCTCTTGGCGCTGCCCTTCATCATCGTGCTGCCGCTTTGGGCGCTGGCCTTCGCGGCCGGGGTCGATGTGATGGCGGTGTTTCCGGTCGCGCTGGTCTTGGGGCTGATCCTGCTGGCCGTGCTGCTGCGGCTTTGGCCGCAGGATGGCGCGACGCCCTGGGTCGAGCGGCCCTCGGGCCTCAGCCTGCGCGGCGCACTGGCCGAGATCGGACGCGGCCGCACGCTGGGCCGGGTGGTGGCGCTGGGCGCGGTGAATGCCGGGCCGACGCTGTACATGGCGCTGGTGGCGCTGACGGTCGGCGCGGCGCCGGGGCGGGCGGCGGCGGATGTGGCGCTGTATGTCGGGCTGATCGCCGGGCTGGAAGTGCCGGTCATGGTGCTGGCGCCGCGGCTTCTGGCGGGCGTGCCGCGCACAAGGCAGATCCTGGCGGGGGCGGCGCTGTACGGGCTGCATCTGGGGCTGATGCCCTGGGCCGCGCCGGCGGGGGGCTGGCTTTGGCCGCTGGTCGTGCCGGCTGCGGTGGGCGGGGCGCTGGTCCTGACCGTGCCGATCGCCTATCTGCAGGATCTGCTGGCCGACCGGCCCGGCGCCGGGGCCAGCCTGATGGCCCTGCAGCGCCTGACCGGAGACGTGATCGCCGCCTGCTGTTTCGCCGCCGGCACGCTGCTGTCGGGCTATGCGCTGGCGGCAGGGCTGGGGGTTGCGGTTTCCGTCGCGGGCGGGCTGGCGCTGATCCTGGTCGACCGCCGGCGGGGCTGATCCCGCCGGAGGCCGGGCCCGCGCGCTAATTGGCCGATTTGGTGCGCAATTCCATCTGCAGGATCATCGGCGCGGGGCCTGCCTCGGCACTGTCATCCGACAGGGCCACGGCGCCCCGGGTCGTCTCGCCAAAGCCCGCCTCGGCGAAGGCCGCCGAAAGCGAGGCGCCAATGCCGCGATCCGTCGTGTCTTTTTCCAGCCCGCGCGACATTTCCAGCGCATCCTGCGCCAGATAGGACAGGTCCTCGACCGGGGCATGCGCCTTGGCGGGGGTGACAACCACGATCAGCCGTTCCTGCCCGAAACTTTGGTCGCCGATGGCGAACAGGCCCTTCTTCAATTCATCGCCCGGCTGCAACCGGCCCGAGAACCAGTGCGAGATCGAATTGTCGGCGCCGATATACAGCACGTTCACATCGACCGGGATATCCATGTTGTTCTTGGCCAGCACATGGACCTGATCGTCGGTCACCAGCGTCGGAACCGAGGCCAGCGGCAGTTGGCGCAGCGTCTTGTCCTCGGGCGTGCGAGTCAGCAGTTCCACATCGACCTGCATGTCGCCCGATCCCAGCGCCGCGCCCAGCTTCATCAGGTTCAGCGCCTTGGCCATATGGGTCAGCGTATCGGCCAGCGCCAGCGCCAGCGCGTCGCCGGTCTTGTCCGCCGTGCCGACCGAGGGCGTCTCGGACAGGTTCTCGGCCAGGCCGGTTGCGGGCAGGACCCAGATCGCATCGGGGCGCGGGCTGTCGGGCAGCACGGCCAGGCGCAGATCGGCCTCGGCGCCTGAGGCCACAAAGTTCAGCCGCGGGCCGGATTCTTCCTTCAGCGTCTCCAGCACCGCCAGAAGCGCATCGGCCGGGGCCGAACCTTCGGGCGGCAGCGCCACCGTCAGCGAGAAATCCAGCGCCGCATCCAGCTTGCGCAGGTAAAGGCCCTTGGGCAATTCGGCCGGCAGCACCTTGCCGTCCTTCTCGACCGGAACGGCGGTGGCGGTGAACGTGTCCAGCGCGGTGATCTGCACATAGCCCAGCGCGCTGTCGCTGGCAGCGGCGGCCGACTCCATCACCGCCAGGACGGCGCCTTCCGACAGGCCGTGCAATTCGCCGGCGGGAATGGTCAGCCCGGCCTCGGTGGCCTCGGCCGGCCATTGCGCCACCCGCCCGCCCGGTTCGGCATCGAAGACCACAAGGTCCAGATCGCCCTCGAACAGGGGCGTCGATTTCGCCAGATTGCCCACGGCATATTTGCGCAGCACTTCCTGGGCGATCTGGCCATAGGTCGCGGCCGGATATTCGGCCAGGGTCTCGAACAGCGTATAGGTGAAGACGCCCTGCGGCTTGCGGTCGGGCTTGCCCTTGGGCAGGCGCTTCTCGGGCGTCACCTCATTGGTCTGGGCGGCATAGAAGGCGACCAGCGCGCCCATTTCCACCCCTTCGGCCGGCGCCGCGGCGACCTTTGCCGCATCCATCGGCGCCTCGGGCGCGGCGCGCGGATCGTCGCCGCCCACGCCGCGCGACTTTTCCGCCCCCGCCTCGGCCGCATCCATCGCCGCTTCGGTGATGCCCAGGACCGAGGGATCCAGCTGGCGCACCGCCACTTCCTCGCCGTCATCTTCAACCGCGCGGGTCGCAGTGCCGGAATGGCAGCTGTCGAACACCACCCAGACATCGGCGCCCTTGGCGCGCAGACTGTCGATCAGCACCCCGATCTCGTCATCGACCAGCGCATTCTCGACCGAGCCCACCTTGTCGGACCAGTTGCCGATATCGATCGGCAGGAACATCTCGTCCAGCCCGTCAAGTTCGCTGTCGGGATCCGAGGCGGGCTGCTGCGTGCCATGGCCCGAGAAATGCAGATAGACGAAATCGCCCGGCTGCAATTCGGCTTCCAGCTTGGCAAAGGCCGCGCGGATTTCGCCCAGGGTCGCATGGCCGTCGGTCTTGACCCCCTCAAGCCCGTCGGCCAGCACGATGACGTTTTCCTCGGTGAAGGGCACCGGCGCTTCGGTGGTCAGATAGGTATAGGCCAGCGCGACATCGTTCTTCGGCCCGCGCAGCCACCATTTCTCGGCCAGGTTCTGATATTCCGAGGCCCCGATCAGCAGGGCGTAATTGTCGCGCGCGGCGGCGACGGTCGACAGGGCCGGCAGGGCCATGAGGCCAAGCGCGGTGGTCAGGCAAAGCGTTCTGAACATGGGCGTCCTCAATCGGTCAGGTCGGGATGTCGGGTCGGGATCAATTGGTCAGCAAAGTATAGTCGATCGGCGTCTTGCCGCGGTTTTCCACCGTCAGCAGGAACAGGCCGTCCTGCGCGGGCGTCCACAGGCAATGGGCCACGAAGGACGGGTCGATGTCGCGGCACACGACCTTGCCGGTCGCGTCGCGCACGATCAGGTTCAGGTCAAAGCCGGGCGCGGTCTCGACATAGACCTCGGCCTTGGCGCCGCCCTTGAATTCCATCGGCGGCAGCGTGGCTTCGCCGGGGTCGAGAGCTGCCTTCTGCTGCACCGCGCCCGAGATCACGCCCTTGGCCGAGACGGCTTCCAGATCGTCGAACAGGGGCGCCAGTGCCGCGTCGCCGGGCGCCAGGGCGCGGGCCGCGCCCAGCATCGCCTGCCAGGACAGCGGATCGTCGGCATCCTGCCCCAGACCCGCCGCCTTGCGCAGCTGTGCCGCGGTCAGGATCAGCAGCGGATCGGCCTCGGCCAGGCCGCGGGTGTAAAGTTCGGCCGACAGCTGGGCCCGGCGCAGCGGGCTTGCCGGATCGGCGAAGGCTGTCGTGGCAAGGCCAAGGAAAAGGGCTGCAATCACAGAGCGTTTCATCGAATGGGGCCTTTCGGGCCTGCGGTCTATTGGCAGGCTCGAAAATGGCGGGCGGGCATCCGCCTGTAAACTCACAATCTTTCCATGACCGGATTTGTCATGTGACCGGGTCGGGCGGCCGGATTACCTAAAGGCCCGAGGGGCAGACCCAAAGGTACAGGACAAAATGCAAGCATTTGACAAGACCCTGCGTTCGGCACTTTGCGGCCTGGCGCAGAAGACGCGAACGGCGCTTTTCGCATTTGGGTTTGGAATGACGGCCGGGCTGGCTTCGGGGATCTCGCCGCTAAGCGCCACCCCGGCCGGGGCCGAGGTCTCGGTTCTGGATGCCACGATGGACGCGGTTCTTGTGGTGCGCAGCAATGATGCCGAAGACCGCTTCCTTGGCTCGGCCTTCCTGTGGGGGGACGCGGCGGTGGTGGCGGTGACCAATGCCCATGTGGTGGGCGATGCCGAAGAGGTGCGGCTGATCGACCGCCACGGCAATGAGGAACTGGCCGAGGTGATCGCCCGCGACGAGATCCGCGACGTCGCGGTGATCTCGGTCGCGCCGGGGCGCAAGGGGCTGGTGCCCGCCCAACAGGCGGCGGCGCTGGGCGAAGAGGTCTATGCGCTGGGCGCCCCCCTGGGGATCGAATTCACCCTGACCGAGGGGCTGATCTCGGCCACGGCGCGGCAGGTGCAGGTCGAAGTGCCGATCAAGATGCTGCAGCATGATGCGGCGGTGAACCCCGGCTCGTCCGGCGGGCCGCTGGTCGATGCGCAGGGCCGGCTTCTGGGCATGAACAGCCAGATCGCCGATGGCAGCCGGATGTTCGTGGGCATCGCCTATGCGATTGCCGGGACCGATCTGGACCGGATCGTCACCGGGTTGATCGAGGAAACCCTGCAGCCCTATCCGCGTCTGGGCATGACCGCCCGTCCGGTCGACCGCAAGGCGGCCGAGGCGCTGGATGTGCCGGTCGCGGGGCTGCTGGTCGATGGCACGATCGAGGGCGGGCTGGCCGCGGCGGCCGGGCTGAAGGGCGGCGATATCATTCTGGCCGTCGATGGCACCGCGCTGACGCAGCCCGGCGACCTTGCCTTCCTGATCGAGGCGGCGCTGGAATCGGGCACGGCCCAGCTGACCGTGCAGCGCGACGGCGCGCAGATCGCCCTGCCGCTGCCCCTGTCCCTGCCCGAGGCCGAAGCGCCGGGTCTGACGATGAAGACCCGCGATCTGTCGCTGGCGGGCTCGGCCCCGGTCACAATCAAAAGCTACCGGCTGGGCGCGTTGGGGGTGGTTCTGGGCGAAGGTGGAACGGTCAAGGACGTGACGCAGAATTCTCCGGCGCTGTTTGCGGGCCTGGCCAAGGGCGACACGATCCTGGCGGTGAACGGCACGGCGCTGGACGGCGCGGCGCTGGCGGCGCTGGAACTGTCCGAGCCGGCGCTGATCCTGGTGCAGGATGGCACGGGCGAGACGCGGCATATCTATCTGGACCCTTGGGGCAGCCATGACGGCGCGCGGCCCCTGGGCGGTGCGAATGTGCTTGACCCAAGCGTCGTGGTGTTCTGAATCTGGGGCCCGGAGTGGGTGATGGACAGAATTCTGATCGTTGAAGACGATGCCGAGACCGCCGCTGCCGTTGCAGCGGTGGTCCGCGGCCTGGGCTGCGACCCGGTGCATCGCGACACGCTTGAGGCCGGCGTGGCCGAGGCGGCGGGCAATTTCAAGGTCATCGTGCTGGACCGCACCCTGCCCGGCGGCGACGGGGTGGATGCGATCGCGCGGATCCGGGCCGGCGGCTCGCACGCGCTGATCCTGGTTCTGTCGGCGCTGGGGCGGGCGGCGCAGCGGGTCGAGGGGCTGGAAAAGGGCGCCGACGATTACCTGCCGAAACCCTTCGAGGAAGACGAGTTGCGGGCGCGGCTGCGGGCGCTGCTGCGGCGCGGCACGATGCAGGTTCTGGACAATGACCTGCTGGCCTTCGGCGATCTGGAAATCCGCATGAAGGCCCGCACCGTGCATGTGAAGCGCGAACATGTGGCCGTCAGCCCGAAGGAGTTCGAGCTGCTCACCTTCTTCGCCCGCAATGCCGGCCAGATCGTCACCCGCATGCAATTGCTGGAAAACGTCTGGAACCTGCATTTCGACCCGGGCACCAATGTGGTTGACGTCCATGTCGGTCGCTTGCGGCGCAAGCTGGAAGAGGCGGGCAGCCATGCGATCCAGACCGCCCGCGGCGAGGGCTATGTCTTCGCGCCCCTGCCACAGCCCCCTGGGGAAGGCGCGTGACCCCTGGCGCTGCCGCTGCCGCCGTCTCGGGCGATCATCGCCCGCTGCGCGCCCGCGCGACGCTGCGGCTGGCGGCCGGCATGGCGCTGGCGGTGGCGCTGGTGTCTGTTCTGGCCATGGGGCTGGGCTACCGGCTGGTCGAGACAAGGCTGACCGAGGCGCAGCGCGCGCTGCTGTCGGCCGATATGGATTCGCTGGCGGCGCTTTACGAACAGCGCCGCATCATCGCCCTGCGCGAGGCGATCGACTTCCGTATCGCAGCCGACGGGCCGGAAATGCTGTTGCTGATGGATCGCAACGGCACGGTTCTGGCCGGCACGCTGGAGGCCTGGCCCGCGGGGCTGACGGCCGAGGGCAAGACCTTCACCGTCGATCCGGCGCAGGAATTCCGGAGCGATGGCGGCCATTGGCTGGTGGTGGCGCGGGAATTGCCGGGCGGCTTCCCCTTGCTGGTCGGCCGGTCGCTGGCGCCGGTCGACGCGACGCTGGCCGCGCTGCGCCAGGGCATGGCGGTGCTGCTGGCGGCGATCCTGGCCATTGGCGCCGGCGTGGGCTGGGTGGCCGCGCGCTGGGTGATGCGGCGGATCGGCCGGGTCAATGCCCTGGCCGACCGGGTGGCCTCGGGGCAGCTGGATGCGCGGCTGTCGGGCCCGCGCTCGGGCGATGAATTCGGGCTTTTGGAAACCCATGTCCATGGCATGCTGGACCGGATCGAGGCGTTGAACCGCGCCACGCACCGCCTGTCGGACACGATCGCGCATGAAATGCGCACCCCCCTGAACCGGATGCTGCGCAAGCTGGACAAGATCGAGGGCCAGGAAGAGGTGACGGCCGAGGTCCGCGCCGAGATGCACCAGGCGATCCGCGTCTTCGATTCGCTTCTGGATATCAGCCGGGCCGAGGCCGATCAGGGCGGCGGCGGGCTGGTGCCGGTGGACATCTCGGCCGTGGTGGCCGAGGTCTGGGATCTGTACGAGGCCCTGGCCGAGGACAAGGGTCTGACGACCGGGGCCGAGATCAAGCCCGGGTTGACCGTGCTGGGCGACCGGCATCTGATCGCGCAGATGGTGGCGAACCTTCTGGACAATGCGATCAAGTATTGCGCCCCCGGCGACAGTCTGCGGCTGGTGCTGTCGGGGCGCGACCGGGCGGTGCTGCGGGTGGTCGATACCGGGCCGGGCCTGCCGGACGAGATGAAATCCGAAGCCTTCGAGCGCTTCACCCGGGCCGAGCGCGACCGCGCCAAGGGGATCAAGGGCCATGGGCTGGGCCTGGCGCTGGTGCGCGCCATCGCCATGCGCCATGGCGCGCGGCTGACCCTGCCGCGGGTGGAAAAGGGCCTGACGGTCGAGATCGCCTGGCCGCGGGAACTGGGTTAGGGCCCGAAGTCGCCCCGGGGCGGCCGGCCCCCGGGGGTTTCACACCCCCGGACCCCCGTGGGATATTTCTGCAGAGAGGAAGGCCGAAGGGCCAGGTTTCGCGCTGGGGTTGCGGCGCGGGCGGGTTGCGGATGACAAATGCCGTCACAGCCGGTGTCTGGGCCTTCCCGCACTTGCCTCGGGGGGCTTGCGCGGTAATCTGCCGGCCATGATGTTGAACCGGCTTGCATATGCGCTTTGCACCACTGCCTTCCTGGCCCTTCCGGCCCGGGCCGAGATGCATGCGGTTCTGGTCGGCGTGTCGGACTATCTGTATCTCGACGCCAATCTGCGCGGGCCCGCGAATGACGTGCGGCTGATGGCCGAGACGCTGGGGGCGCGCGGCATTGCGCCGGGGCAGATGACGGTTCTGACCTCGGATCCGGTGGGTCTGCCGGCGGGCGTTTCCACCGGCCAGCCGACGCGCGCCGGGATCATGGCGGCGCTGGATCAGGTCGCGGCCGAAGCCGCGCCGGGCGATACGGTGGTGTTCTATTTTTCGGGCCATGGCGGCCAGGCCCCCGATCTGTCGGGCGACGAGGGCGGCGGCTATGACGAGATCTTCCTGCCCGCCGATGCGGCCGGCTGGAAAGGCGCGATCGGCGCGGTCGAGAATGCGATCCTTGACGACGAATTGCAGCTTTGGGCCCAGGCGCTGATGGATCGCGACGTGACGCTGATCGGGCTGATCGACGCCTGCCATTCCGCGACCGGCTTTCGCGGCACCGGCGGCAAGGGCGTGCCGCGTGGCTTGACGCCGGATCAGCTGGGCGTGCCCGAGACTGCGGCCTCGGCCCCGGCCACGGTGGCGCCGGACCTGACCGGGAATTTCGTCTTTCTCTATTCCTCGCAATCCGACGAGCGGTCCTTCGAATATGAACTGGGCGACACCGGGCAATGGCAGGGCGAATTCACCCTGCGCCTGAGCCAGGTTCTGAGCGCGGCGCCCGAGGCCAGCTGGGCCCAGGTTCTGGCCGCGGTGGCCGATGCGATGGTGCAAAGCGAGGCGCGGCAGGTGCCCGAGGGCGAGGGGCCACTGCTGCAGGCGCAGGTTTTCGGCGCGGGCCAGGCCGCGGCGCGGCTGCAGGTGGCGGGCCGGGTGGTGAAGGGCGGGCTGTTGCAGGGCCTGGCCGAGGGCACCGAACTGACCTTCTATGCCGAGGGCACGGGCGGGGCGGCCCTGGGGACGGCGACGGTCACCAAGGTTGCGGCGCGTGAGGCGACGCTGGATGCGCCCGCTCCGCAAGGCGCGCTTTGGGCCGAGATCACCGCCGCCCCGCCGCCCGCGCCGCTGACCCTGGCCCCGGCGCAGCGCGCCGATCCGGGCGACGGCAAGGATTACAGCGCCTGGGAGGCGGCTTTGCCGGCGCCCGGTGAGGTTCCCGGTGCAGTTTCCGGTGCAGTTTCCGGTGCGGGGCCCGATCTGGTGCCGGTTCTGGTCGATGGCACGGTGGCGCTGGCCGGCGCCGATGGCGTTCTGGACCCGGACGGCCCCGGCTCGACCCCGCGCGTCCGGCCCGAGCCGGGCGAGACCGAGGCCGAGGCGCTGGCCCGCGCGCTGGATCGGGCCGCGCACGGGCTGCGGCTGCGCGCGGCCCTGCTGGGGGCCACCGGGCGGTCGATCACCGGCAAGGATCCGGTCGAGCTGGCCTATGAAATCCGCCCCGGCCGCGCCGAGGGCGAGGATTGTGGGGCGGCCGGCCCGGCGCAGCCCTGGGATCCGGCCGCAGGGGCGCAGGCCTGCGACCAGATCTGGCTGACGGTCACCAACCGCTCGGCCAAGATGCAGGATGTCAGCGTCCTGTACCTGGCCACCGATTTCGAAGTGCAGCCGATCTGGCCGCAGCAGAATGGTGTCAACCGGCTTGCCCCCGGCGAAAGCGCCCGGATCGGGCTGCAGATCGCCGCCGGCAGCGCGGCCGGGCTGGAGGAGATCTGGGTTCTGGCCGTGCCGATGGGCGAAGACAGCGGCTTGCGGGTCGATCTGACCCGGCTTGCCGCCAGCGACACCACGCGCGGCGGCCCCGCCGACGAGATGACGGCCTGGTTCGAGGAGCGCCTGGCCGACCCTGACGAGACCCGCAATCGCGGCTTCTCGACCAAACCCGCCGCGCTGGCGATGATCCGCCAGATCGTGCGACTGAACCCCGGGCCCGAGGCGGCCCATTGAGACAGAAGGACGTTCGGACATGACGCAGAGATTTCTGAAACCGCTTTTCGTCCTGGCGCTGGCCGGCCTTCTGGCAGGGCCCACGCTGGCCGAAGACAGCGCCGCGGCAAAGACGGGCACGGATTCGCCGTTCGAATTCGCCAAAAGCGGCAAGAAGGCCGAGCTGGACGCCGCCCAGACCGATGCGGCCGGCGCCAAGGTGATTGGCGGCGAAGTGGCGCAGGACGGGGCCTGGCCCTGGCAGGTGGCGCTGACCGTGGCGAATATGCCGGTCTCGACCGACAGCCAGTTCTGCGGCGGCTCGCTGGTGCTGGATGAATGGGTGCTGACCGCGGCGCATTGCGTGCATATGATCGACGATCAGGGCGTCGAGTTCGACGTGCAGGCGAACGAGATTTCCATCGTCGCCGGCACCAACAAGCTGGACGGATCGGGCGACCGGATCCCGGTCGAGAAGATCTATGTCCACCCGCAATATACCTCGACCCAGTTCGATTATGACATCGCGCTGATCAAATTGGCCCGCAAGCCGTCCGTGCCCTACAAGACGATCGAAGTGCCCGATGCGGCCTTTGGCGATATCCTGTCGCAACCCGGCGTGACCACGATCGTCACCGGCTGGGGCCTGCAGAATGGCGGCCGCGTCACCGCCGATCTGCGCCAGACCCAGATCCAGATGCTGGACCGCGAGATGTGCAATTCCTCGATGATGGAGGCGCGGGCGGAAGAGGCGGTGAACGGCTTTGCCTATGCGGCCGAGGTTCTGTCGGTCAAGGAAGACACCGCCTATCCGCTGTGGGAACAGCTGCTGGCCCAGGCGCCGATGCCGATGAGCGACAACATGATCTGCTCGGGCACGTTCGAGGGCGGCAAGACCTCGTGCAACGGCGATTCCGGCGGGCCGCTGGTCGTGCCGCTGGATGACGGCACCTATATTCAGGCCGGCATCGTCAGCTGGGGCCTGACCGCCACTTCGGGCAAGGGCTGCGAAGAGAAGGCGATGTTCTCGGCCTATACGAACATCTCGAAATTCGTGCCCTGGCTGAACCAGATCCTGGCGTCAAACCCCTGAGATCGGGCCCAAAGCCGGACGAACAGGCCCCGCGGGTGCGATCCCGCGGGGTTTTCTTGGGCGGGCTTTGCCGTTCCGCAGAAGTCGGCTGTCAGGCGGCCCGGTCCTGCGCCGCGATCGCCAGCCCGTCCGCCACGGCGGTGAAAACCTCGCTGAACGTGTGCGCCGCCGTCGGAAACTGCGCCTTCATGGTCTGCGAGACCATCGCCATCAGGCTGGAGCCGCCCACATAGACCACCTTCTCGACCTGGGCTGCATCGATGCCTGCCAGGCGCAGCGTCTCGCGCGCGCCCTCGCCCAGCGCCTGGGCATGGCGGGCCAGGCTGTCGGCCAGGGCCTGGGGCGACAGGGGCAGGGTCAGGCCGGGCTCGATCTGGTCGAGCAGGATGGCGGCGTTTTCCGTGCCGGCATTGGCGGCGATCTTGCCCCGCTCGACCGCGAAGCTCATCTCATGGCCCAGCTCGCGCTCCAGCACCCTGGCCAGCCGGGTCAGCTTTTCCGGCGCATGCGCCAGCTTCACCATCTCGGCCACCAGCCGGCGGTTCTGCGGGGTGTAAAGGAAGAAGATCTTCTCCCAGGTCGCCAGGTCGTGGAAGATGCCATTCGGGGTGGGCGTGCTGCCCGGCCCCAGCGTCTTGCGCAATTCGGTGCCCTTGCCCAGCTGCGGCATGACATGATCGATGCTGATCGAGCGGTCGAAATCGGTGCCGCCAATGCGGACCCCGTGATTGGACAGGATGGTGATCCCGTCGCGGTCCGACCGGAACAGCGAGAAATCCGAGGTGCCGCCGCCCACATCGACGATCAGGCCGAGGGATCCCGGTTGCTCGGCTGCGCCGCTGGCGATGGCGGCGGCCTGCGGCTCGGGCATGAAGTCCACCTCGCGGAAGCCCGCCGCCAGGTAGCAGGCGCGCAGGTCGTCTTCGGCGGCGGCCTCGCGCGGGTCGCCGGTGCCGTGGAACACCACCGGCCGCCCCGAGAGGACGCGGTCGAAGCGCAGCCCGGATTCGGCCTCGGCCCGGGCCTTCACCTGGGCCAGGAAACGGGCGATGATCTGGACGAAGGTCACCCGCTCGTTCAGGATCTGCCGCGGCTCATGCATCAGGCTGGTGCCCAGAATGCGCTTGAGCGCCCGCATGAACCGGCCCTCGTCGCCTGCAAGCAAGGCCCGATTGGCGGCCTCGCCGATCAGCATCCGGCGGGTGTCGAAATCGAAGAAGAAGGTCGTCGGCAGCGTGGTCTGGCCCGGCCCGAATTGGATCAGGCGCACCTGGCCATCCTGGAGATAGCCGGCCGCAGTGTTCGACGTGCCGAAGTCGACCCCAAGCCCGGGTGCCGGTTGCGCCATGCTGATTGTCCTTGGTTCCTGCAGGGCCGCGGTCACTAGGGGGCGCGACGCGGGGTGTCAAGCCGATGGCCCGGCAAGGGGCACGCCCCCCGGCGGTCCGGCGGCCCCGCAATGCAAAGGACCCGGCGCTTGCGCGTCGGGCCCTTGTCTTGCCGCTTTGCCGGGCGTCAGTTCGTCAACAGGTAATAGGTGTTGCGCTTGTTGCCCTTGTTTTCCACCGTGACGTAGAAATAGCCGTCCCAGGCCGGAACCCAGTCACAATAGACCTGGTCCGAGGGGCTGACGTCATAGCAGATCACATTGCCATTCTCGTCGGTGATGGTCAGGTCCAGATTGGCATCGCCATCGCCCACAACCGCGATTTCCGCATAGGAATTGCCGTAATAGGGAATTTCCCAGACGTCATACATGCCGGTGGGCAGGCGCGATTCATAGCTGACCGAACCGCCGATCCGCCCGCGCGAGGATTCCGCCTCGGCATCGGCGATCAAGCCTTTCAGCGTTTCGTCATCGCCGGCCAGTTCGGTCGCCTTGGCGAACATCGCCGCCGCGTCGACCGGGGCCCCGGCGCCGTCATCCTCGTTCCCGGCCGAGCCGAAGGTGGTCACGGCCACGGGGCGGGCCTCGCCGTCGTTCATGATCGGGGCGGGGGCGGCCGGGGCGGCGCCGGTGGATTTGCGCTTGGCGGTCTGCTGCACATCAACCGTGGCCGGGTCCAGCGTCGCGGCCGTGCCGGCGGTGACATCGACCGAAGCGGCCAGCTTGGCCGCGGTCAGCACGGTCAGCGCATCGCCATCGGCGACGCCCAGGTCATAAAGCTCGTAGGCCAGCGCCAGGGTCGAGGCGGCACCGGCGGGCGCGGCATCGGTTTTCAGGCTTTCATTCGGGCCGGTCTGGTCTTGGGCAATAACCGGCAGCGAAAGCGCGACAAGCGCCGTGGTGGCCAGCGTCAGAGAAAGGGCTTTCAGTTTCATGGTCTTGTCCTGTCGGTTCTTCCGCCCGGGCTTGGGCAGGAATGGCAATGGCGCGACTGTGCCATTCGGCAGCGGCTTTGGGAAGATGGCTGGCCATGACAAATGCCGTCATGGCGCGACAGGCTAATTGGTCAGCAGAAGATAGCCCGCCGCGGCCGCCGATCCATTGCGCAGCTCGATGCTGAACCAGCCGTTTTCGGCCGGGGTGAAGGCGCAAAGTGCGGCCGGATCGGCCGGGGCCTCGGCGCAGATCTCGGCCCCGGCGGCATCGGTCACCCGCAGCGTCAGGCCCGGCCCGCTGAGGCCGATCAGCCCGATCTCGGCCGGGGCAGCGCCGTAGAAGGGCAGGATCCAGCTTTGCGCCGCTTCGGGCCCCAGCCCCGCAGCCCGGGACGCGGCGCCGCCCGCCCGGCCCGGCGGGCCGGCCAGCAGCTCGTCGGCGGTCAGTTCCAGATCCTCGTCGCCCTCGACCATCATCGCCAGCACCAATGTCGCATCGGCGCTGCCGGGATCGCGGGGCAGGCCCGGGCCCGGGTCAGGCGCGGGGTCCGGGTCGGGCGTGGCTTGCCAGCCGATCGCCGGGCGCAGCGTGACGCCGCGCGCCAGCCGCACCGCGGCCAGGACGGTCAGCGGATCCTCGGCCGCAAAGCCCAGCGGCAGCAGACGCGCCGCGGCGACATAGCGTGCGACCGGGCCGGGCGGCGCGATCTGGGCCGGCTGGCGGTTCGGCGCCGCGGTCTGTTGTGCGGCGGCAAGGCCGGCAGACAGGCAAAGGGCAAGGGCAAGCGGAAGGCGGGACAGGCGATGCATGGCGCGGGCAGAGTGGCAGAGCGCGCGGCCGGGCGGAAGGGGGCGCGCGCGCAATCCCCGCCGCCTGCCTCTTGCCGCCCCCGGGCCCGGCGCCTAGGGTCGCGCCCGCAAACAGGAAAGGGCAGGGGCATGGAAACGACCGAAATCCTCTCGCGGCTGATCGGTTTCGACACGGTCAGCGCCCGGCCCAACCGCGCCCTGATGGATTACGTCCAGGGCCTGCTGGACGGCGCGGGGATCGTCTCGCAGCTGATCCCCGATGCGACGGGCGGCAAGGCCAATCTCTGGGCGACGGTCGGCCCGACGGATCGCGGCGGCGTCATGCTGTCGGGCCATACCGATGTGGTCCCGGTCGAGGGCCAGGCCTGGACCCGCCCGCCCTTCGAGCTGACCGAGGCCGAGGGGCGGCTGTACGGGCGCGGCACGGCCGACATGAAGGGCTTCGTCGCCTGCGCCATTGCCGCGACGCTGAAGGCCGCGAAACGGGATCTGCGCGTGCCGCTGCATCTGGCGCTGTCCTATGACGAAGAGATCGGCTGCATGGGCGTGCGGTCCCTTGTGACCCTGCTGGAAGGCGCGCCGGTGCGGCCGGCCTTCTGCATCGTGGGCGAGCCGACGGGCATGCAGGTTGCGACCGGCCACAAGGGCAAGGTCGCCCTGCGCGCCACCTGCATCGGGCGCGAGGGCCATTCGGCCCTGGCCCCCCTGGCGCTGAACGCGCTGCATCTGGCGGCGGATTTCATCGGCATCATAAGGCGCGTCCAGGCCCGCGTCGCCACAGAGGGCCCGTTCGATGGCGATTACGACGTGCCCTATACGACGATCCATGCCGGCAAGATGCAGGGGGGGGTGCAGGTCAATATCGTGCCCAATCACGCCACGGTGGATTTCGAGATCCGCTCGCTGGCCGGGGATGACCCGCTGGCCCTGATCGCCGAATTGCAGGTCGGGGCCGAGGCGATCCTGGCGCCGCTGCGCGCAACTTTCCCCGAGGCCGAGATCCGGATCGAGCGGCTTTGGGATTACCCCGGCCTCGGAACGCCGTCGGACGCGGCGGTGGTGCGGTTCGTGCAGTCGCTGACCGGGGCCAATGGCACGATCAAGGTGGCCTTCGGCACCGAAGGCGGGCTGTTCGACGCGCGGCTGTCGGTGCCGACGGTGATCTGCGGCCCGGGCAGCATGGCCCAGGGCCACAAGCCCGACGAATTCGTGACCCGCGAACAGCTGGCGCGTTGCGACGCGATGCTGGAGGCGCTGCTCGACCGGCTGCAGACCGGCCTGCCGGGCTAAGCGCCGGCGCCTGCTAGGGCAGCGTGCCGCCGATCGCCTCGGTCACCCGGTCGGCGGCGGCGCGGACCAGCGCGCCCATCCGCGTCGCATCGGCCAGCCCCATGCGGAAGGCCGGGCCCGAGACCGACAGGCCCGCCACCGGCTCGGCATAGGAATTGAACACCGGCGCCGCGACGCAGCGCATGCCCTCGGCGCGTTCCTGATCGTCGATGGCAAAGCCGCGGTCACGGGTCCGGGCCAGATCGCGCAGCAGGGCCGATTCCGAGGTGATCGTCAGCGAGGTGAACTTCTCCAGCCCCTGCCGAGCCAGGATGCCCTGCACCTTTTCCTCGGGCGACCAGGCCAGCAGCGCCTTGCCGATGCCCGAGGAATGCATCGCGGCCTTGGTGCCCGGCGGAAAGAAGGCGCGGATCGCCTCATAGGTTTCGACCTGGGCCAGGAACAGCACCTCGTCGCGCACCTCGATGCCCAGATTGGCGGTTTCGCCGGTGTCGCGCATCAGGGCATCCATCGGCTGGCGGGCGCGTTCGGCCACTTTGGTGCGTTTCAGGAAAGCCGTGCCGGTGCGGAAGGCGCCGGGGCCGACATGCCAGAACTGGCCCGGCTCTTCCGATTCCACCATCCCATGCGCCTGCAGCGTGGCCAAAGCGCGGAAGGTGGTGGCGATGGCCTGGCCCGTTTCTTCGGCCAGTTCCGAAAGCGTCCGGCCGGGATGGGCGGCGATATGTTCCATCAGCGACAGGGCGCGGTCCAGCGCCTGGACGGTGTTCTGATCGGTCTTGTCCTGAAAGGCGCGCGGGCGCCCCCGCGGTTTCTGCGCCATCATGGCCCCCAAAACTGGCGAAAGATGAAAATCGTCAAGCTTATGATTTTGCGTAGCATTCACCCGCAAATGCGTCAATGAAAAATATTTTCGAAAAAATTGTGCATTGGATATCGGCCGGTTAGGCTGAGTCTGTCGCCAGAGGAGGATGCCGTCATGAGCCTGCAGAACCCCGTTTTCATCCCCGGCCCCACCAATATGCCCGACTCGCTGCGCAAGGCCTGCGACATGCCGACGCTGGACCATCGCAGCCCGGAATTCGCCAGGATTCTGCGTCCTGCGCTGGCAGGGGTGAAGCGGGTGCTCAAAATGCAGGCAGGCGAGGTGGCGATCCTGCCCTCGACCGGCACGGGCGGCTGGGAAGCGGCGGTGACGAATACGCTGTCGCCGGGCGACCGGGTGCTGGCGGCGCGCTTCGGCATGTTCTCGGCCCGCTGGATCGACCTGTGCCGCCGCCACGGGCTGGAGGTCGAGGTGATCGAGACCGCATGGGGCGAAGGCGCGCCGCTGGCCGCGATCGAGGCGGCACTGCGCGCCGACACAGGCGGGCGGATCAAGGCGGTTCTGGCAACCCATAACGAGACGGCGACCGGCGTGCGCTCGGACATCGGGGGCATCCGCCGCGCGATGGAGGCAGCGGGGCATGGGGCGATGCTGTTTGTCGACGGCGTGTCCTCGATTGCCTCGATGCAATTCGATTTCGCGGGCTGGGGTGTCGATATCGCGGTCGCGGGCAGCCAGAAGGGCTTCATGCTGCCGGCGGGGCTGGCGATCCTGGGCCTGTCGCCCAAGGCGATCGCGGCGATGGAGACGGCGCAGCTGCCGCGGGCCTTCTTCGATCTGCGCGACATGCTGGGGGCCTGCGCGCGCGGCGGCTACCCCTATACGCCGCCGGTCGGGCTGATCGCCGGGCTGGCTGCCTCGGTCGCGATGCTGGAGGCCGAGGGGCTTGAGGCGGTCTATGCCCGCCATGCAAGGCTGGCCGAGGGCGTGCGGCGCGCTGTTTTCGCCTGGGGGCTGACGCCTTTCGCGGCGCGGGCGGATCTGTACTCCGATACGGTCACCGCGGTGCGGGTGCCCGAGGGCGCCGATGGCACGGCCCTGGTGGCGCTGGCGGCCGAGAAATACGGCATGGCCTTCGGCACCGGCCTGGGCGAGGTGCAAGGGCGTGTGTTCCGCATCGGCCATCTGGGCATGTTGACCGAGGCGCTGGTCCTGTCGGGTCTGGCGGTCGCCGAGATGTGCATGGCCGATCTGGGCTGGGGCGTGCGTCTGGGATCGGGCGTCGCGGCGGCGCAGGAATTTTATCGCGGCGCGGGCGCGCTGGCCCGGGCGGCCTGAGCGGGCGGATAGGCCGGGGGCGCTGCCCCCTCGCCACCGGATCCTCGAACCGGTGGCGGACCGGATGGCTCGCCCCCGGGATATTTAGGGACAGATGAAAGGGTAGGATCGTGATCGAGCGGGACGGGTTGGGGATGCCGGAATTTGCCGATGTCTTGACGGCAGAGGCGCGGATTGCGCCCTATATTCACCGCACGCCGGTGATGACCTCGTCGATGCTGGATGCGATGGCGGGGGCGCAACTGTTCTTCAAATGCGAGAACCTGCAGAAGGCGGGCGCGTTCAAGGTGCGCGGCGCCTCGAATGCCGTATTCGGATTGAACGATCGCGATGCCGCGCGGGGCGTCGCGACCCATTCTTCGGGAAATCATGCGCTTTCCTTGGCTTATGCGGCGGGGCGGCGGGGGATTCCCTGCCATGTGGTGATGCCGCGCACCGCGCCCGAGGCCAAGAAGGATGCGGTGCGCGGCTATGGCGGGCAGATCACCGAATGCGAGCCCTCGACCTCGTCGCGCGAGGCGGCGCTGGCCGAGGTGGTGGCGCGTACCGGGGCGGAATTCGTTCATCCCTACAACGATCCCCGGGTGATCGCCGGTCAGGCCACCTGTTCGAAGGAACTTCTGGCGCAAGTTCAGGGGCTTGAGACGGTTGTGGCGCCGATTGGCGGCGGCGGGATGATCTCGGGCTGCTGCCTGACCATGTCGGGTCTGGCGCCGGGAGTAGAGGTCATTGCGGGAGAGCCCGCGCAGGCCGATGACGCGGCGCGCAGTTTCCGCGCCGGGCATATCATCGCCGATGACGCGCCCGAGACGGTGGCGGACGGGCTGAAAGTGCCGTTGAAAGAGCTGACATGGCGGTTCGTCCAGGGCGGCGTGGCGGATGTGCTGACCGTGCCGGAGGCGGCGATCGTCGAGGCGATGAAGCTGATCTGGAAGCGGATGAAACTGGTGGTGGAACCGTCCAGCGCGGTGGCCCTGGCGGCCATTCTGGGCCATCCCGAGCGGTTTCGCGGCCGGCGTGTCGGGGTTATCCTGACCGGCGGGAATGTCGATCTGGACCGGCTGCCTTGGATGAAATGAGGGGATAAGGCGATGAATACGCATCAGAATTTCGCAGGGCTAGAGGTCGGCTACGACATTCCCGCCCTGCCCGGCATGGCCGAGGCCGATATCCAGACCCCCTGTCTGGTGCTGGATCTAAACGCTTTGGAGCGCAATATCCGCAAGATGGGCGAGTATGCAGCGGCGCATGGGATGCGGCACCGGGTGCATGGCAAGATGCACAAATCGGTCGATGTGGCCCTGTTGCAAGAGCGCTTGGGCGGGGCGGTGGGCGTCTGCTGCCAGAAGGTCAGCGAGGCCGAGGTTTTTGCCCGCGGCGGGATTTCGGACATTCTGGTGTCGAACCAGATCCGCGATCCCCTGAAGATCGACCGGCTGGCGCGTCTGCCGAAACTTGGCGCGAAAACAACGGTTTGCGTGGATGATCTGGCCAATCTGGCTGATTTGTCGGCGGCGGCGCAGAAGCATGGCACCACGCTGGGCATCTTCGTGGAAATCGACTGCGGCGCGGGGCGCTGCGGGGTGACCACGCCCGAGGCGGTGGTGGCGATCGCCCGGGCGGCCGAGGCGGCGCCGGGGCTGCATTTCGCCGGCATCCAGGCCTATCAGGGCGCGATGCAGCATCTGGACCGCTACGCGGACCGCAAGGCCAAGCTGGACGCGGCCGTGGCGCAGGTGAAAGAGGCCGTGGCAGCGCTGAAGGCTGCGGGGCTGGTGCCGCAGCTGGTGTCGGGCGGGGGCACGGGATCCTATTATTTCGAAAGCGGATCAGGCGTTTACAACGAGCTGCAATGCGGCAGCTACGCCTTCATGGATGCCGATTACGGCCGGATTCTGGATGCCGAAGGCCAGCGGATCGACCGGGGCGAATGGCAGAATGCGCTGTTCATCCTGACCCAGGTCATGAGCCATGTGAAGCCGGACAAGGCGGTCTGCGATGCGGGGCTGAAGGCGCAATCGGTGGATTCGGGCCTGCCGGTGGTCTTTGGCCGCGACGACGTGCGCTATGCCAAATGCAGCGATGAACATGGGGTGATTGACGATCCCAAGGGGGTGCTGCGGGTGGGCGACAAGCTGCGGCTGGTACCCGGCCACTGCGACCCGACCTGCAATGTGCATGACTGGTATGTGGGCGTCCGAAACGGCGTGGTGGAATGCGTCTGGCCGGTTTCGGCCCGCGGCAAGGGGTGGTAGCGCACGCTGGGGTAAGGCGCTGAAATCCGGTTGTTTTCACGGCTTCCGCGTTTCTTCTTCGCGTCTTCCTTCTGTCTTCCTTTCGTCTCTACGCGCCGGGGGCCGCGATGGGCCCCCGACCATCTTAACCAAAGCGGCCGATGCGGCCCGGAGACCCCGCCCATGCTGATCCTGCCCGAAGCGCTGATTGCCGATCTGGTCACCGCCGAGGATGCCTTTTCCGCCATCCGCGCCTGTTTCGCCGCCATGGCGCAAGGTGCGGCGCGCAACTTTCCGGTGGTGCGCGAGGCGCTGGGCGAGGGGCGGCAATACGGGTTCAAATCCGGGCTCGACACCGCGGGCGGGCAGCTGGGGGTGAAGGCCGGGGGCTATTTTCCCGGCAATGCAGCGCGGGGGATGATCAACCATCAAAGCTCGGTCTTCCTGTTCGACCCGGAAACCGGGCGGCCGCGGGCCATGGTCGGGGGCAATCTGCTGACGGCGCTGCGCACCGCGGCGGCGGCGGCGCTTTCCATTGATCTTCTGGCTGTGCCGGAGGCGCGGGTGCTGGGGATTGTCGGCGCCGGGCATCAGGCCGCCTTCCAGCTGCGCGCGGCGGCGCGGGTGCGCCGGTTTGACCGGGTGATCGGCTGGAACCGCAGCCCGGCGCGGCTGGCCGGTCTGGCCGCGGTGGCAGCGGATCTGGGCCTGCCCTTCGAGGCCGTGCCGCTGGCGCGGATGGTCGAGGCGCAGGTGATCGTCACCATCACGTCCTCCCCGGCCGCCAGCCTGCTGGCCGCGCATGTGGCGCCGGGCACGCATCTGGCCTGCATGGGCACCGATACGGCGGGCAAGCAGGAAGTGGCGGCGGATCTGGTGGCGGGGGCCTCGGTCTTTACCGATGAGGTGGCGCAAAGCGTGACGATCGGCGAGGCGCAGCATGCGGTGGCGGCGGGGCGGCTGGAACCGGCCGATATCGTGCCGCTGGGCGCGGTCGTGACAGGCGCGCATCCGGGGCGGCGCGGGGCGGGGGAGATCACGCTTTACGACGGCACGGGCGTTGGCCTGCAGGATCTGGCGGTGGCGGCGGTGGCGGTGGAACGGGCCCGGGCCCGGGGCCAGGGCATCGAAGTGGCGGTCTGAGCGGCGGCGATTTCTTCGAAGAAATCGCATCGGAGCCTTGGAAGGCTCCGGACCGGAGTTTTCGAAAACTCCGGTGCGCGCGGATTGTGATGGGCACAAGTCTTGATCAAATGCCCCATTGAAGCGCATCCGGTCCCGTGCTGAGACTGCGCGGACAGCTGCAGGAGAGCGGGCGATGCGGGTCTTCATCAACGGGTTCGGGCGGATCGGCCGGTCGGTGCTGCGTGCCTGGGCCGAGGCGCCGGCGACCTGGCCGGGGCTGGAGATCGCCGGGATCAATGACATCGCCACGCCCGAGATGTGCGCCTATCTGTTCGAATATGACAGTGTCTTCGGCCCCTGGCAGGGTCAGGTCGCGCTGGGCGAGGGGGCACTGGTGGTGAACGGACGGGCGATCCCGCTGCACCGCACGCCCGATCTGTCGACGCTGGATCTGTCGGGCGTCGATCTGGTGATGGAATGCACCGGCCGGGCCGACAGCGCCGAGGTGGCGGGGCGCGGGCTGGCCGCGGGGGCGCGGCGGGTGCTGATCTCGGGGCCGTCGGCGGCGGCCGCATTCACCGTGGTTCTGGGCGCCAATGACGGGGTCTTGGGCGATCAGCGCATCGTGTCGAACGCGTCCTGCACCACCAATGCGCTGGCGCCTTTGGTGCGGCTTCTGGATCAGGGCTGGGGGGTGGTGACCGGCTCGATGACCACGGTGCATTGCTATACCGGCAGCCAGCCGACGGTCGATGCGCCGGCGGCGGATTTCGCCCGCTCGCGCGCGGCGGCGCTGTCGATGGTGCCGACGACGACCAGCGCGCAGCGGCTGTTGGACCGGGTTCTGCCGCAGGTGGCGGGGCGGATCGGCGGCTCGGCGGTGCGGGTGCCGGTGGCCAGCGTCTCTTGCGTCGATCTGGCGGTGATGACCGAACGGCCCGCAACGGTCGAGGCGGTGAACGCGGCCTTCCGCGCCGCGGGCGGCGTGATCGGCGCGACGGACCGGGCGCTGGTCTCGACCGATCTGCGGGCGCGGCCGGAGAGCATTGTCATGGCCTGCCCCGAGACCCGGCTGACCCCGCAGGGGCTGCTGCGGGTCTTTGGCTGGTATGACAATGAATGGGGCTTTTCCAACCGGATGCTGGACATGGCCCTGCGGATGGGCGGCTAGGGCCGCGCCCTGGCCGCGCTGTTCTCGGCGGCGATGGTGGTGGCGATCTGGGCGGCCAGCGTCTCGATCCCCGTATCGTCCAGCCGGGGCGCGGCGAGTTCGGTCACCGGAACCTGCAGCCGGGCGCGGTGGCGGGCATAGCGCGGGTCGTAATGCCGCTGCATCAGCGCCAGCGCCAGCGGCTGGACATCGGCCCGCGCGGCCAGGCCCAGCCAGTCTTCGATCACCGCGCGCGGATGATGCGGGCGCAGCTGGCCGATGATCTGCGCCAGCCGGTCGCCGTCGGCGGCCAGATCGGCATAGGCACGGGCCAGATAGGCGGCGCGGGCCGGGGCCGGCACCTGCAGCACGATCCGCGGCGCGGCGCACATGGCCTTCCACAGCATCGTGGGCAGGCGGCAGGCGCCGATCTTCGCGCTTTCCGCCTCGACCACCACCGGGCGGGACGGGTCCAGCGTGGCCAGGGCCATGGCAAGCCGGCCCTCGAAGGCGCGTTGCGAGGGCTGCGGCCCCATCGCCCCGAACACCGAGCCGCGATGTCCGGCCAGGGCTTCCAGATCCAGCACCTGCACGCCGCGGGCGGACAGCCGGGCCAGGATCTCGGTCTTGGCCGATCCGGTATTGCCGTCCAGAAGCCACAGCGGCGCGGGCGGCGGCTGGTCGTACAGCGCCTGCACCACCAGCCCGCGCCAGGCCTTGTAGCCCCCGGCGATGGTTTCGACCCGCCAGCCGATCTGCGACAGGATCGTCGCGAAAGACCCCGAACGCTGGCCGCCGCGCCAGCAATACAGCAGCGGCCGCCAGCCGCCGGGCTTGTGCAGCAGCGGGCCTTCAAGATGGAGCGCGGCATTCCGGGCCACCAGCGCCGCGCCGATCTTGCGGGCGATGAAGGGCGAGACCTGGGTATAGACCGTGCCGACCCGGGCGCGTTCGGCATCGTCCAGCACGGGAAGGTTGATCGCGCCGGGGAGGTGATCCTCGGCATATTCGGCGGGCGAGCGGGCATCGATCACATCATCGAAGCCCGCCCGGGCGATCTGGGTCAGCGCGGTCAGCGTCAGGGCCATGCGCGCCTTGTAGCGCTTTGGCGGGCTGGCTGTCCACGCGCAGGATTGGGGGCGCGCCCGGGTTTCTTAGCCCAGCCGCGCCGCCTGCGCCGCGAGATGGGCCTTCAGCCCGTCGTCAAGGTTCAGCGCCGCCGCCAGCATGGCGAGATAGCCCTTCTCTTCAAGCGATTGCTCGTCCACCACCAGAAGCGTGGCGGTATAGATCTGCGCCGCCTCGGCCTCGGTCCGGGCCAGGGCTGCCACCCGGCGCACGTCCAGGGGCGCATCCAGTTCGGCCTGGATCAGCGCCGTCTCATCGGGGTCGAGATCCAGCTTGGCCAGCGCCGCGTCGATCCGCTCCCGCTCGTCCGGGGTGACATGGCCATCGGCCTTGGCCGCGGCGATCATCGCCTTGACCAGGCTCAGCGCGAAATCGCCGCCGGTGGTTTCGGGGGGCGGGGGGGGAAGGGCGCCGGGCTGGGCCGGGGCCAGCGGGTCCCTGCCGGCCTTCCAGTCTTGATAGGCCTGATAGGCCAGCCCGCCGATCGCGGCGGCGCCGCCAACCTTCAACCCGGTGCCCAGAAGGCGCCGCCCGCCCGAAGACAGAAGCACGCCCAGAACGCCGCCGGCGATGGCGCCCTTGCCCAGGGTGGACTGGCCCTGCCAGGTCGCTTTCGCGCGGTCTGCCAGGCCCTGCACGCCTTTGCCGCCGGTCAGCTTGTCGAGAAGATCGCTTGGGTTGAACATCATGCGCTCCTGTTGGGTCTGGCCCTTCTAGATGGGGCCGCGGGCGGCGCATGCAATGGGGGCGGCGCCAAGCCGCGGGCTGAGGCCCTGCGCTTGGCCCGCGCGCTCAGACGGGGCCCCAGCCGCCGCCCC
>NZ_JAICBZ010000052.1 GCF_020179405.1 Xinfangfangia pollutisoli | reverse complement strand
TTGCCCGCCCGGGGCCGCGGCACGGGCCTGATCGGCCTCGACCAGCGCCGAAAGCAGCGGATCCCAGCGGTGCTCGGCGGCCAAGGCGGCGTGATGGGCGACGATTCGGGCGCAAAGCGCCTGTTCGGGTGCCTCGAACAGCAGCGGCACATGCAGGCGTTGCGCCAGCGGCAGATCGGGTGCGGCAGGCGCCTGCGGCCGGGCGGAACGGCGCGCAAGCCCCGCCAGACGATGGGCAAGATCCCGCGCGGGGCCGGCCAGCCGGGTGGTCAGCGGGGTAATCGGCAGTGTAAGGGCCATGGCTGGAACACCGAGGTCAGAAGCTTCCGGGGTCGGATCGTCAAGAAGATCAGGCCCAAGGATGCCCAGGGAACGAGGCGGAATGATGGAATCGCGGCGGAAGTTGAATGTCCGAAGCAAGGCGCGGCGGCTGTGCGCGCTTCTGGCTTTGCCGCTTTTGGCCGGTTGTGTGATGCCCGATGACACCACCGCGCTGAACTTTCTGTCGCCGCCGCCGATGCGCTGGGATCACCGGCCCGAGGCGCCGCACTGGACCACCGCCGCGCTGGTCGCGGTGGCCGAGAAGGATCAGGTCCTGGCCCAGCGCGTGCCGCGCGACATCGGCACCTGGTGCCCGGGCTATGAGAAGGCCTCGCTGAACGAACGCCGCGCCTTCTGGGTCGGGCTGATGAGCGCGCTGGCCAAGCATGAAAGCACCTGGAACCCGCGCGCTTCGGGCGGCGGCGGGCGCTGGATCGGGCTGTTGCAGATCGCCCCGGGCACGGCGCGCGGCCATGATTGCGATGCAAGCTCGGTGGGCGCGCTGAAGGACGGCTCGGCCAATCTGACCTGCGCGGTCGAGATCCTGTCGCTGGACGTGGCGCGCGACGGCATGGTCGCGGGCGGCGGCGGCCAGGGGCTGGGGCGCGACTGGGCGCCGTTCCGCGCCGCATCGAAACGCGCCGACATGGCGGCCTGGACCGCCGCGCAACCCTATTGCAAGGCCGGCTGAGCCGGGCCAGATTTTCGACGAAAATCGGCGCCCCCTGCCCGCGCCTTTCGCTCAGCCTCCCGCGGCCAGCATCCGCCCCGCCATTTCCGACAGATCGCGCGACAGGCCGGGCACGGCCAGGATCCGCTGCAATTCGGCCCGGGCCAGCGCCTGGCGCGCCGCATCATAGCGCGGCCAGGTTTCAAACGCCGTCGACATCCGCGCCGCGGTCTGCGGGTTCAGCGGATCGAGCTGGATCAGCCAGTCGGCCACCGTCCGATAGCCCGCGCCCGAGCCATGGTGGAAGCCCGCATGATTGGCCGACAAGGCGCCAAGTGCGGCGCGGAAACGGTTCGGGTTCTTCCAGTCGAACGCCGGATGCCGGGTCAGCCGCGCCGTTTCGGCCGCCGCGCGATCCGGCGCGGCCAGCGCGATCTGCAGCGCGAACCATTTGTCGAAGACATTCGCGTCCCCCGCCCAGCGCGCCTCGAACCGGGCAAGCTCGGCCTGGCCCTGGCCAATGTCCAGAAGGGCCGTCAGCGCGCCGATCTCTTCGGTCATGTTGTCGGCCGCGGCATAGGCCGCCGTCGCGGCCTTGCCGCCATCGACCCGGGTCAGGATCTGCAAAGCCGCCACCCGCAGCGCCCGCCGCCCCGCCGCCTTGGCATCGGGGGTGAAGGGGCCCGGCTCGGCCAGGGAAGCGATCAGCCCGGGCAGGCGCGGGGCCAGCCGCCGCGCCAGTGCCTCGCCCGCCTGGCGCCGGGCAGCCCAGATCGCCTGCGGATCGGGCACATGGCCCGCCGCGGCCAGGGTCTGGGCCATGTCGTCATCCGAGGGCAGGCGCAGCGCCAGCGCCCGGAAGGCCGGGTCAAGACTGTCGTCAAAGGCCAGCTGCTCCAAAGCCTCCAGCCAGTCGGGCCCAGGGGCCGCGCCTTCGCTGGCCATCCGCGCCAGCACATCCTTGGCCAGGGCCCGGCCCGCCTCCCACCGGTTGAACGGATCGGTGTCATGCGCCAGCAGGAAGGCGCGTTCCTCGGGGCTGGCGGCACGGTCCAGCACCACCGGGGCCGAGAAGCCGCGCAGGATCGAGGGCACGGGCTTGGCCGCCAGGCCTTCGAAGCGGAAGCTTTGCTTGGCCTGCGACAGTTCCAGAACCGTGGTCGGCACCACCTCGTCGCCATTAGGGTTCAGAAGCCCGACGGCGACCGGGATCAGCTTGGGGTCCTTGTCGGGCTGGCCCGGCGTCGGCGGGTTCTGCTGTTCCAGCGTCAGCGTATAGGTGCCATCGGCCCAGTCATCGGACACTTTCAGCCGCGGCGTGCCGGCCTGCGAATACCAGCGCTTGAACTGCGCCAGATCGCGGCCGGTGGCATCTTCGAAGACCTTCAGCCAATCCTCAATCGTCGCGGCCTGCCCGTCATGGCGCGAGAAATACAGATCCAGTGCCTTGGCATAGCCGTCATCGCCCACCAGCCGCTTCAGCATGCCGATCACCTCGGCGCCCTTTTCATAGACGGTGGCGGTGTAGAAATTATTGATCTCGACAAAGCTTTCCGGCCGCACCGGATGGGCCAAGGGCCCCTGATCCTCGCGGAACTGACGCGCGCGCAGGGTCAGCACATCCTCGATCCGCTTCACCGCCGCGCTGCGCATGTCACCCGAGAACTGCTGGTCGCGGAAGACGGTCAGCCCTTCCTTCAGGCACAGCTGGAACCAGTCGCGGCAGGTGATGCGGTTGCCGGTCCAGTTGTGGAAATATTCATGCGCGATGATCGCCTCGATCCTGGCGAAATCCTCGTCCGTCGCGGTTTCGGGGCTGGCCAGCACATACTTCGAATTGAAGATGTTCAGCCCCTTGTTCTCCATCGCGCCCATGTTGAAATCGTCGACCGCGACGATGTTGAACACGTCCAGATCGTATTCGCGGCCATAAACCTGTTCATCCCAGCGCATGGAGCGGATCAGACTGTCCATCGCATAGGCGCAGCGGTCCTGATCGCCGGGACGCACCCAGATGCCCAGATCGACCGCCCGGCCCGAGGCGGTGGTGAAGGGCGCGCGATGCGCCACCAGATCGCCCGCCACCAGCGCGAACAGATAGGCGGGCTTCGGCCAGGGATCGTCCCATTCCGCCCAGCCCTGCCCCGAAGCCACCGGATTGCCGTTCGACAGAAGGACCGGCAGGTCGCTCTCGATCCGCACCTTGAACGGCGCCATCACATCGGGCCGGTCGGGGTAATAGGTGATCTTGCGAAAGCCCTGCGCCTCGCATTGGGTGCAATACATGCCCTTGGACATGTACAGGCCTTCCAGCGCGGTATTGGCCTCGGGCGAGATGTCGACGGCGGTTTCCAGCACGAAGGGCGCGTCGGGCAGCAGTTCTGCCGGGATCGACAACCCGTTCTCGTCGGGCGTCAGGTCCAAGAGCGCGCCGTCAAGACGCACCGAAACCAGCCGCAATTCCTCGCCATCCAGCCACAGGTGGTGGCGGCCGCGCGCGGCCGGATTGGGCCGCAGATGCAGCCGCGCGGTAACGCGGGTGGCGCGCGGATCCAGGCGGAAAGTCAGGTCAACCCGGTCGACCAGATGCGAGAAGGGCCGGTAATCGGCCAGATAGACGGTGCGCGGATCGGTCATGGCTTGCCCCCGATTTCGGTTCTGCCGGCAGGCTAGGCCTTGTGCCGGCAGGCGCAAGGGGGAAGCGCTGGACAGAGGGCAGGTGCGGGCTTAGACACGGGCGCATGCTGACCCTGCTTTTCGCCGCCCCCGCCACCTGGCCGGACTATCGCGAGATCCTGCCGCGCGTTCTGGCCGATGCCGGGCTTGGCGCCCGCATCCTGACCCTGGACGATGCCTATGATCCGGCGCAGGTCGATTACATCCTCTATGCGCCCTCGTCGCCCTTGCAGGATTTCACCCCCTTCACCCGGGCGAAGGCGGTGCTGTCGCTGTGGGCCGGGGTCGAGCGGATCGTCGGCAACCCGACCCTGACCCAGCCGCTGTGCCGGATGGTCGATCCCGAACTGACCGAGGGCATGGTCGAATGGGTGACCGGCCACACGCTGCGCCACCATCTGGGGATGGACCGGCATATCGTGAACCCGGGCCATGTCTGGGATCATCGCTGCCCGCCCTTGGCGCGCGACCGCAAGGTGGCCTTCCTGGGCCTGGGCGCGCTGGGCCTGGCCTGCGCGCAGGCGCTGCAGCAGCTGAACTTTACAGTGTCAGGCTGGAGCCGGTCGGAAAAGCAGGTTCCGGGCCTGGTCACCCGGCACGGCGCGCAGGGGCTGGCCGAGACGCTGGCTTTGGCCGAGATCCTGGTCCTGCTGTTGCCGAAGACCGCCGAGACCGAGAATATCCTGAATGCCGAAAGCCTTGCCCTTCTGCCGCGCGGCGCGGTGATCTTGAACCCGGGCCGCGGGCCGCTGATCGACGATGCCGCGCTGCTGGCGGCGCTTGACAGTGGACAGATTGCGCATGCCACGCTGGATGTGTTCCGGGTCGAGCCCCTGCCGCAGGATCATCCGTTCTGGGCCCATCCGCAGGTGACGGTCACTCCGCATATCGCGGCCGATACGCGCCCTGCCTCGGCCGCGCGCGTCCTGGCCGAGAATATCCGCCGGGGCGAGGCGGGCGCGCCCTTCCTGCATCTGGTCGACCGCGCCGCAGGTTACTGAAGCGCGGCCTAGGCCTTGCCGACCTTGGGCGCGCGAAACACCTTGGTGCGGGCGAAATTGTCTTCCAGCCGGTTCAGCCGTTCCTGAACCTGATCCGGCAGCCGGCCCTGCACATGGGTCAGCAGCGCTTCGACCACCACCAGGATCGCCGCGGTGGAATCCCAGGCCGCCGGCACCTCGATCTGGCAGGGCAGCGTGTGGCGGGCATGCGCCACGGCCGGCGACAGCCAGCGATCGGTGATCAGCACCACCTCGGCCCCCTGCCCCGCGGCCAGTTCGGCGAAATGCACCGCATTGGCCTCGTAGCGGCGGATGTCGAAGATCACCACCACATCGCCCATGCGCAGATCCAGCAGCGCCTGCTGCCAGTCGGTCAGATGATCGGCCAGGAAGGTCACTTCGGGCCGGATCACCCGCAGAAGCGTGGCCATGTAATCGGCATGGGCATGGGTCAGCCGCCCGCCCATCACCACCACCCGCCGCCCCATATCGGCCAGCAGCGCCGCCGCGCCCAGGAAATCCGCGGCCGGGATCTGCGCCAGCGTGGCGTCGATATTGGCCACGACCTGGGCGGCAAAGCCCTGCAGCGGATGCGCCGGGGCGCCGGGCGCGCCCTCGGCCAGCGACAGGGGGGCGACCAGCAGATGTTCCACCTCGCGCCGCAGTGCCTGCTGGTAGTCGGAATAGCCGCGGAAGCCCAGTTTCTGCACCAGCCGCACCACCGTGGGCGAAGACACATCGGCCGCCCGCGCCAGCGTGGTGATCGAGCCCAGGGCCGACATCGGGAAATGCGACAGGATATGCGTCGCCGCCTGCCGCTCGGCCCGGGTCAGATCGCCCAGGGCCGCCCGCATCCGGTCTTCGATCCGCGCCGTGCCGTCCATTCTGCCCCCTGGTTGCCCAGAAACGTTTGTAACAGAGATTCGCCCGTTGAAATAATCTTGACAGAAAACGCGCGGACGGGAACCCTTGGTGAAAACGGGGAGATGACTCGCAGATGACAGAACCGGCACCCTCGCCGCATCCGGCGCAGGCGGCAGCGGGCTATCCGCATGCCCGGGCCTGTCTGCCGTTGCGCGCCCTTTTGCAAAGCAACGGGGGCTAGGCCGGTGCCGCGTGCAGCGATCCTTTACGTGCGCCTGGTCGAGGCGCTTAATTACCGCATCGGCCGGATGGCGATGTATCTGCTGTTCCTGCTGGCCGGCGTGCTGCTGTGGTCGATCATTGCCAAGGCCTTCGGGCGCCCGCCGCTGTGGACGCAGGAAATGGCGCAATTCGCCATGGTGTCCTATTTCATGCTGGGCGGGGCCTATTCGCTGCAGCTGGGCGCCAATGTGCGGATGGACCTGCTGTATGGCCGCTGGTCGCCCAGGCGGCAGGCGGCGGTGGATGCGGTCACCGTCTTCGCGATGATCTTCTTCCTGGGCGTCGTGCTGTATGGCGGCATCGACAGCACGCTTTACGCGCTTGAGATCGGCGAGCGGTCGCGCACGGTCTGGCGGCCCTATATGGCGCCGATCAAGATCATCATCTGCATCGGCACGCTGCTGATGATCCTGCAATCCGTGGCCTTCCTGATCCGCGACATCGCGCGGCTGCGCGGGAAAGAACTCTGATGCCGAACGAATATATTGCCATCGTCATGTTCGGCGGCATGGTGATCATGCTTCTGACCGGACAGCGGGTCTTTGCGGTGATCGGCTTTGTCGGCGCGGTCGCGGCGCTGGCGCTGTGGGGCACCGGCGGCTCGGCCATTCCGTTCACCAGCACGATCAAGCTGATGAACTGGTATCCGATGCTGACCCTGCCGATGTTCGTCTGGATGGGTTACGTCATGTCGGAAACCCGCATGGCGGACGATCTGTACAAGATGTTCCATGTCTGGTTCGGCGCCATTCCGGGCGGGCTGGCCATCGGCACGATCTTCCTGATGGTGCTGATTTCCGCGATGAACGGGCTGTCTGTGGCGGGTCTGGCCATCGGCGCCACCATCGCCCTGCCCGAGATGCTGAAGCGCGGCTATGACAAGGTGATGATCACCGGGGTGATCCAGGGCGGGTCAAGCCTGGGGATCCTGATCCCGCCCTCGGTGGTGCTGGTTCTGTATGCGATGATCGCGCGCCAGCCGGTCGGGCAATTGTGGCTGGCCGGGGTGTTCCCGGGCCTGCTGATGGCGGGCGTGTTCCTGATCTACATCATCATCCGCTGCGCGCGGAACCCCGCCCTTGGCCCGCGGCTGAGCCCCGAGGAACACGCCGCCGGCCAGGCCGAGAAATACCGGCTCTTGCGCGCGGGCATCCTGCCCTTCGCCATTTTCGCCGCGATGATGGGCCCGTTCCTCTATGGCTGGGCCAGCCTGGTCGAAGCCTCGGTGATCGGCGCCAGCATCGCCACGGCGGTTGCGGTGCTGCGCGGGCGGATGACCCGCAAAGTCTTTGACAGCTGCCTTGTCCAGACCCTGGGCGTCAGCTGCATGTTCATGTGGATCATCCTGGCCGCCCTGGCCTTTGGCGCGGTTTTCGATGGCCTGGGCGCGGTCAAGGCGATCGAGACGCTGTTCCTGCAGGACATGGGCCTGTCGCCCTGGACGATCCTGGTGCTGATGCAGGTCTCGTTCCTGGTCATGGGCATGTTCCTGGACGATACCGCGATGCTGGTGATCGTGGCGCCGCTTTATGTGCCGCTGGTGGCGAAGCTGGATCTTGGCATGGCGCCGCAGGATGTGCTGATCTGGTACGGCGTTCTCTACACGATCACCTGCCAGATCGCCTATATCACCCCGCCTTTCGGCTATAACCTGTTCCTGATGCGCGCCATGGCCCCCGATCATGTGTCTTTGGCCGATATCTACCGGTCCATCGTGCCGATCGTGGCGCTGATGCTGCTGACGCTGGTCATCGTGATGCTGTTCCCCGGAATCGCGCTCTGGCTGCCGCATCTTGTCTATGGCGCCCCCTAAGGCGCCCCGCAGTCGAAGGCGGGCGGAAGACCCGCCGGTTCAGAACCCCATCATCCCAACGGAGGTAACAATGACGACGACCAGACGGAAATTCCTCAGCACCGGCGCCCTGGCCGGGGCCGCCGCTCTTGCCGCCCCCGCCGTTCAGGCGCAGGCCGCGCCGATCAAATGGCGGATGCAGACCTATGCCGGCGCCGCGCTGGGCGAGCATGTGGTGAAGCCCGCCATCGACGCGTTCAACAAGATCGCCGCCGGGCAGATGGAGATCGAGCTGTATTATGCCGACCAGCTGGTGCCGACTTCGGAACTGTTCCGCGCCATGCAGCAGGGCACGATCGACGCGGTGCAATCGGATGACGATTCGATGCAATCGCCCACCGAGGTGACGGTGTTCGGCGGCTACTTCCCGCTGGCGCTGCGCTATTCGCTGGATGTGCCGGTGCTGTTCAACCAGTACGGGCTGGACCAGATCTGGAAGGACGAATACGCCAAGGTCGGCGTGCAGCACATCTCGGCCGGGTCCTGGGACCCCTGCCATTTCGCCACCAAGGATCCGATCAACAGCCTGAAGGATCTGGAAGGCAAGCGCGTCTTCACCTTCCCGACCGCCGGCCGCTTCCTGGCGCAATTCGGCGTGGTGCCGGTGCAGCTGCCCTGGGAAGACATCCAGGTCGCGCTGCAGACCGGCGAATTGGACGGGATCGCCTGGTCGGGCATCACCGAGGATTACACGGTCGGCTGGGCCGATGTGACCAAATACTTCCTGACCAACAACATCTCGGGCGCCTGGATCGGGCATTTCTTCGCCAATCAGGCGCGCTGGAACGAAGTGCCCGCGCATCTGCAGGAACTGATGAAGGTCTGCTTCGAGCAGTCGCATTACTACCGCCAGTGGTGGTATTGGGGCGGCGAGGCCGATCTGCGGGTGAACGGGCCGAAGCTGCAGCTGACCTCGATCCCGGATGCGGAATGGGCGACGGTGGAACAGGCCGCCGCCACCTTCTGGGACGAGATCGCGGCGGAATCCGAAGTGAAGGCCAAGGTTGTCGAGATCATCAAGAAATACAATGACGTGATGAGCAAGGCCGGCCGGCCCTACCGCTACAGCTGATCCCCGATCCGGGGCCGGCGGCCTGGCGGCCGGCCCCGCCCCCCTCGGGGGAAGAAAGGCAAGACGATGACCCATGCCGTCGCGGCGGATTGCTGGCCGCGCAAACCCGAATTCGGAGGAGCCGGAGCCGGAGCCCGGGCCTGAGCTGGCCCGACGCTTCGCGGCGCCCGCTGTGGCGCCCCCTCTGAACCCACTGATTTATGAGACCGTAATGCCCGGAACCCTGACCCTTGATGCCCTGAAGACGCTTGTCGACAAGGGCGAGATCGACACCGTCCTCGTCGCCGCCCCCGACATGCAGGGCCGACTGATGGGCAAGCGTTTCCACGCCGCCTTCTTCGTCGATGGCGGCCACAAGGAAACCCATTGCTGCAACTACCTTCTGGCCGTGGACATGGAGATGACCACCGTCCCCGGCTACAAGTCCTCAAGCTGGGAAAAGGGTTATGGCGACTATGTCATGAAGCCCGACCTGTCGACGCTGCGCGCGTTGCCGTGGCTGCCCGGCACGGTGCTGTGCCTGGCCGATCTGCAAGACCATGCCACGCATGAAGACGTGGCCGTCAGCCCGCGCGCGATCCTGAAGCGCCAGATCGCCCGGGCCAAGGCGCTGGGCTTCGATGCGATGATGGCGACCGAGCTGGAATTCTACATCTTCGAGAACAGCTATGAAGACCTGCGCGACACGGGCTTTGCCAGCCTGAAGCCGATCTCGGGCTATAACGAGGATTACCACATCTTCCAGACCACCAAGGAAGAAGGCCTGATGCGCGCCGTCCGCAACGGGCTGTATGGCGCCGGCATCCCGGTCGAGAACACCAAGGGCGAGGCCGATGCCGGCCAGCATGAGGTGAATTACCGCTATTCCGACGCGCTGGACACCGCCGACAATCACACGATCGTCAAGGAGGCAGTGAAGGAAATCGCCCATGCCGCCGGCAAGTCGGTGACCTTCATGGCCAAATATGACCACCACAAGGCCGGCTCCTCGTCGCATGTGCATCAAAGCCTGTGGACCAAGGACGGCAAGCCCGCCTTCTATGACAAGACCGATCCGCATGGCATGTCGGCCACGATGAAGCATTTCCTGGCCGGCCAGCTGGCCCATGCCCAGGAACTGACCGCCTTCCTTGCGCCCTATGTGAACAGCTACAAGCGCTTCTGCATCGGGCTTTTCGCGCCGACCAAGGCGGTGTGGAGCGCCGACAACCGCACCGCGGGCTTCCGCATCTGCGGGCTGCACACCAAGGCGGTGCGGGTGGAATGCCGCATCCCCGGTTCGGATGTGAACCCCTATCTCGCCTGCGCCGCCCTGCTGGCCGCCGGGCTTGAGGGGATCGAGCAGAAGCTGGAGCTGGAACCCGAGATGAGCGGCGATGTCTATGCCGCCCAGGGTGTGCGCGAGATCCCGAAGACCCTGCGCGAGGCGGCCGAGCGGCTGGATGGCTCGGCCATGCTGCGCCGCGCCTTTGGCGATGATGTTGTGGACCACTATGTCCATGCCGCGAAATGGGAGATCTCGGAAACCGACCGCGTGGTCACCGATTTCGAACGGCAAAGGCTGCTGGAACGGGCCTAAGTCAGGCCGCGACGGAAATTCACGTCAAGGCGCGCGCCTGCGCTTTGACGTTCAGGCAAGGACAGGGCGGGGGAAACCCCGCCTTTCGAAAGTCCGGGCGCTGGCCCGCACAAAGGTGAGACGATGAAACCCATTCAACTGATCTCCCCGGTCGATGGCCGGGTCTATGCCGAGCGGATCCCGCTGGCCCCCGAGGCGGCGGAAGCGACCGTTTCCCGCGCGCGCAAGGCGCAGAAGGCCTGGGCGGCGCGCCCGCTGGCCGAGCGGATCGCCCTGGTTCAGGCCGGCGTCGCGCGGCTGAACGAGATGAAGGATCTCGTGGTCGAGGAACTGGCCTGGCAGATGGGCCGCCCGACCCGCTTCGGCGGTGAATATGGCGGGGTGAACGCCCGCACCGACTATATGGCCTCGATCGCCGCCGAAACGCTGGCGCCGCATGTGATTGAAGATTCCAGCGCCTTCCGCCGCTATATCGCGCGCGAAGCCCTGGGCGTCGTCTTCATCGTCGCGCCCTGGAACTATCCCTACCTGACCACGATCAACACCCTGGTGCCTGCCCTGATCGCCGGCAATGCGGTGGTGCTGAAGGCCTCGTCGCAGACACTTCTGTCGGGCGAACGGCTGGCCGAGGCCTTCCATGCCGCCGGGATCCCCGAGGATGTGTTCCAGAATGTGGTGCTGGACCATGGCACCACCGAAAAGCTGATCGGGGCGCGGGCCTTCGATTTCGTGAACTTCACCGGCTCGGTCGGCGGCGGCCGGGCGATGGAGCGGGCGGCTGCGGGCACTTTCACGCCTTTGGGGCTGGAACTGGGGGGCAAGGATCCGGGCTATGTCCGCGCCGATGCCAATCTGGACGCAGCGGTCGACACGCTGATGGACGGGGCGATGTTCAACTCGGGGCAGTGCTGCTGCGGGATCGAGCGGATTTACGTTCACGACAGCCTGTTCGACGCCTTCACCGAAAAGGCCGCGGCCTGGGTCAATGCGCTGAAGCTGGGCAACCCGTTCGACCCTGACACCACGCTTGGCCCGATGGCCAACAAGCGCTTCGCCGCCGTGGTGCGCGACCAGATCGCCGAGGCCCTGGCCAAGGGCGCAACGCCGCTGATCGACCCCAAGACCTTTGCCGCCGATGATGGCGGCGCCTATCTGGCCCCGCAGGTTCTGATCGATGTCGACCATTCGATGAAGGTGATGACCGAGGAAAGCTTCGGCCCCGTCGTCGGCATCATGCGGGTCAAGGACGATGCCGAGGCGATCGCGCTGATGAACGACTCGCCCTATGGCCTGACCGCCTCGGTCTGGACGCAGGATTACGACACGGCTGCCGACTTGGGCGCGCAGATCGAAACCGGCACGGTGTTCATGAACCGCGCCGACTATCTTGACCCGGCGCTGTGCTGGACCGGCTGCAAGGATACCGGCCGCGGCGGCAGCCTGTCCTATCTGGGCTACCATTCGGTGACCCGCGCGAAATCCTATCATCTCAAGAAGGTGTGACATGTCTCACGGCGTTCCCAACCGGAACTGGTCCTATCCGACCGCGATCAAATTCGGCGTGGGCCGGCTGGCCGAACTGGCCGAGCATGCCAAGGCCGCGGGGCTGACCAAGCCCCTTCTGGTCACCGACAAGGCGCTGGCCTATCTGCCCATCGCCTCGGAAGCCTTGGACGTCCTGGACAAGGCGGGCCTGGGCCGGGCGATGTTCTCGGATGTCGATCCGAACCCGAACGAGAAGAACATGGCCGACGGCATCGACGCCTTCCTGAAGGGCGGCCATGACGGGGTGATCTGCTTCGGCGGCGGCTCGGCCCTGGATCTGGGCAAGATGATCGCGCTGATGGCCAGGCAGAAGCCGGGCCTGTCGGTCTGGGATCTGGAAGATGTCGACGATTGGTGGACGCGTGCCGATGCCGATGCCATCGCACCGATCATCGCCGTGCCCACCACCGCCGGCACCGGCTCGGAAGTCGGGCGCGCGGGCGTGCTGACCAATTCCGAGACCCACAAGAAGAAGATCATCTTCCACCCGGCGCTGATGCCGAAGGTCACGATCTGCGATCCGGCCCTGACCGTGGGCATGCCCAAGTTCATCACCGCCGGCACCGGCATGGATGCGCTGGCCCATTGCCTTGAGGCCTATTGCAGCCCGTTCTACCATCCGATGAGCCAGGGCATCGCGCTGGAAGGCATGCGGCTGGTGTTCGAAAACCTGCCCAAGGTCTATGCCGATCCGAACGACCTGATGGCGCGCGGCCATATGATGAGTGCCGCGGCCATGGGCGCGGTCGCGTTCCAGAAGGGCCTTGGCGCGATCCATTCGCTGTCCCATCCGATCGGCGCGGTCTATGGCACCCATCACGGCACCACCAATGCGGTGGTGATGCCCATGGTGCTGGATTTCAACCGCCCGGCCATCGAGGACCGGATCAAGGCCGCCGCCGCCTATCTGGGCATCGAAGGCGGGTTTGACGGCTTCCGCGCCGCGGTGATGGAATTGCGCAAGACGCTGGCCATCCCGGAAACCCTGACCGCGCTGGGGGTGAAGGATCCCGATCTGGCGCTGTTGACGGAAATGGCGCTGGAAGACCCGTCCTGCGGCGGCAATCCGATCGAGATGACGGCGGAAAACACCCGCGCCCTGTTCGAGGCCTGCCTGTAAGGGCCGGCCAGCGTCGCAGCCTTCGGCCTTCCGTCCAAGCGGCGGAAGGCCGAAGGCACTTAAGGAGCATCGCGAAGATGACCCGCCACCACACCACCGAAATCGCCGTGATCGGCGCCGGCGTCATCGGCCTGGCCGTGGCCGAACGGCTGCTGGCCGAGGGCCGGACGGTCACGCTGATCGACCCGGGCGATCCGGGCATGGGCGCCAGCTACGGCAATGCCGGCACGATTGCCGATTATGCCGTGGCCCCGGTCGGCACGCCCGACGTGCTGACCGCGCTGCCCTCGCTGCTTTTGAACCGCAATTCGCCCCTGGCGATCCGCCATGCCGGGCTGCCGGCGCTGCTGCCCTGGCTGTTGCGCTTTGCCCGCCAGTCGCTGCCGGGCCCGGCCGCGCGCAATGCCGCGGCCATCGCGGCGCTGCTGAAGGGGGCGGGGCCGCTGTGGCAGGACCTTGCCGCCCGGATTGGTGCCACGCAGATCCTGCATCCGCGCGGCTGCCTGTATCTTTACGGCAGCCCGGCCGAAGCCGCCCGGGCCGAAGCCGAAATGGCCCGCCGCCGGGCGCTGGGCGTGTCGGTCCGGGTGATCGACGGCACTGAGCTGGCGCAGCTGGAGCCCGGCCTGCCGCCCCTTGCGGGCGCCGCCTTCTTTCCCGATGCGATCTTCCTGGATGATCCCGGCGCGATGATGCAGGCGTTGGCCGCGAAGGTGCTGACCGGGGCCGAGCATTTGCGCTTTGCCGCAACCGCCCTGTCGCGCGGCCCCGATGGGGTTGCGGTGACCGGCCCCGGTTTCCAGCTGAAGGCGCGCCGGGTGGTGCTGGCCGCCGGCGCCCATTCCCGCGCCTTGGCCCGGATGGCGGGCGACGCGATCCCCTTGGACACCGAACGCGGCTACCATGTCGAATGGGACATGCAGGCGCCGCTTCTGACCCGCCCCTCCTGCGTCATGGCGCGCGGCTTCTACCTGTGCCCGATGAAGGGGCGCCTGCGCGCCGTGGGCACGGTGGAACTGGGCGGGCTGACCGCGCCGCCCTCGGCGCACCGGATTGCCAAACTGGTGGAAGGTGCGCGCAGCGTCTTTCCCGACCTGCCCGCCACGCCCGACCGCAGCTGGATGGGCTTCCGCCCCTCGATCCCCGACAGTGTGCCGGTGATCGGCGCCTCGCGCGGGGGGGCGGATGTGATCCATGCCTTCGGCCATGGCCATCTGGGCGTGACGCTGGCGCCGGTGACGGCGGGGCTGGTGGCCGATCTGCTGGCCGGCCGGACGCCTGGGCGCAGCATGGACGCCTGCCTGCCCACAAGGTTCTGACCCGACACAGAAAAAGGCCGCGGAACCCTGGTTCCGCGGCCTTTTCGTGTCTTCCCCTTAGGGCATCACAGCATGCCGACGACCAGCGGTTCGACCTCGTGCCAGCCTTCCCAGATCATCTTCAGCGCCACATAGACGATGATCAAGAGGCCGATATAGGCGATCCAGCGGTGCTTGTTCAGCAGCCGGGCGATGAAGCTGGCGGCGATCCCCATCAGCGCGATCGACAGCGCCAGGCCGATGATCAGCACGGTCGGATGTTCGCGCGCGGCCCCGGCCACGGCCAGGACGTTGTCAAGGCTCATCGAGATGTCGGCGATGACGATCTGCCAGGCCGCCTGGGCAAAGGTCTTGCGCGGCGCGCCGCCGGCCACGGTGCCATCGGCGTTCAGGTCCTGATCGCTCAGCGCCTCGGTCGCGGCGTGATGGTCTTCCGCGCCCCCCGCGCGCAGCTCGCGCCACATCTTCCAGCACACCCACAGAAGCAGGATGCCGCCCGCCAGCAGAAGGCCGACAATGGCCAGAAGATGGGTGGTGATCAGCGCAAAGCCGATCCGCAGCACGGTGGCGGCCAGGATCCCGATCAGAATCGCCTTGCCGCGCTGTTCCTTGGGCAGGCCTGCAGCGGCCAACCCGATCACGATGGCATTGTCACCGGCCAAGACAAGGTCGATGCCGATGACCTGCAGAAGGGCGATGAAGCCCTCATATGTAAAGATTTCCATGATGTCCCTGTTCCGGTTGGTCCGGTCCGTCCACCCGCGCCGATCCCGGCCAGAACCGGCAACGACGCAAGGCATTTCGCCGCTACCTAGGCAGCGTCCCGCCCGCCCGCAAGGCAACCCGGCCCAGAAACTGCGGTTGCGGCAAAAATTTCCGTCCCCGTGCGCTCTTGGCCGCGGGCCGGGGCCCGGCTAGCATCCGGGAATGATCCTGTTTCTGGAACACCTTCTGGTCGTCCTGGGCGTGCTTCTGGTCGCGCTGGCGATGATCCTGGTGCTGCAGCCGCGGCGCACCCCGCAATCGGCCGTGGCCTGGATCCTGTTCATCATCGCCCTGCCCTACCTGGCGGTGCCGCTGTTCCTGACGCTGGGCTTTCGCAAGCAGCGCCGCCGCGCCGAACAGATCCGCTTCGCCGCCGAACCCGAGACGATGCTGGACCCCGCACCGCCCCAGGCGGCGCAGCTGTTTCGCAGCTTGGGCGGTTCGGCCGTCACCACCGGCAACCGCTTTCGGCTGCATGCCAGCCCCGAGGTGGCCGGCACGGCGCTGCAAGACATGATCGGCCAGGCCGAACGCCAGATCGAAGTGCTGCTTTACATTCTTGCCGACGATGCCAGCGGCCGCGCCTTCGTGCGCGCGCTGACCGAACGCGCCGCGGCCGGGGTGACGGTGCGCCTGGCGCTGGACCGCTTCGCCACCTTCCTCAACCGCCCGCGCGCCGATCTGCGCCGCTTCGTGCAGGCGGGGGGCGAATTGCGCTTCGTCTCGCCGGTTCTGGCGCTGCGCGGGGCCGGAGGGCTGAACCTGCGCAACCACCGCAAGCTGGTGGTGGTCGACGGGATCCGGGTCTGGGCCGGCGGGCGCAATGTGGCAGATGCCTATTTCCGCCCCGATCACCGGCCCAGCTGGCTGGATCTCAGCTTCAGCGCCGAAGGCCCGATCGCCCGCGCCTGGGCCGAGGTCTTCGCGGCCGACTGGCACCTGGCCGGCGGCCCGCTGCTGGAACCGCCCCCGCCCCTTGCCAGCACCACCGGCGCCCAGGCGCTGCAACTGGTGCCCGCAGGCCCCGACGAATCGCGCGACGTGTTGCATGACGGGCTGGTCTCGGCCATCCACCGCGCCGAAAGCCGGGTCTGGATCGCCACGCCCTATTTCGTCCCGACCGAGATGCTGGCGCTTGCGCTGGCCACGGCGGCGCGGGCCGGGCGCGATGTGCGCATCCTTCTGCCCGAGAAGTCGAACCAATGGACGGCCGATCTGGCCCGCGGCGCCTACTTGCGCGAAATGGCGCGGGCCGGCTGCCGGATCCTGCGCTTCCAGCCCGGGATGATGCATGCCAAGGCCGGGCTGATCGACGATTGGGGCTGGATCGGCTCGGCGAATTTCGATGTCCGCTCGATGCTGCTGAATTTCGAGACCGTGTTGATGGCCTATGACGCAACCAGCGCCGCCGCGCTGGAAGACTGGTTCGAGGGCCTTCTGCCGCTTTGCGCCGAGGGCCTGCATTCCGCCCCCCTGCCCCGCCGCCTGGTCGAGGGCATCTTCCGCCTCGGAGCCCCGATCCTGTGACCGATCCCGTCCCGCTGCGCATCGCCACCTGGAACATCCGCAAGGCCATGGGCACCGACCGGCGCCGCGATCCCGACCGGGTGATGCAGGTGATCGGCCAGCTCGCCCCCGATATCATGCTGCTGCAAGAGGCCGATTTCCGCCTGCCGCCGCGCCCGCCCGTGCTGCTTGCGCCCAGGATCCAGGCCGAGACCGGCCTTCTGCCCGCCCGGTTCGAGCATGGCCGCACCAGCCTGGGCTGGCATGGCAACGCGCTTCTGACCGCGCCCGGTGTCACGGTCGAGGATCTGCGCCATCACGACCTGCCGGGGGTCGAGCCGCGCGGCTTTGTCGAGGCGGTGCTGGCCAAGGGCACGGCGCGGCTGCGGGTGCTGGGGGTGCATCTGGGCCTGCTGCGCACCTCGCGCCGGGCGCAGCTGTCGGCGATCCTGTCCAGCCTGGCCCAAGGCCCGGCCCTGCCCACGCTGATCGCGGGCGATTTCAACGAACGCTCGCTGAAGGTCGGGCTCGGCCGGCTGGCGCCGGGCTTCCGCATCCTGTCGGGCGGGCCGACCTGGCACGCCCGCGCGCCGGTCTTCGCGCTGGACCGCATCGCCGTCAGCCCGGAATTCGCCGCCCTCTCCGGCGCCCAGGCGCTGCGCAGCGGCCTGACCGCGCTGGCCTCGGACCATCTGCCCTTGGTGGCCGATCTGAGCCTGCCCGCAGCCAGCCCCGCCCCCTGACCTGCCCAAGCAAGTTTCATCTGTCTAAAAATATCCTCGGGGGGCGAGCCCCGGTTTCTCCACCGGTTCGAGAAACCGGTGGCGAGGGGGGCAGACAGCCCCCCGGCGCCAGCCAGAAAGCGCGCCCCGCCTCAGGGCGCCGGCACGACCTCGGTCACCGGATCGGCCGGCAGCGCCACTTCCAGGATCTCCAGATCGTCCGAGACCTCGGCAAAGCGCGTCGCCATCCCGGGCGGGATGACATAGGCGTCGCCCGGCCCCAGGCGGAACGGGTCTTTCCCCTCGCCCATCAGCACCATGCCGCCCGTCATCACGAAGCCGAACAGGATGTCGCCGGCATGGCGCACCCAAGGCGCCTCAGCGCGGCCATCGGGCCGCGCCACCATCACCCCTGCCACGCCCTTGGTGTGTTCGGCAATCGTGGTGTCGCGCGCCACGAAGCCCGGGATGCGCCAGGGCCGGAACTGACCCTCGCGTCCGACCGAATGCACGAAACGCTGGCCCTCCCATTCGCGCTCGGGGCGGAAATGCGGGCTGGGCAAGGTCATCTCATGGTCGATCTCGGTGATATGCTCGGCCGGCACCCCGATTTCGATCACCTCGATGCCGTCGCCCGATTCCAGCACCCGGTGGCGGATCTGCGGCGGCTGGATGAAGCAGTCGCCGGCATGCAGCCGGCGGATCCCGCCCTGATCCTCGTACAGCACATCGACCCAGCCATGGATGCAGAAGATCAGCTGGAAGCCGACCTTGTGGAAATGCACCATGTCCGGCACCTTGCCATCGGGCACGCGGATGTGGCTGGCGATCATCGCGCCCCCCAGGCGACTTGGCACCAGATCGCGATACATCATCCCCGCCCGCCCGATCACCCAAGGGGCCTGATCGGCCAGCCGGCGGACGACGAAGGCATGTTCGGTCTGGGGCAGCACCAGCGGCGGGTCCAATTCGTCGATCTCGACCTGCGCGCCGCCCGGCGCCACCAGCGCGCGCGCGCCATCGGCAAAGGCCTCGGGCGTCTCGGTCAGGATCCGCAGCCGCACCGGCGCGCCCGGCCCCTCTTCCAGCCGCAGCCGCAGCCCATGGCCCGACACCACCGCCACCGCCGGATTGTCGGCCGGATAGATCATGTCCAGCCGCATCCCCAGCACCTTGGTGAAAAAGGGCAGATCCTCTCGCAGACTGGTCGTCGGCACTTGAATCTCGGCCCGGGTTTGCGTCATGTCGATCTCTCCGCTTTGATCGCAGCATGCGGCGACGGGGGCCGGATTTGCAAGCCGGCCGAGAAAGAGTTGTGGATCGCCGCAGCTTGGCGCGGCGTTATAGATGGTTTAAGGTTGAACCATCCTATGGGAGGGTGTCATGAGCGAAGACCGCCACGACGAGGCCCGCGCCGCGACGCGGCAGGCCGCGCTGGATTACCACGAATACCCGAAGCCCGGGAAGCTGGAGATCCGCGCCACCAAGCCGCTGGCCAATGGCCGCGACCTGTCGCGCGCCTATTCGCCCGGCGTGGCCGAGGCCTGCCTGGAAATCCAGGCCGATCCCGCCACCGCCTCGCGCTATACCTCGCGCGGGAATCTGGTCGCTGTGGTGTCAAACGGCACCGCCGTGCTGGGCCTGGGCAATATCGGCGCGCTGGCGTCGAAGCCGGTGATGGAAGGCAAGGCGGTCCTGTTCAAGAAATTCGCCAATATCGACTGTTTCGACATCGAGGTGAACGAACCCGACCCGTATAAACTGGCCGATATCGTCTGCGCGCTGGAGCCGACCTTCGGCGCGGTGAACCTGGAAGACATCAAGGCGCCGGATTGTTTCATCGTTGAACAAATCTGCCGCGAGCGGATGAACATCCCGGTTTTCCACGATGACCAGCATGGTACGGCCATCGTCGTGGGCGCGGCCGCCACCAATGCGCTGATCGTCGCCGAAAAGCGCTTCGACCAGATCAAGGTTGTCTCGACCGGCGGCGGCGCGGCCGGCATCGCCTGCCTTGAGATGCTGGTGAAGCTGGGCGTGCGGCGCGAGAATATCTGGCTCTGCGACCTGGCCGGCCTGGTCTATCACGGCCGGACCGAGCAGATGACGCCGCAAAAGGCCAATTTCGCCCAAGGGCACCAGTCCGGCACGCTGGATCAGGTGATCGCGGGGGCGGATCTGTTCCTGGGCCTGTCGGGCCCCGGGGTGCTGACGCCCGCGATGGTGGCGAAGATGGCGCCGAAACCCATCGTCTTCGCGCTGGCCAATCCGACGCCGGAAATCCTGCCCGACCAGGTCCGCTCGGTCGCGCCCGATGCGATCATCGCCACCGGCCGCAGCGACTTTCCCAACCAGGTCAACAACGTTCTGTGCTTCCCCTTCATCTTCCGCGGCGCGCTGGATATCGGCGCGACCACGATCAACAAGGAAATGGAGCTGGCCTGTATCGAAGGCATCGCGGCGCTGGCCCGTGCCACCACCTCGGCCGAGGCGGCGGCGGCCTATCACGGCGAGACGCTGACCTTCGGCCCCGACTACCTGATCCCCAAACCCTTCGACCCGCGGCTGATCGGCGTCGTCGCCAAGGCGGTGGCCAAGGCCGGCATGGCAACCGGCATCGCCTCGCGCCCGATCAGCGACCTGGAAGCCTATAAGGAACGGCTGAACGGCTCGGTGTTCAAATCGGCGCTGATCATGCGGCCGGTCTTCGAAGCCGCCCGCCAGGCCACCCGCCGGATCATCTTTGCCGAGGGCGAGGATGAACGCGTGCTGCGCGCCGCCAATGCGATGCTGGAAGAAACCACCGACAAGCCGATCCTGATCGGCCGGCCCGAGGTCATGGCCACCCGGGCCGAGCGCGCCGGCCTGCCGATCCGCCCCGACCGCGATTTCGAGATCGTGAACCCGGAAAGCGACGGCCGCTATCGCGATTACTGGTCGACCTATCACGAGCTGATGGAACGCCGCGGCGTCACGCCCGACATCGCCCGCACCGTACTGCGCACCAATTCCACCGCCATCGCGGCGATCGCGGTGCATCGGGGCGATGCGGAAAGCATGATCTGCGGCACCTATGGCGAATATTCCTGGCACCTGCGCTATGTGCGCGAGATCCTGGCCCGCGGCGGTCTGCGCCCCCAGGGCGCGCTGTCGCTGATGATCCAGGAAGAGGGCCCGCTTTTCATCGCCGACACGCATGTGAACGCGGCCCCCACGCCCGAACAGATCGCCGACAGCGCCATCGGCGCCGCCCGGCATGTGCGCCGCTTCGGCCTGGCGCCGAAGGTCGCGCTGTGTTCGCATTCGAATTTCGGCAATCTCGACAGCGATTCCGGGCGGCGGATGCGGGCGGCGCTGGAAATCCTCGACGTGCAAGAGGTGAATTTCGAATATGAAGGCGAGATGAGCACCGATGCGGCGCTGGACCCCGAGCTGCGGGCGCGGATCTTCCCGAATTCGCGGCTGAACGGGGCGGCCAATATCCTGATCTTCGGCTTCACCGATGCGGCCAATGCGGCGCGCAACATCCTGAAGCTGCGCGCCGGCGGGCTGGAGGTCGGGCCGATCCTGATGGGCATGGGCAACCGCGCCCACGTGGTCACCCCCTCGATCACCACGCGCGGGTTGTTGAACATGTCGGCCATCGCCGGCACGCCCGTCGCCCATTACAGCTAGACAGCCAGGCCACGCCCCCAAAAGGCCTGCCGCCTTCCTCTCTGCAAAAATATCCCGGGGGCCCGGGGGCAGCGCCCCCGGCGCCTGCCCCAAGCGCCAACGCCCGGGGTGAGTCGCCGGCACCTCTTCGCAACCTCTCGCGGAAAATTTGCAAATCCGGCCCCACTTCGCCGCGAACTTGCCAGCAGGCGGGGCTTTGCAAAACTTCGCATCCGGATTCTCCGCATTTCTGCAAAGATTTTGCCCAAGCGCCCGACCGTTTCCGGTAACGGCGTTGCGTCAGCCCGCGGACCTGCCGTAACACAAAGAGCGCCTTGGAGGGGCAGCAAGGGGGAGGGCTGTGATGGGTTACGCGGATATTTATGGCAAGTGGAAGGCCGATCCCGATGGGTTCTGGATGGATGCCGCCGGCGCGATCGACTGGACCAAACGCCCCACGGCCGCGCTGAACGACAGCCGCGCGCCCCTGTATGAATGGTTCACCGACGGGATGATGAACACCTGCTGGAACGCGGTCGACCGCCATGTGCAGGCGGGCCGCGGCAATCAGCTGGCGATCATCCATGACAGCCCGGTCACCCATCTGAAAAAGGGCATCACCTACAAGGAATTGCAAAGCCGCGTCGCCAGCCTTGCCGGGGCCTTGCGCGCCAAGGGCGTGGAAAAGGGCGACCGCGTCATCATCTACATGCCGATGATCCCCGAAGCGCTGGAGGCGATGCTGGCCTGCGCCCGTCTGGGCGCCATCCATTCGGTGGTCTTCGGCGGGTTCGCCGCCAATGAACTGGCGGTGCGGATCGACGATTGCACGCCGAAGGCGATCATCGCCGCCTCCTGCGGGATCGAGCCGAACCGGATCGTGCATTACAAGCCGCTGCTCGACGCCGCCATCGACGCGGCGAAGCACAAGCCCGATTTCTGCGTGATCTTCCAGCGCGAGCAGGAAGTGGCCAAGCTGACCGAAGGCCGCGATGTGGCCTGGCACACGTTCCAATACGGGGTGGAGCCCGCCGATTGCGTGCCGGTGGAAGGCAACCACCCGGCCTATATCCTGTATACCTCGGGCACGACCGGCGCGCCCAAGGGCGTGGTGCGCCCGACCGCGGGCCATGCGGTGGCGCTGATGTGGACCATGCGCGCGATCTATGATTGCGGCCCGGGCGATGTGTTCTGGGCGGCCTCGGATGTGGGCTGGGTCGTGGGGCACAGCTATATCTGTTATGGCCCGCTGCTGGCCGGCTGCACCACCGTGGTCTTCGAAGGCAAGCCGATCGGCACGCCCGATGCCGGCACCTTCTGGCGCGTGGTCTCGGAGAACAAGGTAAAGGTCCTGTTCACCGCGCCCACCGCGCTGCGCGCGATCAAGCGCGAGGATCCGGCCGGCGAATTCGTCACCGAATACAACATGAAGACGCTGAAGACGCTGTATCTGGCCGGCGAACGCGCCGATCCCGATACGATCCTTTGGGCGCAGCGGCATCTGAAGGTGCCGGTGATCGACCATTGGTGGCAGACCGAGACCGGCTGGGCCATTGCCGCGAACCCGATGGGGATCGAGCCGCTGCCGGTCAAGATCGGCTCGCCTTCGGTGGCGATGCCCGGCTTCGACGTTCAGGTGCTGGACGAGGGCGGCCATCCGGTCAGCCCCGGCACGCTGGGTGCCATCGCCGTCAAGTTGCCGCTGCCGCCCGGCACGCTGCCCACGCTGTGGAATGCCGAAGCGCGGTTTCGCAAAAGTTACCTCGACCACTTCCCCGGCTATTACGAGACGGGGGATGCCGGTTACGTGGACGAGGATGGCTATCTCTACATCATGGCCCGCACCGATGACGTGATCAACGTCGCGGGCCATCGCCTATCGACCGGCGCAATGGAGGAAGTCCTGTCCAGCCACAGCGATGTGGCTGAGTGTGCCGTGATCGGTGTGTCGGACGAGTTGAAGGGCCAGTCGCCCCTGGGCTTCCTCTGCCTGAACAAGGGGGCCAACCGCGTTCCGGCCGATGTGGTCAAGGAATGCGTGGCCCTGATGCGCGAAAGGATCGGCCCGGTGGCCGATTTCAAGCGCGCTCTGGTGGTGGACCGCCTGCCCAAGACCCGCTCGGGCAAGATCCTGCGCGGGACCATGGTCAAGATCGCAGACGGGCACGACTGGAAGATGCCCGCCACGATCGACGACCCGGCGATCCTGGATGAAATCGCCGCGGCGCTGCGCGGGATCGGGCTGGCGAAAGGCTAGGCGCGCGAAACCCCAAGACCGGCGCGCCGGCGCCGGTCAGGATCTGGACTTGCCGTCGCCCTGATGGCAGCCTAGGCCGCATTGGCATCTGGCGCGCCTCGGGGATTGGACGGCACATGAGTTCACGCAGACGCGGCGATCGTCCTGCGCCTTCCCAGGGCGGGACGCCCGAGATCATCTCGGGCGCGCTGTTTCGGCTGCGCAGCGGGCTGGCCGATCTGGCGCAGCATCTGCAGGGCGAAGACCGCAAGGACCTGACGGCGGCCAGTGCCGCGCTGGAGCGCATCGTCGCGCGGCGCGATGCCGACCGGCCGCCGCCCGAGGACGATCCGACACGGCTGCAGCGGCTGCTGGAGCTGGCCGGGCCGCAGGACGCGCCCGAGCTTCTGCGCCGCATCCGCACCGATCTGGACAGCGCGGCGCGGCAGATCGAGCTGGCGCTGCCGCAGGATGACCGGGCGGCCCTGCGCGCGGCCAGCCATGTGCTGATCGCCGTCGGCGGATCGGTGGGCGCGCTGCGTCTGGCCAGTGCGGCGCGCACGCTGAACACCGCCGCCCATGCCGAGGCGCAGCCCGGCGCCGGATCTGCGTCCGGCGCGGCCCCCGGGTCCGATCCGGAAACCCTTGCCGGGCTTGCCCAGCCGGTCCTGGCGGCGGTGGCGCAACTGTCCTGCCGGCTGGCCAGTCTGCAGCACGAGCGATCATGACCCCGCCCCCCGCCCCTACCCCGCCCGTCTCTGCCGGCCCGCCCGGGCTGTTGCTGATCGAGGACACGCCCTCGCTGCAGATGGTCTACCGCTCGGTCCTGACCGCGGCGGGGTTTTCGGTGCAGGTCGCCTCGACCGCGGCCGAGGGGATGCGGCTGTTCCGCGCCACTCTGCCGCCGGTCGTGCTGCTGGACCTGATGCTGCCCGATGCCGACGGGATCACGCTGCTGGACCAGATGCTGGCGCGCGCGCCCGACACCTGCATCGTGGTGATGACCGCCCATGGCTCGGTCGACCGCGCCGTCGCGGCGATGCGGGCGGGCGCGCATGACTTTCTGCTGAAACCCTTCGAGGAGACGCGCTTCCTGTCGGCGATCCGGGCCGCCGCCGACGAGGCCAGCCGCCGCGCCCGCGAAACCGGCACGCCCGAGCGCAACCGCCGCCGGCCCGCCGCCGATGTGGCCGCACGGACGGGCTTCATCGGTGCGTCCGAGGCAATGGCGCGGGTGCATCGGGTGATCGCCTCGGTCGCGCGCTCGATGGCCACGGTGTTCATCACCGGCGAAAGCGGCACGGGCAAGGAACTGGCCGCCCTGGCGGTGCATGCGGGATCAGCGCGCGCACAGGGCCCGTTCATCGCGCTGAACTGCGGCGCGATCCCGCCCGATCTGCTGGAATCCGAAGTCTTCGGCCATATGAAGGGCAGTTTCACCGGGGCGATTTCCGACAAGCCGGGTGCCGCCGCCGCGGCCGATGGCGGCACGCTGTTTCTGGACGAGATCTGCGAGATGGCGCCGGCGCTGCAGACCAAGCTGCTGCGCTTCCTGCAGACCTCGACCATCCAGCCCGTGGGGGCGGTGCGGCCGCGCAAGGTGAATGTCCGCATCGTCTGCGCCACCAATCGCGATCCGGTCGAGGCGGTGCGGCGCGGCCAGTTCCGCGAGGATCTGTTCTATCGGCTGTATGTGGTGCCGATCCACATGCCGCCCCTGCGCGATCGCGGCCGCGACGTGGTGGAAATCGCCGCCGCCGCGCTGGACCGTTTCGCCGCCGAAGAGGGCCGCCGCTTCGACGGGCTGTCACCCGAGACCGAGGCCTTCCTTCTGGCGCAGGACTGGCCCGGCAATGTGCGTCAGCTTCTGAACGTGATCCGCAATGTGGTGGTGCTGAACGAGGGCGGGGTGGTGACGCCCGCCATGTTGCCCCTCCTTTTGCAGCAGACACTGGACGAGACGCCGAAGCCGGATCTGGCCCCCCTGCCGCTGGCGGGGCCCGCCGCCGCGGCGGGGATGGCGGGCGGGATGGCCGCAGGGATGGCAGCGGCGGGCCCGGCCCCGGCCGGACTGCCCGCCGGCTGGGACCGGCTGACCCTGGCCGAGATCGAGCGCCGCGCCATCGAGGCCGCGCTTGAGCGCCATGACGGCTCGGTGCCGCGGGCGGCGCGCGATCTGGATATCTCGCCCTCGACGCTTTACCGCAAGCTCGATGCCTGGGGCCGTGGCGTGACGGGCAAGGCCGGGTAGAGGGGGGCTCTGCCCCCCCGGCTGCGCCTCCCCCCGGGATATTTTCGGACAAATGAAGGCCATCCGGGCCGGGAAAGATGTTGGCCGGGATCAGACGAACTGTTCGTTGATCAGCCGCTCTTCCAGCCCATGGCCGGGGTCGAACAGGATGCGATGGGTGACATCCGGCGCCGAGCGCACGGTGACCGAGACCACATCGCGCACCGAGGCGCGGCTGTCGGCATCTGCCATGACCGGGCGTTTTCCGGGCTCCAGCACCTCCAGCCGCACTTCGGCGGTCTTGGGCAAGAGCGCGCCGCGCCAGCGCCGGGGCCGGAAGGCCGCGACCGCCGTCAGCGCCAGCACATCGGCGCCGATCGGCAGGATCGGACCATGGGCCGAGTAATTATAGGCGGTCGAGCCCGCGGGCGTCGCCACCAGCGCGCCGTCGCAGACCAGTTCGGGCAGTCTTTCGCGCCCATCGACCAGCACCCGCAGCTTGGCCGCCTGCGGCCCCTGCCGCAACAGCGCCACTTCGTTGATCGCCAAAGCCTCGGTCACCCGGCCATCGGCATCCTCGGCCAGCATGCGCAGCGAGTTGATCTTCGCCTCTTCCGCCGCCGCCAGCCGTTCGGGCAGATCGGCATCGGAGAAGGCGTTCATCATGAAGCCGATGGTGCCGCGGTTCATCCCGTAGACCGGCAGGTCGCGGGCGACATCGGAATGCAGCGTCTCAAGCATGAAGCCGTCGCCGCCCAGCGCCACGATCACCCGCGCCGCCGCCGGTTCCGCCTGACCATAGCGCGCGATAAGCCGTAACAGCGCTTGCTGCGCCGTCGGCGCCTCGGACGCCGTGAACCTGATCCTGCCCTGCATTCTGCCCTCCGCGCGGCGGCAGCATCACCGCTGCGGCGGCCGAACTCAACCCCGGATACGCGCCCCGCCAAAACCCCGGCCCGCCGGGCGATTTCGCCGCAGCCCGACCTAGCGTCGCTTTCGCGCCTTTCCCCGCGCCCGGTTCCGGTCTAAAACCCCGCCCATCCTCCAGCCATCCGATACGGAGACGTGCATGAACGCCCCCCACCGCGACACCGGCTTCTTCACCGAAGAGCTTTCCTCCCGCGACCCTGACCTGTTCGGTGCCGTCACCTCGGAACTTGGGCGCCAGCGCGAGGAGATCGAGTTGATCGCCTCGGAGAACATCGTCTCGCTGGCTGTGCTGCAGGCGCAGGGCTCGGTCCTGACCAACAAATATGCCGAGGGCTATCCGGGCAAGCGCTATTACGGCGGCTGCCAGTTCGTCGACGTGGCGGAAACCCTGGCGATCGAACGCGCCAAGCAGCTGTTCGGCTGCAACTTCGCCAATGTGCAGCCGAATTCGGGTAGCCAGATGAACCAGGCCGTGTTCCTGGCGCTTCTGAAGCCGGGCGATACGTTCATGGGGCTGGACCTGAATTCGGGCGGCCACCTGACCCATGGCTCGCCGGTCAACATGTCGGGCAAGTGGTTCAACGTGGTGTCCTATGGCGTGCGCGCCCAGGACCAGCGGCTGGACATGGAAGAGGTCCGCGCCAAGGCGCTTGAGACCCGGCCGAAGCTGATCCTGGCCGGCGGCACCGCCTATAGCCGCGAATGGGACTGGGCCGCCTTCCGCGCCATCGCCGATGAGATCGGTGCCTATCTGCATGTCGACATGGCGCATATCGCCGGTCTGGTGGCGGGGGGCGTCCATGCCTCGCCGATCCCGCATGCGCATGTGGTGACGACGACCACCCACAAGTCGCTGCGCGGCCCGCGCGGGGGCATGATCCTGTGCAATGACGAGGATATCGCCAAGAAGATCAACTCGGCGGTGTTCCCCGGCCTGCAGGGCGGCCCGCTGATGCATGTGATCGCCGCCAAGGCCGTGGCCTTCGGCGAGGCGCTGCGGCCGGAATTCAAGGCCTATGCCGCCCAGGTCAAGGCCAATGCCGCGGCGCTGGCGGATGAGCTGATGAAGGGCGGGATCGACATCGTCTCGGGCGGGACCGACAACCATCTGTGCCTGGCCGACCTGCGGCCGAAGAAGGTCACCGGCAAGGCGGCCGAGGCCGCTTTGGGCCGGGCGCATATCACCTGCAACAAGAACGGCGTGCCGTTTGACCCCGAAAAGCCCTTCGTGACCTCGGGCGTGCGCCTGGGCACGCCGGCGGGCACCACCCGCGGCTTCGGCGAGGCCGAGTTCCGCCAGATCGCCCGCTGGATCGTCGAGGTCGTCGACGGGCTGGCCGCGCATGGCGAGGCCGACAATGGCGAGGTCGAGGCCAAGGTGAAGGCCGAGGTCGCAGCGCTGTGCGCCCGCTTCCCGCTGTATCCGACCCTGTAAGACAGATCTGATTTTCGACGAAAATCAGCGGCCCGCGGCGCAAGCCGCGGGCCTTGCGCTTTGCCCGGGCGCTGGTCATTCTGACCCGAAAAAGGGGCAGGGATGCTTGGGTCCACACTTTCGCGTTTCATCGCCGCCAGCGGCCTGACCAATCTGGGCGACGGGATCGCCACGCTGGCCTGGGCCTGGGTGGCGACGCTTTTGACCCGCGATCCGATGCTGATCGCCGCCGTGCCGGTGGCGCTGCGCCTGCCCTGGCCGCTTCTGGCGCTGATCGCGGGGGTGGTGACCGACCGGGTCGACCGCCGGCGGCTGATCCTGGCCATGGATATCCTGCGCGCCGCGGGCTTTGCCGGCGTCGCCCTGGCGCTGCTTCTGGCCCTGCCCCTGCCGCCCGCGCCGGCCGAAGGCCTGGCCTCGGTTCCGGCCTTTGCGGCGCTGATGATCGCGGCCCTGCTGGTCGGCTCGGCCGAGGTGTTTCGCGACAATGCCGCCCAGACCATGCTGCCCGCCCTGGTGCCGCCCGCGCGGCTGGAACAGGCCAATGGCCGGCTGTGGAGCGTGGAACTGATCGGCAATGCGCTGATCGGCCCGGCGCTGGGGGCGCTCTTGATCGGTGCCTTCGTGCCCCTGCCCTTCGCCGTCAATGCGCTGTGCTATGGCTGCGCCGCGATGATCCTGTGGCGGATCGCCGGCAGCTTCCGCCCTGCCGCCTCGGGCGCGCCCCGGCATTGGCGGCGCGAACTGGCCGAGGGGCTGGCCTTCCTGCGCGCCGCGCCGCTTTTGCGCACCCTGGCCTGGCTGACCGGGCTGTGGAACCTGTTCTTCCAGATGGTCATGGTGGCGCTTCTGCTGCATGCGCAAGAGAACCTGGGCATCGAAGCCGAGGCTTACGGGCTGATCCTGGCCGCGGGCGCCCTGGGCGGGATCGCGGGCGGACTTCTGGGCGAGCGGGTGGTGCGCGCCTTGGGCCCGGCGCGGACGGCGCAATGGATGCTGCTCGCCTCGGCCCCGACCTTTGCCGCCATCGCGCTGGTGCCGGGCCCTTGGGCGCTGGCGCTGGTGATGGTGGCGTTCGAATTCACCGGGCTGGTCTGGAACACCGTCTCGGTTTCAACCCGGCAGCGGATGATCCCCGATGCGCTGCTGGGCCGGGTCAATGCGATTTACCGGCTGTTGGCCTGGGGGATGATCCCGCTGGGCCTGGTTCTGTCGGGCCTGACGATGCGGCTGCTGGACGGGCCCCTGCCGCGCGCCCAGGCGCTGGAGGCGCCGTTCTGGATCGCCGCGGCGGGCACCCTTGTGACCGCGGCCCTCGGCTGGGGCGCGCTGGGCC